>NZ_RAHU01000008.1:0-411415 GCF_009659995.1 Stenotrophomonas sp. MH181796
GGAAGTGGCCTCAGCGCCGTTCCCGCGTGCTGCGAAGTTTTCTTCGTAGCGAGCCGCCCATTATAGCCGGCTTTTCCGCTTCGTCAACACCTTTTTTCAAGGCCGTCTCACCGGAGTGGACGTTGTTGCCGATGCTGCTTCGTCGTTGGACCCGAGGGTCTTTCGTCGTTGCGAGCCGCCTATTATGCCGGACTTTTCGAGTCCGTCAACACCTTCGTTCGATCATCTCGTTCGTCGGTGGTGGCGTTGCTGTTCGCGTGCCGTTTCCGAAGAAGCGGTGCGCTGCAGCAAGGGAGCGAATTCTAGAGATCCTGCAGATTTCGTCAAGCATTTTTTTGCAGGGTGATGACAGAACCAACGCAACATCACGCATGACGTACGCTCGAAGATCACTGTGGCGTTGACCGCGCGTTGCGCGGTCAACGCCACAAGGGCTATCAATGCACGGATGCACGGTGGAGAGACGGCAATGAACATGCAGGTGCGGCAAGCGTGGTGGCGCGACCTTTCAGTACCGGCCCTCGTTGCCGGCTTCATTACTGTGCTGGTCGGCTTCGCCAGTTCGGCCGTCATCGTGTTCCAGGCGGCACAGGCCGTCGGTGCTGACCAGGCGCAGATCGCCTCATGGATGTGGGCACTGGGACTGGGCATGGGTGTCACCTGCATCGGGCTGTCACTGCGCTATCGGGTACCGGTGGTGACCGCATGGTCGACACCGGGCGCGGCGATGCTGGTGGTCGGTGCCGGCGGCGCATCGCTTTCCGAGGCCACCGGTGCATTCCTGCTCGCCGCGGTACTGGGCATGCTGGCTGGCTTCTCCGGCATCTTCGCCCGGTTGATGCAGCGGGTGCCGATGGCGCTGGCCGCCGGCATGCTGGCCGGGGTGCTGCTGCGCTTCGGTCTGGACGTGTTCGTGGCCATGAACACCCAGCTGGTACTGGCGCTGGCCATGTTCGCCACCTGGCTGGCCGGACGCCGCCTGTTCCCGCGCTATGCGGTCATCGCCACCCTGCTGGTCGGCATCGCGGTCGCGGCCAGCCGTGGCCTGCTGCACGCACAGCAGGTGCAGCTGCAACTGGCGGTGCCGCAATGGGTGACCCCGTCCTTGTCCTGGACCGCCGTGGCCGGCATCGCCCTGCCCCTGTTCGTGGTCACCATGGCCTCGCAGAACATTCCGGGCGTGGCAGTGATGCGTGCGTCCGGTTATGACGCCCCGGTATCACCGCTGATCGGCTGGATCGGTGTGGTCAACACCCTGCTGGCGCCGTTCGGTGCGTATGCGCTGAACCTGGCGGCGATCACCGCCGCGATCTGCATGGGCCGCGATGCACATGAGGACCCGGCACGACGCTATACCGCGGCCATGGCGGCAGGCGCCTTCTACATCATCATCGGATTGTTCGGTGCCACCGTGGCGGCACTGTTCGCCGCCTTCCCGAAGGAACTGGTGGCCTGTGTGGCCGGTATCGCGCTGTTCGGCACCATCGCCAACAGTCTGGCCAGTGCGCTGGCGCTTGAGCGGGACCGCGAGGCGGCACTGGTCACCTTCCTGGTGACCGCCTCGGGCGTCTCACTGGCCGGCATCGGCTCGGCGTTCTGGGGCCTGGTGGCCGGTGCGCTGTGCCTGCTGGTGCTGCGGCCGGGTCAGGGCCGCTGACCCGGCCTACCCCGCCAATGCGGCACCCACGATGCTCAGCACCACCGCAATGACGATGGCGATCAGCGTGGCGACCACGCTGGTGCCGCCGCGTGCGCTCAGCTCGCTGCGCAGCCGTGCATCATCGCCGCCGGTCACGGTACGGGCCTGGGCGATCAGGCGCTGGCAGTGTGCCAGGTACCAGCTGTTGCCAAAGATCCCGGTGGTGATGCTGAGCGCGAAGGTGATGACCAGCGACAGGCCATCCGGCACATCCAGCAGGGTCTCGACCACGCTGACCAGCAGCAGCAGGCCAACCCACATCGCCGCCAGGCGGTACATCTTGCGATACATCATCCAGATCAGGCCGAGCAGGAATGCCGGCCAGTGCCAGGTGCCACTGCCCGTGGCGATGCCCTGATCCAGCCGCCAACGCTGGCGATAGATCGGGAAGTTGCCACCGACCACACTGGCATACAGCGCCATGTCGCCCTCCAGCCCAGCCGCCGCGGCCGTCTCCGGTGCCGCAACCGGTGCACGGTAGGGATCGGACGGATCGCCGACACTCGGCGCAATGCCCTCAGCCGCAGGCGCTGCGTCGATATCCAGGACCGGAGCCACCTCGACCTGCGTTGCGGCCTGATCCAGCTCCGCCAACGGCCGCCACGACGGCATGCCTTCGCACCAGAGCAGCGTGCGCGCCGTCACCGTCCCGTCCTGCTGCAGGCGACGCAGGCCGGCCAGGTCCACCGGTCCTTCGCTCTGCCTGCTGTTGGCATACCACCACTGTGCTTCCTGCATGTTCTCCATCCTTTCGGGTCACTTCTTCAAAACGGGACTGCCGGCCCCCCACTACAGCGGGGTACTGGCCAGGGTCTGTATCAATTGATGGCGCGCGCCCGGCGCAAGCGTGATCTGGTCGGGGCCGGCATTGGCCACCTCCAGGCAGACGTAATCGCGCCAGCCCTCGCCGACATCGGCCATTTTCGCTGCCGCCTCCGCACCGGGATTCCAGGCCACCAGCGTCTGGCTGCCTTCGCTGCGGATCTCGATCCGCCGCTGCAGGACCGGATCGCGCAGTACATAGTGCCCCTTGGCACCGGTATAGATGCGATCACTGCGGCCGGGATCACGCGGATCACGCAGTGACCACGGCCCCTGCTGCTGGCGCGACTGTGCATAGTCCTCGTACTTGTCCAGATACTGCAGGCCATCGAGACCATCGACCTCGACGCGCTCGGCATCGCCTACCCGGAAATAGCTGTGCAGGGCCTGGGTGAAGGTCACCGACGTTGTTCCAGCGTTCCCGGTGGTCAACTGCTGGTGCAGCTGGTGGCCGATGCGCAGCTGCATCTGCAGGCACAAGCCGAGATCGGCAGGCAGTGGCGGCGCCAGCTGCAGCACCAGCTCTCCCGCGTCGCCCTGCTGTACCTGCTGCAGCTCCCAGCGCGCGGTGCGCACCAGGCCATGCGCGGGCACATCATTGTTCTGGCCCTGGCGGCCAAACCACGGCCAGCACACCGGCACACCACCGCGGATCGGCGTCGGCAGTGCGGCGCGCGTGGGCGACAGCCACAGCAGGTCCGGCTGCCCCTGCGGAATGAACGACAGCAGCTGTCCGCCGAACACGCTGATGACCGCCGTCGCGCTGGGGGTGCGCACGTGCCAGGCCTCCAGCCCGTGATACAGGCCGCTGCTGATGTCCGGATTCGACTGCATGCGATGACGCTCCTTGAAGACCGCGGCGATGATGTCGCGGTCAGCGTGCCTGGGGCAAGGCCTTCTGCGCGCTGGGTGCTGCAGCAGCGGCCTCTTCCTGCAGTGCACGCAGAATGCGTTGCCCGGCACGCCCATCGGCATTGGCCCAGCCGAGGCGCTGCTGCTCGGACTGGATCGCGCGACGGGTGGCAGTACCGATCATGCCGTCGGCGCTGCCGATGTCGTAGCCACGCGCCAGCAGCAGGGCCTGCAGCTGGCGGCGCTCATCGCGGCCCAGGCCCGGGTCGTCGGTCGGCCAGGCGGTGGCCAACCCGCTGCCGCCACGCAGCTGGTCAGCCAGCGTGGCGATCGCCAGCGCATAGCTTTCAGCCGCGTTGTAGCTGTAGATCGCGTCGTAGTTGCGGAACACCAGCAACGCGGGGCCCTTGTTGCCGGCCGGCAGCAGCAGGGCGGCGCGCGCGTCGGCGGGCAGGTTGGCCGGAGCCAGCACGCTGCCGTCCAGCGCGGTCACGCCCTGCGCACGCCAGTCGGCCAGGGCACGACGCTGGGTACGTCCGGCCTGGCTGGCGTTGAAGCCAGCGGGAACGCGAACTTCCATGCCCCACGGCTCGCCACTGCGCCAGCCGGCGCGCTTGAGGTAGTTGGCAGTGGAGGCCAGTGCATCGGGAATGCTGCCGACCAGATCGCGGCGGCCATCGCCATCCCCGTCCACGGCAATGCGTGCATAGGTGCTGGGCATGAACTGGGTGTGCCCGAAGGCACCGGCCCAGGAACCGGTGAGCCCCTGTGCCTGCAGGTCTCCGCGGTCGATCAGCTTGAGCAGCGCCAGCAGTTCACCGCGGAAGAACGGCTGGCGACGGCCGGCGCAGGACAGCGTGGCCAGTGACTGCAGCAGGGGACGTTTGCCGAACACGCGGCCGTAGTCGCTCTCCACGCCCCAGACCGCGACGATGGTGGCGGCATCGACACCGTACTGCGCCGACACCCGATCGAGCAGGTCGCGATGCTGCTCCAGCATGGCGCGACCATCAGCCACGCGCTGGCGATCGACCAGCGCGGCCAGGTAGTCCCAGATCGGTGTGGTGAATTCCGGCTGCGCATCGAGCAGGCCAAGCACACTGGGGTCCGGGGTGAGCCCAGCGGTGATTTCATTGAAGCGATCGGCACTGATGCCCTGGCTGGCGGCCGTGGCCTGCAGGTCCGTCAGGCAGCGGCTGAAGGCCGGATCGACGCTGGCATCCGGTGCTGCAGGCAACGCGGGGGGCGAGGCGAGAGCGGCCGCCAGGCCGAGCGTGGTCAGAATGGGCATGGCGTCCTCCGTGTTGCCGTTGCACGGCCATCTTAGGGGCACCGGCGTCGCTGAACCTGAAGCGGCACCCGCTGGCCGTCCGCCCTAGGCGGTGCGCAGCAGGCGCAGGCCATAGGCGGGACTGTCGGCGTCCCAGCGCTGCATGACCTGCAGGCCCGCCTGCTGCAGCAGCGCTTCGAAGCTGCCGTCGGTGTACTTGTGGCTGTACTCCACGCGGATCGGTTCGTCGGCGGCAACGTGGAAGCTGCGGCCATCCAGATGCACATCCTGCGCCCAGCGGCTGACCAGATCGGTTTCGATGCGCAGCCGCGCGATGCTGTAGCGGGCACGGTGGCGGAAGCCGTCGAGGTCGAAGTCGCTGCCGATCTCGCGGTTGAGCCGGGCCAGCAGGTTGAGGGTGAATGCGGCAGTGACGCCCTGCGCATCGTTGTAGGCCGCTTCGATCAGCGCCGGGTCCTTGTGCAGGTCGATGCCGACCAGGGCCAGGCCGTCGCGGCCCATGGTCTGGCGCATCGCCCGCAGCAGTGCGACCGCGTCTTCGCCTTCAAAGTTGCCCAACGTGGAACCGGGGAAGAACAGCAGCCGTCGCGCGGGTTCGCGTTCAGGCATGGGCACGGCCACGGGGCGGGTGAAGTCGGCACAGACCGGCAGCATCTCCACCTCGGGCAGCGCCGGTGCCAGATGGTCGATGCTGGACAGCAGCGCGGCCCGCGAGATCTCGATCGGCGTGTAGGCCACAGGGTCGTGCAGTCCGGCCAACAGCTGCGCGGTCTTGCGTCCGCTGCCGCTGCCCAGCTCCACCACGTGCAGGCGTGGTCCAACGGTCCGGGCGATGTCCGGCAGCACACGCGCCAGCAGGGCCAACTCGGTCCGCGTGGGGTAGTACTCGGGAGTCTGGGTGATCTGCTCGAACAGGCGCGAGCCACGCGCATCGTAGAAGTACTTGGACGGCAGCTGCCGGGGCGTGCGCGACAACCCGGCCACCACGTCGGAGAGGATCTGCTGGCGCCCGGGGGTGAGATCGGTCAATGCCTGCAGCGCGTCATGCACGGTGCTCATGTGAGGTCCCTGGCCAGGCGCAGTCCGGAAAACTGCCAGCGCGCCGGCGGCATGAAGAAGTTGCGGTAGCTGGCGCGCACATGGCCGCGGGGCGTGGCGCAGCTGCCACCACGCAGCACCCACTGCCCGCACATGAACTTGCCGTTGTACTCACCGAGGTTGCCGGCGAAGGGGCGGAAGCCCGGGTAGGCGCCATACGCGCTGTGGGTCCATTCCCATACATCGCCGAACAGCTGCCGCATTCCACTGCCCTGCGCTGCCTGCGGGTGCAGCCGGTCGTCATCGGCGAAATGTCCCCGCAGCGGCTGCGACGCGGCAGCGGCTTCCCACTCGTACTCGCTGGGCAGGCGCGCGCCGGCCCAGCGGGCGCAGGCATCGGCCTCGTAGTAGCTGAGGTGGCAGACCGGCGCGTGCGGATCCAGTTCGCGCCAACCGCCCAGGGTGTACTCGCGCTGCAGGGCGTCATCCCAGTACAGCGGATGCCGCCAGTCCTCGGCTTCACGCAATGCCCAGCCTTCACTGAGCCACCAGCGCGGTTCACGGTAGCCGCCGGCGTCGATGAAGGCGCGGTACTCGGCATTGCTGAAGGGACGCTCGGCCAATGCATGCGCGGGGAGCAGCACGCGGTGCTCTGGCGCTTCGTTGTCGTAGGCGAACGCGGTGTGCTGCGGCCAGGCTGCGGCGCCGACGGTGACGATGCGCTCGGGTGATTCGACCCAGCCCTGCGCAGTGGCGACGCCGGCGACGGGCCGCAGATCCTCGCGATACGGTGGCTGCAGCGGGTTGCACCAGAACGCATGCTTGATGTCGGTGAGCAGCAGCTCCTGGTGCTGCTGTTCGTGCTGCAGGCCCAACTGCAGGTGCTGCAGCGCCTGCTCATCGAGATCGCCCGCCGCCAACCGCGATTGCACCTGTGCATCGACCTGCTGGCGGTAGTCGCGCACCTGCTGCAGCGAGGGCCGCGACAGCAACCCGCGCTGTGGCCGCGCATGCGCCGGGCCGATGCTCTTGTAGTAGCTGTTGAACAGGTAGTCCCAGGCCGGGTCATGCGCTGGCACGGTGGCGAAACCCGCCAGCACGAAGCGTTCGAAGAACCAGGTGGTGTGGGCCAGGTGCCATTTGCTCGGGCTGGCGTCAGCCATGCTCTGCAGCATGGCGTCCTCGGCACTGAGCGGCGCGGCCAGCTGCAGGCTGCGCGTCCGTACATGGGCGAACTGGCGGGCGAGATCGTGCTGCGGGGCAGCGACGGCGGCGGGTACGCTGTCCATGTGGGCAGCATCGGCGCAGGGCGGTGAGTGCGATGTCATGGTTCGGCGTCACTTTGTTCACATGGATGGGCCCCCGCATTCAAGATGCAGGCACGCACGCCGCTAACGGCAGTGCTGCGGCCGCGTCGTCACCGCGCTGGAATTCCTGCTTGCCCCTGCATCCGCTCCGCCAGCCTGCGCATTACCTGTTCGTGCTGCCCGCCGTGCTGGTTGCCGTGGTGGTGTGGACCGCATTGGATACCGCGGACGTGGCCAGCCCGGCGCAGCGCGTCCTGCCGTGGCTGCTGGCCTGCCTCGGTGCCGGTCTGGCCCTGCTCTACCACCAGGTGCGCACGCTGTGCCTGCTGCTGGTCGTGGCGGTGATGTTCGCGCTGCTGCACCAGGACGTCGCTGGCTACCTGCGCAGTGGCCATGTCGCCGCGCTGACGCCGCTGCGCTTCCATGCCATCTCGGCCTGGTTGCCGCTGTTGTTCGCCGGGCTGGCGTTGTGGCCGGAGCGCGGGCGCCGACGCCAGGACCTGCTGCTGCGCGGCATTGCCAGCGGCACCGCGTTGATGATCTTCCTGCTGTTGGCCGCGCAGCAGCCACGTGGCATGCACGATCTGCTGTCGAACCGCCACTGGGCGTGGATCCCGGCCGATTGGAACGCGCTCGCGCAGTTGCCGGCAGTGCTGTTGCTGCTGGCCACCGCTGCGCTGGGCTGGCAGGCGTGGCGGCACCCGCGCCCACTGCATACGGCGATGCTGCTGGCCCTGCTGTGCCTGTGGTGGATGCTGCCACGGGTGTTCCTGCACCCGGTGCTGCTGCCGGCGCTGAGCAGTGCCGCCCTGCTGCTGATGCTGGGTGCGATGCTGCAGGAGTCCTTCCACATGGCCTTCCGCGATGAGCTGACCGGCCTGCCCGGACGCCGGGCATTCAACGAGACCCTGCAGCGGGCACGCGGCACCTACAGCATCGCGATGGTGGACGTGGACCACTTCAAATCGTTCAACGATACCCACGGCCATGACACCGGCGACGATGTGCTGCGCCTGGTGGCCTCGCGCCTGGCGAAGGTTGGCGACGGTGGGCGGGCGTTCCGCTATGGCGGTGAGGAGTTCGCGGTGGTGTTCCTGGACCGCCCGGCGGCGGCCTGCATGGATGCCGTGGAGGCGCTGCGGCAGAGCATCGAGGAGACCCGCATGCAGCTGCGCGACCGCAGCACCCGCAGCCGCGATGACGAAGCCGGCCGCCAGCAGCGCGGACGCGGTGGCAGCGGCCAGGTGGTACAGGTGACGGTGAGCATCGGCCTGGCCGACAGCCATGTGGATCCGCGCCCGATGGCGGTGGTCAAGGCCGCCGACCAGGCGCTGTACGTGGCCAAGGACGGGGGTCGCAACCAGGTGCACGCGCATGCCGGCCAGCGCGTGCTGGCCATGCGTGGCGGCTGAGGCTCAGACCGCGTCGAGGTAGTACCAGCGGCCGTCGATGCGCTGGAAGCGGCTGTGTTCGGTCATCTTGACCGCACTGCCGCCGCCGACGCGATAGCGCGCGGTGAAGCGGACGTCGGCGCTGTCGGTACCGGTGACGGTGTGCTCGTGTACGGTCAGGCCCAGCCAATGGGTACGCTAGCCGGGCGCATCATCCAGCGACAACTCGGCCGGACGCGTGTCCGGATGCCAGCTCTGGCGCAGGTAGTCGGCCAGACCGCGCACGTAGGCGCTGTAACGCGAACGCATCAGGCGCTCGGCATCGGGCGCGGCCTCACCGGCATGGAAACGGCCGCAGCAGGCAGCATAGTCGGCGGGCAGGCCACAGGGACAGGGATCGGCGGGTTTTCGGCTCATGCCGGCATTGTCGCCGGGTTGCGCGGATTGATCCACGCGCGGCACGGGCCAGCTGAAGCAGGACAGGCGTATGCTGTCGCGCCCCCACCTTGATTGATCGCCGTGCTGGAACTGGTTCCCCCTGAGTTGTGGTGGCTGGTGGTGATCGCCTTCATCGCCGGTCTTGTGGATGCCGCCGTGGGTGGCGGTGGCCTGGTGCAGCTGCCCGGCCTGTTCACGGTGCTGCCGCAGCAGACGCCGGCGATGCTGTTTGGTACCAACAAGTTCAGTTCGATGTTCGGCACCGGTGCGGCTGCCTGGCGCTATGCGCGCAACGTGCGCTTCCCGTGGAAGCCGGTGCTGTTCGCGGCCGGCACCGCCTTCGTCTTCTCCTTCGCCGGGGCCACTGCGGTGAGCCTGCTGCCCAAGGACGCGGTGCGCCCACTGGTGCTGGTGCTGCTGATCGCGATGCTGGCCTACACGTTGTGGAAAAAGGACTTCGGCGCGCTGCACCGGCCGCAGGAAATCGGCCGCCGCGAGCTGGTGATCGCGCTGGCGATCGGTGCAGCGATCGGCTTCTACGATGGCTTCTTCGGGCCGGGCACCGGCAGCTTCCTGATCTTCCTGTTCGTGCGCTTCTTCGGCCTGGATTTCCTGCGCGCCTCGGCGGCGTCGAAGGTGGTGAACCTGGCGACGAATGTTGCAGCGATCTCGTTCTTCGTGCCGACCGGCAACATCCTGTGGCTGTTCGCGCTGCCGATGGCGGCGGCCAACATCATCGGCTCGGTGGTGGGCACGCGGCTGGCGCTGAAGGGCGGTACGCCGTTCATCCGCAAGCTGTTCGTGGGGCTGGTGGTGGTGCTGATCGCGCGGATGGCGTGGGATACGTTCCGCGGAGCGTGAACGCGGTTGCCGGCCAGCGGCCGGCACTACCGGGTCATGAACCCCGCCCACGGGTAGTGCCGGCCGCTGGCCGGCATTCCCATTCAACCGGCCGGATCAGGCCTCGGCTTCTTCCGGTTCGTTGGCCTGCTGGCGGCTGCGCTCGGGCAGCTTCAGGCGCTTGCCTTCTTCGTCGTACTCGATCAGCAGCACGCCGGAGTCGTGGCGACCGCTGATTTCGACGAAGCAGGCACCACCGATGAACGGTTCCAGCGTCATCACCGACTTCAGCGGGGTGGCGACCACCATCTGGAAGCCGAAGTTGTCGAAGATGTTCATCGCCAGTGCGGTGAACTCGTTGTCGGCCTTGTCGAAGGCTTCGTCGAGCACGACGGCGGCGTAGCTGGGCAGCTGGCTGTCGGCACCGCCGAGCTGGTAGCGCAGTGCCGCAGCCAGGCAGGTGGTGGCCAGCTTCTGGCGCTGGCCGCCGGACTTGCCGGCACCGCTGCGGTAGATCTCGACCTGCTGGCGCGTTTCCGCATCCAGCTCGACGCCGATGAACTCCACGTGCATGCGCACGTCCAGCACCAGCTCGCGCCAGCGCTTGTCCTCACCTTCCTGCGAACCGAGGCGGTTGACCAGCTGGCGCAGCACGGTGAACTGCGATTCGGCCAGCTCGCGCTGCTCGGTCTGCTGCTGCGACAGCACCTCGCGCAGCTGCAGGTGGAACTCGCCGACTTCCGGCAGGCGGCGGTCGCTCAGTTCGATGGTCAGCAGCGTGCCACGGTTGAACGGCACCTGTTCCAGGCTGGCGTTCACTTCGTCCAGGCGCTGGCCGATCGACTTGCGGGCCTCGGCGCTGTGGCGCTGCAGGGCCAGCAGGTTGTTCTTGCTCTGGTTCTGCAGCAGGTCGAAGAAGCGCTCTTCGTGCTGCGGCAGGCCATCGCGTTCCAGGCGCTCGAGGCGGGCGAGGAAGTCCTCGGCCGAGGCCACCGAAACGGTGAAGTCGCCCGATTCCTCCGGCCATTGCTGGATGAAGCGACGGAAGCAGCCGATCAGCTGGTTCTCGATGCGGTTGAGGTCCTGCTGCGAGGACGACAGCTGCTCGTTCAGCGCGTTGCTGACCTGGCGCATGTGCGCTTCCAGCGTTTCCAGGCTGAGCGGGCCCTGCTCCTGCAGGCGCTCGGCCAGCCCGGCTTCCTGCTCCTGGGCCAGGCTCGGCAGCACCAGCGCACGGCTCTGCTGGCGGGCGCGGTCGAGGCGATCACGTTCCTTGACCAGCTGGCCACGCTCGACACGGACGTCTTCATAGGTGCGGCGGGATTGTTCGATGTCGGCGCGCACGGCGTCGATCTGCTTGGCCAGCTTGGCGAGGTCGGCGTTGCCTTCGCGCAGGTCGCGCAGGGTCGCTTCGATATCGCTCAGGCGCTGCTGCGGGGCAGCGATGTCGATCTCGTTCCAGCTGATGCTGACCAGCTCGTGGCAGGCCAGGCGGCGCTCATTGTCGCGGTCGCGCTGGCCGCGCAGGCGTGCGATGTCGGTCTCGCAGCTGGCGATGCGCTTGGCCAGTTCCTGTGCTTCGCGCTCGAAGGCGCCCACCTTGTCGTGGTTGTTGAAGCCCAGGATCCAGCGACGACGGTCGCCCACCGCACTGCGGTCGTCCTTCTCGAAGCGGTCGCCCGGATGCTTGACCTGGCCTTCTCGGGTGATGCCGCGGTCGACGTTGCGCAGCTGCTTGGCATCCACGCACTCGTAGTCGAAGCGCTTGCCGAGCTCGCGGCGCAGCCAGCTTTCGAACACGTGCTCGCGCAGCTCCAGCTTGTGCAGCAGCGACTTCGCTGACGGCTCGCGCGCGAACGCATCATCGTTGCGGCGCACGCGGTAGTAGGTGAAGCGCATGCCCAGATGGGTACGGTTCACCCACTCGGCGACGTCGTTGTAGTGCTTGTCATCGACCAGCAGCGACAGCGCGAAGCCACCCAGCACGCGTTCGATGGCGCCCTGCCAGCCCTGCTCTTCCGAGCGGACCTGGATCAGCTCGCCGACGAACGGCAGCGCCGCTTCGGCGATGCCGGTTTCCTCGGCCAGGCGCGCACGCAGCTTCTGCATCGGCGCCGGGATGTTGGAGGGGGTGCGCTGCATCGCTTCAAGTTCGCTGCGCACTTCACCGAAGCGGCGCTCGTCATCGCGCTTGCCGCCGAGGCGATCGCTGATCGCATCGTCCAGTGCCGCCGAGGCACGCTGGCGGTCCTGCAGTTCGTTCTGCGCACGCTCGACCAGCTCGGCGAAGCCATGGGCATCGTCGGGCAGTTCGGCCTGCAGCTGTTGCGCCGCTTCCTGGGCCTGGTCTCGCTTGGCCTTGCGGCGGTCGCGCTCGGCTTCGGCGCGGCCCTGCTCGCGTTCCAGTTCCTCGATGCGTTCACCGCCCTGCTGGCGGCGCTGCAGTTCCAGTTCGGCCAGGCGCTCGGTGTGGTTGTCCAGCGCGGCGCGGCGCTGGGCCTCTTCGCCGAGCAGGCCACGGTCACGCACGTCCATCTCGCGCAGGCGTGCTTCGATCAGCGCCTGGCGGCGGCTTTCGCGGAAGCTGTCGACGCCGAGCTTCAGTGCTTCGTCGTCGCCGCGCTGGCGGTGCATTTCCTTCAGGTCGTTGTAGTAGGCGCGTGCCGGCAGCAGGGTTTCCACCTGGCGGCGCGCGGTGACCACGGCCTGGTGCGCGCCATCGAGCTCGGCGAAGTCGCTGACCAGGCGCTCGGCGGCGTCGAAGGTCTTCGGCGTGTCGAGCATGAAGTCGCGCAGGAAGACGTTGAGGTCGCCCAGGTTCTTCGCCGACTGCGTCTTGTGCAGCAGGCGCAGCGCCATTTCGTTGTCGATGCCGAGCAGGTCGCGGAAGCGCTCGGCATAGCCGGAGAAGGTGTCGAAGTGGTGCAGGTCGGACAGCTTCTGCTTGAGCTTGCGCAGGTCCAGGTCGAAGCCGCCGAGATCCTTGGCGATGTCGAACGGGCGCTCGGCGATCATGTAGTGCTTGCGCACGTCGCCGGCCGAGGTGCCATTGCCGGAGATCCACAGCAGGCGCACCAGGCTGACCACGCGGCCATCGCCGGCGCGGTATTCCAGCACCAGTGCGGTCCAGGTCGCGCCCTTGCGCAGGTACTGGGTGGCGATTTCGCCGGTGCCGCTGTCCTGCTGGTCGGCCCAGGCGCCACGCACATAGGACACCAGGTTGCGGTCGCGGCCACTGCGCTCGGCTTCACGCGCAGCCGCATTGAAGTCGACGATGGCCGGCGGCGTCAGCAGCGCGGACATGGCATCGAGCAGGGTCGACTTGCCCGAGCCGGAACGGCCGACGAACAGGAAGCCGCGCTCGGCGATGGGTACTTCGGTCAGGCCGTTGAAGGTGCCCCAGTTGTGCACCTGCAGGCGGCGCATGCGGAACTGCTGCAGGCGCGGGTCCGGCAGGCCTTCGTTGAACAGGGCGGGAGTGTGCTTGGAGATAGCCATGCGATGGTCGGGTCTCTCAGGCCTCGGCGGCCGGGGTTTCGCGCAGCTGGCGGTAGACCGCCGAAAGCTGGGACACGTCTTCGGCGGAGAACAGCAGCTTCAGCGCCGGCGAGACTTCGTGGCGGTCTTCCTGGCCGCTGAGGCGGGTCAGGATGTGGTTGTCCTTCATCTTCTGCACCGCCGAGGCGACGCGGCGGTTGAAGCCGGCGCGGTCGGTGGACAGGTTCTTTTCGTAGATGGCCAGCGCTTCGGCCATCTCGGCGTCTGCGACCACCGCGCGGTTGCCGCGCGCATCGGCCTCGGCCAGCTGCTGGCGCAGGTACAGCAGCAGCACCGAATCGATGAAGGTCAGCGGCGAGGTGCGCAACAGTACCGGCGCATCAACGTCTTCGGTATCGGCCTGGCGGGTGAACGCCACGCCGCTGTCGCGGTCGAGCACCAGTTCCAGGAACAGGTCGGCCAGCGACGAGCGGATGGCCGCCTCGCT
The DNA here is from genome assembly GCF_009659995.1 of Stenotrophomonas sp. MH181796. Classification (NCBI taxonomy): domain Bacteria; kingdom Pseudomonadati; phylum Pseudomonadota; class Gammaproteobacteria; order Lysobacterales; family Lysobacteraceae; genus Stenotrophomonas; species Stenotrophomonas sp. MH181796. Next base: position 13,664 of record NZ_RAHU01000008.1, read on the forward strand.
GCGGATCAGCGCCGGCCACAGCTTGGCGTGGCGCAGCTGGTCGATGCTGGGGCCGATCAGCAGCTGGCACAGCGCGCGGCGCGCATCCAGCGGCAGGCGCCCGGTATCACCGAGGTAGTACACGTCGTTGCCACGGCGGGGCTGTGCCACGGCCGCCACCGGTTCGGCTTCGTAGGCGTCGTCCGCCACGTCGGCCTGCGGTGCGTCGATGGGATCTTCATGCCAGCTCATGGCGTCTCTCCTGGGTGAACCAAACCAGCGGGATGCGGGCGCGACGGACCTGGCCGTCGCCACCACGCCATTCGGCAAGCTCCTGCTCGCCGGCGATCACGTTGCCGAAGCGCGTGCCCAGCGACAGGTAGCCGATGACGCTGCCCAGGCCCTGCGGCGCTTCACGCTGCGACAGCGCCTGGGCGATGCTGAGCCGCGGCTGTGCATCGAGCAGGTCGTGCAGGTCGCGGCGCAGGGTGCGGAAGTCGATTTCGGACGAAGCGACCAGGTCGCCGACACTCTCCAGGCTGATCGCGGCCGCGTCGTTGTACTCGACGTTGCCATCGACCTGGGCGCTGCGTGGATCGTGCAGCCTCCACTGCGACCACGAGCGCAGGCGGCTGGTGGTCAGCTGCAGGTCACGGCCGATGCCGCGCTGTGCGGGGAACTCGTCGCGCAGGGCCAGTGCTTCGGACTGCGCCTGCTTCAGCAGCTGGTTGAGGCGGCGCTGTTCCAGGTAGCCACGGCTCTGCACGAAGCCGCGCAGGCTGCGCGCGAAGTTCTGCAGCACATCGTGCACCTGGCCACCGCGCTCGAGCATGGTGCTGGTGAAGCCGCGCAGGAAGTTGCGCTCGTTGCGGTCCAGGCGGCGCGCAAAGCCACGCGCCAGCACCGCTTCCAGCGCAGCATCAAGCTGTGCGCTCTGTTCGGCGTCGTTGAGCAGTCGCCAGAACGCCTGGAAGCTGCGGCCGGCATCGCTCTCGCCGATCACATCCACGCCTTCGAACAACTGCGACAGCACGTCGCCACGCTCGCCCTCGTCGTCGATGATGCGCTCGCGGAAATCGCGGTTGAGCTGCTCGAAGTCGTCGCGCACGCGGCGGAAGTCCTCGGTCAGCTCGTCGGCCAGGCCGATGATCTGGCGCGCACGTTCCAGCGCGCGCTTGCCATCCAGCGCGATCACGCGGCCAGCGCCGACGCGGGCGATCTCGGCGTCGATGCGGTCGCGCTCGTCGCGCAACGCCGACAGGCGCGCGTCCGGATCGGATTCGGTCTGCGCGGCCAGCTGCGAGAGCTGTTCGATGACCAGCGCCAGGCGGCTTTCGGTGGCAGCCACGCGGGCCTGCTCCAGGCCATCGGCGAAGCGGATCGCCTGCAGCGCTGCGGTCGACAGCTCGTACTGCTCCTGGTCGGCACCTTCGGGCAGGCGGCGTTCGAGCCAGCCCTGGGCCAGCCAGTGCGCGATGTAGGCCTGCGCGGTACGCGGCAGGTCGCGCGACAGTTCGTCGCCGTTGAGCTGGTCCAGCGCACGTTGCAGGCGCTCGTTGAGCACCGACGACGACAGCGTACGCTCGCCGTCCATCAGCAGCCCCTGCAGCAGGCCGATGATTTCCGGAGCGTGGTCGGCGGCGAGCAGCTTCCACTGGGGCTGTTCGCGCAGATGGCGGTAACGGGAGATGCGTTCGCGATGCTTCATGCAGCGAAAGAGGTCTGTTGGGCTGACAGGGACGAGCCGCCACGCACGGCGGCCGCGCGGGCAGCCGTGGGCATGCCGGCCCGCAGCGGCCGGCGGGGTGCGGGCAAGCGGCTCAGCGCTTGCCGCCCACTTCGATGAAGCGCAGGAACTCGGCGCGGGTCCGCGCGTCGTCGCGGAAGCTGCCCAGCATCTTCGAGGTGACCATGCTGACGCCGCGCTTGTGGATGCCGCGGGTGGTCATGCACTCGTGGGCGCCTTCGACGACCACGCCGACACCGATCGGCTGCAGCACATCCTGGATGCACTGGGCGATCTGCGCGGTCATCTTCTCCTGCACCTGGAAACGGCGGGCATAGGCTTCGACGACGCGGGCCAGCTTGCTGATGCCCACCACCTTGCCGGCCGGCAGGTAGCCGACGTGCACGCGGCCGATGATCGGCGCCATGTGGTGCTCGCAGTGGCTTTCGTACTCGATGTCGCGCAGGACGATCAGTTCGTCGTAGCCGGCCACTTCCTCGAAGGTCCGCTCCATGTAGGCGCGGGGGTCGTCGCGGTAACCGCTGAACCAGTCGCCATAGGCTTCGGCGACACGGCGGGGGGTATCCAGCAGGCCTTCACGGGACGGGTCCTCACCGGCCCAGCGCAGCAGGGTGCGCACGGCATCCTCGGCCTGGTCCTGGGTCACGTCGCCCTGCGGGGCGGCCTTTTCGTTGTTCTTGCTCATTGCGTACAGCGTCCCGAACGGGGGGCGAGCATCGTACCCGACCGGGGGGTGGGTCGTCCTGTTGGGACGGTTCATCGGGGGTCGTTGTTGGCGCGTCGTTGCTATCGCTTTGGAGGGGGAGAGGGGACTGCGCAGGACACGCCGTGAACCCATCCCTGGGGGCTCGATGGCGCCATCCATGGCGCCAACGGTCCTGCGCAGCCCCCTCTCCCCCTCCTTGACGGTTTCCTGCGGGCGCGGCCGGACCGCCCGAAAGCGGGGGCAAAAGCTGGGGTTCATGGCTCCGGAAGCACCGCGCGCTGCGGCATTGGTGGGTGCGGACCGTTGGTCCGCACTGCTTCTGCTTCTGCCTTTAAAGAGCCAACCCACCGCGCCCGCGGGGTGATGGGCAGGCAGCGGGGGTCGGGCGGGGCAGGACCGTCCGCGGCATGGATGCCGCGGCCGAGCCCCCAAGGATGGGTTCACGGCGTGTCCTGCACCGTCCGGCCCCCGCTGCCCCACCCGACACCAGGCAGGCGCAACGCTTTCCTCACTACACCCGCCCATTCATAAAAACCCATTGATAGGAATGAAATTAGTAGTATCCTATCTATCTCTTATGGACCGACCCCTCGACGAGCGCACCGTGCTGCAGATGCAGCTCAGCTCCGGCCTGCTGTACGCAGGGCGGCAGTGGCAGCGCCTGGCCGACAGCCGGCTCGGCAGCTACGGCATCTCCACCGCCTGCACCATGCCCCTGCTGATGATCGGCCGCTCCGGCGGTGGCATCCGCCAGGTGGCGCTGGCCCAGCAGCTGGGCATGGAAGGGCCTTCCCTGGTCCGCCTGCTGGACAAGCTGTGTGCCAGCGACCTGGTCCGCCGCGAGAGCGACGCCAGCGACCGCCGCGCCAACCTGCTGTGGCTGACCGACGCGGGACACGCGCTGGTCAGCGAGCTGGAAGACCAGTTGATCGGCCTGCGCCAAGACGTGTTCGGCGAGCTTTCCATGGATGAACTGCACGCCGTGCTGAAGGCATGGCGCCTGCTGGCCGAGGCCGCCGACCGCATCACGTAAGACCGCTGCCCCCGAATACCGCCGCTGCCGTGCACACGCCAGCGGCTTTTGCCCGTTGCTGTTGTTTCGTTGTTCCTCCCCTCCCCCACCTCGCCCCCGCCCCTACCGATGCCCGGTGAATTCAGTCTCCACGGAGTGTTCGTCCCGACCCTGCTCGGGTTGATGTTGTTGGCCTATCTGGTCAACAGCGGCCTGCACGCGCTGCTGCAGCGTGCCGGCGCCTATCGCCATGTATGGCACCCGGCGCTGTTCAACCTGGCCCTGTACGGGATCGTGCTTGGCCTGCTGTTCCACCTCCTGCGTTGGATGCAATCGTGAACAAGATCGTGAAGAAGACCCTGCCGGTGCTGCTCACCAGCGCAGCCGTGATCGTCGCCCTGCTGGTGCTGCGCCAGCTGTGGGTCTATTACATGGATGAGCCGTGGACCCGCGATGCCCATGTCGGCGCCGACGTGGTGCAGGTGGCGCCGGACGTATCCGGGCTGGTGGAAACGGTGCAGGTGGCCGACAACCAGGCGGTGAAGAAGGGTGACCTGCTGTTCGTGGTCGACCGTGCCCGTTACCGCATCGCGCTGGAGCAGGCCAAGGCCAGCCTGGGCGAGCGCCAGGCCTCGGTGGCACAGCTGCGCCGCGAGATCGGCCGTGACCGCAGCCTGCAGGACCTGGTCGCCGCCGAGGACGCCGAAGTGCGCCGCGCCAAGCTGCAGGCCGCACAGGCCGCGCTGGCCACCGCGCAGGCCGCGGTCGACCTGGCCGAGCTCAACCTGGGCCGCACCGAGGTGCGCGCACCGGCCGATGGCCGCGTCAACGACCGCACCATGCGCGTGGGCGACTACGTGGTGGCCGGCAAGCCGGTGCTGGCGCTGCTGGATACCGGCTCGTTCCGCATCGATGGCTACTTCGAGGAAACCCGACTGCGCGGCGTGGCGCCGGGGCAGCGCGTGGACATCCGCCTGATGGGTGAATCGACCCCGCTGCGCGGCCATGTCGAGAGCATCGCCGCCGGCATCGAGGACCGCTACCGCAGCAATGGCAGCACCCTGCTGCCGAACGTGACCCCGGCCTTCGACTGGGTGCGGCTGGCCCAGCGCATTCCGGTGCGCATCGCCATCGACGAGGTGCCCAAGGGCGTCGAACTGATCGCCGGCCGCACCGCCACGGTGACCGTGGACACCGGCCGCCACCCGCACAACGACAAGGCCGGCGCCGCGCCGACACAGGCGGGCCTGTGAACGCCGCCCTTCCCCGTCTCGGCCTGATCGTCGCGCTGGCCAGCCTGGCCGCGTGCAGGACCGTCGGCCCGGACTATGCATTGCCGGAAGGCTCGGCGTTCAAGCGCCCGCAGGCCAATGCGGCCTTCATCGATACGCAGAACCCGCAGGTGGCCGCCAACCAGGCGCTGCCCGACCGCTGGTGGTCGCTGTACAACGACCCGGTGCTGGATGGCCTGATCACCCAGGCGCTGCGGGACAACGTGGAACTGAAGGCCGCCGATGCGCACCTGCGTCGCGCCGCAGCGGTGTACGAGCAGGCACTGGACGCTGGCGGCTTCGAGTATGAGGCCGAGGCCGGGGTCAGCCGCGCACAGCTGTCGGCCGAATCGTTCCTGCAGGAGCACGAGCTGCCGGTGATCAACCTGGCCGATGGCAAGTTCGCGGTCAGCTACCAGTTCGACCTGTTCGGCAAGCTCAAGCGCGGCGCCGAAGCGGCGCGAGCCGACGAACAGTCGGTCGCCGCAGCGCGCGATCTGGCCCAGGTCAGCGTGGTCGCCCAGGTGGCCGACAGCTACCTGGAAATCTGCCATGCCAACCACGAACTGCACGTGGCCGAGCATTCGCTGCAGCTGCAGCAGCGCAGCCGCACGGTCACCGAGCGCCTGATCGCGGCCGGCCGCGGCACGCCGCCGGAGCTGGCCCGCGCCAATGCCCAGGTGGCGCTGCTGGAAGCTGCATTGCCGCCGCTGCAGGCGCAGCGTTCGGCGGCCGCCTATTCGCTGGCCGCCCTGCTCGGGCAGACCCCGGGCCAGCTGCCGGCCGGTGTGATCGACTGCGCGCACGCCCCCGCCCTGGCGCAGCCGCTGCCGGTCGGTGATGGCCGTGCGCTGCTGCAGCGTCGCCCGGACGTGCGCCAGGCCGAACGCAAGCTGGCCTCGGCCACGGCACGGATTGGTGTCGCCACCGCCGAGCTGTACCCCGACATCCGCCTGGGTGCCTCGCTCGGTGCCGCCGGCCTGCTGGAGGACTTCGGCACGCCGATGACCCAGCAGTGGTCGATCGGCCCGCTGATCTCGTGGACGTTGCCGTCGTCCGGCACCCACGCGCGCATCCACGCCGCCGAAGCCGGTGCCGATGCAGCCCTGGCCGAGTTCGACCACACCGTGCTGCAGGCGCTGCGCGAGACCCAGACCGCGCTGGACCGCTACGCGCAGGACCTGCGCCGGCTACAGTCGCTGCGCATCGCGCAGGAGCAGGCCGCACTGGCCGCCGAGCAGAACCACCGGCTGTACCAGGGCGGCCGCACGCCGTACCTGTCCAGCCTGGATGCCGACCGCAGCCTGGCCACCAGCGACGCCACCCTGGCGGCCGCCGAAGCGCAGGTCTCGCGCGACCAGATCCACCTGTTCCTGGTGCTGGGTGGTGGCTGGCAGGCCAGCGCCGCCGCGCCCAACGCCTCGACCGCAGCGAAGTAAGCCATGAACGCGCTGACCGACCGCCAGGCCTGGCTGTTCTCGATCAAGACCTACCTGGCCGCGGTGGCCGCGCTGTACATCGCCATGGCCGGCAACCTGTCGCGCCCGTACTGGGCGATGGGCACGGTGTACATCGTCAGCCAGCCGCTGCTGGGCCCGACCCGGGCCAAGGGCGTGTACCGCATCGTCGGCACCCTGGTGGCCGGCCTGGCCACCCTGCTGGTGCTGCCGGCGCTGGTGGAGACGCCGCTGGTGCTGAGCGCGGCGATGTCGATCTGGCTGGCCGGCTGCCTGTTCATGGCCCTGCTCAACCGCGGGCCGCGCGGCTACGCCTTCCTGCTGGCCGGCTACACCACCGCCTTCATCGGCTTCCCGGCCGTGACCTCGCCGGAAACCATCTTCGACACGGTGGTGGCACGCAGCGAGGAGATCATCCTCGGCACGGTGGTGGCGGTGCTGTTCGCGTCGCTGCTGTTCCCGGCCTCGGTACGCCCGATGCTGCGGGCGCGCATCGGCAACTGGATGGAGGACGCCGCGCAGTGGTGCCGGCAGATCCTTGAACGTGGCCGCGCGCATGCGCCGCGCAACCGGCTGGCCGCCGACCTGGTGCAGTTCGAGGCGCTGATCGAGTTCCTGCGCCGCGATGATCCGCGCCATGCCGGTTCGGCGGTGTCGATGGAGCGCCTGCGCGAGCGCATGCTGCTGCTGTTGCCGGTGCTGTCCTCGATTGCCGACCGCCTGAGCGCGTTGCGCAGCGATGGCCAGGCCCTGCCGGAAGGGCTGCCGGCGCTGGTCGATGACATCCACGACTGGCTGGACGGGCCGACCAACGCCAGCGAGTACGCCCGCCTGCGCGCGCGCATCAGCGCACTGAAGCCGCAGGTGGACCGCGACCTGCAGCACCTGCAGCTGGCCAGCCTGCTGCTGCGCCTGGAGGAACTGGTGGACCTGTGGCAGGACTGCCGCACGCTGCAGCACGCGATCGACCACGGCACCGCGCCGCTGGACCGCGCGCACTACCGCATCCGCACCGAACGCGTGGCCGCCGACAAGCACGTCGACTACGGCATGGCGCTGTTCTCCGCGCTCAGTGCCGGCGTGGCGCTGATGAGCTACTGCGTGCTGTGGATCGCGCTGGGTTGGGAAGGTGGTGGCAACGGCGCGATGATGGCCGCGGTGACCGCTGCATTCTTCGCCGCGCAGGACGACCCGGCACCGAGCATGGTGTCGTTCCTGGTGTGGGCGATGGTCGCCTCGGTGGTGGCCGGTGTGTATCTGTTCGGTGTGTTCCCGGCGGTGCACGACTTCGGCCTGCTGGCGCTGGTGCTGGCAGTGGTGTTCCTGCCGCTGGGCTTGATGCTGCACCATCCGAAGAGCGCGCTGTTCGCGCTGCCGCTGACGGTGAACCTGGCAGCGCTGCTGAGCTTGCAGAACACCTACAGCGCCAACATCCAGACCTTCCTCAACTCGTCGATCGCGATGTTCATCGGCATTGGCTTTGCGGTGGTGATGACCCGCCTGTTCCGTTCGGTGGGTGCCGAGTGGACCGCACGCCGCCTGGTGCGGCAGGGCTGGACCACGCTGGCCGAGGCCGCCGAAGGCCGTGGCCAGCAGGACCGCCAGCGCTTCGCCGCACGCATGCTCGACCTGCTGGGCCTGCTCGCACCGCGCCTGGCAGCGACGCCCGAGGGCAGCGACATCGCCTCGGTGGATATGCTCAACGAGGCGCGCATCGGCCTGAACATCCTGCAGTTGCGTCGCGCACGGCTGGAACTGCCCGAACGCAGCCGCGAAGCAGTCGAGCACATCCTGGAAGAGATCGCCGTGCACTACCGCCGGCAGATCGCTGCGCGCAAACCGATTGTGGCCGCCGAAGCGCTGCGCGAGCGGCTGGATACCTCGCTGGGCCGGGTCGGCAGCGTGGCCGCCTGCAAGGCGCGCGACGAGGCGCTGATGGGCCTGATCGGCCTGCGCTTCGCGCTGTTCCCGGAGGCCAAGGCATTGGCACCGGGGCTGGCGATGAGTGCGGCGACGCAGCCGTAGCGCGCTACCCTGTGCGTCCACAGACTCCGCGCAGGGGTCGGATCCTTCGCCCCCGGCGAAGGCTCTGACCCCCGCTCAGCACAGGAAGCTCCAATGAGTTACGACATGATGGTGTTCGAGGCCAGTGCGGCCCCGCGCGAGGCGGCGGCCTTCATCGCCTGGTTTGAGAAGCAGACGCAGTGGAACGAGCGCCACGAGTACGACGACCCGGCCGTCAGCAGTCCCGCGTTGCAGGCGTGGTTCGCGGAGATGGCGCAGGAGTTCCCGCCGATGAACGGGCCGTTGAGCAATGACGACGATGATCGTGCCGAGGTGACCGAGTACAGCATCGGTAGTCAGGTGATCTACGGTGCATTCGCCTATTCGGTGGCCGAGCGCGCGCATTGCCGCGTGCAGGATCTGGCCGAGAAGCACGGCGTGGGCTTCTTCGACGTGAGTGCTGATGAAGCGGCCATCGTGTTCCCGGATGGGTTGGTACTGATCGCTGAATGACGTAGGGTCGTATCCCTCCCGGAGGGAGGGCTCTGACCCGGAGCATGCGTGCCTCGGCGACGAGGGTCAGAGCCCGCTCCCGTTGGGAACGGGATCCGACCCCGTTTCAGAACAACGTGCCCTGCACCGTGGGCTGTTCAATGCGCGCCGGTGCTTCGGCCACTGCTTCCGCACCCAGCCGCCAGGCCAGACCACCCAAGCGGCTGGCGTGGCGCTTCAATGCGGCCTGCAGCACATCGGCGCTGCCGGCCACATGCAGCACCTGGCGGGCGCGGGTCAGGCCGGTGTAGACCAGTTCGCGTGACAGCACGCGGCTGTCCTGGCGCGGCAGCTGCAGCCACACTTCGTCGAACTCCGAACCCTGCGCCTTGTGCACGGTCATCGCGAAGGCGCTTTCGTGCGCGGGCAGTGCCGCCGGGTGGAAGGCGCGCGGCTGGTCAACGGTATCTCCTGGGAACCAGGCCACCATCGCGCCGCTGCCATCGCGCAGGCAGATGCCGATATCGCCGTTGAACAGGCGATGACGGTAGCTGTTCTCGGTGACCAGCAGCAGCCGGCCCTGGAAATAGCCCGGCGCATTGCCGGCCAGCAGCTGTTCAATGCGGCTGTTGAGCCCGCGTGCGCCCTGCGGGCCTTCGCGCAGTGCGGTCAGCACGCGCAGGCGCCCGGCCTGCTGCAGCGCCCGTACCGGATCGGCGGCGTCGGCCAGTGCACGCCAATGGCCCAGCAGGTGCTCGCGCTGGCCACGCAGCGGATCGGCTTCGCCTTCGTGGAAATGCACGCCGGCCAGTTCACCACTGCGCAGCAGCTGCAGCGCGGTGCTGCTGTCGCCCTCGCGCACGGCATGGGCCAGCGGTGCCAGGTCCAGCGCATTGCTCTGCCGGTAGCCGCGCTGCAGCTGTACGCGACGGCCGGCGAAGGCGCGTGGTGCGGCCTGTGGCTGCAAGGTGGCCGGCGCCAGCAGGCCATACAGCGCCTGCGCATCGTCGGCGCGGGTGCCGATGCCATCACCGCTTGCACGCAGGATCGCGCTGAGCACGTCGCCCGCCTCCACCGACGGCAGCTGATCGGGGTCGCCGAGCAGGATCAGCCGGGTGCCACTGGCGATCGCATCGACCAGCTTGGCCATCATCGGCAGATCGATCATCGAGGCTTCGTCGACTACGACCACGTCCACCGGCAGCGGATTGTCGGCGTGGTGACGGAAGCGCGGTGAATCAGGAATCACCCCGAGCAGGCGATGCAGGGTGGTGCCGGTACTGGGCAGCGCCGCGCACAGCGCCGGGTCCAGTCCTTGTTCCTGCAGGCGTTGCACAGCCACACGCAGGCTCTCGGCCATGCGCTCGGCGGCGCGCCCGGTGGGCGCGGCCAATGCCACCTCAGGCAGCGGCTGGCCGGCGTGCCCGGCCTGCGCGGCCAGCAGCAGCAACAGGCGCGCGATGGTGGTGGTCTTGCCGGTGCCGGGGCCGCCGGTGACCAGTGCCAGCGGATGGCGCAGGGTCACGCCGGCAGCGCGTGCCTGGTGATCCTCGCTGCCCGATGCCTGCGGGAACAGCTGCGCGAACAACGGTGCCAGCGCCGCCATATCCGGCGCCGGCAGCGGATGCCGGCCGATACGCTGCAGGCCGGCCGCCAGCTGACGCTCGTACTCGCGGTAGCGGCGCAGGTAGAGCAGGCCGTTTTCCAGCACCAGCGGCGCATCCTCGGCGATGGCATCGGCCTGCTCGGGTGTCGCGACCCACGGCGATGCGCGCAACTGTGCCAGCCAGTCCTGTGCGGCAGGCCACTCGGATACGCCTTCCAGCAACCGCTGCGGTTGCGCCGGATCGAACGCAGCATGGCCTTGCGATACCGCCAGCGACGCAAGCGCGGCCGCCAACGCCACGCTCTCGGGCGTGTCGTCGCGCAGCCGCTGCAGGCTGGTCGCCAGTGCATGGTCGAGGGTGCGCAGCAGGCCCTTCTGGTGCAGTTCCTTCAGCAGGCTCATGCACTGGCTCCACGGGCACGCGCGGCCAGTTCGGCCTGGGCCTGTTCGCCACCGGCGAACAACGCATCCAGGGCATCCACCAGCGCCAACGGAAAGCGGTCCACATGCACACCGTTGCCGGCGGCATCCAGGCCGCGGCAGAACAGGTAGCGGATGCCGCCCATGTCGCGCTCGTAGTCGTAGGCCGCACCCAGGCGGAAACGCAGCCAGCGATGCAGGGCCACGGTGTAGATCAGTGCCTGCAGGTCGTACTCGCTGTGGCGCATGGCAATGGCCAGCAGGTCCGGGCTGTAACCGGGCAGGCGGTTGGACTTGTAGTCGAGCACGTACCAGCGCCCGTCGCGCACGTAGGTCAGGTCGATCATGCCGGTCATCAGCCCTTCCAACCGGCGGCGCTGGCCGAAGCCGCGTCGCGTGCTGGAAACACCGTGCGCATGCAGCACCTGCAGCAGCGCCGGCACCGTGGTCGGCTCGATGGCGAAATGGAAGTCGATTTCCGCGCGACGCTCGCCTTCACCCAGGCTGTGCAGCGCGCCGCCTTCGGGTAGCGGCACGGTAAGCGTGTGGCCGACCAGCGGCACCAGTACGGCCACGCCATCGTCCAGATCGACGTCGGCATAGCCTTCGTCGTGCAGTGCCTTGCGCAGCACCTCGGCCTGGCCCTCAGGGGCTTGCAGGCCTGGCTGCCAGTCACCCCATGCGGCGAAGTCGACGTTCTCCATCGCTTCGTGCAGCACGTTGCCGAAGCGACTGCCCATGAAGCGCGGGTCGACAGGTGTGCTGTCTTCGGCCGCCGCAGCGGGTTCCGGCAGTGCCGGTTCCAGCGGCAGTTCCGGGCCCGCGGGTTCATCGGCGGCGGGCGCCGGCAGCTCGGTAGCGGCGGCTTCGATATCACTGTCAGCGCCCGCATCGGCATGCGCCAGCTGGGTGAAGCTGTACACCCACCAGTCGTGCGGGACGCGCCGGGTCAGGGCACGCACCGCCGGAAGGTCACCTTCCACTTCGGCCGCCAGCTGCGGCAGCGCGGCCGCTGTCTCGCTGTCATCGATGTGCACGTCGGCATGCGCGCGCAGCGCCTGCAGGTCGCCCAGCAACGGCGCCAGCCGTGTCCTGCCGAGCCCGGCCAGATCACCCACGGCGATCCACAACGCGTGTTCGGCACGGGTCAGGCCGACATACAGCAGGCGCGCATCCTCGGCGCGCTGCTCGCGCTCACGTTGGCTGCTGGCCGCTTCCCAGGCCTCATCCTTGTCCAGCTTCCAGTGCAGCTGGCGCTGGCCGCCGACGTGCACGGTGCAGTGCGAGGCGGTGTTCGGTGCGCCGCCGTCGATGCCGACGAAGGGCAGGAACACCAGCGGGTACTCCAGGCCCTTGCTCTTGTGCAGGGTGATGATCTGCACGCGGCGCGCATCCGATTCCAGGCGCAGCAGCTGCTGCTCGTCATCCTGGTCGGCGCTGGCCATCTGCCCCTGCAGCCAGTCCAGCAGGCCATGCATGCCCAGCGCCTGCGCCGAGGCTTCCTGCAGGAGTTCACCCAGCTGCAGGTAATTGGTCAGGCGGCGCTCGCCATCGATCAGCGCCAGCAGACGTTCGCCCTGCGCAGCACAGACATCGGCGATCACCGCGAACGGTCCACCGCGCTGCCAACGCTCGCGCCAGTGCAGCAGCTGCGCCTGGAACTCGCGTTGCAGGTCGCCCTCGCGCTCCATCGCGGCGATCGCACTTGCCCGCTTGCCAAGCAGCACGGTGGCCAGCACCGCACGCAAGCGGCCTTCGTCGGCCGGTTGCAGCAGCGCCAGCAGCAGCGCGCGCAGATCACGCGCTTCGCTGGTGGCGAACAGGCTCTGCTTGCCGGCCGCCACGGCGGGAATGCCGACCGCGGCCAGCGCGCGCTGCACCAGCGTCGCCTCGCGATGCGAGCGCACCAGCACCGCGATGTCACCGGGCTGCACCGGGCGCCCACGCAACACGGCATTGCCCGCACGCGCCTCGACCAGGATCTGGTGAATCGCAGCCACGCAGGCCTGGGTCGCGGCCTCACGCGAGGCGTCGGCGCTCATCGCCTTGTCACCGCCACTGCGCAGCACGCGCAGGGTAAGTGCCGTGGCGGCATGGCCGTCGCGCTGGTAGTCCTCGTCGATGCGCACGCCACCGGGCCGCACCGGCTCGAACTGGATGTCGCGCTCGAGGAAGGCGTCTTCGCCACCGTTGTCGTACAGCGCCTGCAACGCGCGCAATACAGCCGGTCGCGAGCGGAAGTTCTGGTCCAGCACCGGCGCCTGCTGCGCCACCTGCTTGGCCTTCAGGTAGGTGTGGATATCACCGCCGCGGAAACCGTAGATCGCCTGCTTGGGGTCGCCGATCAGGAACAGCGCCGGCGCCAGGCCGAGTTCGCGCACCTCCGGCGAATCGCCGAACACGGTGTGGAAGATGCCCCACTGGCGATCGTCGGTGTCCTGGAACTCATCGACCAGCGCGATGCGGTACTGCGCACGCAGTTGCTTGACCAGCATCAGCCGCTGCGGGCCTTCCAGGGCGAGCGCTACGCCATCGATCAGATCGTCGTATGTCTGTACCCGGCGCGCGCGCTTCAGCGCCTGCAGGCGCTGCGTGGCTTCGGCGCGAAGCGTGTGCAGGAAATTCAGCGCGGTACCACGCAACCAGGCATCGCGTTCGGCCAGCAGCGCGACATAGCGCGCCAACGGCGCCTGCAATGGCGACGACGGCGTGCGGTCGGGGAACTTCTTGTTGGTCTTGTCGGCCAGCACCTCCGGCAGCAGCGCCGGCAGGCGCTCGCCGGCCAGCAGCTCGCGCGGGTCGGCGTGCTCGGCCCAGGCCAGCAGCTGGCGGCCCAGAGGGTGCAGCCAGCCCAGCTTGTAGGACACGCCATTGATCCACTTGTTGTCGACGGCATCGCAGAGGTCGATGAAGAACTGCTCGCCATGTTCGCGCACGCTTGCGGACAGTGCCTCGGCCGCGCTCTGCAGCGCCGCGTGTGGATCAGCCAACGTCACCGGCTGTGGCAACGGGTGCAGTGGCGGCGTGCCCAGCAGCGCGCGCAGATCGGCGGCCAGCGCGTCCGGGTTGGACCACAACCAGGTCAGCGGCTCCAATGTGGCCGGGTCATTGGCATGCACCCGCCACAGATCAGCGGCCAGCTCCTCCAGCAGTTCACGATCGCTGGCCAGCAGTTCCGGCGGATCAAAGGTGTGGCCGCTTTCCAGCGCATGCTCGCGCAGCACGCGGGTGCAGAAGCCGTGGATGGTGAAGATGGACGCCAGGTCGATTTCGTCGGCAGCCACCTGCAGGCGGCGCTTCAATGCAGCGGCGCTCTCGGAGCCGCCCTGCAGATGACGCTGCAGCACGTCGCGGGTCAGTCTCGCGTCGGGTGCTTCACCCTCGGCCGGTTCCAGATCGACCAGGCGCGCGGCCAACGCCAGGCGCTCACGGATGCGCTTGCGCAGTTCCTGGGTGGCAGCGTCGGTGAAGGTCACCGCCAGGATCTGGCCGATGCGCAGGCCCTGCTCCACCACCAGGCGGGTGAACAGCGTCGCCAGGGTGAAGGTCTTGCCGGTACCGGCGCTGGCCTCGATCAGGCGGATGCCATCCAGCGGCAGGGCCAGGTAGGGATCGCCCGCCATGCGCTGGGTTTCCTCATCTGCGATGGCGGGGGTCATGCGCTGCCCTCCTGGCTGGTGTCGGCGCCAAGGGCGCGGCCTTCACGCACCGCACTGAAGACCAGCTGGCTGTTGCGCAGCAGGTCGGCATAGCTGGCGTCGGTGGCAAACGGGTCGGCACCGCGCAACAGCAGCTGCCAGGCGTCGCTGCTGGATTCGCCCCAGCTGCGGTCGCTGCCATGCCACTGCTTCCAGCCTTCGCTGCGTTGTTTTTCTGCCGGCGCGTTGTACAGCACCCAGCCGGTGTACGGGGCAAAGCGCAGCGGCTCGCGCAGGCCACGCTGGCGCAGCTGCAGCAGTGCACGCAGTGCGGCGCGTGCAGCGGGAGCGCTCAGTGCCGGCAGCACATGCGGGCCGGGACCGGCGTCACCGCCATCGTGGAACTGCACCAGCGGCAGCGCATCGCCGGCGGCGTTGGCCAGCAGCCAGTCCAGGCCCTGGCGGATCACCGCATTGCCATTGAGGGTACCGGCGCGCAGGCGCACCAGGCCCTCGGGATGCCGATCGGCCACGCGGCCATGCAGGCGCACGCCGTCGATGTCCACTTCGTAGCGACGGCTTTCCAGCGGTTCGCCCTGCATCCAGCCCAGCAACGCACTGGCATACGGACGGGTCTTCAACTGCTCCACCTCGAACTGGCGCTCGCCCAATGGGCCCGACGGCAGCAGGCCACGCGCGCGCAGCCGCGGGTACAACGGCTCGGTATCGCCGCTGAGCGTGGCGCGCACCACCGCCGCCTGTACGCTGCGCTTCTCCGGCCCGCGCGAGGACAGCACCAGCGGTTCCAGGTCATCGACGTCCTCGACATCGTCGGCCAGGCGCAGGCCCAGCGACTGTGCGAGGAACTGCCCGGCCGGGTCGCACAGGAAGCGGCGCAGGGTATCGAGTGCGACGTCGTCTTCCACCGCATCGTCGAGCGGCGGCGGCAAGGGGGCATCGAACCACGGCTGCAGGCCCCCACGCTGGCCGGTGAGGCGACCGGCGGCCGGATGCCATTGGCGGCGATAGCTGAAGCGGCGTGGATCGCCGTCACCGAACGCGGCTGGCGAGAACGGCTGCAGTGCGTGGCGCACGGTGAAGTCGCGGACCACCGCAGGCGGATCGAGGTGATACGTGGCGGCGGCATCGATCAGTTCACTGACCAGCACCGACGGCTCGCGCACGCTGCCATCGCGCGGATCGGCACCGAGGTAGCTGAGGTAGAACACCTCCTGCGCGGCGGCGAACAGCTGCAGGAACAGGAAACGATCGTCTTCGCGGGTGGAGCGGTCGCCCGGACGGCGGCGCGGCGTGTCCAGCTCGGCGGTGAGCTGGTTGAGACCGGCCGCCGGGTCACGGCGCGGGAAATCGCCATCATTGAGACCGAGCACGCAGATCACCCGGAACGGCAGCAGGCGCATCGGCACCATGCGGCCGAAGCTGATGCCACCCGTCAGCAGCGGTGCGCGCGTATCCGCCTCGCCCAGCGCGCCGGCGAAGTGCGCGCGCACCACCTCCGGCGGCACCCCGTCCGCGAAACCGGCCTTGGCGGCATCATCGGCGAACTGGTTGAGTAGCTTGCGCAGGCGCTCCAGGGCGCGCTGGCTGTTGGGCGAGCTGGGCGCAGTCGGCAGCAGCGCGTCCAGCAGCGACAGCAGGCGTTGCCGCCACTGCGCCGGGGTCAGCAGCTCACCGAGGCGGCGCTGGTAGACCGCCAATACGCGCAACAGGCGCAGCAGCCGGTCCAGCGCTTCCAATGCGCCGCCCTCCAGCTCGATCCACGGTGCGACACCGGCCAGATCGGCCTCGCTGCCGGTCGCGTGACCGAGCACCAGGCGGTCCAGCGCGAACTGCCAGGTGTAGGCGTCGTCGGCCGGTGCCTGGTGCTGGTTGCGGTGCTTCGCATCCAGGCCCCAGCGTGCGCCCGCCTGCTGCAACCAGCCATGCAAGCGGTCGAAGTCCACCGCTTCCAGACCGGCCGCTTCGGCCAGCGGTGCACTGGCCAGCAGGTCCAGCACTTCGTTCAAGCCAAAGCGCGAGACCGGCAGGCCCAGCAGGTGCACGAACACATCGGCCAGCGGTTCACCGGCCAGCGGGCTGCTGTCGGCCAGCGCATAGGGGATGTGCTCCTCCTCACCCCCACGTCCGCCGAACACCGCCTCCAGGTATGGCACGTAGGGATCGATGTCCGGCGCCAGCACCGCGATCTCGCGCGCCTGCAGCGGCGGGTCGAAGCGCGGGTCCTGCAGCAGGCTGCGCAGCTGGTCGTGCAGCACCTGCAGTTCGCGCAGGCGGGTATGGCAGGCGTGTACCTGCAGGCTGGGATCGTCGCTGCGCAGCCCGTCACGCAGCTCGCCGGAGGGCAGTGCGCGGCGGTGGAACAGGTCACGCTGCAGGCGATGCAGCAGGCTGTCGGACAGGCCGCCTTCATCCAGGGTCGGGCGGGTGTCCTCCTCCGGATCGGAATAGGCGGCGATCTCGCCAGCAGGGTGCACCACCTCGTAGCTGCCCAGCACCGCCATGAAGTCGCGGCCGGCTGCGCCCCAGGCTTCCAGCAGGCGGTTTTCGCCGGCTGCTTCGCCGAAGGGATCGGGCGCGCCGCTGCGCAGGCGCTCGGCCAGTGTCTGCAGGTCACCCCAGTACGACTGCACCGGGGTGGGCATATAGAAGTGCAGCTCGCCCACCCGCGCCTGGGTGGCCATCACCCGCAGCACGTCGGGCGAGATGTTGAGCGTCGCGAACGCAGACATGCGCGGCGGCAAGCCCTGTGGCAACGGCTGGCCGGCCCCTTCGAAACGCTCCAGGTATTCCTGGATGCGGCGCGCGCGATAGTCGTGGCCGTGGGTGATGGTGCGCCACAGGATCGCCTGCGGATCGGCCGGATCGGCACCGGCCGCCCAGCGCAGCAGCCAATCGCGGCGCCATGCCTGGTACTTCTCGAACACCGAGGCCAGCTCGCCGGCCAGCGCCCACGGCTTCAATGCGTCATCGCCGGCAAGATAGGACTGCAGCGCGCGCATCGGTGGCTGCGCCAGCAACGCCGGGTCGCACAGGGCCTGGTACAGCTTCCAGTGCAGGCCGGCCGCGTCCAGGTCGTCCTGCTCGCCGCTGACGTTGGCCTTCAGTGCGCGGGCCACGAACTCGCCCGGGGTCAGGAATTCGAGGTTGGCGGCGACGCCGAATTCCGCGGCCAGTGTCGCTTGCAGCCAGCGGCGCATCGCCACCTGCGGGATCAGCACCACTTCCGGCGCCAGCAGTGGCTGCCCAGGTACGGGCGCGCGCACGTTGCGTGCCAGCAGCGCGGCCAGCACGTCCAGGGAATTGGAATGGTAGAGGCGGAAATCGCTGCCTGGGTCACTCATCATGCACAGTGTGCAGGACGGCAGG
Organism: Stenotrophomonas sp. MH181796; assembly: GCF_009659995.1. Lineage (NCBI taxonomy): Bacteria > Pseudomonadati > Pseudomonadota > Gammaproteobacteria > Lysobacterales > Lysobacteraceae > Stenotrophomonas > Stenotrophomonas sp. MH181796. Next base: position 31,383 of record NZ_RAHU01000008.1, read on the forward strand.
CAGTATTCAATGGTTGGCCCGCCAGCGGTACGGATTGTTCCGGGATGCCGGCCGATTGTCCCGGCCTGCGCCAGGACGTGTCGTGCAACAATACTGCACCGTCCAGTCTGCTTATGTTCAGCCGGCTGGCCCGATCCTTCGATGTCTAAAAAACGTTAATGGTGCCCATGTCGGCTTCCACCTCCAGTCTGGTGCAGTTATCCAACGTCCGCATCGACCGGAGCGGGCGCACGATCCTGCGCGACGTGTCGCTGCAGGTGCCCAAGGGCAGCATCACCGCCGTGCTCGGTCCATCCGGCAGCGGCAAGTCGACCCTGCTGGCGGCGCTGACCGGCGAACTGCGCCCGGTCGCTGGCGAGGTCACCCTGTTCGGCAAACCGATCCCGCATGACAGCGCCGCGCTGCTTGAAATGCGCAAGAGCGTGGGCGTGCTGCTGCAGGGCAATGGGCTGCTGACCGACCTGACCGTGGCGGAGAACGTCGCGCTGCCGCTGCGCACGCACACCCGCCTGCCGGCCGCCGTGCTGCGCCGGCTGGTGCAGATGAAGCTGCATTCGGTGGGCCTGCTGGCCGCCGCCGACGCCTGGCCGCGCGAGTTGTCCGGTGGCATGGCACGCCGCGTGGCGCTGGCCCGCGCACTGGCACTGGACCCGCCGCTGATGATCTACGACGAGCCGCTGACCGGGCTGGACCCGATCGCCTCCGGCGTGATCATGAGCCTGATCCAGCGCCTCAACCACAGCCTGGGCCTGACCAGCATCATCGTCAGCCACCACGTGCACGAGACCCTGCCGATCTGCGACCAGGTGATCGCGATCGCCAATGGCGGCATCGTGTTCCAGGGCACGCCCGAGGCGCTGCAGTCCAGCCAGGACCCGCTGCTGCGGCAGTTCCTGCACGGCCAGCCCGATGGCCCCATCCCGTTCGATGCCGCGCCGCGCGCGAGGGTCGCCTGATGCCGTTCGTCCAAGCCACCCGCTCGCTGGGTCGCGCCGGCCTGTTCTCGCTGACCGTGCTGCGCGGTTCGCTGCCAACCCGTGATTTCCTGGCCGAGCTGACCCGCGAGATCTACAAGATCGGTGCGCGCTCGTTGCCGATCATCGCCGTCGGCGGTGCCTTCGTCGGCCTGGTGCTGACCCTGCAGGGCTACCGCACGCTGACCACCTTCGGTGCGGCCGACGCGCTGTCGACCCTGCTCGGGCTGTCGCTGTACCGCGAGCTGGCGCCGGTGCTGACCGCGCTGCTGTTCATCGGCCGCGCCGGCAGTTCGATCGCCGCCGAACTCGGCCTGATGCGTGCCACCGACCAGATCAAGGCGCTTGAGCTGATGGCGATCGACCCGGTGGCCAAGGCGGTGGCGCCGCGCTTCTGGGCGGCGGTGCTGACCGTGCCGCTGCTGACCGGCATCTTCTGTTCGCTGGCGATCAGTGCCAGCTACTTCGAAGCGGTGCACGTGCTGGGCCTGGACAACGGCGTGTTCTGGTCGGCGCTGCGCAACAGCGTGGACTTCTGGGACGACTTCGGCGTGGCAATGCTGAAGTCGGCGATCTTCGGCGGCACTGCCGCGCTGGTTGCCGCCTATGTGGGTTTCCACGCCGAGCCCACCATTGAAGGCACTTCGGTGGCGACCACCCGTGCGGTGGTCAATGCTTCGCTGCTGGTGCTGATGTTCAACTTCGTGCTGTCGGCAATGTTGTTCACCTAACCCCTCCACCGGCGGTGCGCAGGCGCGCGCGGCCACAACGACTCGATCAGGTAATCCACATGGCCATCCGCGGTCCCAGACTCGAATTTTCCGTCGGCGCGTTCCTGTTGCTGGCCCTGGCCTCGCTGATGGTGCTGGCCGTGGCCTCGACCAACCAGCGCTGGAGCTGGGGCAGCGAAGGCTACGAGCTGAAGGCACGCTTCTCCCAGGTCGGCCAGCTGCGCAAGCAGGCGCCGGTGAAGATCGGCGGCGTCACTGTCGGCCAGGTCGCCGCGATCGACCTGGACCCGGTGAAGTTCGAGTCCATCGTCACCCTGCGCATGGACAGCAAGGTCAAGGACCTGCCGGCGGATACCTCGGCCGGCATCTTCACCAGTGGTTTGCTCGGCGAGAGCTATATCGGTCTGCAGCCGGGCGGTGATCCGGAGGTGCTGAAGGCCGGCGACGAGATCGTCTTCACCCAGCCGGCGGTGGACCTGATCCAGCTGGTCGGCAAGTACATGTTCAGTGGCGGCGCCGGTGGCGGCGCTGCTCAGAAGCCCAACGATGGCGCGCAGGCGCCTGCAACGGAACCGCAACCATGAAGATGAAACTGATCCCGGCCCTGCTCGCCTCGGCGCTGCTGGCAGCCACTCCGTTCCTGGCCCAGGCACAGGCCGCCGCTCCCGCCGCTGCCGCGACGCAGGGCCAGGCCGGCAAGGTGGTGATCGATGCCAGCAGCCGCATCCTGTCCACGCTGCAGCAGCGCAAGAGCGAGTTCACCAGCAACCCGGCCAGCCTGCGCAGCTACATCGACAGCGAGCTGACCCGCACCTTCGATCGCGACTACGCCGCGCGCCTGGTGCTGGGCCCGCACGCCCGTGGCGCCTCCGACGCCGACATCAAGCTGTTCGCCGATGCCATGGCCGACAGCCTGATGCAGCGCTACGGCTCGACCCTGCTCAACATCCAGGGCAAGCCGAGCTTCCGCCTGAAGGGTGAAAGCCCGCTGCCGGGCAACCGCGGCGTGCGCGTAAGCACCGAGCTGGTCCGCGCCGGCAACGAGCCGACCCCGGTCGAGTACTGGATGCGCAACGTGAACGGCCAGTGGAAGATCTTCGACGTCAACATCGAAGGCATCTCCTACGTGCAGACCTTCCGCAACCAGTTCGACACTCCGCTGCGCCAGAAGGGCATCAAGCAGGTGGCCACCGAGCTGCACAGCGGCAGCATGCAGGCCGGGCCCGCGGGCAATGGCAAGTAACGCACTGGCATTGCTAGAAGGCGACACCCTGCGCCTGCGCGGGGTGCTCGACCGTGCCGCGGTGATCGCGCTGTGGCCACAGCTGCAGGCGCTGCCGGCACAGCTGGCACGACTGGAACTGGGCGAGGTCGAGCGCGTGGACAGCGCCGGCCTGGCCCTGCTGGCCGAACTGGCGGCACGTGCACGCAAGGCCGGCCATCCGCTGGCGATCTCCGGCGCACCGGCCGGTTACAACGAGCTGAGCGCGGCCTACCGGCTGTCGCCCGACCTGGATTTCAACGCTACTTCTGCTGCGAGCTGACATGAACGTCGTACGCACTCTCCCCCTGATCGTCCTGGCCACCGCCCTGACCGCCTGTGCCGGCAAGCCCGCGCGCAGCGATGCGCCGGCGGCCAGCACCGTGGTCCCGGCCAGTGCCGCAACCGAGGCCCCGGCCGTGGTCGCCGACACCGGCACGGTTGACGCTGCACCGGTCGCCCCGGTGGCCAATCCGCCGGCCGCCACTGCATCTGCACCCGCCCCTGCGGCGGTCAGTGCCGAGGCTGACGCGGCGAAGACCGCAGCCGCCACCGCACCCGGCGGTGACGACGACTTCGATGCCCTCTACGGTGGTCCCGGCAACACCGGCAGTGCAGCGGCCTACGACCCGTGGGAACCGTTCAACCGCAAGGTGCACACCTTCAACAACGCGGTCGACCGTGGTATCGCCCGTCCGCTGGCCACCGCCTATACCCACGTGGTGCCACGCTTCGCGCGCACCGGCGTCAGCAACTTCTTCAGCAACCTGCGCGCACCGGTGACGATCACCAACCAGCTGCTGCAGGGCCGCGGTGCCGATGCCTGGGACAGCCTTGGCCGCTTCCTGATGAACAGCACGCTGGGTATCGGCGGCCTGTTCGATCCGGCCAGCAAGGCGATGGTGCCGCGTCGCAATGAGGACTTCGGCCAGACCCTGGGTGCCTGGGGCTGGCGTCGTTCGCGTTACGTGGAACTGCCGTTCTTCGGCCCTCGCACCGTGCGCGATGTGTTCGGCCTGGCCGGTGACATTCCGCTGTCGCCGATCCGCCGCATCGAAGAGGACAAGATCCGCATCGGCCTGCAGGGCCTGCAGCTGGTCGACACCCGCGCACAGCTGCTGGCGATCGACGACCTGCGTGACACCGCCGTGGACGAATACTCGCTGGTACGCGATGCGTGGATGCAGCGCCGCAACTACCAGATCGAGAACGATCTGCGCAGCAAGCGCGACCGTGGCCACGACGATGCCAATTCGCCGATCCCGGTCGATGCGATGCCGATGCCGCAGTGGACGCACTGAGTCCGGCCTGCAGCGCATGAAAAACCCCGCCTCGGCGGGGTTTTTCTTTTGTGGCCCTGAATGGGGTCGGAGCCCTTTCCCTAGGAAAGGGATCCGACCCCGACCGATCAGGCGGCCAGCGCTGCCTCGATGGCCTCGCGCAGGCGCGCGTCATCGGCAGCCACGTCCGGGGCGAAACGCGCGATGACCTTGCCGTCGCGGCCAACCAGGAACTTCTCGAAGTTCCACAGCACCGCCGGTGCTGCGTGGATCGGGATCTCCTTGCTGGCCAGGCGCTCGCGCAGCGGGCCTTCGCCGATCGACTGCGGCTGCGCGGCGGTCAGCTGCTGGTACAGCGGGTGGGTGTCGTCACCGGCCACGCTGATCTTGGAGAACAGCGGGAAGCTGACGTCGTAGGTGAGCTGGCAGAACTGCTGGATCTCCGCCTCGCTGCCCGGTTCCTGGCCGAGGAAGTTGTTGGCGGGGAAGCCCAGCACTTCCAGGCCCTGTGCGTGCTTTTCCGCATACAGCGCCTGCAGGCCTTCGTACTGCGGGGTCAGGCCACACTTGGAGGCGACGTTGACCAGCAGCAGCACCTTGCCCTGGTAGTCGGCAAGCGAGGACGGCTGGCCGTCGATGGTGGTGAGGGAAATGTCCTGGATCGAAGTGCTCACGCGGGGGCTCCGGCAACAGCGGGGAATGGCCCACCAGCATAGCGCCGCGCGATGCCGGTAGTGCCGGCCGCTGGCCGGCAATCATGCGACCGTTCGCAAGGGTTCATGAGGTTGCCGGCCAGCGGCCGGCACTACGATCAATCCACGCAGATCGTGCCCAGCGCCTTTCCATCCTCGATGCGCTGGCGGCAACCGAAGTTCTGGCTGGCGTCGCGCTGGCAGGTACCGGTGGCCGGACTGCCGGCGGCCACTTCGCCCGTGGCCAGGCACTGGCCGGTGCAGTCGCTTTTGCGGCTGCAGGCCTTGCCGGCGTCGGCATAGGGAATCACGCACTGCTCGCGCTGCAGGCGGCCGAGCCGCTGCAGGGTGCCGCCGGCGGCCTGGCAGTCGACGTCACGTGCTTCGCGGTAGGCCTCGGTGGCTTCGGGGCTGGTGCCTGCGGCAGGTGCCGCGGTCGTATCGGCAGCCGGTGGTGCGCTGCTGCAGGCGGCAAGCAGCGCGGTCAGGACAAGGCTGGTGAAGCGGCGCAGGTGCATGACGATACCTGATCGAGGCGGACAGGCCGCCAGCATACGCATCGGCGATGCAGGCGGCGTGTCAGCGTGGCTCAGGCCTCGTCGCCGTCACTGCCTTCGTCCTCGCCCGCCGCATCCCCCTCGGCAAGATCGCCGAGCAGCGACTGCGCCTGTTCCGACGCCAGCGACTCCACGCCGCGCAGGCGGCGTTCGATGGTGCGCGTCTTGCGGCTGGCCTCGCCGATGCTGCGGCCAACCGTGGTGATCTGCTTCTCGGCCTTCTCGAGAATGCCGGCAAACTTGCCGAACTCACTCTTCACCGCGCCCAGCAGGCTCCAAACCTCGCTGGAACGCTGCTCGATGGCCAGCGTGCGGAAGCCCATCTGCAGGCTGTTGAGCAGCGCGGTGACCGTAGTCGGCCCGGCCACCACCACGCGGTGCTCCCGCTGCAGCAGATCGACCAGGCCCGGGCGCCGGATCACTTCGGCATACAGGCCTTCGGTGGGCAGGAACATCACCGCGAAGTCGGTGGTGTGCGGCGGCGCAATGTACTTGTCGCAGATTGATTTGGCCTGCACGCGCACCGCGCGTTCAAGCTGGATGCCCTGCAGGCGTACGCCCTCGGCGTCGCCCTGTTCCTGCGCGTCCAGCAGGCGCTCGTAGTCTTCACGCGGGAACTTGGAGTCGATCGGCAGCCATACCGGCGTATCGTCGCTGCTGCGGCCCGGCAGGCGCACCGCGATATCGACCATCTCGCCACTATCCGGGCGCACCTTCACCGCACGCGCATACTGCTCCTGGGTGAGCGTCTGCTCGAGGATGTTCTCCAGTTGCACTTCACCCCAGCTGCCGCGGTTCTTGACGTTGGTCAGCACGCGCTTGAGGTCGCCGACGCCGGTGGCCAGCTGCTGCATCTCGCCGAGGCCGCGCTGGACCTGCTCCAGGCGCTCGGAAACCAACTTGAAGGAGTTGCCCAGCCGCGTTTCCAGCGTCGACTGCAGCTTCTCGTCCACGGTGTGGCGCATCTGCTCCAGCTTCTGCGCATTGTCGTTCTGCAGCGCGCGCAGCTGTTCTTCCAGCGTGGCACGCATCTCGGCGATGCGTTGCTCGTTGCGCTGGGTCAGCTCCTGCAGGCGCAGGCCCAGGTTCTCGGTCAGGCGCTGCTGCGATTGCGCGCCTTCCTCGCGGCCCTTGCGTGCATCGTCCACCAGGGTCTGGCGCAGCGCGCCGAGCTGGGTATCGGTACGCCCGGTGAGCTCCTGCAGCTGCTGGCCAAACGCATGGATGCGCGCTTCCTGCTGCTGGCCGAAGGTCTCCAGCTGGCCGCGCAGTTCCTGCAGCCGCTGCCCCATCAACGCGGCGCCCCGCTGCTGGCTCTCGGCCGCTTCTGCGCGCGCCTTGCGGGCATCTTCGCCCAGCGCTTCGCGCAGCAGGTCCAGACGCTGGTCGGTGCGGGTGGACAGATCGGTCAGCGCGCGGGCGAAGCCATCGAGCTGTTCGCGCAGCTCGCTGCGCCCGGCGCGCGCCTCCTCGCGCACGGCCTGTTCCAGGCGGTCATGCGGCGGGCGGCGCAGCAGGGCGACCAGTTGCAGGATGAGCACGGCCAATAGCAGGCCACCAATGAGCAGATATTCGGTTTGCATGGGGCAAGTGTAGGCTGGCCGAGTCTCAGCTGCTGCGTCAGGACCATGCTCGCTCTGTACGGAAAGCCCACCTCCATCAATGTGCGCAAGGTGCTGTGGCTGTGTGCCGGGCTGGACCTGCATGTACAGCACGAGCCTGCGCCACTGCCGGACATGCTGGCCACGCTGAACCCGAACCGGCAGGTGCCGGTGCTGCGCGATGGCGACTTCGTGCTGTGGGAGTCCAACAGCATCTGCCGCTACCTGGCCACACGCGGCGGACGCGAGGACCTGCTGCCCGCCACGGCGCAGGCCCGTGCACGGGTGGAGCAATGGATGGACTGGCAGGCCAGCGACCTCAACAGCGCCTGGCGCCATGTATTCATGGCGCGCGTGCGCCAGCATCCGGACTATCCGGATGACGCCCGCGCCGAGGCCAGCCTGGCGCAGTGGAACCGGCTGATGGGTGTGCTTGATGCACAGCTGGCCGCTACCAGCGGCCATGTGGCGGGCAACACCTTCACTCTGGCCGACATCGTGCTCGGGCTATCGACCCAACGCTGGCGCAGCACGCCCGGCCACAAGCCCGTGCTGCCACACCTCGCGGCGTGGTTCGAACGCCTGCGCCAGCAGCCCGGTTTCGCCGAACACGTCGACAACGGCGTGGCCTGAGGCAGAGGTCAGATCCCTTTCCCAACGGGAAAGGGATCTGACCCCGAGTGCGCGGGAACAACCTGCGTTACCAGCCTTCCAGCACGATCTTGCCCTTGGCGCGGTGGCTCTCCAGCAGCGCGTGGGCACGCCGCAGGTTGGCCGCGTCGATGCGCCCGAAGTGCTCGCCCAGGGTGGTCTGCAGCACGCCCATGTCGATCAGCTCGGCCACCCGGTTCAACAGGTCGTGCTGGCGCTGCATGTCGGCGGTCCTGTACAGCGGCCGGGTGAACATCGATTCCCAGTGCAGGGACAGGGCCTTGCGCTTGAGCGCCATCACATCGACCTGGCCGGGATCATCGATCAGGCCCAGCTGGCCCTGCGGCGCCAGCAGTTCCACGATCTGCGCGTAGTGCTGGTCGGAGTGGGTCAGGCTGGCCACGTGCTGTACCTCGCTGATGCCGAGCCGCGCCAGGCCCTCAGCCAGCGGCAGGCTGTGGTCGATCACATGGTGTGCACCCATTGCGTAGGCCCAGTCCTGGGTATCCGGACGCGAGGCGGTGCCGATCACCGTCAGTTTCGTCAGCTTCCGCGCCAGCTGCACCAGGATCGAACCGACACCGCCGGCAGCGCCGATCACCAGCAGGGTCTGGCCTTCGCCCCCGCCCTCGGGAATTCTCAGGCGGTCGAACAACAGCTCCCAGGCGGTGATCGCGGTCAGTGGCAGCGCGGCGGCGGCGGCGTCATCCAGACTGGCCGGCTTGCGGCCGACGCTGCGTTCGTCCACCAGCTGGTACTCGGCGTTGCTGCCCGGGCGATCGATGACGCCGGCGTAGTAGACCGCATCGCCGGGCTGGAACAGGGTCACCTCGCTGCCCACCGCGTCGACGATGCCGACCGCATCCCAGCCCAGCACGCGCGGGCCATCGGTGGCCACGCCGCGACGGACCTTGGTGTCGACCGGGTTCACCGCCACCGCACGTACCGCCACGCGCAGGTCACGCGGGCCGGGCAGCGGCAGCTCCAGTTCGATGTCGATCAGGGCCTGGGCATCATCGATCGGCAGGCCGGCTTGGGTGTAGGCAATGGCGCGCATGGCAGCGGTCCAGTGGGGAAGGAGGCGACAGGTTGCGCCGCACGCGCTCCCACAGAAAGGCGCAGAATCGGGCAGCACTTTCACTCTGGCAATGAAGATGATCCGCTTCGACGATCTGCAGCTGTTCGTCCGCACTGCCGCACTGGGCAGCTTCTCGCAGGCGGCGCGCGAGGCCGATCTGCTGCCCGGGCAGGTCGCCGCGGCGGTGGCGCGGCTGGAACGCGAGCTGGATCTGCGCCTGTTCGTGCGCACCACCCGCAGCCTGCGCCTCACCGGCGAGGGCGCGCTGTACCTGCCGTACGCGCAGGACGTGCTGTCCACCCTGCGTGAGGGCCAGGCGCGCGTGCAGGGAGAGGACACCGAGCTGCACGGCACCCTGCAGCTGTCGGCCCCCTCGGACCTCGGCCGCAACCTGCTGCTGCCCTGGCTGAGCGCCTTCCGCGCTGCGCACCCGCGGCTGCGCCTGCACCTGCGCCTGTCCGACGAGGTGGCCGATGTGTTCCGCGATCCGGTCGATGTGGCCATCCGCATCGGCCACTTCGACGACGCCAGCTACGTCGCCCTGCCGCTGCTGGAAGGCAACCGGCGCGTACTCGCAGCCTCGCCCGATTACCTGCAGCGGCGTGGCACGCCCACCCGCCTGGAGGATCTGCGCGAGCACGACTGCCTGGTCTATCAACTCAACGGCCGCGCCTACGATCGCTGGTCATTCGAGGTCGAAGGGCGTCGCAACGTGATCCCGGTGCGCGGTCCGCTGGTCTGCGACGATGCCGACGTCGTCCGGCGCTGGGCCGTGGCCGGCGAAGGCATCACCTACAAGTCCTGGCTGGACCTGCGCGAGGACGTGCAGGCCGGGCGCCTGCAGCTGCTGCTCGACGGTGTTGGCAGCAGCATTCCGCTGCAGCTGGTGTGCCCGCACCGCAAGCAGTTCTCACCGGCCGTGCGGCAGCTGCACGCGCAACTGCGCCAGCACCTGCAACCGCTGCTGTCTGGCATGCCCACTGGCCTCACCCGCCCCCTGTCGCCAACGGCAGCACTGGCCGACAATGGCGGCCCCCCGTAACAAGAGAACGCCGCCATGCCGTGGATGGGCATCCAGGACCTGTGGACGTTTCTGGTCGCTGTGCTGGTGTTTCTCGCCCTGCCCGGCCCCGGTACCTTCACGCTGCTCACCGCCACCGGCCGTGGCGGCGTGCGTGGTGGCTATACCGCGCTGGCCGGCCTGCTGGTCGGCGATCAGATCCTGATGTGGCTGGCGCTGGCCGGTGTGGCCGCACTGCTGAAGGCTAATCCGCTGGTGTTCCACGCGGTGCAGTACCTCGGCGCAGCCTACCTGGTGTGGGTGGGCATCAGCCTGCTGCGCACACCGAAGCACGAGGGCGGCGACGCCGGCCCGATCCGCATGCAGCCGGGCCGCTACTTCCAGCAGGCGATCCTGGTCAGCCTGCTCAACCCGAAGGCGATCCTGTTCTACATGGCCTTCCTGCCGTTGTTCATCGATCCGAAGGCACACCAGGGCATCGCCACCTTCGCTGCGCTGGCCGGCATCATTCTGGTGGTCAGCATCGCCTATTGCTCGATGCTGATCGGCGTGGGCAACCTGGCCCGTCGCCGCCTGATCCAGCACCCACGGATCAGCGATGCGCTGCGCCGTGTGGCAGGCCTGTTCCTGGTGGGGTTCGGCATCCGGTTGGGGCTGAACGGATGAAACCCTGGCCGACGGCGATGGGCGCCCTGCTGCTTCTGGCCAACACGACCGCCCCGGCGGCCACCGCACAGGATCATCGCTGCCTGAGCGGCGGCCGCAATGACGTCATCCATCTGGAATGGCGTTGGCTGGATGACGGCCAGGCCGACGTTCGCTATGCCGGGCAGCGCGAACGCCTGCTGCTGCGCCGGGTTTCAATGGAGACCACGGTGCTGGCCGAAGACCGCCCCTACCAGTTCGACAGCGTCTGGGAAGAGCGCATCAACGGGCGCCTCAACGGCCGCTACCTGCTGAGCACGCAGGGCGCGCTGGTGCTGGACCTGAGCTACGAGCGTAGCCGCGACGGACGTCGCACCACCTTCCACGATGACGTCGAGGCCTGGCAGGAAGACGGCTGCCGCTGGCCCGGCAAGGTGGCCGAGTGAGCACCATGGACGACGATACCCTGCTGGAGCGCAGCTGGGAATATCGGGAGGAGACGCTGTACCGGCGGTTGTTCGGCGATACCGGGCCGGGGATCTATCCGATCGACATGGATCTGCTGCGCAACGTCTTCAAGCAGGACCAGATCGACCCGCGCTGGCTGCATGTCGGCGTCAATGCCTGCCCTCCGCACGGTGATCGAAGGCACTGGATCTATGTCAGCTCCGGCCTGTCCAACCCCTGGGAAGGGCGGCACGAAGATGGCGATTCGGGGTTGGGCATCGAACTGATGCTTGAGACGCAGGACGAAGCGACCTGGGCACTGACCACCTTGCGCTGGTTCACCGCGTACCACCTGCTGCTGTGCCACTCACGCATGCCCGGCAATCCGTTGGCGCCATGGGACCGGCTGAAGCTGGGGGGGCCGGTGGATCACGCAGGGAGCATGCTGCAGGCGGCCGTCTTCGTTCCGTCGTTGCATTTCCCGGGACCCCAGCAACTGCCATCGGGACGATTCGACTTCCTGCAGCTGCTGCCGTTGACCCTGGACGAGCACGCGTTCGGCCGCGCGCAGGGCTTCGAAGTACTGGTGGGCCAGTTGAGAACCCAAGGTGCGGCGCCAGTGGTTGATTCGCAGCGGGTCAGCATCGATCTGGCCCCTGCTCTCACGCTTCAAGCGCCTCCCGGCTCGCCTTGAGGGATCGAATCATTTCGAATCCTGCCAGCATTTGTGCCGATTCCGGCAGAATGCTCGGAGTACAGCCGCGCCGGTGACGCATCTGACCCTCGCATGACCCCCGTCAGTGGTAATGCTGCGCTGCGTTCGGTCACACTCGGGAACTTGTCGTTCTTAGTCACCCCTTCCGAGGCCTGCATGTCCCTGTTCCGGCGCAAGTCCCTAGATTCCGTCACCGTCCACGAAGCCGGCAGGCGTCTGATCCCGACGCTCAGCTGGCCGCACCTGATCGCGCTGGGCATCGGTGCCATCGTTGGCACCGGCATCTACACGCTGATCGGTGTCGGTGCCAACCTGGCCGGCCCGGCCGTGCTGATCTCCTTCGCCATCGCCGGTGCGGTCTGCGCCTGTGCGGCACTGTCCTACGCCGAGCTGTCGACGATGATGCCGGCCGCCGGCAGTGCCTACACCTACAGCTACAGCGCGCTGGGCGAGGTGTTCGCCTGGGTGGTGGGCTGGAGCCTGATCCTGGAGTACTCGCTGGTGGTGAGTACCGTGGCGGTGGGCTGGTCCGGCTACTTCGTCGGCTTCCTCGAATGGGTCCACACCCAGTTCGGCTGGAACGTGCACCTGCCCGCGTGGCTGGCGGCCGGTCCGCACGTGGAAGGCGGCATGATCAACCTGCCCGCGATCATCATCACCTGGCTGGTGGCCGGGATGCTGATGGCCGGCACCAAGGAAAGCGCCACCCTCAACGCCATCCTGGTGGTGTTCAAGCTGATCGCGCTGGCCATCTTCGTGGCGGTGGCCCTGCCCGCGTTCGACAGCAACAACCTGCAGCCGTTCATGCCGTACGGTTTCGCCAAGTCGATCGGCCCCGATGGCGTCGAACACGGCGTGATGGCGGCAGCGGCGATCATCTTCTTCGCGTTCTATGGCTTCGATGCGATCTCCACTGCTGCCGAGGAAACCAAGAACCCGGGCCGCGACCTGTCGATCGGCATCATCGGTTCGATGATCGGCTGCACCATCGTCTACGTGCTGGTCGCGCTCGCGGCCGTCGGTGCGATGAGCTACGCGGTGTTCGGCCATAGTGCCGAGCCGCTGGCCCTGATCATGCGCCAGCTGGGCCATCCGACCGCCGCGATGGTGATCGGCGTGATCGCGATCATCGCGCTGCCGACGGTGCTGCTGGCCTTCCTGTACGGCCAGAGCCGCATCTTCTTCGTGATGAGCCGCGATGGCCTGCTGCCGCGCAGCCTGTCCAAGGTCAACGCACGTACCGGCACGCCGGTGGCGACCACGCTGTTCACCGCGGTGGTGGTGTCGGCGCTGGCCGGCGTGGCCCGCCTGGACGAGATCGCCGCCCTGGCCAATGCCGGCACCCTGGCCGCGTTCACCGCCGTGGGCATCTGCCTGGTGGTGCTGCGCCTGCGCGAGCCGAACCGCGAACGTACCTTCCGTACGCCGCTGGCCTTCGTGGTCGGCCCGTTGGCCGCGCTGGGCTGCATCTATCTGTTCATCAGCCTGCCGCACACCACCCAGCTGTATTTCCTGTTGTGGAACCTGGCCGGCCTGGTGCTGTACTTCCTGTACAGCCGTCGCCACGCGCTGATCGCGAAATAACCGGTTCACCGGTAGTGCCGGCCGCTGGCCGGCACCTCGCATCCTGTTGATACGGCCAGTGCCGGCCAGCGGCCGGCACTACCCCAGGGCGGTCAACCGCCCTGCTTTGCGGCGTAGTCCTGCGCCTGGCGCATCACCCGCAGCAGGTTGTCGCCCCAGATGCCGGCAATCTGCTTCTCGGTATAGCCCTTGCGCAGCAGCCACGCAGTGATCTTCGGCAGCTGGCTGACATCGGGCAGGTCACTCAGGCCACCGCCGCCATCCCAGTCCAGGCCGATGCCCACGTGTTCGGGGCCGACCACCTTGAGGATGTGCTCGAAGTGGGCGAAGAAATCGTCCAGGCTGGCATGGCGCACCGGATGCTCGTGGTCCAGCGCCTGCTCGGCCTTCAGCAGGGCAACGCCCTGCTCGATGCCCATTCCTTCCCAGCCGCCCAGCTGCTTGCTCAGCGCTTCTTCGGCCTGCTTGCGCTCGGGCGTCTTCGCGGTGTCGATCAGGTAGCCGCCATAGGCGTTCACCTGGATCACGCCACCGGCCTTGGCCAGCTTGCGCAGCCGCGCGTCATCAAGATTTCGCGGGTGGTCGTAGACCGCCTTGGCCGAGCTGTGCGACAGCACGAACGGCACCGGCATCATCGCCAGCAGGTCGTCGAACACCGCGTCGGACGCATGCGACTGGTCGATCACGATGCCCAGCTTCGCTGCTTGCCGCACCAGGTCCTTGCCCGCCGGGCTCAGGCCTTTCCACTCGGCGCCCTTCGGATCGGTGGCCGAATCGGCGAACTCGTTGTTGGCGAAGTGCACGGTGCTGAGCAGTCGCAGGCCAGCGCGGTGGTAGAACGAAAGCAGGCTCGGGTCTTCCACCAGCGGGCTGGCGTTTTCCATGCTGATGTAGACCACGCGCTTGCCGGCGGCCTTGATCCGCGCCGCGTCATCCGCCGTCAATGCCAACGCGAAGCGCTCGGGGGTGGCGGCCAGCATCTCGCGGATCTCCAGCAGCCGCTGCAGGCCATGGTCACGCTCCGCGAGGTGCGCGGCGGGGCTGCGATCGCCCTGATCGGTGTAGATCGCCCAGAAGCCGCCGTCCAGCGCGCCCTCGACCATGCGCGGGTAGTCCACCTGCGAAAGCGCGTTTCGGTCATGCCGCTGTTCGATGTCGAAGCCGCTGCGACCGAAGTTGGCCGGCGTATCCAGATGGCTGTCCAGGGTCACCAGGCGCTGCTGCAGGGCCTTGGCACGGGCCAGCTCCTGCGCGCTGAACTCGATGGCGTGGGCGGACAGTGGCGCGCACAGCGCCAGGGCAAGCACGACGGACAAGCGACGCAACGAAGGCATGGGCATCCACCGATGTTGGGAGACGCCGACCATAGCGCCGTGAGGGTGGCCCGGGGTAGTGCCGGACGACAGCACGCGTGCTCCATTACACTCGGCGGCAGCCGCTAACGGCACTGACGGCCCCGCGCTGCATTGCCCCTGGAACGGAACCTTGATGCCGCATCCTGTCCCTCCACCACTCCCCAGCGAACACCCGGTTGCCGCCGGGCCCTGCGTCGAACAGCTCAAGCGCGATGTGCTGCCGGTCCTGTTCGCCGGGCGCATCGACATCGGTCGCTATGGCCCGGCCGAACTGGCCAGCGCCAGTGCGGAGCCCGCTTGGCAGGACGGTAGTGCCAACGCGTTGGCCAAGGCGCTGGCTGAACTGGTCAGCCGCCTCTCCGAGCATGACCCCAATGCACTGCTGGAACGCGCTGGCTGGTGGGACCGGTTCACTGGTGCCGACATCGAGCAGCGCCTGCGTCGACGCATCGCGCTGGGGGGAAACGGTGACGTCCTGGCCGAGATCGAGCGCCAGGCGATCGCGGTGCGCGGCAGCGTCGATCGGTTGAACGCACAGCTGGAGCTGCATGACGTGCAGGGCGCCCACTTGCAGATCTACATCGATGCGGGCGTGCAGTTCCTGCAGGAACTGCCCCCGGGCAGTGGTGCCAGTGACGATCCGATGGTGCTGGATCGACCGGTGGAGCGCCTGCAGCGCCGCATCGCCAACCTCACCGCACTGCTGGCCAGCCATTCGATGAGCCGGATCCAGGTGCAGCTGGCGCGCAACCACGCCATCGAACTGCTGGACCGCTACAGCGAGACGGTGCAGATCCTGCTGCCGATCTGGCGCCAGACCATCCTCGCCCTGCACAACAACGACAACGCCAGCCCGCAGATGGTCGCCCGCGCCTCGCAGGCACAGGACCAGTTGAAACAGGCCCTGCAGCAGCTGCTGCGCACTTCCGGAGAACCGGCATGATCACGTCCCGGCCCGACCCACTGAGGGTACCGGCGGAACTGCAGCCGCGGGTCGAAGCCGTTCCCGGGCTGCGCGCGCTGTATCGCCGGGGTTCGTTCGCACGCACCCTGGGTCTGGCGTGTCTGGCGGTGCTGCCGGCCACGGCGCTGCTGTCCATGATATTCCTGCAGGGGCTGACCGGCAGTCCGCCCTCGGCACACGTGCCGGCCGGCTACGGTACTGATCCCGGCACGTCTGCCATGCTGCTGCTGGCCAGCCTGATCCTCTTTGGCGGGTTGCTGTTCTGGATGGGATTCGGCCTGCGCAGGGTGCTGCTCAACCGCGGCGTACGCCACTTCACCTTCTCGTTCGTGATTGGTGGCTCGTTGCTGGTCGGCTTGCTGTTCGGCAACGGAATCGTCAGTCCCGACTTCAGCCGGGCTGACGCTGGCGATGGCACGAAGCTCGACAGCAGCCAGCTCGGCAAGCTCATCGACAGCCCGGGTTTCACGACACTCAGCCCGCAATGGCAGGGCTACCTGCAGGCGCAGCGCTCGCTGGCAAGACCCAGCATCCCCTTGAACGATATCGGCCAGGCCATCGCCCGCGGCGAGGACATCGGTATCGCGGTGCCCGATGTCATCCGTGCGCGCTTTGAAGCCAAAGCCAAGGTCCCCTATTCGGTGCGCAGCCAAGCGTGGCTGCGTGACCATTGGCTGCGCATGGGCGCGCTGCACTTCATCGGCACAGCGATCGCCTGGTCACTGCTGCTGCTGGTCATCGCTGGCATCGGCCTGACCACCCTGGGCTATCACGTGCGCGGCCGGGCCCGGGTGATCAACGGCCTGCTGCAGCAGTTGCAGGCGCCACCGGCGCAGGCGGGCGCGCAGCCCTGAGGCGCGCGCCGCCGGTGATCAACCGGGCAGGAAATGCTGCATCAGCTGCAGCTCATCAATGGCAGCCATGTACGGTGCAAAACGCGCATCACCACCGGCGAAGGCCTGTGCCGCTGCCTGTGCGCTGGCCAGGTCCTGCCAGTGGGCGATGTCGACGAAACGGTCGTCGCCGTCCATCGGCGAGAACGGCTGGTAGTCGATCAGGCCGGGAAACTGCGCAATGGCCGTGCGCAACTGCTCGCGCAGCATCGGCATGTCGGCGCGCGCGTGCGGTTTGACGGTGAACACGGCCAGTTCGAGGACGGAAGAAGCAGGGTGCATGGTGAAGCCCGTTGGTGGAGGAGCGCGCAGTCTGTGCTCCCCCTGCTGCCACCGGGGTGTCAGTGGCCGCGCAGCGTCCAGGCTCGCTGCTGGTGGCGCAGATAGGCCTCCAGGCCGACCTGCGCAGGCAGGGCCAGGCCATCCGCTTCGGCCAGGGCTTCGATCTGGTCCAGGCGGAAATCGCGGTAGTCCTGGCGAAGCCCGCACCAGCTGCCCAGCGTCCAGTGCTGGCCCCAATGGAACAGGCCCAGCGGGTACACGATGCGATCACTCGGCGCGCCCTGCAGCGTGCGATAGCGCAGATGCACGCTGCGGCCGGCGGCGATGGCGATATGCAAGGGCTGCCAGTACGGCAGCGAAACCGGCACCGCGCGCAGCGCGCGAGCGGTGCGCGGGCTGGCAGCACGCTCGGGCATCGCCGCCTGCAGCTTGTGCAGCAGCGAACGCGCCGCCGGTTGCAGGTGGCCAGCGCCACTGCACGCCAGCATTTCCACGGCCAGCTGCAGTGCCTCGGCCTCGGCCGCATCCAGGCTCAGCGGGGGCAGTTCGAAACCCGGGTCGAGCCGGTAGCCGATGCCCGCCTCGCCGTAGACCGGAATACCGGCCACGGACAGGTCATCGATGTAGCGGTAGATGCTGCGCACCGACAGGCCCAGCTCCGCCGCCAGCACGGCGGCGGTCACCGGCTGGCGTACGCGGATCAGGTTGACCAGCTGGAACAGGCGGTCGGCTTTGCGCATGGGCCTTTCCTGGCGATGCAGGCACGGCGGCCTCGGTCTTGTGGAGCCGAGCCATGCTCGGCTGATCTGATCTGGCCAAGCACCGCGCGAGTCGAGCAGGGCTCGACTCTACAGGTTGGAGTCAGTCCACCACGCGGCAGAACACGGCCTTGAGGTAACGCGATTCCTGCACGTGGGCCATGAACGGATGATCCGGACCGGCGCCGGCCACCTTCAGGATCTGGATCGTGCGGCCGGAGAAATAGGCCGCGCGGCGCAGCATGTCGAGGAACTGGTCCTCGGCCACCAGGCCGGTGCAGGAGAACGTGGCGAACAGGCCACCGGGCTTGACCACGCCCAGTGCCAGCTTGTTCATGTCCAGGTACTTCTTCAGCGCAGTGATCACCTGGTCGCGGTCGCGGGTCATCTTCGCCGGGTCCAGGATCACCACGTCGTACTGCTCACCGCGGTTGGCGGCGTCGCGCAGCCACGGGAAGATGTCGGACTGGACGAACTTCGGGCGCACGTTGTTCAGGCGCGAATTGCCCTTGGCGATCTGGATGACGTCTTCATCGATGTCGATGCCGACCACTTCAGTGGCACCACGCGCCGCTGCGTACACGGCGAAACCGCCGGTGTTGCAGCACAGGTCGAGCACGCTCTTGCCTTCCACCTGCTGGCTCAGCCACTCGCGGTTCTCGCGCTGGTCGGCAAAGAAGCCGGTCTTGTGCGCACCGGCCGGGTCAGCGCGGAACTTGATGCCGTACTCGGTGATCACCGCCGCTTCGGTGGTGGTGTTGCCGTGGAAGTCGAAGCTTTCCTGCTTCTGCACGTGCTCGTCGGCGAAGCTGTGGAAGCGGCAGCCCGGGAACTGCTCGCGCAGGGCGTCGTAGATCCACTCGCGGTGGCGGAACATGCCGGCGGCGAAGAATTCGACCACCACCAGGTCGCCGTAACGATCGACCACCAGGCCGGACAGGCCGTCGCCTTCGCTGTGCACCACGCGCCAGGCGTCGGACACCGCATCGAGCTTCAGCACCTCACGGCGCAGCGACACCGCCTGGGCGATCTTGCGCGAGAACCAGCCGGCATCCACCGGCACGTTCTGGTCGGTTTCGAGGATGCGCACGGCAATGCGCGAGTGCCCGTTGTAGAACCCGCGGCCAATGAACTCGCCATCGATGCCGACCACGTCGACGATGGAACCGGGCTTGGGCCGGACGGTCGGCTTCTCGACCAGTTTCTGGAAGATCCACGGGTGGCTGGAACGCCACGCATTCTTGAGGCGGACAATCGGAAGGGGGGTATTCATCCACCTATTGTAAACCGGGCACCGGGGTCAGATCCCCGCAGGGGCTCTGACCCCGGCCGGCATGCCAACCAAGGTTGGCATCTACCAGGGCGGGGGCCCCGGCCGCCCGGCATTTGACGGCAGCCCGGCCAGGCCGCAGAATCGGCGCCAGAAGGGGAGTAGCTCCCAGACGTTGTCGCCGTCATTTCGAGCCCGCAGGCTCCGGTGCAACGGCAGTTCCAGCCGACTGGAACTGCGAGCGAGACCTTCGCCGTACTGGCGAAGCTCTGTCCCTGGATCCCCCTCCCGATCCTCCGTTGCAGATCCTCGCCGTCCGGCCTGGCATTCATCTTTCCAACGGACATTCCCAATGCAGACGATCGGTAACGTGTGGTTGTGGGGCGGCTTCGCAGCGGTGGTGGTCATCGCCCTGCTGGTCGACCTCGTGTTGATGCGCCATGGTGGGCCGCACAAGGTCACCTTCAAGGAGGCCCTGTGGTGGTCCATCGGCTGGGTCGCGCTGGCCCTGCTGTTCAATGCGGGCCTCTGGTACTACCTGAATGAGACCGCCGGCCAGGTGGTGGCCAACAAGGTCGGCCTCGAGTTCCTGACCGGCTATCTGGTCGAGAAGGCGCTGGCGGTCGACAACATCTTTGTCTTCCTGATGATCATGAGCTACTTCGCAGTGCCGGAGGAGCAGCGCCAGAAGGTGCTGATCATCGGCATCCTGGGCGCGATCGTGCTGCGTACGATCATGATCTTCGCCGGCAGCGTGCTGATCAGCCAGTTCCATTGGCTGCTCTACGTGTTCGGTGCCTTCCTGCTCTTCACCGGCTGGAAGATGTGGTTCGCCGCCGGCCAGGAGCCGGACCTGGAGACCAACCCGGCCCTGCGCTGGATGCGCAAGCACCTGCGCCTGCTGCCGGATTACGCGGGCAATGCGCTGAGCGTGAAGCGTGATGGCGTGCGCTGGTTCACTCCGCTGTTCGCGGTGCTGATCCTGATCGCGGTCACCGACGTGATCTTCGCGGTGGACAGCATCCCGGCGATCTTCGCGATCACCACCGACCCGTTCATCGTGCTCACCTCCAACGTGTTCGCGGTGCTGGGCCTGCGCGCGATGTTCTTCCTGCTGGCCGGCATGGCCGACCGCTTCCACCTGCTGCCGTATGGCCTGGCGCTGGTGCTGGGCTTCATCGGCATCAAGATGATGATCATCGACCTGTTCAAGATCCCGACCCCGGTGTCGCTGGGCGTGGTGGCGGTGATCATCGCCGCGACCGTGGTGCTGAGCCTGAAGTACCCGCCGAAGGAAGGCGAAGGCCAGGCCTGAGCCCGACCCGCTGGATGGCACGGCCGGTGGGATTGTCCCGCCGGCCGTTTCCACTCTCCCGCCGCGGTGGCCTTGGTTTCGCACCAACCACCGCCATTGCTGAGGTATGAACAACAACGCGCCCCTGCCCGCCGGCGACGCGCCGGCGCCCCGCAATGACCGCTCACGCATCCTTCGGGCGTTCAATGTCAGCCTGGCCGCCGTGCTGGTGCTGGTGGCCGTGTTCGCCCTGCAGGGCACGTTCGCCTGGCGACCGTGGGCGGTCGCGCCGCTGGAAGCCAAGGGCCTGCTCGGCCTGATCGGCGGCCCGATGCTGCATGCCTCGGTCGAGCACATCGCCGCCAACAGCATCGCGATCCTGATCCTCGGCACGCTGGCCGGCAGCGTCTACCCAAAAGCCACCGTGCGCGCCCTGCCCCTGCTGTGGCTGGGCTCGGGCATCGGCGCGTGGATGCTGGGCAATCCGGGCAGCGTGCACCTGGGCGCCAGTGGCGTCACCCATGGCCTGATGTTCCTGCTGGCCAGCCTCGGCCTGCTGCGCCGTGACCGTGCGGCGATCGCCACCGGCCTGATCGGCATGCTGTTCTACGGCGGCATGCTGATGACCATCCTGCCGCACGCCGACGGCGTGTCCTGGCAGTCGCACATGGGCGGCGCCTTCGCCGGCATCATCGCCGCGCTGCTGTTCCGCAACGCCGACCCGCTGCCACCGCGCCCGCGCTACAGCTGGGAAGATGAAGAGGACGAGGTCGAGCCGCTGGCCGACGACGAGCTGGAACCGCCGTCACCACAGCGCGTGCCGGTGCTGTGGCAGCCGCGCGAGGGCCAGGACTACGTGGTGATCCCGTTCCGTCGGCCGGAAGACCCCCGCGGTTGAGGTGACCGGTAGTGCCGGCCGCTGGCCGGCAACCTCATGAACCGGTAGTGGCCGACCTTGGTCGGCACTCCTGGCGTGTGCCAACCAAGGTTGGCATCTACCAGAGCCCGTCAGTTCGCCGCATTCCCCGCCGTGCCCATGCCATCCACCGCCTGCCGGCCCAGCGCCGGGTCATCGGTGAAGAACGCATCGATGCCAGTGGCCAGATAGGCGCGCATCTCCGCGACCGAACCCTCGGCATTGCGCGCGTTGTCGGCACCCTTGCGCAGGTTGCTGGCCTGGAAGTGGTTCTCCGGGCGGAAGGTATACGGAATCACCATCAGGCCCACTGCATGTGCGTCCTGTACCAGCGTGGTCGGTGTCCCCAGTGCGCCCTTGGCGTCCAGCGGAATGATCGAGCGCAGCTCCGGACCGATGCTGTCCGCATAGACGGCAATGTCCTTCAATCCGGCCGGGGTCATCATCTGCGCATAGGTCAGCGTGCCGCCGGCCTTGGCGATGTCGGCCGGCTGGGTATCGCCCTTCCACAGCAGCTGCAGCAGGCGGATGTTGCTGCCCCGCCCGATCTTGCCGCGCAGGTAGCGCAGGTTGGCGGTCTCGAACGACTGGATGGTGACCGGCCCGACGTTGGTATAGGCGTTGCCGCGCAGCGCGGTCAGGAGCTTGTCTTCCATCGGCAGGCCGATCGACTGGAAGTAGGTCGGATGCTTGATCTCCGGCACCAGGCCGATGCCGCGGTTGGCACGGCCGGCCTGCTGCACCAGGAAGGCAAGGATCTCGTCGAGGCTGGCAATGCGGAACTGGCCATCGTAGGCGGTGCTGCGCAGTTCCGGCAGGCGCTCACGTGCGTACAGCGTCTTCAGCTCGGCCAGGGTGAAGTCTTCGGTGAACCAGCCATCGACCTTCTGCCCGTCGATGACCTTGCTGGTGCGGCGGCTGGCGAATTCGGGATGCGAGGCGACATCGGTGGTGCCACTGATCTCGTTCTCGTGGCGGGCCACCATCACCCCGTCCTTGGTCATCACCAGGTCCGGTTCGATGTAGTCGGCGCCATCGGCGATGGCCTGCGCATACGAGGCCAGGGTGTGCTCGGGCAGCAGTGCGCTTGCCCCGCGATGGCCGTAGACCGACACCTTGTGTGCGGCCGGGGTGGAGGATTCAGCACTCATGGCCACCGATGGTGCCACGGCCAGCGACAACAGCAACGCACAACCCCACGACTTCACTGCGACTTCCCCAAGCGGTATGTGATGGGCGTCAGTATGCGGCGGCAATGTGACAGGCGGGGGACCCCATGGATCCGGTAGTCGCCGACCTTGGTCGGCGCTCTGCCAGCCGGCGTCCATGACCCCGGACGCCCTGTGCCAACCAAGGTTGGCACCTACCAGAGCGAAGGTTGGCACCTGCCAGAGCATGAGCCACGCGGTTGATCGATGACGGGGTCGGAGCCCCTTCGGGGATCTGGCCCCAGCCTTACTTGCCGATGCAGAAACTGGAGAAGATCCTTCCCAGCAGGTCATCGGCACTCATCTGCCCGGTGATCTCGCCCAGCGCGTCATGCGCCAGCCGTAGTTCCTCGGCGGCCAGTTCCAGGTGCTCATGCGCCAGCTCACCATCGGCGCGCTGCGCATGTTCCTGCGCGCGCTCGATCGCATCGACGTGGCGGGTGCGCGCGGAGAACTCGCCGTCCACCTGCTCGCCTGCCCCGGCCGACGCAATCGAGCGCAGGCGCGCGTGAAGATCTTCGAGTCCGGCGCCGGTGGCGGCGGAAACGAACACGCGGTCCGGATCGTCCAGCGTCGGCAGCGCCGTCAGCAGATCCGACTTGTTGTGGATGTAGACCTTGTGCGGCACCGCCGCCACGGCATCGCCCAGCGCCGCTTCGCCGGCCGCCGGATCGCGCGCATCCAGCACGATCAGCGCCAGGTCGGTGCGCTCGATTTCCACGTGCGCGCGGCGCATGCCTTCGCGTTCGATGGCGTCGCCGCCGTCGCGCAGGCCCGCAGTGTCGACCAGGGTCAGCTCCAGGCCGTCCAGGCGGATGGTCTCGCGCAGCGTGTCGCGGGTGGTGCCGGCGATGTCGGTAACGATGGCGCGCTCGCTGCCGGCCAGCGCATTGAGCAATGAACTCTTGCCCGCGTTCGGCGGACCGATCAGCACCGCATGCAGGCCGTCGCGCAGGCGACGGCCACGTTCGGCATCCCGCCGCAGCAGAGCAAGATCGCCGCGCGCCTGTTCCAGGCCACGGCGCACCTGTGCGCCACCCAGGGTATCCAGCGGTTCGTCGGCGAAGTCGATGGCCGCTTCCACATGGATGCGCAGCAGCACCAACTGTTCGACCACGGCCTCGATGCGGCGCGAGAACACGCCGTCCAGCGAACGGCGTGCAGCGCGCGCGGCACGGTTGTCGCCCGCCGCGATCAGGTCGGCGATGGCCTCGGCCTGGGCCAGGTCGAGCTTGCCGTTGAGGAACGCACGTTCGCTGAACTCGCCCGGGCGCGCTTGGCGTGCACCGAGCGCGATGCAGCGCGCGACCAGTTGCTGCAGCAGCACGGGGCTGCCATGGCCCTGCAGTTCCACCACCTCTTCGCCGGTGAAGCTGTTCGGTGCCGGGAACCACAGCACGATGCCATCGTCGATGACCTCGCCGTCGGCATCACGCAGGCGCGCGTAGTGCGCGTGGCGCGGACGCAATGCAGGTGCGCCCAGCGCATTGGCAATCGCTGCAGCGCGCGGGCCGGACAGGCGCAGCAGGCCGACACCGCCGGCGCCGGGCGCACTGGCGATGGCCACGATGGTGTCGGTACGGATCGCGTCGTTCATCGCTCAGAGCTTCCCCAGCTGCGCACGTGCCTGCGCCGCGCCACTGCCCTGCGGCTGCAGCGCAAGGTAGGTGGTGTAGGCCTGTTTGGCCTTGGCCTTGTCGCCCGCGTTGAAGTAGGCATCGCCCAGGTTGAGATAGGCCACCGCACGCGACGGGTCGATCTTCAGCGTGTTCTCCAGCCAGCGCGCGGCTTCGGCATAGCGCTGCTGGCGGTAGTAGACGAAACCGAGGTTGTTGGCGGCCTGGGCGAAGTCCGGGCGCAGCTTCAGCGCCTCGGTGAACTGCGCGGCCGCCTCGTCGTACTGCTTCTCGCGGTACAGCTGCAGGCCGCGGTCGTTGGCCTGCTGCGCGCGCTGGCGGTCGGATGCCGGGCCGGCGGTGGGCACCACCAGCTTGGCCTTGCCACCCTGCAGGTCGGCCACGGTCACCGGTGCCTGACTGCCCTTGGCCTCACTGGCCGCATCCACCTTGTTGTTCAGCGCGATCGCATCGGCGGTCAGCTGGCGCGTATCGGCGTTGAGGAATTCCTGGCTGTCCGGCACCTGGAACACGAACTCGCCGCCCTGCGAACCGGGCAGGCTGCCGAAGGCCGGCGTCTGGTGCGAGACCGCCGAGACCGCCGGCGCCACGTAGGCGGCCAGTTCGGTACCGGTGATCAGGCCATCGCCGTTGAGGTCGCCCTTGCCGGCCAACGCCTGCAGCAACACCCAGGTAAACACCGAGTGACCATTCGGGCCGGCATCGGCCACCTGCTGGTCGGCACCGCCGGCGGTCAGCATCTGCCGCGCGCTGCGACGCGCGTTCTCGCGCAGGAACGACGACGACGACGGGCCGCCACGGGTCAGGCCGAGGCCGCTGTAGCAGGCATCCATCACGAACATCACATGCTTGGCCTGCATGCTTTCGGCGATGTTCTGGATGTCGGTCATCGCGATCGCGTCGGTGGCGAATTCCTTCGGATCCGAATCGACCGGGATGATGTAGCCAAGGTCGCGCCCGGAGGCGAGCTGGCGGGTCGCGCCATGGCCGGCGAAGAACACGAAGACGCGATCGTTCTTGCCGGTGCGGTCGTCGGCCAGGCGGTCGTGGAAAGCGGCCAGGATGTTGTTGCGGGTGGCCTGCTCGTTCTTCAGCACGATCACCTGCGAGGACGGGAAGCCGAACTGCCCGGTCAGGGTATCGGCCACCGCCTGCGCATCGTGGCTGGCGTACTCCAGCTTCGGCCATTTGGCGTAGGTGTCGATGCCGACCACGATCGCCCAGGACTTCTCGTAGCCGGTGGTGACGGTGGCGGCACTGGCCTCGCCCTTGCGCGCGCGGGCAACGGTGAACTCGCGGCCATTCCAGCCGGCGAACTGGTAGCCATCGGCGATCAGCCGGTCGAGGATCTGCGGCAGCGCCTTCACCGCACGGTCGTGGATGTCGTGGAACAGGATGATGCCGCGCTGTTCCTTGTTCACCTGGTCGAGCACGCGCTGCACGATCGACTCCGGCACCGGGTCGGCCCAGTCCATCGAGTCGATGTTCCACATGATCGACTTCAGCCCGGCTTCGTTGAGCAGCTGCAGGCCTTCGGCGTTGCGCGCACCATACGGGAAGCGGAACAGCGGCGCGCGCTTGCTGTCGACGTCCTTCAGCAGCGTGTCGGTGTCGAGTACCTGTTGGCGCAGCGCATCCCCGGTGGTGCGCGACAGCTGGGCGTGGGTCAGGCTGTGGTTGCCGACCGCATAGCCGTCTTCCATCAGGTTGCGGCTGATCTTCGCCATCGGGCCAAGGCTGACCTTGCCGTCGGCCTCGACCTTGCCCAGGTTGCGACCTACCTCGAAGAACACGCCCGGCACGTCATAGCGCTTGAGGATGGCCACCACTTCATCGGTGTAGGCCTTGTGCGGGCCATCGTCGAAGGTCAGCACCACGGTCTTGGCCGGCAGGTCGCGGCCGAAGATCTCGCGGTCGCTGTCCTTCATCGACATCGGGTACGGCTCGATCACGCCATAGTCGCGCAGGATCGCTTCGCGGCTGTAGTCCTTGTGCAGGTGGGCGATGTAGTCGTCCCACTTCTCACGCTTCAGCTCGATGGCACGGGTGCGCTCGAAGCGGCTGAAGATGCGGGTCAGTTCCTGGTTGTAGTTGCGCTCGATCTCGTCGAGCGCCTCCAGGTCCTCGCCGACGCGCTGATGCAGCTTCACCGCCGGCAGCGACGAATCCGTGCCAATGCGCTCATGCAGATCACGCAGCACTTCGCGGAAGGCCAGGCGGTCAGCGTCGAACAGTTCCGGCGCCGACTCGATGTAGTCCAGCACGGTGCCGAGGGTGGCGAAGCGCTGCGGGCTGGTACCGCGCAGCAGGGTGTCGAACTGCGCGGCGATCGCCGAGCGTTGTTCCAGGCCATCGTGGAACAGCTGCTGTCCCACGCGCGTGGAGGTGCCGCGGTCGGCGGCCGACTGCTGGTCCTCATCGGCCAGCAGCACGATGATCCGGCGGTAGCCGTCGAGCTGCTTCTGCAGCGCAGCCAGCAGCGGTGCCGCGGCCGGATCGGCGGCGGCCGCAGCCTGCGCGCTGGGCTGGGTGACCGTGGTCGTCGGCGCCTTCGCGTCCTTGTCGCCGCAGCCGGCAACAACCAGCGTCAACAACAGCGAGGGCAGGAACAGGCGGAACGACGACGCACGCGGCATGGTGGACTCGAAGGTGGGAGGAACGGTGTGCCGGCGATTCTAACGCCGCATGCGAAAAGCCCGCCTTGCGGCGGGCTTCTGCTGGGGTCAGCCGGCCAGCGGCCGGCTCTACCGATTACTTCTTTTTGACCGGGGCCGGCGCGGTGGTGGCCGGGACCGGCTCGCCGCCATGGCGCTTGGTCATCCACCACTGCTGCAGCAGGCCCAGGCCGCCGTTGACCACCCAGTACAGGACCAGGCCGGACGGCATGAAGGCCATCATGACGCCGAACACCAGCGGCATGAACTGCATCATCTTCTGCTGCATCGGGTCCATGCCCGGTGCCGGGGTCAGCTTCTGGGTGAACCACATCACTGCCACGTTGATCACCGGCAGGATGAAGTACGGGTCGCGTGCGGTCAGGTCCTGGATCCAGCCGAACCAGGGCGCCTGGCGCAGTTCGACCGATTCCACCAGCACCCAGTACAGGGCGAAGAAGATCGGCATCTGGATGAGGATCGGCAGGCAGCCGCCCATCGGATTGATCTTTTCCTTCTTGTACAGCTCCATCATCGCGGTCTGGAACTTCTGGCGGTCATCGCCATAGCGTTCCTTCAGCTGCGCGATGCGCGGCTGGAAGCGGCGCATCTTGGCACCGCTCTTGTACTGGGTCGCCGACAGCGGGTACAGCACCAGCTTCAGCAGCACCACCAGGCCGACGATCGCCCAGCCCCAGTTGCCGACCAGCTTGTGCACCTGGTTCAGCACCCAGAACAGGCCCTGGCCGATCACCGCCATCATCGAGAAGCGGCTGTAGTCGACCACGCGGTCCAGGCCCGGCACGTCTTCCTTGGCAATCAGGTTGACCAGCTTCGGGCCGACCCACAGGCGGGCTTCGGTGCTGGTGGACTGGCCCGGGGCCAGGGTGAAGGCCGGGCCACGCGCTTCGATCAGGTCACGACCGGCCACCTGCGACAGCACGTAGTGTGCGGTCTGGTCCTTCTGCGGGATCCAGGCGGTGAAGAAGTGGTGCTGCAGCATCGCCAGCCAGCCGCCGGTGATGTTCTGGTTCAGCGTGCCGTCTTCCAGGTAGTCCTTGAACGCACGACGCTGGTACTTCTTGTCGTTGTCGTACCAGGTGGCACCGTTGAAGCTGAAGGAATCCGGGTTGGTCATGCTCCGCGACAGGATGGTCGGGGTGCGGTCCAGGGTGCGGTATACGTAGCCGTTCCACGGCGCGGCGCCGGCGTTGCTGACTTCATCCTTGAAGCGCACGGCATACTCGTTGCGCGAGACGGTCAGCGTGCGCTTGATGGTCACGCCGTTGTCGGCGGTCCACACGAACGGGATCTGCAGCTCGTTCTGGCCCTTGGCCAGCACGAAGTCCTTGGTGTCACCGACCAGCTTGAAGCCGTCGGCGCCGGGGACCGGGGTGTTCTTGTCTTCGCTGGCCCAGCCACTGATCGCGCTGTACGGGTGCGCGGGGTCTTCGGTCAGCAGGCGGACCGGCGGGCTGCCTTCGTCCTTGGTCTGCGGGAACTGCAGCAGCTCGGCATCGAGCACGCGGCCGCCATCGAGCACCAGGCGCAGCACGTCGGTGGTGACGGTCACGCGCTGGCTGGCCGGCGTGGCGCTGGCCTGGGCCTGCACGGCGGCCTGGCCGGGGGCACCCGGCACCTGGGCGCTGGGGATGGCGCCCGGGGTTGCGCCCGGAACGCTCTGTGCGGCGGCCGGGGCCGACGTGGTCGTCGGTGCCGGGGTCGGAGCAGCCTTTTCACGGCTCCACTCCATCCACAGCAGCACGGCCACCATCAGCCAGGCAAAAATGAGGAATACGCGGGTCTGGTTCATCAGCGGACAGGCTCGGCGGGGCCGGGACGCGATGCCGGCTCGGTCAAAGAAGGAGTTGCGATGCCATCAGGCGGCGGCATTGTGCCGTCCACGCCCGGCGTGGGCAATGCACGCAGGCGACGCAGCAGGCGCAGGAAGGCCTGGCGGATCTCGTCGTTGCTGGCGGAACGCGCAGCACTTCGAGCCACGACGACAAAGTCGCCTGGCTGGATGTCGGTACGTGTCTGACGCAGGATGTCGCGCAGGACGCGCTTGATCCGGTTACGCCCGACGGCGTTCGGATCAACCTTGCGGGAAACCGCCAGACCCAGCCTGGCCGGCCGGTCAGCCGGCAGCCAGTGCAGGGTCATCAGCGGATCGGACACACGGCGGGCGCCGTTGAAGACCGTTGAGTATTCGGCACGCGTGCGCACCCGCGCAGAGCGAGGGAATCGCTTGCGCGGGTCTGCAGTATTCACTGTCGAAGGGATTGCGTCTGCCGCGAGGTGCGGCATGGCAATCAGGCGCTCAGGACTTTGCGGCCCTTGGCGCGGCGACGCGACAGGATCTTGCGGCCGTCAGCGGTCTTCATACGGGCACGGAAGCCGTGGTCGCGCTTACGCTTGAGGTTGCTGGGCTGGTAGGTGCGCTTCGTGGCCATTGGGGGCCTCTCGTATGAATGGGACGGAAAGAACCGGAAATTCTAGAGAGGTACCCCGCCCCAAGTCAACCCCTGGCAGCTACGCGAATTCACTGGGCTGTGCAATAGCTGTGGATGTTTTTGTGAATAAGTAGGGGACAAGCATTCCGAAGGCAGGCGCTCGGTGGTAGTCTGAGCCATCCATTTCCCCCCTTTCCGGCCTGTGTTTGGGCGCCTTGTCGCGTCCATGCCCCGGCCACCGGACGATTATTGCTGATGGATGCTTGGTCCCGTAGTCTCGAGCGCCTCGAAGCGGAGTTCCCGCCGGAAGACGTTCATACCTGGTTGAAGCCGCTGCAGGCCGATCTGCGCGTGGACAGCCTGGTGCTGTATGCACCGAATGCCTTCATCGTCGACCAGGTCCGCGAGCTGTACCTGGCCCGGATCCGCGAACTGCTGGCGCATTTCGCCGGTTTCAGCGACGTTTTTCTTGAAATCGGCTCGCGCCCGCGTCCCGTGGAGGCGCAGAACGCGCCGGTTTCCACGCCATCGGCGCACGTGTCCAGTGAACCGCAGGTGCCGTTCGCCGGCAACCTGGACAATCACTACACGTTCGCCAACTTCGTTGAAGGCCGCAGCAACCAGCTGGGCCTGGCCGCCGCCTTCCAGGCAGCGCAGAAGCCGGGCGACCGCGCGCACAACCCGCTGCTGCTGTACGGAGGCACCGGCCTGGGCAAGACCCACCTGATGTTCGCCGCCGGCAACGCCATGCGCCAGGCCAATCCCGGTGCGAAGGTGCTGTACTTGCGTTCGGAACAGTTCTTCAGCGCGATGATCCGGGCCCTGCAGGAAAAGACCATGGATCAGTTCAAGCGCCAGTTCCAGCAGGTGGACGCGCTGCTGATCGATGACATCCAGTTCTTCGCCGGCAAGGACCGCACCCAGGAAGAGTTCTTCCACACCTTCAACGCGTTGTTCGATGGCAAGCAGCAGATCATCCTGACCTGCGACCGCTATCCGCGCGAAGTCGAGGGCCTGGAAGCGCGCCTGAAATCGCGGCTTGCCTGGGGCCTGTCGGTCGCGATCGAACCGCCGGACTTCGAGACCCGCGCCGCGATCGTGCTGGCCAAGGCACGCGAGCGCGGTGCCGAGATTCCCGATGATGTTGCGTTCCTGATCGCCAAGAAGATGCGCTCCAACGTGCGCGACCTCGAAGGTGCGCTCAATACCCTGACCGCCCGCGCCAATTTCACCGGCCGCGCGATCACCACCGAATTCGCGCAGGAAACCCTGCGCGACCTGCTGCGCGCCCAGCAGCAGGCGATCAGCATTCCCAACATCCAGAAAACCGTTGCCGACTACTACGGCCTGCAGATCAAGGATCTGCTGTCGAAGCGTCGGACCCGCTCGCTGGCCCGCCCGCGCCAGGTCGCCATGGCCCTGACCAAGGAACTGACCGAGCACAGCCTGCCCGAGATCGGCGATGCCTTTGCCGGTCGCGATCACACCACGGTGCTGCATGCCTGCCGCCAGATCCGGACCCTGATGGAAACCGACGGCAAGCTCCGCGAGGACTGGGACAAGCTGATCCGGAAGCTGAGCGAATGATGCACGGATGCCGATGAGGCGTCATCGCACAAAACGGTGCAGAATCCGGTAGCAAGCGCGGGACACGTTGTGGATAAAAATGGCGTCTGAAATGGCGCCAGATCTATCCACAGCTTTCCCCACCCCCTGGGGGTCGGTAATACAGAGGGTTTCGATGCCTGAAACTCTTTTATTTACAAAGACTTAGCGTTGTTTTCCAGCGATTCTGTCTCTACCAGCACCACCAAGCTTTTGATTTATTCCACATTTTTTAAAGCATAGGGGCACGGAACCACATGCGTTTCACACTGCAGCGCGAAGCCTTTCTCAAGCCGTTGGCACAGGTCGTCAACGTGGTCGAACGCCGCCAGACCCTTCCGGTTCTGGCCAATTTCCTGGTCCAGGTGCAGAACGGCCAGCTGTCGCTGACCGGTACCGACCTGGAAGTGGAGATGGTGTCGCGGATCGCGGTTGAAGATGCCCAGGACGGCGAAACCACCATCCCCGCCCGCAAGCTGTTCGAGATCATCCGTGCTCTGCCCGACGGCAGCCGGATCACCGTCTCGCAGACCGGTGACAAGATCACCGTGCAAGCGGGCCGCAGCCGCTTCACCCTGGCCACCCTGCCCTCCAACGACTTCCCGTCGGTTGACGAAGTGGAAGCCACCGAGCGCGTGGCCATCGGCGAAGCGACCCTGAAGGAACTGATCGAGCGCACCGCGTTCGCGATGGCCCAGCAGGACGTGCGCTACTACCTCAACGGCCTGCTGTTCGATCTGCGCGGCGATGCCCTGCGTACCGTCGCCACCGACGGCCACCGCCTGGCGCTATGTGAAACCGACCTGGCCAAGCCCAGTGGTTCCAAGCGCCAGATCATCGTGCCGCGCAAGGGCGTGACCGAACTGCAGCGCCTGCTGGAGAGCGGCGATCGCGAGATCGAGCTGGAAGTCGGCCGCAGCCACGTCCGCGTCAAGCGCGACGATGTCACCTTCACCTCGAAGCTGATCGACGGCCGTTTCCCGGACTATGAAGCGGTGATCCCGATCGGTGCCGACCGCGAAGTGAAGGTTGATCGCGAAGCACTGCGTGCCTCGCTGCAGCGCGCCGCGATCCTGTCCAACGAGAAGTACCGCGGCATCCGCGTGGAAGTCTCGCCGGGCAACCTGAAGATCAGCGCACACAACCCGGAACAGGAAGAAGCCCAGGAAGAGATCGAAGCCGACACCACGGTCAGCGATCTGGCCATCGGCTTCAACGTGAACTACCTGCTGGACGCCCTTTCCGCCCTGCGCGACGAGGAAGTCATCATCCAGCTGCGCGACTCCAACTCGTCGGCGCTGGTGCGTGAATCCAGCAGCGAGAAGTCGCGCCACGTGGTGATGCCGCTGCGGCTCTGACCGCTGCGCTGTTCCACGTGGAACCGAACGACGCCCGGGATCTTCCCGGGCGTTTTTTTTTGCAGGTTCCACGTGGAGCATCGAACGCGAACCCGTTGAAACGGATCCTGCCCGAGTGGATGTCCTCGGTCACGGGATGCTTGATGTCTCCGAACGATCCTTCTGAAACCTTTGAACTGAAGCAGCCGGGCAACAGGCCATGGTCAGAGAATCAAACCGCATTGCTCTGCCGCGCTTGCCGGATTCCAGGATCAAGCTTCGGTGCCCCGCTTGCCCATCAGCGAGCAGGTGGAATGGACGTCCTGCATCTTCGTTGCCGCTTCTGAAAACGCCACTGTCCACAGCTCTGGTTCGGGTCAGATCGGGCCGAGCCTAGCTTCTAAATCTGGGTATAAATCTAAAGCATGGTGATGATGGTAGCGCCAGATCTCGTGGAAAAATGCCTTATCTATATGATTTAAAAGGTATTTATGCACCTGAAACCCCCTGTATAGAGGCCCCTCAGGCTGGGGGGGAACCTGTGGATAGTTTCAGAGCCTGGTCAAAATGGCTTTTTTATCCACAGATTGCCCATACCTTGTGTATAAGTCATACATGGCCGCTGTGGACAGCGTGAAACGGACGGCGTGAATTCCTTGAAATCTGTGGAACCGTCCAGGAGACGGCATCGCAGATTTCTTGAAATCTGCGGGCCATTTACGGCGACTGCGGGAACGTGGCGCGCACGGGGTCCGGACACAGGGAGTGGAATCGTTGAATTCTGAGGGTCCATACCCTGCCTCCCGCTGCAGATTTGAAGGATTTCCAGGGGCTTCAGACCGGAGATCGTGCCCTTCGCTGAAGCGCCGCCACGTGGAACACGCGATCCGGACCTCCGCTTCGTTCCACCCTCCGGCATGGCAGCCGCCGAGGGCCCGTCCGGCTTGACCGATGCAGTAAGCTGATGGATTCCCTGCCCCCTCTACCGCCCCGTGCGGATGGTCCTTCGCGCCCCATGCTTATCCGCCGCCTCGCCCTGCACCAACTGCGTCGCTTCAGTGCGGTGGACCTGTCGCCCCAGCCAGGATTGAACCTGCTGACCGGTGACAACGGTGCCGGCAAGACCAGTGTGCTGGAAGCCCTCCACCTGATGGCGTATGGGCGCAGCTTCCGTGGTCGGGTCCGCGATGGATTGGTACGCCAGGGCCAGGAAGCGCTGGAAATCTTCGTGGAATGGGACGAACAGCGTGCCCATCACCCGCCCCACCGCCGCAAGGCTGGCCTGCGCCACAGTGGCCAGGACTGGAAGGGACGATTGGACGGCGAAGATGTCGCGCAGCTGGGCAATCTCTGCGCAGCGCTGGCGGTAGTGACCTTCGAGCCCGGTAGCCATGCGTTGGTCAGCGGTGGTGGTGAACCCCGCCGCCGCTTCCTCGATTGGGGCTTGTTCCACGTGGAACCGGATTTTCTGTCCCTGTGGCGCCGCTACTCCCGGGCGCTGAAGCAGCGCAACGCCCTGCTCAAGCAAGGCGGGCCGTCGCGGATGCTCGATACCTGGGATCATGAGTTGGCCGAGGCCGGAGAACCGCTGACCAGCCGTC
Organism: Stenotrophomonas sp. MH181796; assembly: GCF_009659995.1. Taxonomy (NCBI): domain Bacteria; kingdom Pseudomonadati; phylum Pseudomonadota; class Gammaproteobacteria; order Lysobacterales; family Lysobacteraceae; genus Stenotrophomonas; species Stenotrophomonas sp. MH181796. The sequence goes on from NZ_RAHU01000008.1 coordinate 64,847, forward strand.
GGCAGCACTACCTGGAACGCCTGCAGCAGCGCACCGTGGCCCTGGCCGCGAGCCTGGCTCCGCAACTTGGTATCCAGGGATTGGAGCTGAGCCCCGGTTGGCGGCGGCATGAGCTTCCCCTGGCGGATGCCCTGCTTCTCGCGAGGGAACGTGACCGGCAGGCCGGGTATACCTCGGTCGGCCCCCACCGGGCGGACTGGAGTGTGGATTTCCACAGCATCCCGGGTCGTGATGCGTTGTCCCGCGGCCAGGCCAAGCTGACGGCATTGGCCTGCCTGCTGGCCCAGGCCGAGGACTATGCGGAACAACGCGGCGAATGGCCCGTGATCGCCTTGGATGATCTGGCCTCGGAGCTGGATCGCACCCACCAGGCGCGGGTTCTGGAGCGCCTGCTCAATGGACCGGCACAGATCTTCATCACCGCCACCGAAACGCCGGCGGCGCTGGAAGAACTGACCCACATCGCCCGGTTCCACGTGGAACATGCACAGATCGTGGCTGTGCCATAGTGGGCACACCAGGGCCGCTCGACCCCGGCTGGTATAATTCGGGTTGGAATCCTTTCATTCTCGGCGCATCGCCCCAAGCGGTGCCCGACCTGCGGAGCCTACGGCAAGCGCAATGAGCGACGAACAGAACACCCCGGCAAACAACGGCAATTACGACGCCAACAGCATTACCGCCCTGGAAGGCCTGGAGGCTGTCCGCAAGCGTCCCGGCATGTACATCGGCGACGTGCATGACGGCACCGGTCTGCACCACATGGTGTTCGAGGTCGTCGACAACTCGATCGACGAAGCGCTGGCCGGCCACGCCGACCACGTTGCAGTGACGATCCACGCCGACGGCTCGGTTTCGGTATCCGACAACGGCCGCGGTATCCCGACCGGCAAGCACGAGCAGATGAGCGCCAAGCTCGGTCGCGAAGTGTCCGCCGCGGAAGTGGTCATGACCGTCCTGCACGCAGGCGGCAAGTTTGACGACAACAGCTACAAGGTTTCCGGCGGCCTGCACGGCGTCGGCGTCAGTGTGGTCAACGCGCTGTCGCAGAAGCTGCTGGTGGACGTGTTCCAGAACGGCTCCCACTACCAGCAGGAATTCAGCAACGGCGCAGCCGTGACCGCACTGGCCAAGCTGGAAGCCACCACCAAGCGTGGCACCACCGTGCGCTTCTGGCCGTCGACCGTCGCCTTCCACGACAACGTGGAATTCCACTACGACATCCTGGCCCGCCGCCTGCGCGAACTGTCGTTCCTGAATTCCGGCGTCAAGATCGTCCTTGCCGACGAGCGTGGCGATGGCCGTCGCGATGATTTCCATTACGAAGGCGGCATCCGCAGCTTCGTGGAGCATCTGGCGCAGCTGAAGACCCCGCTGCACCCGAACGTCATCTCGGTCACCGGCGAGCACAACGGCATCGTCGTGGATGTGGCGCTGCAGTGGACCGACTCCTACCAGGAGACGATGTACTGCTTCACCAACAACATTCCGCAGAAGGACGGCGGTACCCACCTGGCCGGTTTCCGCGGTGCGCTGACCCGTGTGCTCAACAACTACATCGAGCAGAACGGCATCGCCAAGCAGGCCAAGATCAACCTGACCGGCGACGACATGCGCGAAGGCATGATCGCGGTGCTGTCGGTGAAGGTGCCGGACCCGAGCTTCTCCAGCCAGACCAAGGAAAAGCTGGTCAGCTCCGACGTGCGTCCGGCGGTGGAAAACGCCTTCGGTGCGCGTCTGGAAGAGTTCCTGCAGGAGAACCCGAACGAAGCCAAGGCGATCGCCGGCAAGATCGTCGACGCCGCGCGTGCACGTGAAGCGGCGCGCAAGGCCCGCGACCTGACCCGCCGCAAGGGCGCGCTGGACATCGCCGGCCTGCCGGGCAAGCTGGCCGACTGCCAGGAAAAGGATCCGGCGCTGTCCGAACTGTTCATCGTCGAGGGTGACTCGGCAGGTGGCTCGGCCAAGCAGGGCCGCAACCGCAAGAACCAGGCGGTGCTGCCGCTGCGCGGCAAGATCCTCAACGTGGAACGCGCGCGTTTCGACCGCATGCTGTCTTCCGACCAGGTCGGTACGCTGATCACTGCGCTGGGCACGGGCATTGGCCGTGACGAGTACAACCCGGACAAGCTGCGTTACCACAAGATCATCATCATGACCGACGCCGACGTCGACGGCGCCCACATCCGCACCCTGCTGCTGACGTTCTTCTACCGTCAGATGCCGGAGCTGATCGAGCGCGGTTACGTCTACATCGGCCTGCCGCCGCTGTACAAGATCAAGCAGGGCAAGCAGGAGCTGTACCTGAAGGACGACCCGGCCCTGGACAGCTACCTGGCCAGCAGCGCCGTGGAAAACGCCGCACTGGTGCCCGCCACCGGCGAACCGGGCATCGAAGGCCTGGCGCTGGAGAAGCTGTTGCTGGCCTATGCTGCCGCCCTCGATTCCATCGAACGCAACGCGCACCGCTACGACCGCAACCTGCTCGAAGCCCTGGTTGATTTCGTGCCGATGGATCTGGACAGCCTGCGCAGCGCTGGCGAAGGCGAAGGCCTGGATGCACTGGCCAAGCGCCTCAACCAGGGCAGCCTGGGCAGCCCGCGCTTCAGCCTGGAGCTGCAGGAAGCCAATGACGAGCGCCCTGCAGCGGTGCTGGTGACCCGTCGCCACATGGGCGAACAGCACATCCAGGTGCTGCCGATGTCGGCCTTCGAAAGCGGTGAACTGCGCGCGATCCACCAGGCATCGAAGCTGCTGCACGGCCTGGTCCGCGAAGGCGCGACCATCTCGCGTGGCGCCAAGTCGATCGAAGTGGACAGCTTTGCCAAGGCGCAGAACTGGCTGCTCGAGGAGGCCAAGCGCGGCCGCCAGATCCAGCGATTCAAGGGTCTGGGTGAAATGAATCCGGAGCAGCTGTGGGACACCACTGTGAACCCGGAAACGCGCCGGCTGCTGCAGGTCCGCATCGAAGATGCCGTCGCCGCCGATCAGATCTTCAGCACCCTGATGGGCGATGTGGTCGAACCGCGCCGCGACTTCATCGAGGACAATGCACTGAAGGTCGCCAACCTGGATATCTGACACAATCTGGTGACGGCCGGTGCGCGGGGAGGCGCGCCGGCCTTCGACCCTTGAACGCAGGTACCTGATGTCCGCATCCGCCCCGGTTTCCGCCCCGCCCCCGATTCCACCGGCCTCGGTCGCGCCGCGTGCCGGCTCCCCGTTGGCGGGCTTCTTCATCGACCTGGGCATTGCCGCCATCACCCTGTTCGGCCTGAGCCTGGTCACCGGGCTTTTCTGGGGTTTCTACCGCGCGATCATGGTCAGCCGTGCCAATGCCGAGGCCAATGGCGGCGTGCTGTCGCCTGACGCAGTCGGCGCGGCGGTTGGCCAGCCGGGTGCCCTGGCGCAGATCCTGATGGCATTGATCGCTACCGGAGGCGCCGCACTGCTGTTGTACTTCTGGCGCCGTCCCGCCAATGCGGACGAACGCCTCGCCTCCCGCCAGGCACTGCGGCGTCCCTCGACCTGGGGCTGGACCCTGCTGGTGGCCACGCTGATCGTGCTCGGCAGCAACGGCATCGCCTTCCTGGCCAAGCAGTTCGGCATCGAGCCGGTACCGACCAACGTGGAACTGATGCAGAACGCGATCGCGCGTTTCCCGCTGTTCCTGGTGCTGTTCGCGGTGGTGCTCGCCCCGGCTTACGAAGAACTGCTGTTCCGCCGTGTGTTGTTCGGGCGCCTGTGGCAGGCAGGCCGCCCCTGGCTGGGCATCGTCCTCAGCAGCCTGGCCTTCGCCCTGGTCCACGAAGTGCCCGGCCTGAGCAAGAATTCACTGCTGGGCATGGCCCAGCTGTGGCTGGTCTATGGCGGCATGGGCGCCGCGTTCTGCTGGCTCTACCAGCGCACCGGTACGCTGTGGGCGGCGATCACCGCGCATGCGCTGAACAACGCTGTCGCACTTGCAGCGATGGTGTTCCTGGGGTCAATGTAACGCCGTGTCCGCTTGACGAAAGATTAAGCCGTTACGCTACACACTGCGCACATGAACACGGGGGAGCTTCCATGAAACACCTGCTGCTGGCCCTTGTCATCACCACTCTGGTCAGCGCCTGCGCGACCACGACCTCCCCGACCGGCCGCCGGCAGATGGTGGGCGGCGTATCGCAGGCGCAGCTGGACCAGCTCGGTGCACAGGCGTTCGCCGAAACCAAGCAGAAGGAAAAGATCAGCACCGACGGGCGCCAGAACGGCTACGTGCAGTGCGTGGTCAACGCGCTGGTCGCACAGCTGCCGCCTCAGTACCGTGGCGTACGGTGGGAGACCGCGGTGTTCGTGGACAAGGAACCCAATGCCTTCGCGCTGCCCGGCGGCAAGGTCGGCGTGAACACCGGCATCTTCACCGTCGCGAAGAACCAGGACCAGCTGGCTGCCGTGATCGGCCATGAAATCGGCCACGTCATCGCCCGCCACCACGAAGAGCGCATCACCCGCCAGATGGGCGCGCAGACCGGGCTGGCCGTGCTCGGCGCGCTCGCCGGTGCCGCCTACGGCGAGGGGGCGGCCAGCACCGTGAACCAGCTTGGCGGGATGGGCGCGCAGACCGCCTTCCTGCTGCCCGGCTCGCGTACCCAGGAGAGCGAGGCCGACGTGATCGGCCAGCGACTGATGGCCCAGGCCGGTTTCAACCCGGCACAGGCGGTCGATCTGTGGCAGAACATGATGGCCGCCAGTGGCGGTCGCAGCCCACAATGGCTGTCCACCCACCCCGACCCGGCCAACCGGATCCAGGAACTGCGACGCGATGCACCGGCCCTGACGCCGGTCTATCAGCAGGCGCAGGCGGCCGGGCTGCGGCCAAAGTGCGGATGAGTGCGCAGTTTCATGCTGTATTGCAGCACATAAAACGATTTCTCACGCCATCTGTTTCTGATACGTTTGGCGGCTCAGATTTTTCTGACAGTCCGACTTTGCCGCTAACCGGCGGTTCGATCGAGGTGAACGATGATTTTCCGTAACCACAAAGCTGTGCTTTCCGTCCTCGTCGCGACCGCCCTGACCGGCGCCGTGGTCACCGATGCCTTCGCGCAGTCCTCGCGCTCGTCCGAGCGTGGCAACCGCGGCGGCAAGCAGGCCAAGGCCGAGGTGCTGTACCCGAACGCGACCCGCCAGGAGCCGACGGTCAAGGCTTCGGCCAAGCTCGGCAGCAAGCTGCAGAAAATGATCGACAGCTACAACAAGGAAAAGTTCCCGGAGACCCGCACCCAGGCCGACGCGATCCTGGCCGACAGCGCCGCGAACGAGTACGACAAGTCGCTGGCTGCGCAGCTGGCCTCGCAGGCCGCGTACCAGACCGACGACACCGCTGCGGCGATCGCCTACCTGAAGCAGGTCCTGCAGTTCAACGGCCTGGACAACAACGGCCACTTCCAGTCGATGCTGATGCTGGGCCAGCTGGAGCTGCAGGAAGACAAGACCGCCGAAGGCCTGGCGACGCTCGACAAGTACTTCGCCGAGAGCAAGTCGACCAAGCCGGAAGAGCTGATCGCCAAGGGCCAGGCGCTGTACCAGCTGGAGCGCTACCAGGAAGCGATTCCGGTGCTGAAGCAGGCCATCGCCGGCTCGACCGAACCGAAGGACAACTGGAACCAGCTGCTGATGGCGGCCCTGTCCGAAGCCGGCCAGTCCGGTGAAGCGGTCAAGGAAGCCGAGGCCCTGGCCGCCAAGAACCCGAACGACAAGAAGGCCCAGCTGAACCTGGCCAGCATGTACATGCAGGCCGACCAGATGGACAAGGCGGCCGCGGTGATGGACAAGCTGCGCAGCAGCGGCCAGCTCACCGAAGAGCGCGAGTACAAGCAGCTGTACTCGATCTATGCCAACACCGAGCACAAGGAAAAGGACGTCATCGCGGTCATCAACGAAGGGTTGCAGAAGGGCATCCTGAAGCCGGATTACCAGGTTTACCTGGCGCTGGCCCAGTCCTACTACTACTCCGACCAGGTGCCGCAGGCGATCGATGCGTGGCAGAAGGCTGCCCCGCTGTCCAAGGACGGTGAGACCTACCTGAACCTGGCACGCGTCCTGCATGCCGAAGGTCGCATCCCGGAGGCCAAGCAGGCCGCCCAGCAGGCGCTGGCGAAGGGTGTGAAGAACCAGGCTGATGCCAAAAAAATCATCAACCTGAAGTAAGTAGGAATAACGCCTGAATGCCTGCTCAGTTGATGCGCAGGCGCTCAGGATTGGTATAAGCTTGGAGGTTCCTGCGGTGTCATGCACCGCTGATCAGGGATTCCGCCCCCGGCATCCCGGCCCCACTATTGAGCTCTTGGCGCATGACGGAACAACTAGTCGTTCACCGGTACGAACAACCCGATGACAAGGGGCTGAGCTGGCCTCGCATCGTCGGCATCGCGTTTGTAATTGCCCTGCATCTGGCCGCCTTCATGATGCTCCTCATTCCCGCCGTGGCTCCCAAGGCCGTTGCGGAGAAGGAGCGCAACGTCATGGTGACCATCGTCGATGCGCCGCCGCCGCCGCCCCCGCCGCCGCCGCCGCCGCCGCCGACCGATACTCCGCCGCCGCCGGTGAAGAATCTGTCGCCGCCGAAGCCGTCGCCGGTCCCGCCGCCGCCGCAGGCGCCGGTCGTGGATGTGCCGGAACCGCGTCCGAACGATATCGTCACCCCGCCGTCGCCGCCTGCGCCGCCGGCACCTGCGACCTCGATCGAGGCCAGCGTGGACATCTCGTCGAAGGCCATGAATCCGCCGCGCTACCCGCCGGCAGCCTTCCGCGCTGGTATCCAGGGCGAAGTGATCCTGATCATTGATGTCGATGCCAGCGGCAACGTCACCAATGTCACGGTGGAAAAGTCCAGCCGTAACCGCGACCTGGACCGTGCTGCGATGGAAGCAGCTCGCAAGTGGCGCTTCAACGCCGCTGAATCTGGCGGTAAGAAGGCGGCAGGTCGCGTTCGCGTCCCGGTCAACTTTGCGCTGAACTGATGCGTCCGGGTGGCCGCCTGGCCACCCCCGCTCCCGGTTCGATTGTTTAGCTTAGCTACACCCTTTATCACCACACACAACAAAGGTAAGCGTCATGCTGCAGGAAATTTTCATCGCCGCTGCTGCCGGGGGCAATCCGTCCAACGCCCTGTCGCAGATGGGCTTCGAGCACCTGATCCACGAAATGACCACCAAGCCGGGTGATTTCGCGGTTTCCTGGGTCGTGCTGCTGACCCTGATCGCCATGTCGGCCATGTCCTGGTACTGGACCGTCATCAACATCTTCCGTGCCACCCGCCTGAAGAGCGCCGCTGATCGCGTCGTCAGCCTGTTCTGGGACACCCCGAACGCGCAGGACGCCATCCGTGCGATGGAAGAACAGCCGGCTTCCGAGCCGTTCTCGAAGATCGCCCTGGACGCTGCCCAGGCTGCTGCCCACCACCAGCGCGCTGAAGGCGGTGCTTCCGGCGGCGTCGGTGAGAACCTGAGCCGTTCGGAGTTCGTCGACCGCGCCCTGCGTCAGGCCGTGACCCGCGAAAGCAACAAGCTGCAGTCGGGCATGACCCTGCTGGCCACCGTCGGCGCGACCGCTCCGTTCGTCGGTCTGCTGGGTACCGTGTGGGGCATCTACGGCGCGCTGATCAAGATCGGTGCCACCGGCTCCGCTTCGATCGACGCCGTTGCCGGCCCGGTGGGTGAAGCGCTGATCATGACCGCGATCGGTCTGTTCGTCGCGATCCCGGCCGTGTTCGCCTTCAACTTCTTCAGCAAGATCAACAGCGCGACCATCAGCAAGTTCGATACCTTCGCGCACGACCTGCACGACTTCTTCGCCACCGGCTCGCGCGTCCGCTAATTGCGGCGCGCGTCACCCTGCGACGAACGTAAGTAGTCACCAAGATCTAGACGGAGCCCGTTATGGCTTTCAGTAGTGGTAACAGCGGCGGCCCCATGGCCGACATCAACGTTACGCCCCTCGTGGACGTGATGCTGGTGCTGCTGATCATCTTCATCATCACGGCGCCCCTGATGTCCCACAAGGTCAAGGTGGATCTGCCGGAAGCCAACCTGATCCAGAAGCCGGAAGATGCTGAAAAGCGTTCCGGACCGATCACCCTGGCAGTCAAGGAAGACGGCTCGATCTACTGGAACGACGAAGAGATCAACAAGCAGACTCTCGAGTCGCGCTTGGCGACCGCCGCCCAGCAGACCCCGCAGCCGCCGCTGAACCTGCGTGGTGACCGCACCACCAAGATGCGCGTCATCAACGACCTGACCAAGGTCGCGCAGGAGCAGGGCATGCTGGACGTCGGCTTCGTCGCGACCAAAGAAAAGGGGCAATAAGCCATGGCATTCAGTAGTGGTGGTGGCAAGGGCCCCATGGCAGACATCAACGTCACGCCCCTCGTGGACGTGATGCTGGTTCTGCTGATCATCTTCATCGTGACCGCGCCGATCATGACGTACCCGATCGCCGTGGACCTGCCGCAGCGCGTGCTCAACCCACCGCCGCAGCTGGTCGAACCGCCGCCGCCGATCGAACTGAAGATCGACGCCAGCAACCAGGTCTCGTGGAACAACAGCCCGATCAATACCAGCGAGCTGCAGCAGCGGATGGAGCAGGAGGTCCAGCGTGACCCGACCAACCAGCCGGAACTGCGCATCGACGCCAGCCCGGATTCCGAGTACGACGTGATGGCTAAGGTTCTGGCCGCCGCGAAGAATGCTCAGATGAAGAAGATCGGTTTTGTGCAGCAGTAAACGCTACACCGCAACACAACAGTCATGACGCGACTGCAGACGCCCCTGGAAACAGGGGCGTCTTTTTTTGTGTCCGAGGGGTCCCATCGGGGTCAGATCCCTTTTCCTGCGGAAAAGGGATCTGACCCCAACAGGCAGCATGCGCCGCTATGATCGGCGGATGCTCGCCCTCTTCGACTCCCTGCGCCATTGGCTCGACGGCATCGCCCACCTCGGCACGATCCTGGCGGTGGCCTACCTGCTGTACCTGTTCGCGCTGGCGGGCTGGATCATGCTGCAGAAGCGCGAGCCAGTGGCCACGCTGAGCTGGATCCTGTCGCTGGCACTGCTGCCCTATCTCGGGCTCTTCATCTACTACCTGCTGGGGCCGCAGAAGGTGAAGCGGCAACGGCTGCGTCGAGGCCGTGCACGCTCGGGCATGGAGCACTACAGCGATGTCTGCCCGCCCGATGCCGACTGCACCGAGCTGGCGAAGATCGCCCAGGCCACGACAGGACTGGCACCGAGCAGCGCCACCGAAGTGACCTGGCTGGTGGACGGTGCGGCGACCTACGCCGCCTTGCTGGAAGCGGTCGCGCAGGCGCGCGACCACGTGCATCTGGAGTACTACATCTTCAACCCGGACCACGCCGGCACCGCCCTGCGCGACGCGTTGGTGGAACGTGTGCGGGCCGGCGTGCAGGTGCGCCTGCTGCTCGACGCGGTGGGTTCTTCGGCCCTGCCCCGCCGCTTCCTGCAGCCGCTGCTCGACGCCGGTGGCGAAGCGATCTGGTTCCACCCACGGCAGCTGCTGAAGCCCTTCAAGCGCCCCTGGTTGAACCTGCGCACGCATCGCAAGCTGGTGATCATCGATGGCCGTCTGGCGTTCACTGGTGGCATCAACATCACCGACGACGAGGATGAGAGCCGTAGGGCGGATGCCTATCGGGACCTGCACATGCGCATCCGCGGCCACGTGGTACGCAGCCTGCAGCTGGTGTTCGCCGAAGACTGGCTGTACGCCAGTGGACAGGATCCCTCGCGGATGGACGTCGCTCGTCTATGGCCGGCCGACATGCCGCTGCGCGGCGATGGCGCGATCAACGCGCAGGTACTGGTCTCCGGCCCGGACTCGGGCTGGGAAACCATTCACCGCCTGCACGTGGCGGCGATCCAGGAAGCGCACGCGCGGGTGTGGCTGGTGACGCCCTATTTCGTGCCCGGCGAAGCGGCGCGGATGGCACTGACCTCGGCCGCACTGGGCGGACTGGACGTGCGCCTGCTGGTACCGAAGATGAGTGATTCCTGGTTCGTCACCCAGGCCGCACGCTCCTATTTCGACGAGCTGCTGCACGCTGGCGTGAAGATCTACGAGTACGGCCCGCGCATGCTGCACACCAAGGCGTTCATCGCCGACGACGATGTCTGCATCGTTGGCAGCGCCAACTTCGACCACCGCAGCTTCCGGCTCAACTTCGAGCTGTCGATGATGATCAGCGACCGTGACCGTGTCGCCGCGCTGGCCGAACTGCTGCAGGGCGAATTCGACCGCGCCACCCGCGTGCATGACCAGGCCGGCCGCTCGCTGTGGCTGCACCGCCTGCCGGAGGCCTTCGCGCGGCTGGCCTCGCCGCTGCTCTGACGCAGCGCTACACTGCGGCGATCATCCGGGGAGCCCGACTATGTACTGGTTGTACCTGCTGCTGGCGCTGGGCTGTTTCGCCTTCGCGCTGAAGACGCCCAGCGCCGGGCTGATGAGCCTGTGCCTGCTGGCCGCCCTCGCCTTCCTGCTGGCCTGGGTACGCGGCCGCTATGTGGCCCGCTTCGGCGACCTGCAGCGCGACCCCGCCACCCTGGTCGATGCCGAGGAACTGCGTCGCCTGCGCGAGCAGGCCCAGGCCCGGCGCAATGATGACGCCACCGACCACGATCCGTCCCCTCTTTCCAAGTAGTCCCGTTCCATGACCCAGCTCAGCGTCAACGTCAACAAGATCGCCGTCCTGCGCAATTCGCGCGGCGGCGCCGAACCGGACGTGGTGCGTGCCGCCCAGGCTTGCCTGGATGCCGGTGCGCATGGCATCACCGTGCACCCGCGACCGGACCGCCGCCACATCACCGCCGAGGACGTGCTGGCCCTGTCCACGCTGACCCGCGCCCGAGGCGTGGAGTTCAACATCGAAGGCAATCCGTTCGCGCCGCCGCGAGAGGGCTACCCCGGCCTGCTGCCGCTGTGCGCGCAGACCCGCCCGGCGCAGGCCACCCTGGTACCCGATGGTGATGGGCAGATCACGTCCGACCACGGTTTCGACTTCGAACGCGATGCCGAGCGCCTGCGTCCGCTGGTGGCTGCGCTGAAGGGGATGGGGTGCCGGGTCAGCCTGTTTGTCGATGCTGGCAACCCGCTGCTGGAGCAGGCGGCCGAAGTGGGTGCGGACCGCATCGAGCTGTACACCGGGCCCTATGCGGAGGCGCATGCGGCAGGTGATGCCGACGCAATGCTGGCGTTGTTCGCCACTGCTGCTCGACGAGCGCAGGCTGTCGGCCTGGGCGTCAATGCTGGCCACGACCTGTCGCAGGACAATCTCCGCGAGTTTCTGGCCCACGTGCCAGAGGTACTGGAGGTGTCGATCGGCCACGCGCTGATCGGCGAAGCGCTGTACGACGGGCTGGATGCCACGGTGCGCGGGTACCTGGCGCTGCTTTGATGCATTGCAGCCGAGCATGGGCTCGGCTCTACAAGGTCCCTGCATCAACTGTAGAGCCGAGCCCATGCTCGGCTCAGCACAGTCCTGAACCCTTCAGGCGGCCGTCGCAGCCAATGAGACAGCCTCGACGTACCCTGCCGCAATGGGTATCGCGATCAAGGGCCGAGGTTCCACGTCCCACCTTGCCGGGCGCTTTGAAAGCACCGTCAGCGAGGCGGTGGACGACGGCTGGGCGGTCGACGAGAGCGAGGAATTCCTCGCCCCGCGCCTGCGCACCGAGGTGCGTGCCGAAACCGCGCGCAGCATCATCACCCGCAACAATTCGCCGGACGTCGGCTTCAGCCAGTCGGTGAATCCGTACCGCGGCTGCGAGCATGGATGCTCGTACTGCTTCGCGCGCCCCTCGCATGCCTATCTGAACCTGTCGCCGGGCCTGGACTTCGAGACCAAGCTGTTCGCCAAGACCAATGCGCCGCAACTGCTGCGCAAGGAACTGTCGAAGCCGGGCTACGTGCCGCAGCCGATCGCGCTGGGCATCAACACCGATGCGTACCAGCCGATCGAACGCAAGTTCAAGCTGACCCGCCAACTGATCGAAGTGATGCTGGAGACCAAGCATCCGTTCTCGCTGATCACCAAGAACGCACTGGTCGAGCGCGACATCGATCTGCTCGCGCCGCTGGCCGCGGAGAACCTGGTCAGCGTGCATTTCTCGGTGACCTCGCTGGACCCGCATCTCTCCGCGAAGCTGGAGCCGCGTGCATCAGCGCCACATGCACGGCTGCGCGCGATGAAACGCCTGCACGAAGCAGGCATTCCGGTGGGCGTGATGGTGGCGCCGGTGATTCCGTGGATCAACGACAGCGAGCTGGAAGCCGTGCTGGAGGCCGCGCACGACGCAGGTGCCAGCACCGCAGGCTACGTGCTGCTGCGCCTGCCGCTGGAAGTGGCGCCGCTGTTCCGCGACTGGCTGGATACGCACCATCCCGATCGCGCCGCGCACGTGATGAGCACCATCCAGCAGCTGCGTGGCGGCAAGGACTACGACAGCCAGTTCGGCACCCGCATTCGCGGCCAGGGCGTGTATGCGGAGCTGTTGAACAACCGCTTCAAGCTGGCACGCAAGCGGTTGGGCTTCAATGCGCAGAACAGCCATTGGCCGAAGCTGGATTGCAGCCGGTTCCAGAAGCCGCTGCCGCCGCGCAAGGAATCGCCGCAGGGCAGTCTGTTCTAGGACGCTGGACCGCTGCCCGCCTTACCGGCAACAATCTCCGCTTGGCCGGATGGCCTGCAAGCCAGGGAGGGATGCAGATGGATGACCTACGATCTGCGACAGTGCGATGCCGTTCGCTTGACGACGAATCGGTTCGCCCATGAAGCGTCTATCTGCCTTCAGCTGTGGTGCGTTTCTGTTTGTCTGTGGTGCCGATGCACAGGCTGCCCGTGCGTTTGTGGTTGAAGACGCTGCCATGCGCGACCCCGCCTGCCTCACTGTCGAGCCGCGCCAGCGGCTCTTCGCTTGTCACCAGATCGTTGCCGGGGACAGCCGAGTGATCGGGCTGAGACGATTCCGCTCGTCGTGGAGGACCGACCGTTCCAGCTTCAGCAAGCTCACCATCCAGCTCCCCGCTGATGCGAAAGCAGGCGACCGGTTCTCTGTCCCAAGCGATCGAGTACGGATGTTCCATAGCAGCGGGTCCAGTGCGTTTGCCGGAAAGACGGGCTGCTACGGAGTGGTGGTCGCAGGACAGGTGAGCGTAGTCTCCATCGGAGACGCCGGCGCCGAGATCCAGGTTGACGCAATGTTTCGCTCTGTAAGCCCACTGCAATGGCCGGGAGAGTGCGAGGCACCGACCACGGTGTCAGAGCATCTGAGAGCCCAGCCATTGTCTCTGGAGCAGCTTGATGCATGGACGGGAGTGCATGATCCGGAGGCATCCCCCTTCGAACAGGCACACCCCTCCAGACGTTCGCACAACTGAATCCGCACGAATGTGCTGAACATGATGAAATGCACTCACTGCTTCCACGCCAGTGGTCTCCTTCTCTACCTTGCGAGTGTGCAGGTGGAGGCTCGCTCCATTCACGAATGCATCATCGTTCCGCAGGCCACGATCGTCACGCACATGCCGGCCGGCCTGGACGAGTTCGAACAGCGTCTGTGGGTGGCAAATACAGGTCAGAGGGTGCGCAAGGGCACGGACACCCTCCTTCTGCTGCGCCTGTTCTCGGAGTCTCCGGGCGTGATCGATTCCCAGCAATACACCAAGATCACCGGCAGCCTGAAGGGGTACACGCCTTCGCCGGAAGGGACGCCAGAGGTAGTGGATGCACGTCTCACAAGTGGCGGCGCGGGCTTCGCGCATAAGGGCGACTACTGGCTGTCCGATTCAGCGGAAGTTGAACTACATCAGCCGCACAAGGGCGATAGTCGGATTGAAGTCAAAGTGACGGCTGTTGGGTGGAACAGCTATCGAAAAGAAGACCGTTCCTTCTATCTCCAGTTCACCTGTCAACTCAAGGAAGTCCCTGTCGAGAAGCTCAATGCCTGGCAAGGAGGCAACGACAATCTCTGGGGATCCTTTGGACCCGCCAGATAGTTGAGCGGCATCAATCTGTACCTGGCAACCACTGCACGCTACGGAGTAGACAAACGCCAGCGGCGGGAACTGGAGAGAGGTGAGTTCAGTTCATGGATGCGGAACAGATACGCCTAGTGATTCAAGTCGATGTATCCGAACCCACGCGCACATGAAATGAAGAACATCTACTAGCTTGGCATCGTGTTCCTATGGATGCTCCCCTTGAACGTCCTGTTGCTGACGGCCGGCAAGCTGATGTCGGGCGACGCGCTTAGAGAAGAGTAGCTCGCTGGCTTCGGTGTGGCGGTGTTCGGTGCAGTGGCGGGCATGATTCTCTATCGCCGCCGCCCACGGTAGCGTCGAGCAGGCCCGGCCTCACCCCCCAAACAACTTCTGCGCACTCTGGAACAGGATCCAGCTGGTCGCGATGAACTTGTCCCCACCCTGCGGCCGGTTGCCACGATGCGTGTGGGTGAACGCAGTCGGCGCAATCAGCAGGCTGCCGGTGCGCGGCGCGATCTTCCGCCCCTGGAACAGGAACTCGGTTTCGCCCTCTTCGAAGTCGTCGTTGAGGTACAGCGTCCACAGCACGTGCCGGTGCAGGGTCTCGGCCTGCGCATCCTTCGGGTACAGCTCGCAATGCCAGTACGGGTAGCCGCCCTCGCCTGCCGCGTACCATTGCAGGTTGATCGCGCCTGGGCGCAGGCAGGTGCGGGCCAGATCGGCCAGCTGCTGCGGCGGCATGTCGGGAAAGTCCTCGGCAGACAGGCGTCGCGGTTGGCCGTTGCTGTCCTGGATCTGCAACATCAGCGGCGCAATCAACGCCTGTGGATAACGGCGTAGATAAGTCAGCAGGCCGTTGAACACCGCGATCTGCAGCTGCTGGTCGACATCCTGCCAGCCGTCCAGGCCACTGATGCGCAGATCCTTGCTGTGCTTGAGTTCCGGGAACACGCCACTGCCCACCGCACCGGGCTGCAGGCCACGCGTGGCGCGCAGGCGTTCAACGATCGCCACGCAGACCTCGCTGGGGACGGCGTTGTGGATGACTTCGATGAAATCGACCGGGCCCTGCTGGTGCATGCGTGCATTCCTTAGGCGGCAACGGCTTGATGGTGCCGTTTGCCGCCCTCGGTGTCACCCCACGGTCATGTCATCGAACGGCCATGACCGCTGTCAGGCGATCGGCCGTCAGCCCTGCGCGTCGTCGTGTGCGTGGTGATAGCGCACGGCTTCAGCCACTTCCTCGCGCGAACCGAGGAACACCGGCACGCGCTGGTGCAGCTGGTCGGGCTGGATGTCGAGGATGCGCTCGCGGCCGGTCCAGGCAGCGCCACCGGCCTGTTCGACCAGCAGGCCCATCGGGTTGGCTTCGTACATCAGGCGCAGCTTGCCGGCCTTGGACGGATCCTTCTTGTCCCACGGGTAGATGAATATGCCGCCGCGGGTCAGGATGCGATGCACGTCGGCCACCATGCTGGCGATCCAGCGCATGTTGAAGTTCTTGCCGCGCGCGCCTTCCTTGCCCGCCAGCAGATCGCCGACGTACGCCTGCATCGGCGCTTCCCAGTGACGCTGGTTGGACATGTTGATGGCGAATTCCTGGGTGGCCGCCGGAATCTGCATGTTCTCGGTGGTGAGCACGAACTCGCCCTTCTCGCGGTCCAGGGTAAAGGCGTGGGTGCCATGGCCGACGGTCAGCACCAGCTGGGTGCTGGGCCCATAGATGCAGTAGCCGGCGGCAATCTGCTTGCTGCCCGGCTGCAGGAACGCGTCATCGCCCGGCAGCTCGACATTGGTCGGGCAGCGCAGCACGGAGAAGATGGTGCCGACGGAGACGTTGACGTCGATGTTGGAGCTGCCATCGAGGGGATCGAACAGCAGCAGGAAATCACCGCGGGGATAGATGTCCGGCACCGGCTGGCTGTGGTCCATTTCCTCCGAGGCGCAGGCGGCGAGGTGGCCGCCCCAGGCGTTGGCCTCGAGCAGGATCTCGTTGCTGATGACGTCCAGCTTCTTCTGCGCTTCACCCTGCACGTTGCCGGTACCGGCGTCGCCGAGCACGCCACCGAGGGCGCCCTTGCTGACGGCGATGGAGATGCTGGTGCAGGCGCGGGCGACGACCGCGATCAGCTGGCGCAGGTCGGCATTGATGCGGCCGGCGTGCTGTTCCTGGATCAGGAAGCGGGTCAACGAAGTACGGGACATGGTCGGGCAGGTCTCGGCAGCGGGAAAACGCCTATTGTCGCCCGTATGGTGGGGCCGTGCGTGAGCGCGGGAAGGCGTAATCGTTTCCAGATGCGTTGCGCTGTAGAAATGGGGCACTCTGCCTCTGTAGAGCCGAGCCCGCGCTCGGCTGCGCTTCGTCCGTCATACCGCGCAAGCCGAGCGCAGGCTCGGCTCTACAGGAACCAGGATCCAAAGACAAAGGCGCCTTTCGGCGCCTTTGTCTTCAAGCGACTGGAGCGTTGCTTCAGCCCTTGGCGACGGTGGCCACGGCCTTGGCGACGTATTCCAGGTTGTTCTGGTTCAGCGCGGCCACGCAGATGCGGCCGGTGCCGACGGCGTAGATGCCGAACTCGTCGCGCAGGCGTTCGACCTGCTCACGGCTCAGGCCGGAGTAGGAGAACATGCCGGCCTGTTCGTTGATGAAACCGAACTGCGGCGCACCGGCGGCGGCCAACTTCTCGACCAGGCCCTGGCGCAGGGCATGGATGCGCTCGCGCATCTCGGTCAGCTCCTGCTCCCACATCGCGCGCAGTTCCGGATTGGTCAGCACGCCTGCCACCAGCGCGGCACCGTGGGTGGACGGGCTGGAGTAGATGGTGCGGATCACGCGCTTGACCTGCGACTGCACGGCCTTGGCGTCAGCGGCGGTCGGCGCCACCATCGACAGCGCACCCACGCGCTCGCCATACAGCGAGAACGACTTGGAGTACGAGTTGGCGACGATGAAGCTGTCGATGCCGGCTTCGGCGATGATGCGCACGGCGGCGCCGTCCTGCTCGATGCCCTTGTCGAAGCCCTGGTAGGCCATGTCGATGAAGGGGAACAGCTGCTTTTCCTTCAGCAGCTGCGCGACCTGCTTCCACTGGGTGACCGTGAGGTCGGCGCCGGTGGGGTTATGGCAGCAGGCGTGCAGCAGCACCACGGTGCCGGCGTCCAGCTTGCCCAGGTCGGCCAGCAGGCCGTCGAAGTTGACGCCATGGGTGGTCGGGTCGAAGTAGGTGTAGTCCACCACCTCGAAGCCGGCCGCGCTGAACACGGCGCGGTGGTTTTCCCAGCTGGGGTTGCTCAGCGCAACGGTGGCGTGCGGCAGCAGCTTCTTCAGCACGTCGGCGCCGACGCGCAGCGCACCGCTGCCACCGACGGTCTGTGCGGTGGTGACGCGGCCGGCGGCCAGCAGCGGCGAGTCCTTGCCGAACACCAGCTCGCGCGTGGCCTGCGTATACGCCGGCAGGCCATCGATCGGCAGGTAGCCGCGCGGTTTGGCTTCAGCGGCGAGCTGCTGCTCGATCTGCTTGACGGCGCGCAGCAGCGGAATGCGGCCGCTCTCGTCGTAGTAGATGCCCACACCCAGGTTGACCTTGGTCGGGCGGCTGTCGGCGTTGTACGCCTCGGTCAGGCCCAGGATCGGGTCGCCTGGGACCAGTTCCACGTTTGCAAAGAAGGACACGGCGGTACTCGTTCGGTAGACGGAAAGGGGGAGGAATTGCGCCACGCGGCTTACGGCTTTGGGGCCGGAAACAGCCCATCGTAACAAAGCCTGCCGGGGCTGGCCGCCGCCATCGTCATCTGCCGCCCCGTACCATGGCGTGCGTTGCCGCCCGATCCATCAACCTGAATCATGAATCCTGCCGCACGCCGCCGTTGCCTGCCGTTGTCCGCTCTGCTGCTGTCGCCATTGGCGGCCATGGCCGAGCCTGCGCCCACCGCCCTGCCCGCCGTGCAGGTGCAGGCTGCGCGGGTGCCGGGCATCGACCCGTTCGCGCTGCCGGCCAGCCAGGACACGGTCTGGATCGACGCCAGCCGTGCTGGCACCGGCGCACAGCTGTCCGAGGCGCTGGCCGGTGTACCGGGATTACTGGCGCGCGACCGGCAGAACTTCGCCCAGGATACGCAGCTGTCGATCCGTGGCTTCGGCGCGCGCTCGACCTTTGGGGTGCGCGGGGTGCGGGTGTTGATCGACGGGGTGCCGGCGACCATGCCCGATGGCCAGGGCCAGCTGTCGCACGCCAGCTTGTTGGGCGCCGAACGCATCGAGGTACTGCGCGGGCCGTTCTCGGCGCTGTACGGCAATTCCTCCGGCGGCGTGCTGCAGGTGTGGAGCGCGCAGGGCCAGGCCGGCGACCCGTGGCGGTTGCGCGTGAACGCCGGCGCCGACACCACGCTCAGTGTCGGCGCGCAGCTGAAGGGTGCCGGCCAAGCGTTGGACTACAACATCGCCGCCAATCACTTCCGCACCGATGGCTGGCGCGACCACAGCCGTGCGCGCCGCGAATCGCTCAATGCGCGCATCGGTGGTGATCTGGGCGGTGGGCGGTTGGAGCTGCTGCTCAATGTGCTTGATGCCCCCGATGCGCAGGATCCGCTGGGCCTGAGCCGTGCCCAGGTGGCGGCGGATCCGCGCCAGGCCACGGCGGTGGCGCACCAGTACAACACCCGCAAATCGGTGCGCCAGCAGCAGGCCGGTCTGCGCTGGACCCGGGAAACCGGCGCGCAGCGCTGGCAGCTGATGGGCTATGCCGGCCAGCGCACGGTGACGCAATACCTGCCGATTCCGCCGACCGCCCAGGCGAACCCGCTGCACGCTGGCGGAGTGATCGATCTGGAGGGCGGCTATGGCGGCCTGGACGCGCGCTGGGGCTGGCACGGTGACCTCGCTGGCCGACCGTTGGACCTGGTGGCCGGGCTCAGCGCAGACCGCCAGCGCCAGCACCGCACCGGCTACGAGAACTTCATCGGCAGCGCCCTCGGCGTGCGCGGGCGCCTGCGCCGCGACCAGATCGACACGGTGCAGAACGTGGACCAGTTCGCCCAGGCCTGGTGGCAATGGAGCCCGCGCTGGTCGTTGCTGGCTGGGCTGCGCCACAGCGCCGTGCGATTCGAATCGAATGACCGCTACATCACCGATCGCAACCCGGACGACAGCGGCCGCCGCCGCTACCAGGCGACTACGCCGGTGGCAGGCGTCAGCTTCGAGGCCAACCCGCAGTGGCGGCTGCACGCCGCCGTGGGCCGCGGCTTCGAGACGCCCACCTTCAACGAGCTGGGCTATCGCGCCGATGGCCTGGCGGGTTTGGCGCTGGATCTGGCCGCTGCGCGCAGCCGCAATCTGGAGGTAGGCAGCAAGTGGCGCGCACAGGATGGAACCCAGCTTGATATCAGCCTGTTCCGCGCAGATACCGACGATGAGCTGGCAGTTGCCAGCAATTCTGGCGGGCGCAGCACCTATCGCAACATCGGCCGCACCCGCCGCCAGGGTGTGGAACTGCAGTACCGACAGCCGCTGGCCGAGCAGCTGGAGCTGCAGCTGGCGTGGACCTGGCTGCAGGCGCAGGTGCGTTCGCCGTACCTGACCTCGAACACCCTGGTTGCTGCCGGCAGCCGCCTTCCCGGGGTACCGCGCCAGCAGGCCTTCGCCAGGCTGCAGTGGTCCCCCGCCGACTGGCAGTGGGCGCTGGAGGCCTCCGCCAGTAGCGATACCGTGGTCAACGACGTGGCGACCGAACGTGCGCCCGGCTTCGCCCTGCTGCATCTGGAAGCCGGCCGTCGCTGGACGCTGCCGGGTGGCGAGCTGCGCGCCTTCGCCCGGCTGGAGAACGTGCTGGACCAGGCCTACATCGGCTCGGTGATCGTCAATGACGGCAATGGCCGCTTCTACGAGCCGGGACCGGGACGGCGGGCCAACGTCGGCCTGCAATGGTCGTGGCGCTGAAGGGGTAGTGCCAGCCGCTGGCCGGCATCGCGCCGTGCAGGGACGTCAAGAGGTTGCCGGCCAGCGGCCGGCACTACCGGTCAGTCGGGGGCCCTGGCCAGAATCGCGCCGTGCAGGACGTCAGGAGGTTGCCGGCCAGCGGCCGGCACTACCGGTCAGTCGGGGGCCCTGGCCAGAATCGCGCCGTGCAGGATGTCAGGAGGTTGCCGGCCAGCGGCCGGCACTACCGGTCAGTCGGGGGCCCTGGCCAGAATCGCGCCGTGCAGGACGTCAGGAGGTTGCCGGCCAGCGGCCGGCACTACCGGTCAGTCGGGGGCCCTGGCCAGAATCGCGCCGTGCAGGATGTCAGGAGGTTGCCGGCCAGCGGCCGGCACTACCGGTCAGTCGGGGGCCCTGGCCAGAATCGCGCCGTGCAGGACGTCAGGAGGTTGCCGGCCAGCGGCCGGCACTACCGGTCAGTCGGGGGCCCTGGCCAGAATCGCGCCGTGCAGGATGTCAGGAGGTTGCCGGCCAGCGGCCGGCACTACCGGTCAGTCGGGGGCCCTGGCCAGAATCGCGCCGTGCAGGATGTCAGGAGGTTGCCGGCCAGCGGCCGGCACTACCCGTCAGTCGGGGGCCTTGGCCGGCACGAACGGCGAGGTCGGGTCGCTGGCCGGGAACGTCTCCTCCAGCGCCTCGTCCTGGTTGTCGCTGGCGCGCTGCTTGCGTTCACGCCGCTTGAGCGGGCTTTCCTGGCCGCCACGATGGCGGTCACCGCCGTCCTTGCGGTCCTGGGCGGCCTGTTCAGCCACATGCTTCACCGGCAGGTGGTCGTCACCGTGCTCGGCGTCGAAGAACGGTGCGCCGGTGCCGCGGTAGTCGGCGTTGTCGGCATCGCGCTTGCCGCGCTGCTCGCCGGGAATGGGCGGATGGTTCGCGCGCAGCGGGTCGCGGGAGGTCTCTCGGCTCATGGTCTGGCTACCTGCGCTCGGGGCTCCCACTACATCGCCCTGCAGGTAAAGCCGCCGCGAACCTGGCGTCATGAACATCTCGCTCACCCGCTGGTAACGCCACCGCGCGTATTCCTGCCCACCCGCCCCCGCTGCAGGAGCCGGCCATGCCCCGTCTTGAACGACCCGCACCGTCCGTGTTCAACGCCCTGCTCGATCCGCTCGGCCAGCGCACCGCGCAGCGCCGCACGCGCCGCCATGAGGATCCGCAGGCGGTGGCGCAGGACTACCTGCAGTACATGCTCAGCGACTACGAAGAGCGTCGCGGGCAGAACCACCGCAACTGGCGTGACCTGTGCCCGGTGTATGCCTTCGCGCTGACCACGCACGCCGCTGACTGGCCGCGTGGCGACGCTGCCGATACCTGCGAGGAACTGGCCGAGCACTGGGAACAGATGCGTGGGCAGTCGCGGCTGAGCTGGTCGCAGGCGCGGCCGGTGGTGGAAGACGCCTGGCGCGCGCTGGACCATATTCCGGCGGCGGCGGTGAGGCCGTTACTGCAGTAGTGCCGGCCGCTGGCCGGCAACCCCAGGAAACTTCAGGCCGCGAGCCTCGGCCGGCCAGCGGCCGGCACTACCGCTTTCCGTAGAACCCACGTGCACGGCACGGACACGGCTGGTTTACGCTCTCCGGCCCACGCTGGGCACCCTGCCCCGCCAAAGGTGCGCCCATGGCCCGCCCGATCTGGACCGGCACGTTGTCGTTTGGCCTGCTCAACGTGCCGGTGTCACTGATGTCCGGCGAACGCAAGGTCGATCTGCAGTTCCGCATGCTCGACTCCCGCGACCGCAAGCCGATCCGTTTCGAACGGGTCAACGCCGACACCGGCGAGGAAGTGCCCTGGAGGGACATCGTCAAAGCCTATGAGTACGACAAGGGCAGTTATGTCGTGCTGGAGGAAGGTGATATCCGTTCGGCGGCGCCGGAAAGCCACGAAGCGGTGGAGGTGGAATCGTTCGTGGATGCGGCGCAGATCGACCCACGCTACTACGAGAAACCGTATCTGCTGGTGCCCGGCAAGAAGGCCGAAAAGGGCTATGTGCTGTTGCGCGAAACGCTGCGCAGTACCGGCAAGGTGGGCATCGCGCGGGTGGTGGTGCGCACGCGCGAATACCTGTGCGCGGTGATGCCGCATGAGGACGCGCTGGTGCTGATGATCCTGCGCTATCCGCAGGAGCTGGTGGATCCCGAGGACTACAAGCTGCCCACCGGAAAACTGTCCGACTATCGCATCACCAGCAAGGAAACGGCGATGGCCGAACAGCTGATCGAATCAATGGCCGGTGACTGGGATCCTTCGGATTATCACGATGAGTTCCGCGAGCGTCTGCAGCTGGTATTGAACAAGCGCATCAAATCCAAGGGCGGCACTACCCGGGTGGAAGACGAGCCCGCACCGCGTGAAGATGCCACCACCAATGTGGTGGATTTCATGGCGTTGCTTCAGAAGAGCCTGGACGCCAACAAGCGCACGCCGGCGAAGAAGACGGCAATGCGCAAGGCACCGGCGAAGAAGGCTGCGAAGAAGGCCGCCAAAAAGGCCGTAAAGAAGACCACGCGGCGCAAGGCAGGTTGAACCATGTCGCTGCACCAGTACCGGCGCAAGCGCAGACTGGGTGGTGGCGCCGGGCAGACGCCGGAGCCTGACGACACGCCCGCACGCGGCGATCCGAAGCGGCGGCCGACCTTCGTCATCCAGCTGCATCACGCAAGCTCGCGTCACTATGACTTCCGCCTGGAAATGGACGGCGTACTGAAGAGCTGGGCCGTGCCCAAGGGGCCTTCGCTGCGCGTCGGTGAGAAGCGGCTGGCCGTGGAGGTGGAAGATCACCCGTTGTCCTACGCCGGTTTCGAAGGAGACATTCCTGAAGGCCACTATGGCGCTGGCCACGTGGATGTCTTCGATCACGGCACCTGGGCCTGTGAAGTTGATCCACAGCAGGCGCTGGCGGCTGGAAAGATCGACTTCGTGCTGCACGGGCAACGCCTGGCCGGTGGCTGGAAGCTGGTGCGTACGGCAATGAAAGGGCGTCAGGTGCAGTGGCTGCTGATCAAGCGCGATGATGGCGAAGCGCGCGACGCGGAGGCGGATGACCTGCTGACGGCACCCACGCCGAAACGAGCACCTGCGGCGAAGAAGCGTTCCACAGCAAAGGCGGCGCGTGCTGCACCCGTCGCACGCACGACCACGCGCAAGGCCGATGCGCGTTGGCATGCACGCGCGCTGCAACTGCACGGCGCACGTGATACGCCCTATCCCCTTGGGTTCAAACCGCAGTTGACCGATCATCGCGACAGTGCCCCCGACGGCGAGCGCTGGCTGCATGAGATCAAGTGGGACGGCTATCGTCTGCTGGCCGATCTGCACGATGGCGAGGTGAAGCTCCGCTCGCGCAACGGCCTGGACTGGACGGCCGATTTTCCCGAGGTCGCGCAGGCCGTGCTGGCGCTGCCGGTGCGCGATGCGCGCCTGGATGGCGAGCTGGTGGTTCTGGACAAGGAAGGACGCAGCGATTTCGCAGCACTGCAGCGCGTGATCGATGGAAGCTCGAAGCAACCGTTGCGTTACATCGTGTTCGATCTTCCGGGTGTGGCCGGCGTGGACATCAGTCGTGCGCCGTTGCTGGAACGCAAGGCGCTGCTGAAGGATCTCATCGGGCCGGCGCCCGGCACACTGGCCTTCAGCGAACACGTGGTCGACCATGGGCCGCAGGTGTTCGATGCCAGCGGCGATGCCGGCTTCGAAGGCATCGTCAGCAAGCAGGTGGATGCGCCGTACGTAAACACCCGCGCGCGCAGCTGGGTGAAGGTGAAGCACGAAGACACCGACGAGTTCGTGATCGTCGGCTATACGGCACCCAAGGGTTCCCGGGTGGGATTCGGCTCGCTGCTTCTGGCCACGCCGGACAAGGCCGGGCTGCGCTATGTGGGCCGCGTGGGTACCGGCTTCGACGACGAGCGCCTGCGCGCGCTGCTCAAGGCACTGCAGCCTTTGGCAGTGAAGACGCCGGTGCTGCAGCTGCCGGCGCATGTGCCGTTCCGCGCCGCCAGCGTACGCTGGGTGAAACCGGTGACGGTGGCGGAGGTGGCGTTCCGTGGCTGGGGCAAGGAAGGCCTGCTGCGCCAGGCCAGTTTCAAGCGGCTGCGCAGCGACAAGCAGGAGGAGGACCTGGGAATGAGCACCGCAGATGCCGAACCCGGAGGTGAGGTCCAGATCACCCATCCTGAGCGGGTGGTGTTTCCAAAGCAGAAACTGAGCAAGGGCGACGTGGCCGACTACTACCAGCGCATGGCGCGCTGGATCCTGCCCGAACTTGGCGGACGTCCGCTGTCATTGCTGCGCTGCCCGGACGGCGTGGGCAAGGCCTGCTTCTTCCAGAAGCATCATGGCCCCGGCCTGGGCGATGCGGTACATGCGGTGCCCCTCCTGCAGAAGAGCGGCCGCGAGGATTACGTCTACATCGACGATGCGCGGGGCCTGCTGCAACTGGTGCAGATGAACACGCTGGAGCTGCATCCCTGGGGTGCGACCGTGGCCGACCCGGAGCATCCGGATCGACTGGTGTTCGATCTCGACCCTGGTGACGGCGTCAGCTGGGCACAGGTGAAAGCCGGTGCACGCGATGTGCGTGACCGCCTGCAGCAGGTGGGTCTGGAGAGCTTCGTACGCCTGTCTGGCGGCAAGGGGGTGCACGTGGTGGTGCCACTGCAGCCCAAGGCTGGCTGGGACGAAGCCAAGGCATTCTGCGAGGCGTTCGCACAGGCGATGGCGGAGCAGGCGCCGGACCGCTACGTGGCGACGATGAGCAAGGCCAAGCGCAATGGCGTCATCTTCATCGACTGGCTGCGCAACACCCGAGGCGCCACCAGCGTGTGCTCGTGGTCGCTGCGTGCACGCGATTCTGGCGGCGTGGCGGTGCCGCTGCGCTGGGAAGAACTGGCGCGGGTGAGCGCGGCTGACGCGTTTCCGATGGCCAAGGCGCTGGCGCGTGCGAAGCGGCTGAAGGGTGACCCATGGCAGGGCATCGCGCGATTGAAGCAGACGCTGCCGTCGCTGAAGCGGTAGTGCCGGCCGCTGGCCGGCACCTGTAGCGTGGCCGGGGTTGCCGGCCAGCGGCCGGCACTACCTGGATGCGCTCAGCGCGGATCGCGCGACGCGCGGCGGCCGAACCACCAGCCGGCCAGCAGCTGCAGCGGCAGTGACGCCAGCAGCGAAATGACGAACCACAGCGGGAAATCCGCGCCTGCGGTCCACATCGCGTAGCCGCAGCCGAGCGTGATCAGTGACCAGATCGAGAACCCATGCGAACGCGGCCAGCACGGTGCGTAGTAGGTGGCGAAGGAAATGCCGGCGATGCCGCCCAGCACACTGAAGGCCAGGTCCCATCCCAACTGCACGCTGTTGTCGCCCGGCGACAGGCCCAGCAGCGGGGGCAGCCAGCTGGCGACGCTGCTGACCAGCGCAAGCGACAGCACGCCGCCGATCAGGGCGACGATGGACAGGAAAAAGGTCTTGAGCAGGCCGGGCATGCGCGCATTGTACGGCTGCGCGAAGTGCCTGGGGTTGCCGGCCAGCGGTCGGCACCGTCCAGGGATAGGCATGGCCGCCGCGTCCGTGGGAGAGGGGGACGGAGCGACGGCGGCCATGCACAGGCGGTCAGGCGGCGAAGTCGAGCACCACGCGGCCTTCGATGGTGCCCGCGTGCATGCGCGCGAACACGTCGTTGATGTTTTCCAGGCGGTCGGTGCTGACCGTGGCCGCGACCTTGCCTTCGGCGGCGAACTGCAGCGACTCCTGCAGGTCCAGCCGGGTGCCGACGATCGAGCCGCGCACGGTGATGCCGTTGAGCACCATGCCGAAGATGTCCAGCGGGAAGTTGCCCGGCGGCAGGCCGTTGAGCGAGACCGTGCCGCCACGGCGCACCATGCCCAGTGCCTGCTCGAACGCCTTCGGTGACACCGCAGTGACCAGCGCACCGTGCGCGCCGCCGATCTCCTTCTTCAGGAATGCGGCCGGGTCGGTGGTGCGCGCGTTGACGGTGATCTGCGCGCCGAGCTGCCGGGCCAACGCCAGCTTGTTGTCGTCCACGTCCACCGCGGCTACGTTCAGGCCCATCGCGCGTGCGTACTGCACGGCCATGTGGCCGAGGCCACCGATGCCGGAAATCACCACCCAGTCACCGGGTCTGGTGTCGGTGACCTTCAGGCCCTTGTAGACGGTCACGCCGGCGCACAGCACCGGCGCGATCTCGACGAAGCCTACGTCCTTCGGAAGCAGGCCGACATAGTTGGCATCGGCCAGTGCGTACTCGGCGAAGCCGCCGTTGACCGAGTAACCGGTGTTGCGCTGCGTTTCGCACAGCGTTTCCCACCCACCCAGGCAGTGTTCGCAATGGCCACAGGCCGAGTACAACCAGGGGATGCCGACCCTGTCGCCTTCCTTGACGTGCCCTACCCCGCCTCCCACGGCCACGACGTGCCCCACGCCCTCGTGGCCGGGGATGAACGGCGGGTTCGGTTTCGCCGGCCAGTCGCCCTCGGCGGCGTGCAGGTCGGTGTGGCAGACGCCACAGGCCTCGATCTTGACCAGCACCTCGCCCGCCCCCGGGCGCGGTACCGAGACTTCCTCGATCACCAGTGGCTTGCCGAACTCACGCACGACAGCGGCCTTCATGGTTGAATTCATGTTCGGATCTCCGTAGTGCGCTTGCCCACAGAATGACGCCGGCACGAGGCCGGCGCTTTGATCACGATCAAACCTTTGACGATTCGTGCAGCAGGTTCAGCTGGCCAGCACTGACGCCTCGCGGGCCAGGCGCTCGATCGCATCCCAGTCGCGGGTCTGCAGCAGCGCCGGGGTGGTCAGCCACGAGCCGCCCACGCACAGCACGTTGGGCAGGTGCAGGAACTGCGGCGCAGTCTGCGCGCTGATGCCGCCGGTCGGGCAGAAGCGCACATCGGCGAACGGGCCGTGCCAGGCCGCCAGCAGCGCAGCGCCACCGGCCTGCACCGCCGGGAAGAACTTGAAGGTGTCGTGGCCGTGCTCCAGGCCCAGGATCAGGTCCGAGGCGGTGGCGGCACCGGGCAGGTACGGCAGGTCGGCATCGCGTGCGGCGGCATACAGCGCCGGTGTCGCACCCGGGGATACGGCGAAACGCGCACCGGCCTGCTTCGCTGCCTGCATCTGCGCGGCATTGAGTACCGTGCCGGCGCCGATCACGGCATCGGGCACGGCCTCGACCATCGCCTTGATCGCATCCAGCGCCTGCGGCGTGCGCAGTGTCACTTCGATCACCGGCAGGCCACCGCGGAACAGCGCCTGGGCCACTTCGACCGCTTCATTCACATCTTCGGGGGTGTACACCGGAATCACCGGTGCCAGCTTCAACAGCGCGCGCAGGCGCGGATCAGCGCTGGACATCGTCTTGCTCCTTGCCCGACCGGGCATCGCGGATCGCCGCCGGGTCCGGCAGCGCAGCGGCGCATGATGCCACGTGGCTCACGACGGTGCTGGTGGTGCCCCGCCCTGCCCCCGGCTCAGGCCGGGTCGGCCTGCAATGCCTGGATGCGGCGCTGGTACCAGTCGCCACCGAGCGGATCGAACACCGCCGAGCGCTCCATCTGTGCCTCGTACACGTGTACCGAGATCGCCAGTGCTTCGTCGCTGGCGTTGCGCAGGGTGTGGTACTCGTGCGGCGGAATCAGGCTGCCGGCACTGCCGCAGCCCCCGCGCAGCACGGCGTGGCGGCGGAAACGCCAGCGCTCGCCGGCGCACTCCAGCAGTTCATAGCGGGTGATCTCCAGCTCGCCTGACCACACTCCCTCCACACACCACATGGCATCGTGGTCGTGCAGCGGCGTGCCCTGCCCTGGGCCCCAGCTCATGGCAATCACGCTGTAGCCGTGTTCGCGGCTGTGGTACAGCGGGCGTCGCGCGTAATGATCACTGACCGGACGGTGCACGCACTCGGGCAATTCGATGCGGCTGTCCGCGATGGCTTCCTGCAGCGCCAGCTGCAGGTCGGCGGTGATGCGTTCGGCATCACCGGAGGTCATCGCCGCGTCGACTGCGGCGATCAACCGGTCGCGGCCACGGAACGCCGGAAACGGAGAGGTCTGCAGGTCCATGCCCCGACTGTAGCGGAGCCTGGTTAAGGGAATGTTGGCGTTCGCGCGCGTCGCGTCCGCATTCAGGGTGAACACGCGCGGAAGAACGGTTCAGATGCACATCCAGTAGAGCGATCACAATGGAACCTCACGCAGCCGGGCCGGTCGAACACGACACGATCCACATCCGCTGCGACATTCCGCAACTTCGCGCCCACCGGGCGCAAGGCTAGACTTCTCCGACTTACCTGGTTCTATACATGTCAGTGCGAATTATTAGCGATGCCGCGTTGCCGGCATCGAAGAAGGCTGCCACGATCAACGACATCGCACGACTGTCGGGAGTTTCCAAGAAAACGGTTTCAAGAATCATCAACAACTCGCCGCTGGTGCGCAAAGACACCCGCGACAAGGTCGAGGCGTTGATGCGCGAGGTCGGTTACGTGCCCGACCCGCTGGCGCGCGGCCTCGCGTTCCGCCGCTCCTTCCTGATCGGCCTGGTGTATGACGACCCGGGCGCCCAATGCATCGTCGATCTGCAGCATGGCGCGCTGGAAGCGCTGCGCGGCACCGGCTATGAGCTGGTGGTGCATCCCTGCGACAGCCAGTCTCCGGACTGTGCGCACGGCGTGCGGCGCTTCGTGCAGCAGCAGAAGCTGCACGGCGTGATCCTGGGCCCGCGTGCCTCCGAGTCAGCCGCGTTGACGGAGATGCTCGACGGCATCGAATGCCGCTACGTCCGCATCAACGCGCATGTGTCGGATGACGAGGCACAGGCGGTGGTCACCCACGATCGCGACGGTGCAGCCGCGGCAGCGGGCTACCTGCTCTCGCTCGGCCACCGCGATATCGCAGTGATTGCCGGTCCGGGCGATCGCCGTACCGCACGCGAGCGCACCCATGGCTTCCTCGACCGGCTGGCCCAGGTGGGCCTGACCCTGCCGGGTGAGCGCGTGCTGGAAGCGGGCGATACGTTCGAGTCGGGCGTGCATGCCGCCGAACGGCTGCTGATGGGCGGACAACGGCCCAGTGCGATCTTTGCCGGCAACGACGAAATGGCCGCCGGCGTGTACCAGGTGGCGTTGCGTGCGGGTATCGCGGTGCCGCAGCAGTTGTCGATCGTCAGCTACGACGACAGCCCGCTGGCGTCGCGGCTGTGGCCGCCGCTGACCTCGGTGCGTCGCCATGTGTCCGACATCGGCCGCGTGGCGGCGGCGATGCTGGTGCAGGCCGACGTGCCGGATGCGCCGACCGCAACCAGCGTGCATCCGCAATTGATGGTGCGCGGTTCCTGCCGGGCCGTGGACGCCTGATCGCCCTGCCCTCGCCTGTACTGCCGTGACGGTGCAGGCAGGCAGCAACGAAAACGGCGCATCCAGGTGCGCCGTTTTCTTTTCAGTGCGAGGTGCTGTGCGCCGTGGGCTTACACGTCGCCGCCGTCGGCCCAGCCTTCGCCGGTGCCCTTCTGGAACACGCGGTCATCGCCCTGCACATCGCCTGCCGGCAGATGCGCCTGGTCAGACAGTGCCGCGTAGATCGGGGTGAAGTCCGGTGACGTCGCCTGCATCAGCTGTTCGAAGCTGTCGATGACGAAGTAGGTCTTCTGGAAGGTGTCGATGCGGTACTTCGTGCGCATGATCCGCTGCAGGTCGAAACCGATGCGGTTGGGCGCGGCCGATTCCAGCGAGTACAGCGATTCGCCCTTCGACGACACGATGCCGGCACCGTAGATGCGCAGGCCGTCGGGTGTATCGATCAGGCCGAACTCCACCGTGTACCAGTACAGGCGGGTCAGGTTCTGCAGGGCGTCCGGGCCGATCGCATGGGCTTTGACACCGCCACGGCCGTACGCCTCCATGTAGTCGGCGAACACCGGGTTCATCAGCAGCGGCACATGGCCGAACAGATCGTGGAACAGGTCCGGTTCGGCGATGTAATCGATCTGGTCCGGGCGACGGATCCACCAGGTCACCGGGAATCGGCGGTTGGCCAGGTGGTCGAAGAAATCCAGTTCCGGCAGCAGGCCTTCGACGCCGACCAGGGTCCAGCCGGTGGCCGCGCCCAGTACTTCGTTGAGCTGGTCGAAGCGCGGAATCATGTGCGCGTTCATGCCCATCTCGTCCTGTGCATCCAGGAATTCCTGGCAGGCGCGGCCGACCAGCAGTTCGCGCTGGCGCTGGTACAGCGTGCTCCAGGTGGCGTGGTCGTCGGCGCTGTAGGTGTCCCACGGCTGCTCGACGAGCGCGGTGGTATACACCGGCACGTAGCCCTTGTCGGTCTGCTGGTGTTCGACGCGGCGGGGCTGGGCGAGGTCCATGGGGCACTCCTTGACGGGATACCCACGATGCTAGGGCAGGGCGCGCGCAACAGGGTTGCAAAAGTTGCGCCGATTGGCCTTGTTGGCGCAATATCCTTGCGTACTCACCATGTTGCGGGGCAATAATGGCCGGAGAAGTCCAGTTCGATCGCACGGATATACGTCTGCTGGCTGAAATCCAGCGGGATGGGCGCGCCACCAACGCCGAGCTGGCGACACGGGTGAACCTCTCGCCCTCGGCCTGCCTGCGTCGTCTGCAGCGGTTGGAAAGCGAGGGCGTGATCGTCGGCTATGGCGCGCGGCTGGAACCGCGCCAGCTGCGCCTGGGCCTGCAGGCCTTCGTGCGCGTGCAGCTGGAAAAGCACGACCAGGCCGCCATCGGCCACTTCGTGGACAGCGTGCAGGGCTGGGATGAAGTGGTGGCCTGCCATGCACTGACCGGCGACATGGACTACCTGCTGCACGTCTACGTGCGCGACCTGGAGCACTTCTCGCACTTCCTGCTGGACCGGCTGCTCAACGCCGGTGGCGTGGCCGATGCCAATTCCAGCTTCGTGCTGCGCACGGTGAAGGGCTTCCAGGCATTGCCGCTGTCGCAGCTGGAATGAACGCGCCGCCGCGATTTGACGGCGCCGGGCGGGTAGCCGAGCATCTCCGCCCTGCGCGCGTCGCAGCGTTCCTTTCCGGTTCCACGCATGTCCGAACTCCAGCACCCGCTGCCCACCACCACGTTCCTGCCGCTGCAGCGCAAGTCGCTGGCGCGCTACGTTGCCCATGGCACGCCACCGCAGACCGCAGTGGAGCAGGCCGGACTGATGGCCGCGCAGCTGTGCCGGACGCGCCTGCATCCAGCAGCCGAGATCGAGCGCCTGCTGCATGATGCCTGCGCGTTGTTTGCCGGCAACGAAGGCGCAGCTGCACAACTGGCTGGCCCCGGTGGCGGTGGCCAGCCGGAGCTGGATGCCTGGCTGACCGCATTGGCCGCCCACGGCGTGCTGCTGGCGCCGGCGGAGATCCTGCAGGACGTCATCGCGCAGTCGCCACGGGAGTACCCGGGCCTGGCCCTGCAGCAGGCCTGCCAGGAAACCCTGGTCGAACATGAGATCCGCTTTCCCGCCACATTTTCCAGTGACGACGACGAGGCCACGCAGGATGAGGTTGTCGCCGCGGATGCGCGGTCGGTCGAGCACCATGGCCTGTATACCTCCGAGCAGGCCCGCGTGCTGCGCGCCATCGCCGCCAACCCCGATGAGCTGATCGACCTCGATGGCTATGCCGGCACCGGAAAGGGCCACCTGGTGCTGGCGCTGATGGAGGCGCGGCCGGGCCGCTACACCTACATGGCGCCTTCGCGCGGGCAGGTGGAAGCCTTCCGCGCCCGCGTGCCGGCCAGCACTGCGGTGCGCCTGCTGACCCAGATCGAGTTCGCCAACCGCGTGGCGCAGCACGCCGCGCGCAGCGGCCAGACCGGTGGCTTCGTTGCCAGCTACCGGCGCAGCACCCGTACGCCGCGCGAGATTGCCGGCCGCATCGGCCTGCAGGGCATCGGTGGGCGCAGCCCGGAGCAGGTGCTGCTGACCGCGTTCGAGGCCATCAACCGTTGGTGCGCGTCGTCGGCAACGGGCTTGGCGTTCCAGCATTTCGACCGTTCGGTGCCCGCTGCGATGCTCGATGTGTCGCCGTACATGGCTGCCGCCGAGCACGTCTGGCGCTGCATGTTCGACGCCGAGCTGCAGCGGGGCACGCTGCTGAGTCTCAGCCCGGCGCACATCGGCAAGTGGCTGGCGCTGCGCGGCGTTACCCCCCCGCAGGACATGGGCATGCTGCTGGTGGACGAGGCGCATGACCTGAGCCCGTCGTGGAAGCAGTTGCTGGCCGGCCATGCGCCTGGCGTGGTCAGCCTGGGTGATCCGCACCAGTGCCTGACCGGTACGGTGCCGCGCTGGGCCGCGTCGAAGGTGCTGGAAATGCACCAGTCGGTGCGCCAGGGCAACCAGGTCGAGGGCCTGGTCAACCAGACCCTGGCACTGGATGGACTGGGCCAGGACAGTGGGCCGTTCGTCGGTGCCACCGACCGCGCCACCGGTGTGCTGCATTACCGCGACTGGGCGCAGGTGCCGAGCGAGGGCCTGCGCATCCATGGCAGCGTCGCCGATCTGGCCCTGGATGCGGCACAGCTGCACGCGCTCGGGCTGCGGCCCTACCTGCATCCGGCATCGCTGCGTGCGCTGCGCGGCGTGCTGCAACGGCCACTGGATGCGTGGCGCCGGCGCCGCGACAGCGCATCGGACCAGGAATGGAAGCGCTTCCTGGCCACGCAGGCCGACGAAGGGCACGGCGCGCTGGTTGAACTGTTCGGGTCCGCCGATCGGGTGCAGTCACTGCTGCAGGCGCTCGATGACCAGGACACGCCCGCTGAAGGGCGGGTGGCGCTGTGCCTGGCCGAGCACGCGAAGAACCTGCAGTTCGACGTGGTCTCGCTGTCGCCCGGTTGCTTCAGTGCGGGGCAGGGCGGGCGCATCTGGCACAACCCGGTGCGCGCGGTCTATCTGGCGCTGACCCGTGCGCGACGCCAGCTGCACGTGCCGGCCGATGGCATGGAACAGCTGCAGCACACGGCGACACTGCAGGAGCAGGCCCGCCAGATGCGCAGGCGCGAGCGGCAGCAGGCCAGCGGTTACCGGCCCGCGCGCTAGCACGCGCGTCGCTGTCCGGCAGCGACACGCTGGCTCAGGTCAGCACTTGTCCTTGCGGCCCATCAGCTTGCCCAGGCGCGAGGCTTCCTCGCACTTCGGCGCGGCCACCGGTGCCGGTGCGGCCGCCGCGGCACGTGCGCGCTGCAGCTGCTGGATTTTCGCGCGGATCTGCGGCATCGCCGCCATCGCGGCTTTTTCGCCTTCCAGGATTGCGGTGCCACGCTGGCTGAAATCGGCGGCGCCGATGTCCAGTACCTTCGGGCGGATGACGATGTCGGCGCGCGCCAGTTCCTGCTCGCCCAAGCGCTGGCCCATGATCGAGATGGACTGGTTGACGATGCCCAGCATGTCGGTCGGCGCCTTGCCGCTGGCCTTGCTGGAGATGTCCACGGCGATCACGAAGTCGGCGCCGAGCTGGCGTGCGGCATCCACCGGCACCGGGCTGACCACGCCGCCATCGATGTAGTTGCGACCGCCGATCTTCACTGGCTCGAACACACCGGGAATGCTGCTCGACGCGCGCACCGCCTGGCCGACGTTGCCGCGCACGAAGATCGCACGCTCGCCGGTCTCCAGCTGGGTGGCGACGGCGGCGAACGGCTTCTTCAGGCGCTCGGCAGGACGGTTGGCAACCTGCTCGTTGACGTAGTCCTGCAGCTTCTGGCCCTGCACCAGGCCGCCGGAGAACAGGCGCACGTCGCGGATGCTGGCTTCGTCCAGTGCCACCGCCTTGCTCTGCATCTGGAACGCGTCCATGCCGCTGGCATACAGCGCACCGACCACGCTGCCGGCGCTGGTGCCGGATACCACGGCCGGCTCGAAGC
The DNA here is from genome assembly GCF_009659995.1 of Stenotrophomonas sp. MH181796. Classification (NCBI taxonomy): domain Bacteria; kingdom Pseudomonadati; phylum Pseudomonadota; class Gammaproteobacteria; order Lysobacterales; family Lysobacteraceae; genus Stenotrophomonas; species Stenotrophomonas sp. MH181796. The sequence goes on from NZ_RAHU01000008.1 coordinate 98,749, forward strand.
CATTGGCCTCCAGCATCTTGATCACGCCGATGTGGGCGAAGCCCTTGGCCGCGCCGCCTCCGAGGGCGATGCCGATCTTCACCGGCTTGGCCTGCGGCACCACGGTGGGTGCCGGCGGCGGCGTGGGACGGACCGGATCGCCACCGCAGCCGGCCAGCAGGCCGATCAGGGCGACGGACAGCAGCATGCGGGGGCGGAACAGGCTCATCGGCAGTGCGCTCGCGGCGCCGGATTCAGGAAAGGGCGCCAGCATACCGAAGCCGTGGCGGGGCGGGCAGGGTGGGAAACATCGCCCATTCATAAAGGTAGTGCCGGCCGCTGGCCGGCAATCATTGGGAAACTGGCAACGGTCCATGGGGCTGCCGGCCAGCGGCCGGCACCACCGGTCCGGTCAGAACCGGTTGTCGCCGTCCAGCATCCGGCCCAGGCCGCCCAGTACCGAGCCTTCGCCGCGGTTCTGGCCACCGCCCTGCGGCGCGGCCATCCACATGCGGCCGGCCAGACGCGAGAACGGCAGCGACTGCAGCCAGACCTTGCCCGGACCGGTGAGCGTGGCCAGGAACACGCCTTCGCCACCGAACAGCATGCTCTTGATGCCGGTGACCCGGCGTACGTCCATGTCCACGGTCGGATGGTAGGCCACCACGCAGCCGGTATCCACGTCCAGGCGCTCGCCGGCCGCCAGCTCGCGCTCCACCACGCAACCGCCGGCATGGATGAACACCCAGCCGTCGCCTTCCAGCTTCTGCATGATGAAGCCTTCGCCGCCGAACAAGCCGGTCATGATCTTGCGCTGGAACTGCACGCCGATCTGCACGCCGCGCGCGCCGGCCAGGAAGCTGTCCTTCTGGCAGATCAGGCGGCCGCCATGCTGGTCCAGCTTCATTGCCAGTACGGTGCCGGGGTAGGGCGCGGCGAAGGCGACCTTGCCCTTGCCATGGCCGCTCTGGGTGTAGACGGTGGCGAACAGGCTCTCGCCGGTCAGCACGCGCTTGCCGGCGGCCATCACCTTGCCCATGAAGCCGCCCTGGTCGCCGTTGGCAGCGCCGAACACGGTGTCCATCTGCACCGTGGCGTCCTTGAACATCAGCGCCCCCGCCTCGGCGATGGCGCTTTCGCCGGGGTCGAGCTCGATCTCCACGAACTGCATTTCATGGCCGACGATGCGGAATTCGATGTCGTCGGCACGGCCGCTGGCGGCGGCGGGGACTGGCGGTGGGGTGTTCGGCATGCCCGGGGCCGCGGACTGCAGTTCGGGCACCTCGGCAATCGACGTCCACCCGCTCATGCCCTGGCACCAGGCCAGGGCGCGCGGGTTGGCCTGCGCATAGCGGCGCGCGGCTTCGTCATCGAGCGGACCGACGCGCTCGGCCTGGGCGGAGGCATGGAAGTACCACTGGGTCATTGGGACGGCTCCGCGGGGCTGGAAAACCCGAGTCTAGCGAGTGCACCGGGCGCCGGGAGGCGCGGCCATGAACGGCCGGCATTTGCGGGGCAGGTGCTGTATTGCAACAATTATCTGGTAGCGCCGTTTTACCACCCCTCCAAACACAGCCTACCGCCATGTCCCCGACCCGCACTTCCCGTGGCCGATTTCCGGTCGCGCGCCCCCTCGTTGCCGCTCTTTCCGCCCTGCTGCCGCTGGTAGCAGCCGCCCAGGAAACCCCCGCTGCCAAGGATCCGGTTGCCCTCGACGCCCTGCAGGTGACCGCGCAGCGCCGCGTCGAGAACGCCAAGGACGTGCCGGTCGCGGTCTCCGCGATCCAGGGCGAGAAGCTGGATGTGCTCGGCTCGGCCGGCGATGACATCCGCTTCCTGGCCGCACGCGTGCCCAGCCTCAACATCGAGTCGTCCTACGGTCGTGCCTTCCCGCGCTTCTACATCCGCGGCCTGGGCAACACCGACTTCGACCTCAATGCCTCGCAGCCGGTGTCGCTGGTGTACGACGACGTGGTGCAGGAAAGCCCGCTGCTGAAGGGCTTCCCGCTGTTCGACCTGGCCAACGTGGAAGTGCTGCGCGGTCCGCAGGGCACGCTGTTCGGCCGCAACACGCCGGCCGGCGTGGTGAAGTTCGACTCGGCACGTCCGTCGCAGGATGCCGATGGCTACATCCGCGTCGGCTACGGCAGCTACAACAGTTGGAATGTGCAGGGCGCCTACGGCGGTCCGTTGACCGACCGCTGGTCGGCACGTGTCTCGGCGATCTACCAGCGCCGCGACGACTGGGTCGACAACACCCGCGTCGGTGCCCCCAACAGCGGCTTCGAAGGCTATGACGAAGCCGCCGGCCGCGTGCAGTTCCTGTACGAAGGCGACGACTTCGAAGCGCTGTTCAACCTGCACAAGCGCAAGCTCAACGGCACTGCGCGCCTGTTCCGCGCCAACATCATCCAGAAGGGTGGCAATTCGCTGGTCGAGAACTTCGATCGCGACAAGGTGGCCAACGATGGCGTCAACTTCTCCGACCTGAAAACCTGGGGCGGCAGCGCGCGCCTGCAGTGGAACCTCGGCTCGGTGACGCTGCACTCGATCACCGGTTATGAAACCGCCGAATCGCTCAACCGTGGCGACATCGACGGTGGCTACGGTGCGGCGTTCCTTGGCGCCGGCAACTACGGCCCGGGTCTGATTCCATTCTCCTCGGAGTCGGCTGACGGCCTGCCGCACCATCGCCAGTGGACGCAGGAATTCCGCATCGAGTCCAACGAGTGGGGCCGCTTCGACTGGCAGGCCGGCGTCTTCTATTTCGATGAAGACGTGACCATCAACAACTTCAACTACGACTCGTTGACCCCGGGCAATCCGCAGACCGGCCACGTGGTGCAGAACCAGCGCAACAAGGCCTGGGCGGTGTTCGCTTCGGGTGACTTCGATGTCACCGACCGCTTCAAGCTGCGCGCCGGCGTGCGCTACACGCAGGACAAGAAGGACTTCAGCGCCAGCGTGCTGCAGGCCGTTCCGTTCGGTACCCCGGTCAGTGGCCCGTACCTGGCCAACACCGACGTCAACGACATCAGCTGGGATGTCAGCGGTGTGTACAAGTTGACCGACGATATCAACGCCTACGCCCGCGTGGCCAAGGGCTTCCGCGCACCGTCGATCCAGGGCCGCCTGGCCTTCGCGCCGGGCCTGTCGCAGGCCGATTCGGAGAAGGTGATCTCGTACGAAGCCGGCATCAAGGCCGACCTGTTCGAGCGCCGCGCGCGCCTGGGCCTGAGCGTGTTCCGCTACAACGTGGACGGCCAGCAGCTGATCGCGGTGGGCGGCACCAACAACACCGCCACCCTGCTCAACGCCGACAAGACCATCGGCCAGGGCGTGGAGCTGGATCTGGAGGCCTACCTGGCCGACAACGTCCTGCTGACCTTCGGCAGCAGCTACAACGACACCGAGATCAAGGACAAGAACCTGGCGGTGGCGATCTGTGGCGGTGGCTGCACCATCACCGACCCGACCACGGTGATCAACGGCCAGACCTATGCGCTGGTGAACGGCAACCCGCTGCCGCAGGCACCGAAGTGGATCCACAACGCGACCCTGCGCGTCGGCTTCCCGCTCAGCGATGGCAGCGAGCTGTACGCGTACACCGACTGGGCCTACCGCAGCGCAGTGAACTTCTTCATCTACGAGTCGCCGGAATTCCGCGGCCGTAGTTCGCTGGAAGGCGGCCTGCGCCTGGGCTACAACTGGGATTACGGCCAGTACGACGTGGCCGTGTTCGGCCGCAACCTGACCAACCAGACCCGCGTGGTCGGTGCGATCGACTTCAACAACCTGACCGGCTTCCTCAACGAGCCGCGTACCTGGGGCGTGGAGTTCACCGCGAAGTTCTGATGCGGTGGCTGCGTTGATGCAATGAAGAAGGGCCGGCGCAATGCCGGCCCTTCTGCTTTACACCCACCGGTTGCCGAATGGGGTCAGAGCCCTTTCCAGCGGAAAGGGATCCGACCCCGATGGCATCGGCATTCCGCGCTGGGGTCAGATCCCTTTCCGAAGGGAAGGGCTCTGACCCCGGATCACCGCTTACAGCGCGCTCTGCGGGCGCACCTTCAGCACCGCATTCTCGGTGGCGCAATCACGGCTGGAGTGCAGGCCGGCCTTGCGTGCGGCGGCGATTTCCTTGCGTGCGGCCAGCAGGTCCTTGTTGAACGCGGCGTTGTCGTGCAGGCGGGCCACGGCGGCGGCGCCCATGAAACGGCCTTCGAGGATGTCGCTCTGCCAGTGCACGTTGCAGACCAGGCGGCTCTCGCCGTAGTTGCGGCCACGGGCCTGGATGGCATCGGCGCGGTCCGGCGCGATCTCGGACAGGATCAGTGCCCAGGCCCAGCCGATTGAGGTGTGGCCGGACGGGTAGGAACCGTTCTTGCGCAGGCCTTCCTCGTCCTTCGGCGAGCAGGTCGGTTCACCGTTGACCATGAACGGGCGCGGGCGCTGGTAGTGGTTCTTGGCCGCCTTGGTGGCGGCGCTGGCGTCGATCCGGCTGCGCTCGAGCAGTCGGTACAGCGCCGGGGTCTTCACCGCATCGACGTCGATGTCAGCGGCGCAGGAGAAGTGGTTGGCCCCTTCGGGGAAGCCGAGCTCCGCATCGACGCCGGCCTGGGCGAAGCGCGGGCTGCCACGCAGCGCGCGGGCTTCACGGCTGACCTGTTCGTCCAGGGCGAGGGCGGCCGAACCGGCGACCGGTGGTGCCGGCACCAGGTCGAGGCTGGCCGGTACCGCGCTCTTGTCGAGATAGCCCACCGCCTTGGTGGTGATGTTGGCTTCGACGGCGGTCGGCTTGGTGGCGGTGGCGGCACAACCGGCCAGGGCCGCGATGACGGCAAGGCCGAGCAGCGGGCGGGCAGGGTGGGAAAGCAGCGACATGGACGGGCTCCGGAGGAAAAACACCGCGTCATGATCGCAGCCCGTATGCGGCACCGCAGTGGCCATCGGTCATACGGCCAGACCCGGCATGGTCATCCCGGCGATATGAAAAGCGTCATCGATTGACGTCAGTCTCCTGAATCCGGGCGCAGCGCACGGACTTTCACGCGACTGCACCGCGAGCATCGGCACAACGGCCAGCGCCAGGGCCGTCCAGTTCCAGCCGGGTCGGGGGGATCCGCTGACAGAGGGAGAGAAGCGATGCGCAGCACCGCAACAGGAAGTACCGTCCAGGCCCTGCTCCTCGGGCTGGCAATCGCGCCGACGCAGGCCGCCGATGTGGTCGGCGTGGCCTTCGTGCACGGCACTGGCGCGCAGACCAACGCGACCCAGGACTACTGGCAGCCGGCGATCATCGACACCGTGCGCCAGGGCCTGCCGAACAGCAGCAACTACGCCGTCATCAACTGCGACTTCACCCAGTACATGTGGAAGCCGGAAGCCGCCGGTTGCCTGGCCAACCAGCTGACCAGCTTCATCGACAGCCGTGGCATCACCCAGCTGGTGGTGATCACCCACTCCAACGGCGGCAACGTGATGCGCTGGATCCTGTCCAACCCGACCTACGACAGCCGCTATCCGAAGATCATCCGCACGGTGCGCAAGGTCAACGCACTGGCACCGTCTTCGGCAGGCACGCCGTTGGCCGATGCGGTGCTCAACGGCAACACCTTCGAAACCTCGCTGGGCTGGCTGCTGGGCTACAAGAACGACGCCGTTCGCCAGCAGCAGGTGGCGAGCATGGCCACCTACAACGCGCAGAACCTGTACGGCACCGCCGGTCGCCCGGCGCTGCCCAAGCCGTTCCGCGCCGTGGTCGGCAGCGACGTGGAATCGGCGGTGTGGGACAGCAACAGCTACTGCGGTGGCTACGCCGCCAATGTCGGCCTGGAGTTCACCCAGAACTGGCTGTCGTCCTGCTCCGATGGCTTCCTGGAGTGCAGCAGCCAGAAGGCCGCCGGCACCACCTGGTTCACCGACAAACAGCGCACCAAGGATGCCGAGCCGCTCAGCCACAACCAGAGCCGCCGCGAGTGCTTCGGCCTCGGCACGATCCTGCGCACCGACCTGGCCCAGTGAGGGAGATGACCATGACGATCCATTCCACCCTGCTGGCCAGCGCCGTGCTGACAGTGCTGTCCCTTTCCGCCGCGCAGGCCGCGCAGCCGCTGCAGGCCGCCCGTGCGGGCGACCAGGTGCCTGCCGCCCTGGTGGCCGCACCGCTGCCCACCGATGAAAGCGAACACGCGCCACTGGCCTTTGCCTGGGCGCTGGACCCGGCACAGCCGCTGCAGGCGGCCACGCCGTATGCCTCGGTCAGCCGCAGCTACTGGCAGCAGGTCGATGGCACGCAGCTGCAGCGCGGCCTGGACCTGCCGCTGACGGCACCGGATGCGGTGATCCAGCTGAGCCCGGCCGACGGTGCCCGCGCGCTGCCGGCCAACACCCTGCAGGTGCGCGACCCGGCCGGCCGTAGCAGCGTGGCGCGCAGTGTCGATGCGCGCGCACTGCAGGAGGCCGGCATGCCGGTGGGTGATGGCAGCAGCATGCTGCGCACCGGCGCGACCAGTGCAGTCGGTGCGTACACGCTGCAGAGCGCGCAGGCACAGGGCCGCTACGTGGTGCAGGTGCTGGAGCCGAACAGCCCGCTGCGGCTGGAAGTGCAGGCCAACCAGGCGCAGGTGCTGGCCGGTGGCAACGTGCAGCTGCAGGCGCGCCTGCTGGAAGACGGCGCCACCACCGCGCAGCTGGCATCGCGTCGTGGCGGCCTCGGCGGTGAAGCCCTGCTGGTCGCACCGGATGGCCGCAGCTGGCCGCAGCGGTTGCTGCGCACCACCGATGGCAGCCTGCGCGCGCAGGTGCGGATCCCCGCCGATGTCGGCAGCGTGCAGGGGCTATGGGAGCTGCAGGTGTTCGCCCAGGCCGATGGTGTGCTGCGCGATGGCAAGGTGGCCTTTGCGGTGGCACGGCCGACTGCCCGTTTCAGTGGCCAGGCGGCACCGGACCCGGCCAGCCGCCAGGTGGCGCTGCCGCTGCAGGTGGCAGCGGCCGGACGCTATGAGGCGCGGGGCACGCTGTATGCCACCGCCCGCGATGGCCAGTTGAAGCCGGTCGCACAGGCACATGCGGCCGCGTGGTTCGATGGCCCGGGCGCAGGCCAGCTGGTGCTGCCGTTCGACCAGGCCGCATTGCCAGCCGGCTTCGGTGCGCCGTACGAGCTGCGCGACCTGCAGCTGCAGGACCAGAGCCGGATGGCACCGATCGAGTCACGCGCGCTGGCGTTGCGGTTCTGAGGTTGCGTACAGCGGGCCGGGTTCCGGCCCGCTGCATTGGATCCTGTAGAGCCGAGCCCATGCTCGGCTGCCGTTTGCCGTGATCACGAGCAGCCGAGCGTGGGCTCGGCTCTACAATGGCATCTCGATTACCCCGCGTACGCAGTCAGCCGCCCTTCCTGCTCGACCACCGTGATCGCGCCACCGAATACCGCGGACAGCGGTTCATTGCGCAGCAGTTCGGCGCGGGTGCCATCGGCCAGTACGCGGCCGTCGCGCAGCAGCACCACCCGCTCGATCTCGGGAATGATCTCTTCGATGTGGTGGGTCACCAGCACCAGGGTGATGCCCTGCTGTGCCAGCACCCGCATGGTCGCCACCAGCTGCTCGCGGGCGACCAGGTCCAGCCCGGTGGAGGGTTCATCCAGCAGCAGGGCCTGCGGCCGGTTGACCAGCGCGCGGGCGATCAGCACGCGGCGGGTCTCGCCGGCCGACAACTCGGCATAGGCGCGTTCGCGTAGCGACAGCGCGCCGGTCATCGCCAGTGTCTCGCCAACGCGTGCACGCATGTCGGCGGTTACCTCGCGGAACGCCGGCACCACGTAGCTGGCGAAGAAGCCGGACAGCACGGCCTGCTCCACGGTCAGCCCGGGCATGTCGGAGAGGTTGCTGCTGAGGTCGCCGGTGACGATGCCCAGCTGCGAGCGCAGGCGATCCACCTGCCAGCGGTTCTGGCCCAGCACCTTCACCGCCACCGAACCGTCGCCCTGGGCCAGCGGGTACAGCTCGCGGGTGATCAGCTTGATGAAGGTGGACTTGCCGCAGCCGTTGGGGCCGAGCAGGGCGGTGTGCTGGCCCTGTGCGATGCGCAGGCTGAGCCCGTGCAGCACCTTCACCTGGCCGCGTACCACGGTGGCGCGGTCCAGTTCGATCAAGGGGGGCAGCTCCGCCAGGGGCGGGGCGGCGGTCATGGCGCTGGCGCGTGGATCAAGGCTCGACAACTCAGGTCCCCAACTGTGAACGGTGCCACGGAAGGCGGTGGCAATCACCGCCGCAGGGATGCAGTTTGCAACGCAAGCGCCCATCATGTCTGCCATCCCCGCGTCGATCCGGAGAGCCGCCATGCCAGATGCCCTGATGTCCCTGTTGACCGGTGGTGTGCTCGGCCTGGGCTGGTGGGCCATGCTGGGCGTGCTGCTGGTCTTCACCCAGATCACCATCTTCTCGGTGACCCTGTACCTGCACCGCAGCCAGGCCCATCGCGGGGTCGATTTCCACCCGGCGCTGGCCCACGTGTTCCGTTTCTGGTTGTGGCTGACCACCTCGATGATCACCCGCGAGTGGGTGGCCATCCACCGCAAGCACCATGCCAAGGTAGAGACCGAAGATGACCCGCACAGCCCGGTCACCCGCGGCATCGGCACGGTGTTCTGGCATGGCGTGGAGCTGTACCGGGAAGCGCGCGGCATGCGCGCGGACATCGAGCAGTACGGGCGCGGCACCCCGGACGATGTGATCGAGCGCCACCTGTATACCCCGCACGCCACGCTCGGCCCGGTGCTGCTGCTGGTGATCAACAGCGTGCTGTTCGGCCTGCCCGGCGTGGCCCTGTGGGCGATCCAGATGGCGTGGATTCCGTTCTGGGCCGCGGGCGTGGTCAATGGCCTGGGTCACTGGTGGGGCTACCGCAACTACGAGTCGGCCGATACCTCCACCAACCTCACGCCGTGGGGGTTCTGGATCGGTGGCGAGGAGCTGCACAACAACCATCATGCCTTCCCCAGTTCGGCGCGCTTCGCGATGCGGCGCTGGGAATTCGACATTGGCTGGAGCGCGATCCGCCTGCTGCAGGCGCTGCGCCTGGCCAAGGTGCTGCGGGTGGCGCCAGCCATGGACGTGCGCCCGAACATCGCGGTGCCCGATGCCGAAACCCTGAAGGCGCTGCTGTCGCACCGCTTCCAGGCGATGACCGATTACCAGCGCAATGTGTTCATGCCGGCCCTGCGCGAGGAAGCCGTGCAGGCCGGGGCCAAGCTGCGCCGCCTGCTGCCGCGCCGGCTGCGCCGTGGCCTGGTCAACGATGGCCGCTGGCTGAAGCCGGACAGTCGTGCCCAGCTCAGCGAATGGGTGGCGCAGCGCCCGCGTATCCGCACACTGGTCGAGTACCGCGCGCGGCTGGCGGCGCTGCTCGAGGCCCGCGGCCACGATGCCGCCGAGCGCCTGCATCAGTTGCAGGCGTGGTGCCGCGAGGCCGAGGAAAGCGGCATCGCGGCGTTGCAGGCCTATGCCGCACGGTTGAAGGGCTACAGCCTGGTGGGCGCGTGAGGGCAGGGTACGGGCTTGTGTTGGCCGCGCTGCTGCCGGGCGCGGCGCTGGCCCAGGTCACCGATACCACCAGCTACCTGCAGCGGATGGACAGCGATGGCGACGGCAAGGTCAGCGAGGCCGAGTACGTGCAGTGGATGCTGTACGCCTTCGACCGCATGGACCGCAATGGCGATGGCGTGCTGAGCGCCGATGAGCTGCCCGGTGGCAAGGGCAGGGCGATCAGCCGCGAGCAGCAGCGGCAGGTGATCGTGCAGCGCTTCCATAAGCAGGATGCCAACGGTGATGGCTATCTGGATGCACGCGAGCTGTCGGCGCCACCGCGCTGAGTGCAGGCTGGCCCACGCGCGGCCCGCCGGGCGATCATCGCGGCCACATGTTTCCGCAGGAGCCCCCATGGATGATCGGATCGACGAGGAGCTGTTCGCCGAATGGCTTGAATTCTGCGCTGGCCGCAGCGAGCAGGAGGACTGGTACTTTTCCGGCCTGCTGCAGGGTGTGACTGACCCGGACACGCTGGCGGCGATATTCGCCCGTTTCCCGCATGCCGATGCGCTGCAGTCGCGCGCGCTGGACGTGCTTGGCGCAGGCCGCTGGGGCGAGCACCTGTACCTGCAGCCGGCCATCGCGGGCGATGCGCAGGCCGTGGCGGCCGCCGCGCGGACCTGGCTGGATGAGCTGGCGAGGGTGGCCGGGAGGGCCGGTGAGCCCGGGCTGCAGGCGACCTTGCGCGACGTACCCGTGGTGGCAGCCACCGCCGGTCAGCTGCAGGCGGCCTGGCGCGAATCGGGCCCCGCCGCCTATCTGCATGATGTCGTCTGTGATGTGGTGCGCGAGTCGCGCACGCTGGATACCCCACAGGTTGCCGCGCTGGACGAGGCGCTGTACCACATCGCTTCGGACCTCTACCTGGGCTGGTATATCGCCCAACCGCTCTCCCCGGCAGCCGTCGACTTCGCGCCCTATCTGGCGTTCTGGCGCCTGGGCGGACGTGGCGCACTGGTCGAGGGCGCCTTCCTGGTGGAAGCGGCCGGCCTGGTGCCGTAGCTCGCCCCGGCCCCAACCGGCGGCTTCGCCTGGCCCCGCGTAGAATCAACCCATGCCTGAACTGCCCGAAGTAGAAACCACCCGCCGCGGCCTGGCGCCGCACCTGCAGGGCCGTCGCGTGCATGGCGTGATCCTGCGCCGCGCCGATCTGCGCTGGCCGATCCCGCCGGAAGTGGCCGAGCTGCTGCCGGGACAGCGCATCGAGGAGATCCGCCGGCGCGCCAAGTACCTGCTGCTGGATACCGCCATCGGCAGCGCGGTGCTGCACCTGGGCATGTCCGGCAGCCTGCGTGTGCTGCCCGGTGATACGCCGGTGCGCGCCCACGACCACGTCGACATCAGCCTGGACAACGGCCGCCTGCTGCGCTTCAACGACCCGCGCCGCTTCGGCAGCCTGCTCTGGCAGCCGGCCGGCGAGATCCACCCGCTGTTGCAGGGGCTGGGCCCGGAGCCACTGGACGACGCGTTCGACGGCGACTACCTGTTCGCCCGCAGCCGTGGCCGCAGCGCGCCGGTGAAGACGTTCCTGATGGACCAGGCGGTGGTGGTGGGGGTGGGCAACATCTACGCCGCCGAGAGCCTGTTCAAGGCCGGCATCAGCCCGCTGCGCGAGGCCGGGAAGATCTCGCGCGGGCGCTACCAGCGGCTGGCCGACGCGGTGAAGGAGATCCTGGGCTACGCCATCACCCGTGGCGGCACCACGCTGCGCGACTTCATCAGCCCTGACGGCGCGCCGGGCTACTTCGAGCAGGAACTGCTGGTGTACGGCCGCGACGGCCTGCCCTGCCCGAACTGTGGCCGCGCGCTGAAGCACGCCATCATCGGCCAGCGTGCCAGCGTCTGGTGCAGCCACTGCCAGCGCTGAGCCGGCGGCCAGCGGCAGCTGAACGGGCAGGGCACGTCTCCGCTGCCCGTTAACGTTTGTCTGCCTATGATGGCCGACCTTCCCTCTGTGCCTGACGCGCCTGCATGCAACGACGCGACTTCATCCGCAATGCCTCCCTCGCCCTGGCTGCATTCGGCCTGCCGTCCCTGCCCGCATGCGCGGCCAGCAAGAGCGGCCAGATGGGCCTGCGCCGCCTCGGCCAGCCACAGCCGTTCGACTTCGCCACCCTGAAGGGCCAGGCGCGCGCGCTGGCCCAGGCGCCCTACAAGAGCCACAAGCGGGTGCTGCCGGGCCGCCTGGAGGGACTGGACTGGGACCAGTACCAGTCGATCGGCTATCGCCAGGACCATGCGCTGTGGGCTGACCAGCCGGGCAAGTTCCAGGCCAAGTTCTTCCATCTGGGCCTGTACTTCCATTCGCCGGTGCGCATGTTCGACGTGGTCGACGGCAAGGCGCAGGAGCTGGCGTATGACGGCGCGGCGTTCAACTACGGCAAGAGCGGCATCAAGGACGGCGAGCTGCCGGCCGACCTCGGCTTCGCCGGCTTCCGCCTGAACACCCGCAAGGACACCGACCGCGACTTCGCCGCTTTCCTCGGCGCCAGCTACTTCCGCGCGGTCGGCAAGGAGGGCCAGTACGGCCAGTCCGCGCGCGGCCTGGCGATCGACACCGGCATGGGCAAGCCGGAGGAATTCCCGGACTTCATCGCCTACTACCTGGAACAGCCGTCGGCCGATTCGGAGACGATCGTGGTCTACGGCCTGCTGGATTCGCCCAGCGTGGCCGGTGCGTACCGCTTCGCCATCACCAATGGCGACGTGCTGCTGATGGACATCGACAGCGCGTTGTACCCGCGCAAGGCGATCGAGCGGCTGGGCATCGCGCCGTGCACCAGCATGTACCAGGTGGGCGAGAACGACCGCCGCATGGCATGGGACTGGCGCCCGGAGATCCACGATACCGACGGCCTGTCGCTGTGGACCGGTGCCGGCGAGTGGATCTGGCGGCCGCTGCTGAACCCGCGCAACCTGCGCTTCAACATGTTCGTCGACCGCAACCCGCGTGGTTTCGGCCTGCTGCAGCGCGACCGCAACTTCGACCATTACCAGGACGACGGCGTGTTCTACGAGAAGCGCCCCTGCCTGTGGGTGGAGCCGAAGGGCGAATGGGGCGAAGGCTCGGTGCAGCTGGTGGAGATTCCCACCGTGGACGAGACCTTCGACAACATCGTGGCGTTCTGGAACCCGAAGGAAAAGCCGCAGCCGGGCCAGGAGCTGCTGGTCGGCTACCGTCTGTACTGGGGCGCCGAACCGCCGGCACGGCCGCCGCTGGCGCACTGCGTGGCCAGCCGCACCGGCCTGGGTGGCGTGGTCGGCAAGAAGCGCGAGTACTTCAGCTGGCGCTTCGCGGTGGACTTCGAAGGCGGCGAACTGGCCAGGCTGATCGACAAGGGTGAGGTCGAGGCGGTGGTGGAAGCCAGCCGCGGCCGGGTCGAGATCGTGTCGGCGCGTCCGTTGCGCGAGATCAACGGCTACCGCGCGATGTTCGACCTGGTGCCGCCGGAAGGCAGCACCGAGCAGATCGACATCCGCCTGTTCCTGCGCAGTGGCGGCAAGACCCTCACCGAGACCTGGCTGTACCAGTACACGCCGCCGCCGGCGGGCGCGCCGGAGCGCACGCTGTACTAAGAGGGGTGTTGGGTTTGCAGGGCTTGCAGCCCTGCACCTGCTCAACGCAACAGCAACAGCAACAGCGAAAGCTGGTATCCCGTGGGATGGCGGGGTGGGTCCGGTGGCGGGAGACGCCGTAAACCCATCCCTGGGGGCTTGGCCGCGGCGTCCATGCCGCGGACACTCCCGCCACCGGACCCACCCCGCCTTCGACAGATCTCCGCGATCTGTGGGAATTGCTCTTGGGGTCAGATCCGTTTTCCGAAGGAAAACGGATCTGACCCCGGAATTTCATTCGATATCTGACAGATGTGTCGACCAAGGTCGACACCTACCAACAGCCGTGGGGACCTGTCGAAGGTGGGGCACTGTGGGTTTGCGGGGTGTGAGCGGCATGGATGCCGCGACCAAGCCCCCATGGACGGGTTTACGGCGTCCCCGCAAACCCACAGTGCCCCGCCATCCCACGGATAGCCCGCTTTTGCCGTGGCTCTGGCTCCGGCCTCGGCAGGTGCAGGGCGCAGCCCTGCCGAACACCCTTTACAGCGGCAGGGGCGCCTGTGCCGGATCGATCCGGCCTTCGCCGCGGGTGATCTTCTTGAACTCGGCGCGGCTGACCGACACGTAGCGGTCGTTGCCACCGATCTCCACCTGCGGGCCGTCCTGTACCGCGTGCCCATGCTCGTCCACGCGCACCGTCATCGTCGCCTTCTTGCCGCTGTGGCAGACGGTCTTGATCTCCTGCATCTCGTCGGCCCAGGCCAGCAGGTACTGGCTGCCTTCGAACAGCTCGCCGCGGAAGTCGGTGCGCAGGCCGTAGCACAACACCGGAATGCGCAGCTGGTCGACCACTTCGCTGAGCTGCCAGACCTGGGCGCGGGTCAGGAACTGCGCCTCGTCCACCAGCACGCAGCCCATCGGGCCGTTGGCTGCCAGATCCTGCTCGACCCAGCGCTGCAGGTCGGTATCGCGGTCGAAGGCCATGCCGTCCGCACGCAGGCCGATCCGCGAGGCGACCACGCCGGCGCCGGCACGATCGTCCAGGCGCGGGGTCAGGATCGCCACCCGCATGCCGCGCTCGCGGTAGTTGTGGGCGCTCTGCAGCAGGGTGGTGGTCTTGCCGGCATTCATTGCCGAATAGTAGAAGTAGAGCTTGGCCATCGACGGATTGTACGCCGCAGCCCCGCTTCGCCGAAGCCGTTCAGCAACCCCACCGGCGACCGGCTGTGGTCGTCACCCGGCCCCGCTACAATCCCCATCCCATGCACGGTCTCAATCCCCCCCAAGCCGCCGCCGTCCTGCACATCGAAGGTCCGTTGCTGGTGCTCGCCGGCGCGGGCAGCGGCAAGACGCGCGTGATCGTGGAAAAGATCGCCCACCTGATCGGCTGCGGCCGCTATCCGGCGCGCCGCATCGCGGCGATCACCTTCACCAACAAGTCGGCCAAGGAAATGCGCGAGCGCGTGGCCAAGCGCCTGCGCGAGCAGGACGCCGACGAGGTGACCATCTGTACCTTCCATGCGCTGGGCCTGAAGTTCCTGCAGATCGAGCACGCCGCGGTGGGCCTCAAGCGCGGCTTCTCGATCTTCGATGCCGACGATGCCGCCGCGCAGATCAAGGACCTGATGTACGGGGCCAAGCCCGATGACATCGAGGACATGAAGAACCTGGTGTCGCGCGCGAAGAACGCCGGCCTGTCGCCCGAACAGGCGATGGCCGCCGCGCGCAGCAATCGCGAGAAGGAAGCGGCCAGTGTCTACGAGCGTTACCAGCTGCGGTTGACCGCGTTCAATGCAGTCGACTTCGACGACCTGATCCGTTTGCCCGTGCAGATCCTGGAGGAGAACCCGGAGATCGCGCTGGCCTGGCGTGAGCGCATCGGCTACCTGCTGGTGGACGAATGCCAGGACACCAACGATGCGCAGTACCGGCTGCTCAAGCAGCTGGCCGGCGACAAGGGCAACTTCACCTGCGTGGGTGACGATGACCAGTCGATCTATGCCTGGCGCGGCGCCAATCCGGAAAACCTGCAGCAGATGGGGCGCGACTATCCCACGCTGGAGATCATCAAGCTGGAGCAGAACTACCGCTGCTCCAACCGCGTGCTGCGCGCGGCCAATGCGCTGATCGCCAACAATCCGCACGAGCATCTGAAGAAGCTGTGGAGCGACCAGGCCGACGGCGAGCGCATCCGCGTGTGGGAGTGCCGCAACAGCGAGCACGAAGCGGAAAAGGTCGCTGCCGAGATCGCCTTCGTGGCGCAGTCGCGCAATGTGCCGTGGAGTGATTTCTGCATCCTGTTCCGCGGCAACTTCCAGTCGCGCCCGCTGGAAAAGGCGATGCAGCTGCTGCGCATCCCGTATCACCTGACCGGCGGCACCATGTTCCTGGAACGCCAGGAAGTGAAGGACACGCTGGCCTGGTTGCGGCTGCTGGTGAACCCCGACGACGACACCGCGTTCATGCGTGCGGTGCAGTCGCCCAAGCGCGACGTCGGTGCCGGCACGCTGGCCAAGCTGGCCGAGCTGGCGCAGGAAAAGGACATGCCGATGGCACAGGCCGCCGAGGCGATCGGCGCCCTGCAGCAGTTGCCGCCGCGCGCGGCCAACAGCCTGGCGCGCTTCACCGACATCCTGCGTGACCTGCGTGCACAGACCCGGCAGGTCACTTCCGGCGACATGATCCGCAAGGTCGCCAAGGAATCCGGCCTGCTCAGCGAGCTGCGCCAGCAGGCCAAGGAAGAGGCCAGCTACCAGCGTCGCGCCAACAACATCGAGGAACTGGCGCAGTGGTTCGAGGGTGGCCCACGTGGTGCTACCGCCGCCGACCTGGCGGGCCAGCTGGCGCTGCTGTCGCGCAGCGACAAGGACGAGGGCGGCAACCAGGTGCGCATGATGACCATGCATGCTTCCAAGGGCCTGGAATTCCCGTACGTGTTCATCGTCGGCTGCGAGGATGGCGTGCTGCCGCACCAGGTCAGCCTGGACGAGGGCAACCTGCAGGAAGAGCGGCGCCTGCTGTACGTGGGCATCACCCGCGCCAAGATCCAGCTGTGGATGAGCTACAGCAAGCTGACCCGCAAGTTCGGCGAGCACGTGCGGCTGAAGCCGAGCCGGTTCTTCGAGGAGATTCCGGCCGAGGAGATCCAGCGTGATGGCGCCGATCCGGTGGCGGATGCGGTGCGCAAGAAGGAACGGGCGAGTGCGGGGCTGGCGGCGATCGAGGCGCTGTTCGATTGACCGGCGAACGGCGCAGCCCCTCGTGGCTGGCGTCGTCCGCAGTGCATTCGTGAGCGGGCCAGGCGGGTGGGCTGGGCGGGACACGCCGTAAACCCGTCCTTGGGGGCTCGGCCGCGGCTTGCTCGTGTGCGCTGTCCTGCGCACACGGCAAGACCGGGGTTGGGCGTCCTGCCCAACCCGCCCGAGGCATGCCTCGGGCCCATGCCGCGGACGGTCCCGCCCAGCCCACCCGCCCGGCCTCTGACAGGTTCCGTGCGCGCCAGCCACGGAAAAGAAAAAAGAAAATCAAAAGCAACAGCAGCAGCCGGGGGCTGAGGCAGAATCGGGGTTTCGGCTGGAGGTCTGCGCGTGCATCCCATCGAAAGTGAACGCCTGCGCCTGCGTGCGATTGAACCTGATCGCGATGCGGCGCCGATGCTGGCGCTGTTGAATGATCCGGGCTTCGTGCGCTTCATCGGTGATCGAGGCGTGCGTACGCAGCAGGAGGCGCGCGACTACGCGGCGATGCGGGTACTGCCGGCCTATGCGCTGCATGGCTATGGCATGTATGCCATCGAGCGGCTGGCCGATGGTGCCTGGCTGGGCAATGCCGGGCTGGTGCGGCGGGATGGCCTGCCGGGGCCGGATATCGGCTATGCGGTGCTGTCGGAATTCGCCGGGCAGGGCTACGCCGGTGAGGCGGCGCGGGCGGTGTTTGCCTATGCGCGCGCGGAGCTGGGCCTGCACGATCTGTATGGCATTACCGACTTGGACAATATGGTGTCCGGGAAGATCCTGCTGGGGCTGGGCATGGAGGAGCGTGGGGTGATCCAGCTGCCGGGCGTGGACAGCCCGAGCCGGCTGTATGCCACGCCGGGTGCGGTGGCGGTACCCATCGGGGGGGCATGACGCATCTGGACAAGCCGAATGAGGATTCTTGCATTTGGCGATAAACCGGCGAGTCGTCCGGTTCGCCGCCGATGCTTCCGGGTTTCATGAGGATGACCCACCTGCTGCGTTGGGCAGCGCTGTGGTCATTCCCGAAACCCGGAAACTCCAGGAGTTCTCATGAAGCTCATGCCTTTGGTCACGACGATGCTGTTGAGCGTGGTATCCGCGTCTGCATCTGCGTTCACGCTTCCCCAGATGAGTGACCTTTCACCGCACTCGAGCACGCAGGCCTGCCAGGGCGCGTGGAACGCGTCATCAGCCAGCCGCAGTTGCCATGTCAACCGTATTGATGGACGACCCGGCACGCAGTGCTACGTCGATGTCAGGTGTGTGCGCAACAACGGCAGCCAGCTGACCAATCAGTACACGATGGAGGAATGGGGCGTGCGCGCGCTTGCGAACTGCGATGGCTTCCTGAGAGTGGGAGGCTGCTGAACCGCCGATCGGTCCCGGGCGGATTGGTCCCGAGGGGGTGCCGGCCGGTGGCCGGCACTACCCTGCGGCTGCGCCTCAGTTACCGCGCAGTTCGGCCAGCTGCGCCTGCAGCTCGGCCACGGCCGCTTCCAGCTGGGCCACGCGCTCGGCCAGGCCTGGATCGGCCGCATCGCTGCCACCGCCGCTGCTGGCGTACCTGGCCGCAAGCGCCGCGCCATCCACTTCACCGCACAGCAGGTGCATGTAGCGGTCTTCGCGCTGGCCGCTGGCGCGCGGCAACACCACCAGCAGCGCGCGCTGCTGCAGGCGCTCGATGGCGTGGCGGGCTTCGTCGGCGTCGGCGAAGCGGTGCAGGCGCTCGCTGCGCGTGACCAGTTCGCCCAGGGTCTGCGGCCCACGCAGCAGCAGCATCGCCAGCAGCACGGTCTGCTGCCGGGTCAGGTCCAGCGCGGCCTGCAGGCGGTGCTCGTAGCGGTCGGCACGCGAAGAGAAGTGCTGGCGGGCCAGGCCCAGTGTCTCCAGTTGGCGCAGCGCGTGCTGCACGCTCCCGGCATCGACGTTCATCACCGGCTCGCGGGCGGTCTTCTGGTTGGCGGCCGACTGGGCGGCGTTGACCGTCAGCGGGTAGGTGTCCGGGGTGGTCGCCTCCTTCTCCACCAGACAGCCCAGCAGGCGGGCCTGCACGGCGTCGAGCAGGGGGACGTCGGGGGTCTGGACGGAATCGGTCATGGCGGCCTCCGGAAGGGCAACGGGTCAACCGCCAAGCATAGCCGTCCCCGGGCCGGCTTTGCCGGTAAAATGCGCCGGTATATCTGATTGCCGGTGAATCCATGCGTCGTCCTGTTTCCCTGTCCCTGACCCTGCTCGCCACCGCGGCGCTGGGCCTGTCCGCCTGCAAGCGCGTGGATGCGCCTGCCGCCGAAGCCACTGCGCCGGAGGCCCCGGCCGCCGCTGCCAAGGCCGATGGCGCGCTCGATGCCACTGCCAACGACAACCTCAATGCGGTGCTGTGGATGCAGCGTGCGCAGGAGTACAAGGCGATCACCGAGCAGACCTACCGTGCCGCCGCCGACCACCTGGATGCCGCGCTGAAGGAAGCCCACTGGGATGCGCTGGTGCCGGAAGAACGCGGCAACGAGGCCAAGGGCCTGAAGCCGGCCGTGGTGCTGGACGTGGATGAGACCGTGCTGGACAACTCGCCCTACCAGGCGCGCCTGGTCCGCGACGGCAAGGAATACGACGAGCTGACCTGGGACCAGTGGGTGGCCGAAAAGAAGGCCAAGGCCATTCCGGGCGTGGTTGATTTCGCCAAGGCCGCCAACGCCAAGGGCGTGACCCTGCTGTACATCTCCAACCGCGCCGTGCACCTGAAGGACGCAACCCTGGCCAACCTGCGCGAGCAAGGCCTGCCGGTGGCCGATGACAGCGTGTTCCTGGGCCTGGGTACCGTGGTCGAAGGCTGTGAGCAGGCCGGCAGCGAGAAGAACTGCCGCCGCCGCCTGGCCGGGCAGAAGTACCGCGTGCTGATGCAGTTCGGCGACCAGCTGGGCGACTTCGTGGAAGTGACCGCCAACACCAATGAAGGCCGTGACGCCCTGCTGCAGCAGTACCACGACTGGTTCGGCGAGCGCTGGTGGATGCTGCCGAACCCGACCTACGGCGGCTTCGAGCCGGCGCAGTTCAACAACGACTACAGCCAGTCGCGCCAGGCCCGCCACGACGCCAAGCGCGCCGCCCTGGACTACGCACCGTGAGCCGCGCGCCGCTGCCGCTGCGCGATGACGAGCGCCTGATCTTCGCGCTGGACGTGCCTGATCGCGTGCAGGCGCTGGAGTGGGTCGATCGCCTCGGCGACAGCGTGGCGTTCTACAAGATCGGCATGGAACTGCTCGCCTCCGGCGAGTACTTCCAGGTGCTCGATGCGCTGGCCCGCCGCGACAAGCGCGTGTTCGTCGACCTGAAGTTCTTCGACATCCCGGCCACCGCCGCGGCGGTGATCAAGCGCCTGTCGCAGTGGCCGGTCAGCTACGCCACCATCCACGGCTGGCATCCGGCGATGATGGAAGCCTGCGCCGCCGCCAACAGCAGTGACATGCGCTTGCTGGCGGTGACCGTGCTGACCTCGATGGGCCGCCCGGACCTGGCGCAGATGGGCATCGATCGTGAACCGGTCGACGTTGTGGTTGAGCGCGCGCTGGCTGCCCAGGCCGCCGGCATCGATGGCGTGATCGCCTCGGGGCAGGAAGCCGGCCCGATCCGCGCCGCTACCGGCGCCGGGTTCTCGATCGTCTGCCCGGGCATCCGCCCCGGCGGCCCGGTCGGCGATGACCAGAAGCGTACCGTTGGCGTAGCCCAGGCCTTTGCCGATGGCGCCGATGCCATCGTGGTCGGCCGCCCGATCCGCCTGGCCGCCGATCCGCAGGCTGCGGCGCGGGCAATCCAGCAGGAAATCGCCTCCGCGCTGGCTGCGCGCTGAGATTCCGCTGCCAGGGCTGCAGGCTCGAACGCCATCCCGACCCGCGCGGGATGGCGTTTCTGCATCTGACCCGGGGAGCGGTTGTGCCCGAATCGCCGCAAAACCTGCCGTAGATGTCATGGACATCACTATCAGATGCCATGTAAATCAATAAAATCAATAATTTATACAATACTACGTGAAGTGTTGCCTTAACTTGAGCGGCAGCGTAGGATCGCCGCCATCCGGTCCTCGGACCGGACATGTGCCACAACACTGTCCTCCGGCCTCGTGCCGGCTTGAAGAGCCTGAGATCCCCGTGATCCCGGCTCTTTTTTTATGCCGGTGGCGGTTCTGGGGTCAGATCCCTTATGCCTGCGGCAGAAGGGATCTGACCCCATTGGTTGGAAACCGTGACCGCGCGGCTTGCCGCTGTCACGTCGCAGGCCGCAAGATGCGGACCGGTCCGGGGAGTCCGAGTGAATGAGCGTGGCAGTGCGAGGAAGGTCTGCGCGTGGATGGGGGCTGGCAGCCATGCTGTTGCTGGCCGTGGCCGCCTGCCGTGAATCGGTCAACGATCCGGCCAAGCCGGCGGCCGAGCCGGTCGCGGCGGTGCAGGCGATGGCCCTGCGCCTGGCCGAGGACGATCTGGTCGGCTATGCAAAGCTGTCGGTTCCCCCCAGCCAGTACCAGCGCCTGCAGCAGGCCTGGGCCGAGGGCCATAGCCAGTGGCCGCTGACTGAACTGCCACTGGGCGACCAGCTGCTGCCGATGCTGGCCGCACTGCGCAAGCCCAATGCCGGTGCTGAACTGCAGCGCAGCTTCGATCGCCAGCTGGCTGGCCAGGCCAGCGCCGTACGCCAGGCCGCGCAGTCGATGGGCAACTTCGGCGTGCAGTACCTGCGCCACCAGAAGGGCTATACGCCCGGCCAGCAGGCCCATTACATCGCCCTGGTCGAAACCCTCGCCAGCTGGGCGCAGGGCGCGCCGATCAGTGACCGTGCGCGTGCACGCAGCACGATCGCCGCGCTGGTGGGCGCCGCCGGCAAGGTCGGCTTCGATGACGAGGCCGGCCTGCAGGCCGCGGGCATGGAAGGCAGCCTGCAGCAGCTGGCGCCGTTCATCCACACCCTCAAGGCGGTGCTGGGCAGTTACGGGCTGGGCGTGGATGACGCGCTGCGCAGCGTGCGGGGCGAGCTGCTGTCGGTGGAAGGCGACAACGCGCTGGTGCGCCTGCACTACGATCTGGCGGGGCGCGAGATGAGCCTGCAGCTGCCGCTGAGCCGGCGCGAGGGCCATTGGTACCTGACCCGCACCCTGGCCGACACCGATGCCCTGCTGCGCAAGGCCGACGCGGCCCGTGCCGCAGCGGCGCCGGCACCGGCCGAGACCCCGCCCGAGGGTGGGGAAGCGGCAACACTGCCGCCTAAGCCATAATGGCGCCGATGTCGAAACAGAACCCGCTGCCGTTCCCCGGCGAAGAATCCCAGTCGACGCCCGCCGATACGATGCCGGCGTCCCCCTCGACCGGTACCGGCCCGAACCCGGTACCGCCGCCCGCGCACGCGCGTCCGGCCGGCCGCCGCCCGCTGTGGGCTCGGCTGCTCGGCCGTCTGGTCGAGCCGTGGCTGTCGCTGAAGATCGAGCCGGAAGACCCGGGCCAGTACAACGATGGCCGCCCGGTCATGTACGTGCTGGAAGACTACGGCCTGTCCAATGCGCTGATCCTGGACAAGGCCTGCCGCCAGGCCGGCCTGCCGTCGCCGCTGGTGCCGCTGGCCGGTGACCCGACCGGCCGCAAGCGCGCCTACCTGGCGCTGTCGCGGCGCAGCTCCAGCAACTCGCTGATTCCCGAGCAGCGCGGCGCCAAGACCCACTCCGATTCGCTGGCCAAGGTGCTGCAGGCCCATCGCGTGCGCGATGACCTGGACGTGCACCTAGTGCCGGTGTCGATCTTCGTCGGTCGCGCGCCGGACAAGCAGAGCGGCTGGTTCGCCGTGCTGTTCTCGGAAAACTGGGCGCTGGTCGGCCGCTTCCGCCGCCTGCTGGCGGTGCTGCTCAACGGCCGCAGCACCATCGTCCGCTTTGCCCCGCCGATCTCGCTGCGCAGCACCGTGGACGAAGGCCTGGAGCCGGAGCGCACGGTGCGCAAGCTGCAGCGCGTGCTGCGTACCCATTTCCGCCGCATCCGTGAATCGGTGATCGGCCCCGACCTGTCGACGCGGCGCCTGCTGGTCGACCAGGTGCTGGCGGCCGAACCGGTGCGCGAAGCGATCGCCGCACAGGCCAAGCGCGACAATTCGAAGCCGGCCGATGCCTGGAAGAAGGCGCACGCCTACGCCTGGGAAATCGCCGCGGACTATTCCAGCCCGGTGGTGCGTTCGGCCAGCTTCATGCTCAGCCACGTGTGGAACCGCATCTATGCGGGCGTGCTGGTGCACCACCTGGACAAGTTCAAGGCCGCCGCGCCGGGCCATGAAGTGGTCTACGTGCCCAGCCACCGCAGCCACATGGACTACCTGCTGCTGTCGTACCTGCTGTACGACCGTGGCATCGTGCCGCCGCACATCGTGGCGGGCATCAACCTGAACCTGCCGGTGGTCGGCACCCTCCTGCGTAAGGGCGGTGCGTTCTTCATCCGCCGCTCGATCCGTGGCAACGCGCTGTACTCGGCGGTGCTCAGCGAATACGTCGCGCAGCTGGTGGCCGGTGGCTACTCGCTGGAGTACTTCGTCGAAGGCGGCCGCTCGCGTACCGGGCGCCTGCTGCAGCCCAAGGGCGGCATGATCTCGATGACGCTGCGCGCGTTCCTGCGCCAGCCGCGCAAGCCGGTGCTGTTCCAGCCCATCTACATCGGCTACGAGAAGCTGATGGAGGGCGGCAGCTACCTGGACGAACTGTCCGGCCGGCCGAAGGAAAAGGAATCGATCTGGTCGCTGCTGTGGGGCATCCCCAAGGTGCTCAAGCAGAACTACGGCCAGGTGGTGGTGAACTTCGGCGAACCGATCGCGCTGAACGACGTGCTGGCCGAGAAGGCGCCGGAGTGGAAGGGCGAGGCGGTCTCGGAGGACGAGAAGCCGGCGTGGCTGTCGACCACGGTGGATACGCTGGCCGAACGCATCCAGGTGCGCATCAACGGCGCCGCCGACGTCAACCCGATCAACCTGCTGGCGCTGGCCCTGCTGTCCACGCCGAAGCACGCGATGGGCGAGGCCGACCTGATCGCGCAGATCGAGCTGTGCAAGACCCTGCTGGTCGAGATGCCGTATTCGGACCGGGTGACGGTGACCCCGCACTCGCCGGAGCGGATCATCGCCCACGCCGAGGAAATCAACGTCCTCACCCGCATCAAGCACCCGCTGGGCGACGTGCTCAGCGTCAGCGGCGATACCGCGGTGCTGCTCAGCTACTTCCGCAACAACGTGGTGCACCTGTTCACCGCCTCGTCGTGGGTGGCCTGCTGCTTCCAGAACAACCGCCGCATGAGCCGCACCGGCCTGGTCCAGCTGGGCCGTACGGTGTACCCGTTCCTGCAGGCCGAGCTGTTCCTGCCGTGGAGCGAGGACGAGTTCGCCCTGCGCATCGACCGGACCATTGATGTGTTCGTGCGCGAAGGCCTGCTGCAGAACGTCAACGATGACGACGGCGGCATCCTCGCGCGCAATACCGGGCAGACCGACGAGGTATTCCGCCTGCGTGCGATCGGCCATTCGCTGCAGCAGGCGTTCGAGCGCTATTACATCGCCATCTCGGTGCTGGTGAAGAACGGCCCCGGCGTGCTCGGCGCTGCCGAGCTGGAAAGCCTGTGCCAGCAAGCGGCGCAGCGGCTGAGCCTGCTGTATGCACCGGCGGCACCGGAGTTCTTCGACAAGTCCCTGTTCCGCGGCTTCATCCAGAAGCTGCGCGAGCTGCGCCTGGTGTGGCCGGACGAGAACAGCAAGCTGCTGTTCGACGAACGCCTCGATGCCTGGGCCAAGGATGCCAAGTTCATCCTGGGCCGCGAGCTGCGCCACACCATCGAACGGGTCAGCCCGGAAGCGGCACGCCCGGACGAGCCTGCGCCGCAGGATTGAAGGCAGCGCCGGGCGATGCGGTGGGTGTGGACCTTGGTCCACACCTTCCAGCCGTGCCAACCAAGGTTGGCACCCACGAGGGCCGTCTTTAGGCCGGCTCGTCGGGAATCTGCAGGCTTTCCAGCCTGGCGATGCAGTCCTTCAGCTGCAGCTTGCGCCGCTTCAGGCGCTTGGATTCCAGTTCATCCTCGCCATTGGCCGCCATGCGGGTGATCTGTTCATCCAGCAGGCGGTGCTCGGCGCGCAGGGCGGCGAGGTGCTCGACGATCTCGGCGGGGCTGTAGGTGTCCACAGCCTCCGAGCATACACAGCGTTGATGACTGCCGGGAGAGGGGAATCCCGACCCCCGGCCGTGGCCGCTCCGAGCCGTTAGAATGGAGCCCATGAGTGCCGTGATTTCCCTTCCCGATCCCCAGCCGCGTGCCGTCCGCGATCCGCGCGTGGCCGAGCGCGAGCAGCACAAGCTGGCCAAGCGCCTGCGCCGCCAGGTCGGCGAGGCGATTGCCGACTTCGGCATGATCGAGGCCGGCGACAAGGTCATGGTCTGCCTGTCCGGCGGCAAGGACAGCTACACCCTGCTGGACGTGCTGCTGCAGCTGCAGAAGAAGGCGCCGGTGCCGTTCGAGCTGGTGGCGGTGAACCTGGACCAGAAGCAGCCGGACTTCCCCGAGCACGTACTGCCGGAATACCTGGCAGGCCTGGGCGTGCCGTACCACATCATCGAGCAGGACACCTATTCGGTGGTCAGCCGGGTCATTCCGGAAGGCAAGACCATGTGTTCGCTGTGCTCGCGG
Source organism: Stenotrophomonas sp. MH181796 (assembly GCF_009659995.1). NCBI lineage: Bacteria > Pseudomonadati > Pseudomonadota > Gammaproteobacteria > Lysobacterales > Lysobacteraceae > Stenotrophomonas > Stenotrophomonas sp. MH181796. The sequence goes on from NZ_RAHU01000008.1 coordinate 123,799, forward strand.
CTGCGTCGTGGCGCGCTGTACAACTACGCCGAGACCCACGGCTTCACCAAGATCGCGCTGGGCCACCACCGCGACGACATGGTGGCCACGTTCTTCATGAACCTGTTCCACCACGCCAAGCTGTCGGGCATGCCGCCGAAGCTGCGCAGCGATGATGGCAAACACGTGGTGATCCGGCCGCTGGCCTACGTGCGCGAAAGCGACATCGTCGAGTACGCACAGGCACGCCAGTTCCCGATCATTCCCTGCAACCTGTGCGGCAGCCAGGAGAACCTGCAGCGCCGCCAGGTCGGCCTGATGCTGAAGCAGTGGGAAAAGGACCACCCGGGCCGCATCGAGCAGATCGCGCGTGCCATGGGCGAAGTTCGGCCCTCGCAGCTGGCCGACACCACCCTGTTCGACTTCATGGCGCTGGGCCGTCGCGACGACGCGCCGCTGCCCGATGCCCATGCCTGGCTGGCCGGCTCCCCGGCCGACGCCGACGCAGATCCCGAGACGCCCACCGTCTAAGGTCCGTCGCCCTTCCTCTTTGCCATCCGGAATTCCATGTTCTTTCGCAACCTGACGTTCTTCCGTTTCCCGACCACCACCGATTTTTCCGAAGTCGATACCCTGCTGCCGCACGCCCTGCTGAAGCCGGTCGGCGCGCTGGAAATGAATTCGCGCGGCTTCATCTCGCCGTTCGGCCGCGAGGAGAAGGAACTGCTCTCCCACCGCATCGCCGAACACCTGTGGCTGACCGTGGGCGGCGAGGACAAGATCCTGCCGGCGGCCGTGGTCAACGACCTGCTTGAGCGCAAGCTGGAGGAGATCGAGGAGAAGGAAGGCCGCCGCCCGGGTGGCCGCGAACGCAAGCGCATGAAGGACGACCTGCTGCATGAACTGCTGCCGCGTGCCTTCGTGAAGTCCTCGCGCAACGACGCCTTCATCGACCTGCAGCACGGCTACGTCGCGGTGGATACCTCCAGCCGCAAGACCGGCGAGTACTTCATGTCCGACATCCGCGGCCTGCTCGGCAGCTTCCCGGCGATGCCGCTGAACGCCGAAGTCGCACCGCGTTCGATCCTGACCGGCTGGATCGCCGGCGAGCCGCTGCCGACCGGGCTGAGCCTGGGCGAAGAATGCGAGATGAAGGACCCGGTGGAGGGCGGTGCGGTGGTCAAGTGCCAGCACCAGGAACTGCGCTGCGACGAGATCGACAAGCACCTGGACGCCGGCAAGCAGGTGACCAAGCTGGCGCTGATCTTCGAGGACAACCTGTCCTTCGTCATCGGCGACGACCTGATCGTGCGCAAGCTGAAGTTCCTCGACGGCGCCCTGGACCAGCTGGAGCATGCCGACGAAGACGGCCGCCGCGCCGAGTTCGATGCCCGCTTCGCCCTGCAGAGTGCCGAGATCCGCCGCCTGTTCCTGTTGCTGGAAGAAGCCTTCAAGCTCAGCAAGGCTGACTGAACAGGCAGCCCGACGGCCGCCGGTCATCCGGCGGCCCGAAGCGGCGCTATGCTGGGCGCATGAGCCGTCTGCTGCGCCGCCTGATCAGCCCGACCCCGCCCGCCACCGTACAGCGCGACACCGTTCGCCTGCGCCTGGAGGATGCCGAGATCGAGGTACTGCGCGTGCGTGATCCACGCGCGCGCCGCATCAAGCTGAGCGTGGACGAACGCGGCGCACGCTTGACCCTGCCACCGCGCGCAAGCCTGGTGATGGGCGAACGCTTCCTGGAACAGCACCGCGACTGGCTGGCATTGCAGCTGCGCCAGTACCAGGGCCAGGGCCTGCCGGCACCGCTGCGGCCGGGCGAAGACGGCGTGCTGCCACTGCGCGGCGAACTGTTGCCGCTGCGCTGGCAGGAAGGCCGCTACGCGCGCCTGGAGATCGACGCGCATGGTGCCTGCGTGCAGTGGCCGACCCGTGGTGGTGACGCCACCCTGCGTCGCCTGCTGCGCGAGTTCTACGAAGCACAGACCCGCGCCGACGTCGGCCGCTGGCTGCCGAAGTACCTGCCCACCCTGCCGCGCGCACCCAGCCGCCTGCGCCTGAAGGTGATGTCCTCGCAATGGGGCTCACTTGCGCCGGATGGCAGCATGGCACTGGACCTGGCACTCGTACTCGGCCGTTCGGCCGCGTTCGAGTACGTGCTGGTGCACGAACTCTGCCACCTGATCCAGCCGAATCACTCACCCGCGTTCTGGCACGAAGTGGAACAGCGCTTCCCCGCCTGGCGCGAACAGCGCGATTACTTCCAGCTCGAAGGGCGCCGCTTGAAAGCTATGCTCCGCCAGCTGTTGTAGAGCCGAGCCTATGCTCGGCTAACGCGCGCAGCGCGGATATTCAGCCCTCGCGATCAACAGCAGCCGAGCATGGCTCGGCTCTACAAAAGCGCGCGCAGCGCGCGACCCGCTTTCGCTCCTGCTCTTCTTTCTTTCTTCCGTGGTGGGCACACCGGAAACTGTCGAAGGACGGGATGGGTGGGATTGCGGGGGTGTCCGCGGCATGGATGCCGCGGCCAAGCCCCCATGGATGGGTTCACGGCGTCCCCCGCAATTCCACCCGTCCCGGCCAACCTCATGACCGCGCAGGCCCCACCCACCACGAGGGGCTCAGCCGTTGGCCGAAACCCTCACCCCGCCCGCAACGCCGCCGCCGTCGCCCACCGCGCCGCCACCCGCGGCGCTGTAATGCACACCGCCTGATCGGTCACCGTCGTCACCGCGCGCTCCAGCAGCTGGATATCCGCCTCATGCTGGCGCGCCACGTGTGGATCCTCGAAGAAGATCGCGCGCTGGCAACGCCCCTCCAGCACCCGGTCGGCAATCTGCGCATCACCCCCCATCGGGCCGCTCTGGTAGCGCGTCACCCACGGCGCATCACTGGGCCAGCCGCGGCCCCAGGCCAGTTCGTTCAAGCGCTGGCCAGTGGTGCCGGTCGCCACGCGCTCGCCGAACCGTGCCAGCACATCGAAGTGCTCGTCGGCGAAGGCCAGCATCGCCGGCTTCATCGCGTCGTGCGCGATCAGCGCCAGCGTCTGTCCTTCGAACGCATGCAGGTCGTCGGCGCCAGCATCGGCAGCCAGTCCAGCATGGATGCGCTCCACCTCCACCCAGTCGCGTGCGGTGGCCACAGTCGAAATGAACGGCTTGCCGTGGATCACGCACTGCCGTTTCAATGCCGTGGCTTCCGGAAACACCGAGGACGGATCGACCGGATCGATCAGATAGATCGCACCATCCAGTGTCCGCTCCGGGCCCATCCCGACCACCTCGGCCACCAGTTTCATCAAGCCACCCTCGCGGCCATAGGGATAGCGGTGCAGGCCGCCATAGCCGGCCAGGAATCCCTGCCGTTCGATCGCATCGTGGGTGCGCCCGACCGCATGCAGTGACACCCCCAGTTCGCGCAGGCCGGGTTCGCTGACACGCAGCCAGCGGAACAGGGCGGCGCGCGCGTCGTGGTGGTGGAGACGGTTGGCAGCCAGGCCGATGCGCATCGAAAGCTCCGCTGATACGGGTGAAGGCGGCAGTGTATGTCGGCATTCCCCTTTCCGGATGCTTTTACAACTTTCTTCATTGCGGCCTGTCCACACGTCGCTAGCGTGGCAGGCAGCGGTACCGCTGCGCGGCCGTGTACTTCCGCCCGCGAAATGAGGATGCCCATCGTGAACGTCGCTGGCCTGCCTGCCGCTGTGGTCATGGCCTGCCTGCTGCTGCCTGCGACTGCCGCCGCCGCTGGCTGTGAGTCGCCACTGCGCATCGCGTGGCCTGCCGACCGCGCACCGTTGTCCTCCAGTGAGCAGGGCCAGGCGCGTGGGCTCAGCGCAGGGTACCTGGCACTGCTGGAAGCACAGCGTCCGCTGCAGATGCAGCCGTTGCCGGGCGTTGCGGTGGCCGAGGGGGCATTGCCCCACGGCACCCAGGCACTGCTGGGGTGGCCACGCTCACAGGTGCCCGTCGGCTGGGTGGCCAGCGCGCCCTACCTGCAGCTGCCGCAGGTGATCGTGCGGCGCCGGGATGCGCCACCGGTCATCGGACTTGAGGCGCTGCGCGGGCGCACCGTGGCCAGTCCCGACCCACTGCCGCTGGCTGCGCCGCTGGCCGAGCAGGCGCCCGGTGCGCAACTGCTGCCCCCCGCACCGATGGACCACGCGCTGTCGCTGCTGGGCACCGGCCTGGTCGACGCGGTGATCGCCAATCTCGGCGAGGTCGAGGCCGCGTTGCGCCGCTACCAGGGAGACCCGCTGGTGGTCGCGGCACCGGCGGGAATCGACGACGCGCTGGTGCTGGCCACCGTGCCCGCCTGTGCCGATGTCATCCGCGGGTTCGACCACGCCGTGTCGCAGCTGAGTGATTCGCAGCGCGAGGCGATCCGTGCAGCCTGGTTGCCGGCCGTGCCACGCAGCCAGTCGCCATCGTCACCCTTGCGCTGGCTGGTACCGGCCTCGCTGATCCTGCTGGCGCTCGCATTGGTATACGCCTTCGGCTATTGGCGCGTGCATCGTGAAAGCGCGCGCCGCCGCGTAGCCGCGCAACGCCTGCAGGAGGTAACCTCGAATCTGCCTGCCGTGGTCTACCAGGCACGACGCTCCGCCGCGGGCTATTACAGTTTTCCGCAGATTGCAGGTGACGTGCAGACCTTGTTCGGGATCAGCGTGGAAACCGCACTGATCGACCAGCAGCGCCTGCTGGCAGCGGTCCACCCTGATGATCGCAATCGGCTGATGGACGCGGTCGATGCCGCCGCGCTGGCGCGTGGCCCGATCGACGTCACCTTCCGCACGCGATCGCCACAGGGCTGGCGTTGGGTGCGCTCACATGGGCGGCCGCTGTCCTGCGATGACGGCGATGTCGAATGGAGTGGCTACTGGATCGACGTCAGCGAAGCCCAGTCGCGCACCCGCGCACTGGCCGAAGCGCGCCGGGAGGCCGAGCAGGCAGCGCAGGCCAAGACCCACTTCCTGGCCACGATGAGCCACGAGATCCGCACGCCGATGAGCACCCTGCTGGGCATGCTCGAACGATTGGCCGGCAGCGCGCTGGACCCGGGCCAGCAGCAGGTGCTGGCGACGGTCGGTGATGCAGCGCGGATGCTGCGGCAGATTCTCGACGATGTGCTGCACAGCCAGCGATTGCAGGTTGCACCGCTGCAGCTGCGGCCCACGGACCTGGGGGCACTGGTGCGGGCGGTGCAGCAGCTGTTGATGCCGGTGGCGGCCAGCCGTGGTCTGTACCTGCGCGCCGAGCTGGATCCGGCGTTGCAGGTTGGATCGCTTGCCGACGGCCTGCGCCTGCGCCAGATCCTGTTCAACCTTGCCGGCAACGCGCTCAAGTTCACCGAGCACGGAGGCGTGGAACTGCGGGTGCAGGTGCTGCGGCCGTTCGATGGCGGCCAGCGCCTGCGCCTGCAGGTGAGTGACAGCGGTGTGGGCATCAGTCCGGAACGGCAGCAGGCCGTGTTTGCCGCTTACACCCAGGCCGAGGCATCCACAACGCGCCGCTTCGGCGGCAGCGGCCTGGGCCTGGCGATCTGCCGCGAGCTGGCCGAGTCGATGGGCGCGGACCTGCAACTGTGCAGTACGCCAGGCGAGGGCACCACGGTAAGGATGGAGCTGGAGCTGGCTGCCTGTGCGTTGCCCGTGGAGCCACTGCCTCTGCCGATCGTGGCAACGCGGCGGCTGTCACCGGCCCGGGTACTGGTGGCCGATGACCATCCCACCAACCTGCTCCTGCTGGAGCAGCGCCTGTGCGACCTGGGACTGCAGGTGCATGCCTGCGAGGATGGACGGCAGGCCCTGGAGGCCTGGCGGGCGCAATCGTTCGACCTGGTCATCACCGACTGCCACATGCCGCACATGGACGGCTTCGCGCTGGCACGGGCGATCCGCGCCGACGCTTGCCCGACGCGTGCGCAGGTGCCGATCATCGCCCTCACTGCCAGCGTGCTGGATCGCACCCGCGAGGCCTGTCGTGCCGCCGGCATCGACCACTTCCTGGCCAAGCCGGTGGAAACCCAGGAACTGCGTGCGCTGTTGACCGTGCTGCTTGCGCCGGATTCAGCGGCTCAGTAGCCGCACGATGCTGGCAGCGGCGTCGCGGCCTTCGGCCACGGCGGTCACCACCAGGTCGGCGCCGCGCACCGCATCACCACCGGCGAACAGGCGCGGATGCGCGGTCTGGAACGGCAGGCGGTCCTTGCCACCGGCCACGATGCGGCCATTGGACTGGCCTTCCACGCCCAGTTCGGCCAGCCACGCCGGCACGCTGGGCGAGAAGCCGAAGGCGATGATCACCACATCCGCCTCCAGCAGCGATTCACTGCCGTCGATCGGCACCGCGTTCTGGCGGCCATTGGCATCGGGCTCGCCCAGCCGGGTTTCCACCACGGTCACGCCGATCACTTCATCGTCGGCGCCGGCTTCGATCGACAGCGGCTGGCGGTTGAACAGGAAGCGCACGCCTTCCTCGCGTGCATTGGCTACTTCGCGCGCGCTGCCAGGCATGTTGGCTTCGTCGCGGCGATAGGCGCAGGTGACCTTGGCCGCGCCCAGGCGCACCGCGCTGCGCACGCAGTCCATGCCGGTATCGCCACCACCGAGCACCACCACGCGCTTGCCGTTGAGGTCGGGCAGGGCGATGGTGTCTTCCCAGCCGGCAATCGGCCGACCCTTCGGGTCATCGCCGCCAACGATGCGGCTGTTCTGCACCAGGAACGGCAGGGCCGGCAGCACGCCCTTCAGGTCCTGGCCGTCGAGGCCACCGTCGGTGTAGCGGTAGGCGCCGGTGCCGACGAACACCGCATCGTGGGTCTCCAGCAACTGCTGCACGCTGAGGTCACGGCCGATCTCCACGCCGAGGCGGAACTGCACGCCCATGCCCTCCAGCACTTCGCGGCGGCGATGGATCACGTCCTTGTCCAGCTTGAAGCTGGGAATGCCGAACTGCAGCAGGCCGCCGATCTGCTCATAGCGGTCATAGACCACGGCGGCGATGCCGGCGCGGGCCAGGCGGTCGGCACAGGCCAGCCCGGCCGGGCCCGCACCGATCACCGCCACGCTGTGGCGGGTCGGCTGTACCGCGCCCAGGTCCGGGCGCCAGCCACTGGCCAGTGCGGTATCGACGATGTACTTCTCCACCGCGCCGATGGTGACCGCACCGAACTCCTCCAGCGTGCAGCTGCCTTCGCACAGGCGGTCCTGCGGGCACACGCGGCCGCACACTTCCGGCAGCGGGTTGGTGCTGTGGCACAGCGTGGCCGCCTCATGGATGCGGTTCTCCTGCACCAGCTGCAGCCACTGGGGGATGGCGTTGTGCACCGGGCACTTCCAGCTGCAGTACGGGTTGCCGCAATCCAGGCAGCGGCCGGCCTGGTACTGGGCATCCTCCTTGCCGAACTTGCCGTACAGCTCGCCCCAGTCGCCGGACGTGCGCAGTTCCACCGGGATGCGCTGCGGCATGGTGCGGGGCAGGTCGAGGAACTGGAAGGCGTGCTTGCGGCTCATGGCGGGCTCTGGAATGCAAGGGGGAACGTTGCCGGCCAGCGGCCGGCACTACCGGAAAACATCACGCGGCGCGTCGCAGGGTTTCGGTCAGCGACTCGATGCTGGCGGCCTTGGGTTTGACCAGCCAGAACTTGCCGATGTAGTCGCGGAACTCGTCCAGGATCTGCTGCGCCCAGATGCTGCCGGTCAGTTCGCGATGGCGGCCGATCAGGCGGTGCAGGTGCTGGCGGTAGTTCTCGAAGCCTTCGGCGGACACGCGATGGATGTCGATCAGCTCGTGGTTGTAGCGGTCGACGAAATCGCGGTCGACGTCCAGCACGTAGGCCAGCCCGCCGGTGAAACCGGCACCGAAGTTCAGGCCGACCTTGCCCAGCACCAGCACCACGCCATCAGTCATGTACTCGCAGCAGTGGTCACCGGCGCCTTCCACCACCGCCAGCGCGCCGGAATTGCGCACGGCGAAACGTTCGCCGGCACGACCGGCAGCGAACAGTTCACCGCCGGTGGCACCGTACAGGCAGGTGTTGCCGATGATCGCGGTGCTGCGTGCCTCGAAGCGGGCGCCACGCGGTGGACGCACCACCAGTCGGCCGCCGGCCATGCCCTTGCCGACGTAGTCGTTGGCTTCGCCTTCCACTTCCAGGTGCAGGCCACCGACGTTGAACGCGCCGAAGCTCTGCCCGGCACTGCCGCGGAAACGCAGTTCCAGCGGCGCCTCGGCCATGCCCTGGTTACCGTGTGCGCGTGCCACCGCACCGGCCAGGCGGGTGCCGATGCTGCGGTCGGTGTTGTGGATCAGGAAGCGATGTTCGCCACCGCGCTTGTGTTCGATGGCCGGGGCCAGCAGGCCGTCCATCTGCGTGGCCAGGCTGTCCGGCGATTCGTACAGGCGCTGCGCGGCACAGTGACTGCCCTCGTAGCGGGCATCGGCCAGCAGGCGTGACAGGTCCACGCGCACGCCGTCGCGCGGCGCGGCGTCGATCTGCCGCAGCAGGTCGGTACGGCCGACGATCTCTTCCAGCGAACGCGCGCCCAGGTACGACAGCCAGCCACGTACTTCCTCGGCCAGCAGGCGGAAGAAGTTCTCCACGCGCTCGGGCTGGCCGGTGAAGTGGTTCTCGCGCAGGCGCTCGTCCTGGGTGGCCACGCCGGTGGCGCAGTTGTTGAGGTGGCAGATGCGCAGGTACTTGCAGCCCAGCACGATCATCGGTGCGGTGCCGAAGCCGAAACTGTCCGCACCCAGCAGCGCGGCCTTGACCACGTCCAGGCCGGTCTTCAGGCCGCCGTCGGTCTGCAGCAGGGTACGCCCGCGCAGGTCGTTGGCCAGCAGCGCCTGGTGCGCTTCGGCCACGCCCAGTTCCCACGGTACGCCGGCATAGCGGATCGAGCTGACCGGCGACGCGCCGGTGCCGCCGTCATGGCCGGAGATGGTGATCAGGTCCGCACCGGCCTTGACCACGCCCGCGGCAATCGTGCCGACGCCGGCATGGCTGACCAGCTTCACCGACACCAGCGCGGTCGGGTTGACCTGCTTGAGGTCGTAGATCAGCTGCGCCAGGTCCTCGATCGAATAGATGTCGTGGTGCGGCGGCGGCGAAATCAGGCCGATGCCCGGACGCGCATAGCGCAGCCGCGCGATCAGTTCGTTGACCTTGTGGCCGGGCAGCTGGCCACCTTCGCCGGGCTTGGCACCCTGCGCGACCTTGATCTGCAGTACCTCGGCATTGACCAGGTATTCGGCGGTGACGCCGAAGCGGCCCGAGGCCACCTGCTTGATCTTGCTGCGCTTGGCGGTGCCATAGCGTGCGGGGTCTTCGCCGCCTTCGCCGGAATTGCTGCGGCCACCGAGGCGGTTCATCGCAATCGCCAGTGCCTCGTGTGCTTCCGGTGACAGCGCACCGAGACTGATCGCCGCGGTATCGAAGCGCGGAAACAGTTCGCTGGCCGGTGCCACGTCATCGATCGGCGTCGGCGAGGCGGCCGGTACCAGCTGCAGCAGGTCGCGCAGTGCAGACGGCGGGCGCGCATGCACGGCATCGCAGTACTGCTGCCAGGCACGCGGGTCACCGCTGCGCGCCGCGCGCTGCAGGGTGGTGACCACGTCCGGGTTGTACATGTGGTACTCGCCGCCGTGCACGTACTTCAGCAGGCCGCCGACATCCACGTCCTGCTGCGCGTCCCAGGCCTGCGCGCACAGCTCGCGTGCGTCGGCATCCAGGCGCGCGAAACCGGCACCGCCGATGCGCGAAGCGGTATCCGGGAAGCACAGGTCCACGACCTCCGGTTCCAGGCCGATGATCTCGAACAGCTGCGCGCCGCGATAGCTGGCCACGGTACAGATGCCCATCTTCGAGATGATCTTGGACAGGCCCTTGTACACGCCCTTGCGATAGCGGCGGCCGATCTGCGACTGCTCACCCCCCTTGCTCAGCTTGAGGATGCCGCGGCGGCCCAGGTCGAACAGGGTCTGGTAGGCCAGGTACGGATACACCGCGGTGGCGCCGAAGCCGAGCAGGCAGGCCATGTGGTGCGGGTCGCGCGCGGTGCCGGTCTCGACGATGAGATTCACGTCGCAGCGCAGGCCCAGCCGCGAGAGGTGGTGGTGGACGGCACTGGTGGCCAGCAGCGCATGCACCATCGGCCGCCCGGCCACCGGGTAGCGGTCGGACAACAGCAGCATCACCATGCCCTCGCGGGCGGCCTGTTCGGCTTCGGCGCAGATGCGCTCGATGCCGGCGCGCAGGCCTTCGTCCTCGCCGTAGGACAGGTCGAGCAGGCGGTTGGCCTGCACGTACTGGTCCATCTTCAGCAGCTGGCGCAGCTTGCGCTGGCTCAGTACCGGCGAGTTGAGGATGACGTGGTTCACCGTCTCCGGGCCGGCATGGAAGATGTTGGTCTCCCTGCCGAGCTGGGTGGACAGCGACATCGCACAGTCTTCGCGCAGCGGATCGATCGGCGGGTTGGTGACCTGCGCAAAGGCCTGGCGGAAGTAGTCATACAGCGGGCGGCTGCGCTGGCTCAGCACTGCCATCGGCGTGTCGTCGCCCATCGAGCCGGTGGCTTCCTGTTCGGTTTCGGCCAGCGGCCGCAGCACCTGTTCCACTTCCTCGCTGCTGAGCTGGTACAGCTTGTGGTAGCTGCGCAGGGTGCCTTCGTCGAAGGGCTCTTCCACCAGCGATGGATCGATCAGTTCGGTCTGCAGGTAGGTCACGCCCTGTTGCAGCCACTGCTTGTACGGCGCGCGGCCACGGTTGATGCGGTCCACCGCATCGGAGTCGAGCAGGTCGCCGCGCTTGAGATCGATGGCGATCATCTCGCCCGGGCCGAGCTTGCCCTTGCGCACCACGCGCTCGGTCGGCACTTCCCACACGCCCGCTTCGGAGGCGACCAGGAAGTGGCGGTCGGCGGTCAGCATCCAGCGCGCCGGGCGCAGGCCGTTGCGGTCCAGCGTACACACCGCATAGCGGCTGTCGCAGGCGACGATGCCGGCCGGGCCATCCCACGGTTCGCTGTTCAGGCCGTGGAATTCGTAGAACGCGGCCAGGTCCGGATCCTTGAATTCCAGTGATTGCGTGGCCGGCGGCACCAGGATGCGCAGCGCCTGGATCAGCTCCATGCCTCCGGCGACCATCAGCTCCAGCATGTTGTCCAGGCTCTGCGAGTCCGAGCCATGCATGGAGATGACCGGGTCGAACTCGGCGATGTCGAAGCGCGGCGTCTTCCACACCTTGCTGCGCGCCTGCGCCCAACGCCGGTTGCCTTCGATGGTGTTGATCTCGCCGTTGTGGGCGAGCATGCGGAACGGGTGCGCCAGCGGCCAGCGCGGCAGCGTGTTGGTGGAGAAGCGCTGGTGGAACACGATCGCGCTGGAGGCCAGCTCGCGGCGCTGCAGGTCCGGGAAGAAGCGGCTGAGCTTGTCCGGCAGCACCATGCCCTTGTAGCTGATCGCATCCGGGGTGAGGGTGGTGACGTAGAAGTCGGCGTGTTCGCGCAGCTGCTGTTCGCTGCGGCGGCGGGCCAGGAACAGCGCCAGCGCGAAGCCGGCATCATCCTGGCCGATGCCCGCGTCCACGAACACCTGCTCGATGCGCGGCAGCGTGTCGCGCGCGAGCTGGCCGCAGACGCTGTCATCGGTGGGCACCTCGCGCCAGCCGGCGACCTTGCAACCTACGGCCTCCACCTGCGCCTGCAGCTGCGCGCGGCATGCCTGCGCGGCATCGGCGTCGTGCGGCAGGAACACCACGCCGGCGGCGAAACGTGCGGCGACGCTGATGCCGGCTTCACTGGCGAGCAGTTTCAGGAACGCATCCGGGCGGCGCAGCAGCAGGCCGCAGCCATCACCGGTCAGGCCATCGGCGGCGACACCGCCACGGTGGGTCATGCGCGAAAGCGCGGCGATGGCGGTATCAACCAACAGGCGCGATGGTTGATCGTCGAGCTGGGCGACCATGCCAAATCCACAGGCATCGCGCTCGGAGCGCGGGTCGTAAAGCCCTTGGCGGTTGCGGGGGGCCATCTCTACCTCGATGCGGAATGAATTGAACGGGGACACTCAAGCCCGCTCAATCCCTGGAGCGCATCGTGAGGCCACCGGATGCCTCGACTAGATCACAGGTTGCTGCAACGCCGCAATACACGGTTGCAGGTGCAACAGAAAGCGCCGGCACCCGTGTGCCGGCGCGGGGTCTGACTCAGCCGCAGCGCGCGCCACTGACGGCGCCCTTGTCGTCCACTTCGATGTTCAGGCGGTCGCCGAGGAACTCCATCGTGGCCACGTCGTTGGGCTTGAGCACGCGCACCTGGCTGGCGCCGGCGTCTTCCTGCGCCTGCTTGCCGAGCGCGTCGGTGTAGGCCTGGCCGACCAGGCTCTGCACCTGGCTGGCGTCGCAGGTGCCGACCGGCGGTGCCTCGGTGGCCTTGCCGGTGTCGTCGGCCGGTGCCTTGGCGGCCTCGGCCGCCTGCTGGGCATGGGCGGTGGCCGAATCCTGTTCGTCCAGCGCCGGTGCCTGGCAGGCGGTCAGCGCCAGCACGGCCGGCAGCAACAGGGCGGAGAGCGAACGGGCGCGAATCGGGAACGACATCATGACTCCGGAAGGGGTTGTGAAGACCCGAGCATAGCGGCGAACCGGCCCTCACGTGTTTGTCTTGTGTTATCGACAGGATCGCGGCATGTCGACGGCGACACTACTGGCATGCCAACCCCCTCCACCCCCGAACGACAGGCCGCGCGCGCGGCTGGCCTGCGCTATGTCGACGATACCCAGCCGGGCATCAGCCGCCGCCGCGCCGGCAAGGGTTTCAGTTACCGCGATGCCGATGGCCACGCGATACGCGACGCCACCACCCTGCAACGCATCCGTGCGCTGGCGATCCCGCCGGCCTATACCGCGGTGTGGATCTGTACCCACGCCAATGGCCACCTGCAGGCCACAGGGCGCGATGCGCGCGGGCGCAAGCAGTACCGCTACCACGCCGACTGGGCCAAGGAGCGCGACGCCGGCAAGTTCGACCGCATCATCGCGTTTGGCGAGGCCTTGCCCATGCTGCGCAGGCGCCTGTCGCGTGACCTCAAGCGGCCAGGCTTCCCGCGCGAGAAGGTGCTGGCGGTGGTGGTCGCGCTGTTGGCCGACACCCTGGTGCGGGTCGGCAACGAGACCTACGCCCAGCAGAACCGTTCGTTCGGACTGACCACGCTGCGCAACCGCCATCTGGAGCTGCTGCGTGGCGGCCGGGTACGCATGCGCTTCCGTGGCAAGTCCGGCCAGCTGCAGGACGTGACCGTGGGCGATCGCAGGCTGGGACTGCTGGTACGGCGCCTGCAGCAGTTGTCCGGGCAGGCGTTGTTCCAGTACCGCGACGATGAAGGTGCGCTGCAGCCGGTGGATTCCGGTGCAGTGAACGACTATCTGCGCGAGGTGATGGGCGAGGACTTCACCGCCAAGGATTTCCGCACCTGGGGCGGTACCGTGGCCGCGGTGCAGGCGTTCGCCGCCACCGAGCTGCCGGAACCGGCCAGCCAGCGCGCGCTGGCGCAGGCGCAGCGCGCGGTGGTGTGCGAGGTGGCGGCGCTGCTGGGCAATACCCCGGCGGTATGCCGCAAGGCCTACATCGATCCGTGCGTGTTCGCCGGCTGGGAGCGCGGCGAACTGGCGAAGCTGGCCGGCCTGCGCGGGCCGCGCCAGTGGGAACAGGCCACCCTGCGCGTGATGCGCAGGGCGCGCCGGCTCAGCCGCAGTAGATCGCGGTGATGTTGTTGGTGCGGCCCTTCTCGATGGTCAGGCGGTCACCGCCTTCGTGCGCCGGTGGCACCCGCGGACCGTCGTGACGCAGCACCCGTACATGCAGGCTGTCGCTGTCCACGCGGGCGCGGGCCACGGTGGCATCCGAGGCGGCCAGGCCGAGTGCGCCACGCACCATGTCGCTATGGCACTGGCCGGAAATCACGCCGTCGATCGGCTGCACCTGGGCCATCGGTGTGCTGCTGCAGGCGGCGAGGGCGAAGCAGACGGCGGCGGTGGCGATGGCATGTTTCATGGAGGCGTTCCTTGTGTGGTTGCGTGCAGCGTGCGACGGCGCACGTGGTGGCGGAATGAATACCGTGCACATCGTGGACACGGTGCGCTCACTGCCGCCAACAGCATAGGTGGAGACACTGCAGGCGCGGCGGATGCCGCCCCGGTAGTGCGGCGCCCGCGCCCGGTAGTGCCGGCCGCTGGCCGGCAACCCCATTCCCCCCCGAGGAGACCTGCATGGCCACCGCCAAGAAGACCCCCGTCCGCCGCAAGGCATCGCCGAAGGTGCGCAAAGGCAGCACCGCAACCAAGACCGTCGCCGACCCCGACCGCCCGCGCGTGGTGAAGACCGCAACCCGCAAGGCGGCTGCCAGCGATCCGCGGGCAGCGCGCGTCGCAGCACGGCAACGGCGCCTGCAGGACCAGGAGAAGGCCAAGGACGCCCGCGCGGCCAAGAAGGCAACAAAGAAGACCGCGACCCAGGCCGGCGCACGCCGTCAACCAGAGGCGATGCCGGCGCAGCAGCTGGCCAAGCCTGGGCATGAACACGAACTGGAGCTGGCGCCGCGTTTTCTTGCACCGGACTACGCCGGCAGCGGCAAGCTGCAGGGCATGCGTGCAATCGTCACCGGTGGCGATTCCGGCATCGGCCGTGCAGTGGCGGTGCTGTTCGCACGCGAAGGCGCCGATGTGGCAGTACTGCATCTGGACGAGGCCGAGGACGCGGACATCACCCGCCAGCACGTGGAGCGCGAAGGCGGCCGCTGCGTGGTGATCGCCGGCGATGTGCGTGATCCGCGCTTCTGCAACAAGGCGGTCAAGCAGGTGGCCAAGGCGTTCGGCGGCATCGACATCCTGGTCAACAATGCCGCGTTCCAGCTGCACTGCGAACGGCTGGAAGACCTGGAAGATGCGCATCTGCAGGAAACCCTGCAGACCAACATCGGCGGTTACATCCAGATGGCGCGCGCGGTACTGCCGCATCTGGGCGACGGCGCAAGCATCATCAACACGGGCTCGGAAACCGGCATTTTCGGCAGCAAGGCGCTGATCGACTACTCCGCCACCAAGGGCGCGATCCATGCGTTCACCAAGTCGCTGGCCAGCCAGCTGCTGCCACGTGGCATCCGGGTCAACTGCGTGGCGCCGGGACCGGTGTGGACGCCGCTGAACCCGGCCGACAAGCAGGCCGAGGATGTCGCCGAGTTCGGCAAGGACAGCGATATGGGCCGGCCTGCACAGCCCGAAGAGCTGTCGCCCGCGTATGTGTTCCTGGCCTCGCCGGTCTGTGCCAGTTACATCAGCGGGGTGATCCTGCCGGTGATGGGTGGGCCGCGGGGCTGAGCCGACGGTAGTGCCGGCCGCTGGCCGGCAGCCTCAGGGCACGGTCACCGCAGGCGCATAGAGATCGGCAATGCGTGGAATGAACAGCTGCGGATTGGCGCCGACCAGATTGGTCAGCACCACCACCGCGACGTCGCGGTCGGGATACACGACGAAGGCCGAGCGCGCGCCGCCGATACCGGCCACCTGCAGGTCGGGCGATGCGCGCAGCACCGGCCAGCCGCCCGCCCATGGTCCAGCACGGCCATCGGTGAGGCGCTCTGCGGTCCACATCCTCTTCCGAGGTGCATCCCGAAGCAGGCGCCCGTCGGTCAACGCAACCAGCCAGCGCGCGGTGTCATCGGCGGTGGTGAGGATGCCACCACCGGCCCACAGTGAAGGCGGAATGTCGTAGAACCAGTGCGACAGGCGCGGCGGTGCATCGGCTGCGTCGGTGGCACGCGGGGCCAGGCTGTACATCGTCGCCACATCCGGAATCAGGTCATAGCTGTCGCCGAAGGTGGTGCGGGCCATGCGCGCGCTGCCGAACTGACCGCTGGCGAGGAAGCGTTCGTAGGACATGCCCGATTGCTGCGCGATGATCCGTGCCAGCAGCACATAGTTGGTCTGGTTGTAGGCAAAGCGCTGCCCGGGCGCTGCTTCGATGGGGTGCGCGGTGACTGCCGTCCATGCCTGCGCTTCGGAGCCCCCTCCCAGCAGTCCGCCTGCATCCAGGATGTCCGGCAGTCCCGAGGTGTGTGCCAGCAACTGACGCACGCGCACCTCCCTCCATGTGGCCGGAAGACCATCCAGGTAACGCGAGGCGGGCGCGTCCAGATCCAGTTGCCCCTGTTGTGCCAGCTGTGCGGCAGCCACGCCGGTGAACGCCTTGGTGGCCGAATTGAGCGGGAAGCGGGTGTCGCGCGAGGCGAGCACACCGTTCTCGACATTGGCCAGGCCATAGGCTTCGGAGAGCACGATCTGCCCTTGCTTGACCACGGCGACCTGCAGCCCGGGAATGCGCTGCTCCAGCATGATCTGGCGGATCAGGCGGCGGGTCTGGTCGTTGGCCTGGTCCTGGCTGGCGGAGATGGCTGTGAAGGGCAGGGCACTGATGAGCATGAGCACGACTCGAAGCGTTGGGCGGAACATGCGGAATTCCGGCGGGGGCGTCGAGGATCGGATGCAGCGGGTGCGTAAAAGGTTTAAGCAGTACCTGCGCTGCGAGGCAGGTACTGGTTGTGTGCGCGGGGCGTGCCTGCTGCGGCTAGCGGATCCGGGAAGGAGACCTTCCGAACTGCCGCTTGAACGCGGCACTGAAGCTGCTGGTATGGGCGTACCCGGCCAGGCTGGCCGCCACGTCCACTGACACCCGTCGTTGCAGCAGGGCATCGTGTGCCCGTTGCAGGCGCAGAGCACGCAGCCAGGCGGCGATGCTGCTGCCGTGCAGCTGCTGGAAGGTGCTTTGCAGGTCGACGGCGTTCGTACCCAGCCTGCGCGCCATCTGGTTGATGGTCAGGCCATCGGCCTCGCCGCTCTGCAGCCACTGTTGCAACTGGTCCACGCAACGCCGCAGATGCGCGCTGGGGGCAGGCGCCTCGCGTTCGGCGATCACGGATCGAACCACGCTGGCCGCGACTTCCAGCGCAAAGCTCTCGCGTTGCAGGCTGGCCAGCAGAGGCGGCTCCGCCGTTTCCGCCCCGAACAACGCTGCGGCCCGCCGCAGCAGTGGCGCAGGCGGTTGCCACGCCTGGTTGCGTGCGTGGCTCAGTCGCAGGCGGGTGAGTCCGGCCGATGCAATGCCATCGAGCTGGCGCGACAACCAGTCCTGGCCGAGGTGCAGGCTGACCTTGGTTTCCTCACGACCCGCCTGCCAATGGCGCTGGAACGCTTCCTCCTCACGAAGGTGGACCAGCATCGCCGGGCTCCCGTCCCGGCGGCTGTCCATCTGCAAGCGCTGGTTGGCGATGACCACTTCGGCCTGCCCCTGCAGCAGGAAACTGGCGGTGATACCCGCAGGCAGGCAGTTCTGGCTGCGGCCGCCGACCATGTCCTGGCTGCGGCTGAGGTAGAGCACCAGGCCGCTGTCCATCGACTGCACCTGCTGCCAGCCGGCCAGCACCGGCAGCGCATCGGGGAGGCCCGATTCAAAGTCGACCCGGCCGCCCAGCGCGTGGGCGGCGCTCATCAGTTCGGCGCAGGAATAGACCTGCATGCAAGGCACCCGCGAATGCTGTCGTGCCTAAATTTTCTTTCGTCGCGCCTAAACTTTCAATGGTATTGCAAATTATTCTCATTTGCGGGGGCTCGCTGCCCCTTTCCCCTGTTCAGCAAGAAGGTCGATGGCGATGGGTCTGGTGATCAACGAGGCGGTGGTGCTGCGTGCCGTCTTCCATGGCGCGGTGGATGCGCACCAGATCCGGTACTGGCTGGACCGCGTGCAGGCGCTGATCGATGCCCACCGCCCCTTCTACTTCGTTGCCAGCACCGCGCCCGGTGCCACCTTCTGCGACGACTACCGTGCCCTGCAGGCGGTCTGGTACAAGCAGTACAAGGCCGCCTTCCGGCAGTACTGCCGGGGCCTGGTGCGCATCGCCAGCGATGCCGCCGAGCAGCAGCGGCTGGACACTCCGGCGCTGCATGCGGCCTGGGCCGTGCCGTACTTCGTCACCGCCGATGCCGGCGCGGGCATGCGCTGGATTGGCGAGCACCTGGAGCAGGCTGATGCGCACTGAGCGCGCCGCCGCTTCGCCGTTCGGCCTGGGCGTGATCGTCGCGCTGTACATGGCGCATGCCTTGCCCCTGTATTTCTACAACGTGGCGGTGCCGGCCATCCTGCGCAGCCAGGGCGTGGATCTGCGCTGGATCGGCATGTTGTCGCTGCTTTACCTGCCGTGGGCGCTGAAGTTCCTGTGGGCGCCGCTGGTGGACCGCTGGCATCTGCCGGCCCTCGGTCGCCGCCGCAGCTGGCTGTGGCTGACCCAGCTGTTGCTGCTGGCCGGCATCCTGGTGCTGGCGTTCACCGGCCTGGATCATGGCCTGGTCGTGTTCGTGCTGGTCGGCATGTGGATCTCGACCATTGCCGCCACCCAGGACATCGCCATCGACGGCTATACCGTGGAGGCGCTGGCGCCGGCCGAGCACCGGCTGGGCAGCATGGCGCAGAGCGTGGGCGTGGCCCTGGGCAGCATGATCGGTGGCGCCGGTGTGCTGTGGCTGTATGAAACCCGCGGCTGGAGCGTGGCCCTGCTGAGCCTGGCGGCAATGAGCGCACTGACCCTGCTGGCAGTGCAGCAGATCAACGAAACGCCGGCCAGGCCCGACGCGCCGCAGCCGAGCATCCTGCGTGCGCTGCGTCGTCGCGAACTGCGCTGGGCGCTGCTGCTGATCGTGCTGTATCGGTTGGTGGAAGCACCCGCAATGGCGATGATCAATCCGCTGCTGGTCGACCAGCAGTTCAGCCTGACCGAGATCGGGCTGCTGATCTCGGTGGGTGGTGCCGGTACCGGCATGCTGGCTGCGGTGGCCGCCGCCTGGCTGCTCAAGCAGCGCCGGGCCGAGCAGTTGCTGATGCACGCTGGCTGGTGGCGCACCGTGTTGTATGTACTGCTGGCGTTGATGCTTTACAGCGGTGCGATGGCGACGTCACGGTGGGGCCTGGGCGCGCTGGTGATCGCGCTGCTGGCGCTGCGCTATGTGGCGATGACCAGCCTGTATGCCCTGTTCATGCGGGTCAGTTCGCGTGCCCAGGCCGGCACTGATTTCACCCTGCTCGTGTGCTTCGAACTGCTGGTCAATTTCATCGGCGGCGCGTTGTCTGGCTTCCTCGCCAAGGGCCTGGGCTACCCCATCTACTACATCGCGCTGGCGGCAGTTTCGGCGCTCGGGTTGCTGCTGTGCCGGCCGCTGATGCGCCGCTTCGCAGCACCCACGAACTCCCCCTGATACGTAACGAGGACACCATGCGGCAGACCGCAGCAACCCTTCCGCTGGCGATGCTGGCGTTGGCCATCAGTGGCCCGCTGGCGGCACAGAATACGTCCGCTACGGCTGGCACCCGGCAACTGGATGCGGTGAGTGTCACCGCCGTGCGAGGCGCACGCAGCGTAGCCGAGATCGCCGGCACCGTGTATGCCATCGAGCGCGAGCAGATTGCCCAGCAGATCACCGCCGGGCGCAGCACCGCCGACATCCTCGGCCAGCTGGTGCCGTCGCTGGCGCCGGCCAGCGGGACCACCAGCAACTACGGCATGACCATGCGTGGCCGCAGCGTGCAGGTGATGATCGATGGCGTGCCGTTGACCGGCGCACGCGATGGGTCGCGCCAGCTCAACAGCATCTCGCCGACCATGATCGAGCGCATCGAGGTGATCTCCGGCGCCACCGCGCTGTATGGCGCCGGCGCCAGTGGCGGCATCATCAACATCATCACCCTGCAGCCCGGCGATCAGCCGGTCCAGCTGGCAAGCCAGTTCGGCCTGCGCAGTCCCTCGCATCTGTCCAGTGACACGCTGGCCTGGAACGCCGCGCAGACCATGACCGTGCGCGGCGATCAGTTCAGTGGCGCGTTCGGCTTCGCCTATGGCCGGCAGGGCGCATCGCTGGATGCGCATGGCCGCCGTATCGGTCCGGAGATCGCGCAGACCGATCGGCAGGACACCGAGACCCGCGAACTCAATGCGCGCTTCGACTGGACCCCAACGGACAGCCAGCAGTTGAGCGTGGGCGTGCGCTGGTTCGACGATCAGCAGGACAGTGATCATGGCCCCGACTATGGCCCGCGCCTGGCTGCGCTGTTCAACCCAGCATTCACGCCCAGCCACCAGGCGCTGCCCGGCCTGCTGCTGGAGGCGCAGCCGCGTACCCGGCACCAGGGAGTGAATGCGCAGTACCGCAACCGCGATGTACTGGGCGGGCAGGAACTGAGCGTGGAAGCCTATTACCGCAACGAGCAGGGACGCTGGTTCCCGTCGGTGTCGACGCTGGTGCACCCGGCACTGCGCGGTGGCTTCGCCTATGTGGCGATGCAGTCCAATACCGATATCGATGTGTGGGGCCTGCGCACGGCGCTGCACAAGGGTTTCGACGTGGCGGGCCGCAGCCTGCAGCTGTCGTACGGCGTGGACCACGAGCGCGAGCAGGACAGCCAGCGCGGGCAGATGTATGACATCAACCGCTTCATCGCCAGCAACGGTCTCGATTACCAGCCCACCGCGCAGTACGCGATGGGGCCGGACGTGCGCGTGGATACCACTGGCCTGTTCCTGCAGGCCGACCATTCGCTGAGTGAGCGCTTCAGCATGCAGGCCGGCGTGCGCCACCAGATCCTGCGCAACCGCGTAGAAGACTCGCTTCCCTACACCGAAGCGATCACCGCCGATGCCGTTGCCGGGTATCAGCCGCACCTGCTGCGGGGCGGCCGCGTGCGCCACTCGCAGACCCTGTTCAATGCCGGCGTGGTGTACCGGCTGGATGCATCGCAACAGCTGTTCGCCAACGTCTCGCAGGGCTTCAGCCTGCCGGACACCCAGCGCATGCTGCGCGATGTACCGGCAAGCTTCGTCATCGACAGCCGCAACGTCGGCCCGATCAAGGTCGACAGCTATGAGCTGGGCTGGCGCCGCAGCGATGCATCGCTGCAGAGCGCGGTGACCGCGTTCTACAACCGCTCGGACAAGACCGTGCAGTTCAACCGCGACTACAGCGTGTCGGTGGCCGACACCGATGAGCGCGTGTGGGGCGTGGAGGCCAACCTGCGCTACACACCGACGGCGCAGCTGGAGCTGGGCGCAAGCCTTGCCAGCACCCGGGGCCAGTACCGCGATGCTGCCGGACGTTGGCGTGAGCTCAATGCGTTCCGCGTTTCACCCTTGAAGGCGGGTGTGCATGGGCAGTGGCGCTTCGCCAATGACAGCCTGCTGCGCTTGCAGGGACAAGTGGTGGGCGGGACCGATCGTGCCTGGCGCGATGCACCACTCGCAGCGATCAGTCCCAGCATCCGCGCTACCCCGGCGGCGAAGGTCCACGGCTATGCGGTGTTCGACCTGATCGGCGAGCTGCCGCTGGCAGGCGGCCGCTTCAGTGTCGGCATCTACAACCTGGCCGATCGTGACTACCGCACGGTCTATGGCCAGCAGGCCGAGGCGACCTACGGGAAGATGTCCAGCCTGCCGGCGGCAGGGCGGACCTTCTCGATCGGGTATCGGGTGGAGTACTGAGGGGCACGCCCCCCCTACCGTTCGTCGGCCCATGACTTCCGGGGGGTTGACTACAGTTGTCGTCACACTGAAAGTGGCGACACGTGTAGTCAAGGGAGTGGTGTCATGCGTGGCAAGACGATCGGGGACCAGGAACTGGCCCTGCTGCAGTACATCGATGAACATGCACCGGCCAGCGTCGGCGAGGTCGCCAGTGGCTACGGCGAGGCCCGTGGCCTAGCCCGGTCCACCGTGCTGACGATGATGGAGCGGCTGCGGGCGAAGGGGTATCTTCGTCGCCAGCAGCAGGACGGCGTCTACCGCTACCAGGCCACGCGTGGCCCGGAAAGCGTGCTGCAGGGTGCGGTGGCCCAGTTCGTCGACAACACCCTGCAGGGCTCGGTGTCACCGTTCGTGGCCTACCTGTCGCAGCGCCAGCAGGTCAGCGACAACGAGCTGGCCGAGCTGGAAGCGCTGGTCGCCCAACTCCAATCGCGTCGCCACGAGGGCTGAGCCATGGACACCACGATGCTGATCCCGTTGCTGGAACGGCTGGGCTGGACCAGCCTGCAGACCGTGCTGCTGGTGGCCCTGGTGTACGGCGTGTGCCGCGCGCTGCCGTCGCTGTCGGCGGCCACCCGCTGCCGCCTGTGGTGGCTGGTGTCGCTGCAGGCCGTGCTCGGCCTGTTCTGGAGCCAACCGCTGCAGCTGGCCTGGCTGCCGGCACCGCAGGCGGTGGCGATGACCGCCACCGACGTTGCCGCAGATCTGGTCTACCCGCTGGCGCCGGAAGCCTCGGCGCAGCTGCTGGCGACGATGCCGATGCCTGCAGCGGAGGTGCCGGCAGTGGCGTGGTGGGCCGTTGCACTGGCTGCGCTGTGGGTATCCGGCGTGCTGCTGATGGCCCTGCGTACCTTCGGTGAGTGGCGCCGCTGCCGGGCGCTGCTGGCCGCCGCCTATCCCTGCCAGGACGAAGCGCTGGTGCAGGCCCTGCAGCTGGCCTCCGACGCACACGGCGTGCGCCCTGCGCCGCGGCTGTGGATGAGCACGCAGGTGGACGCACCGCAGCTGGTTGGACCGTTCCGCCCGGTGCTGCTGCTGCCGGCCGGCGACAACGCCCTGCAGGGTGATGCGCTGGACCTGGCACTGACCCACGAACTGCAGCACCTGCAGCGGCGTGACCTGCAGTGGGGCCTGCTGCCCGCACTGGCCCAGCACCTGTTCTTCTTCCACCCGCTGCTGCGCCTGTCGGTGCGCGAATACGCACAGGCCCGCGAGGAAGCAGTGGATGCGGCCGTGGTCGGCCAGCACGGCGCCAGCCGCCAGGCTTATGGTCGCCTGCTGCTGCAGCTGGGCGTGGCACCGCAGCCGCATCTGGGCGTGGCGAGTGCTGCACCGAACACCACCAGCCTCAAGCGTCGCCTGCTCTCGCTGCAGCCGCGCCGGGCCTGCCCGCGCATTCTGGCGATGGCACTGACCGCCGTCGTGGTGCTGGTGGGCGTGGCACCGATGCGGCTGGTCGCTGCGCCAGTGCCACCGGCACCGAAGGCGGTGGTACCGCCGCCGCCGAAGGCTCCGAAAGCGCCGCCCGCACCGCCTTCGTCCGCGCGCATTCCGGCCGTGCCGGTGGCGCCCGCGCCGCCGATCGAGCCGGCTGATGTGGAAGAACCGTCCGGTCCTGATGATGCCGACGTGGCCTACCTCGACGATGCCTCTGGCATGGATGAGGACCATGACGGCACGACCACCACCTCCATCACGACCTACGGTCGCCTCGATCTGGGCAAGTCGCCCCGGGAGGCCTTCGTGCTGGTCGATGGCGATTCGACCTTCGCCAACGGCGGCATGGACGACGTGACGGTGGCCCGCAGGCAGCTCGGCAAGGGTCCGGCGCTGTGGTTCCGCCAGGGCGACAAGCGCTACGTGGTGCGTGACCCGATGATGATCCAGACCCTGCAGCGTGCCTACAGCGGCGCGGCCGATCTGGGCCGCCAGCAGAGCGAACTGGGCCGCCAGCAGAGTGCGCTGGGTCGCGAGCAGGGCGAACTCGGCAAGCAGATGGGCGAGATGGGGCGTCTGCAGAGCGAGGAGGCACGCCGCATCGCACTGGCCGCTGCCGAGGCCGCGCGCAGCGCGATGGCCGCGCATGACATCAACCGCGAGGCGGCGGCGGAAGCGGCGAAGGCGGCGCGCGGCGCGACCAGCGATATGGCCGTGGCGCGAGAGGCTGCACGTGAGGCCGCCGCCGAGGCACGTCGTGCGATGCAGGAAGCCCGTAGCGAGGCCGCGCAGTCCGGCCGTACCCGTGACATGCAGCGCCTGGCCAGACAGCAGTCTGAACTGGCCAACCGACAGGCGGCACTGGGCAGCCAACAGGCCGCGTTGGGCGAGCGCCAGGCGCGCGTGCATGCGCAGGCATCGCAGCAGGCACAGCAGGTGATCGCGCGCGCACTGGCCAGCGGCAAGGCCGAGCGACTCTGAGCGGTAGTGCCGGCCGCTGGCCGGCAAGGTGGGGTGCCGGCCAGCGGCCGGCACTCCCCTGAGGCGATCAACCGCAGCTGGCGCGTTCGATGCGGTTCTGCGCATCCACCTGCACGGTCACGCGGTCCTGGCGGAAGTCCATGGTCACCGCCATGCCGGGTTTGACCACCCGTGCACCGCGCGCGCCGCTGTCAGCCACCAGTTTCTTGATCGTGGCTTCGTCGGCGGTCTTGCCGGTGAAGGCTTCCAGCGCCTCCGGCCTGCATTCGTGCGCGGCATCGGCCACGGGTGCTGGCGCGGGATCGTGAGAGGTGCTGCTGCCAGCGTGACTGCAGGCGGCCAAGGGTAGGATGGCGAGCAGGACCAGGGGATTGAGGCGCATCGTCGGGCTCCAGGCGTGGATGGTGGCGGCAGTGTCACCGCTGCCACCGTCAGGCCGCGTCAACGCTTACTGCCCAACCAAAGCGTCTCGCGCTCGCGTTGCTCCTCGCGTACCAACCGTTGCAGCAGCAGGGCCAGGGTCACTACGTCCTGGTGGTTGTGGTCGGCTACCCGGCGCAGGTTCACGGCGTCGCCGCCGCGCAGGAAACGCAGCCATGCGCCCGGCGCTTCAGAACCGGGCAGGTCGTCTTCGCGCACCACGCGCAGCAGCTGGCGTTCGATGGTGGACAGCTTGCAGTTCTCCCACGTGCCGCGATAGCGGCGGCGGGTCGGATAGAGCAGGTCGACGTGATCCAGCGCGCTGATCGGGCAACGCTGGCGGGCCAGCCGGTAGCGCGCCTTCAGCAGCGGCGCATCGTAACTGCGGCCGTTGTAGCTGCAGAACACGGTGGAGGGCTGCAGCCAGCGGGCGAAGGTGGCCAGCATCGCGTCCTCGGCGGCCATCGTCGCCATCAGCAGCTGGCGGATGCGCAGGCCTTCGCCGCGTTGCGGGCACACATGCCAGTCGGCGGCGC
This sequence comes from Stenotrophomonas sp. MH181796, assembly GCF_009659995.1. NCBI lineage: Bacteria > Pseudomonadati > Pseudomonadota > Gammaproteobacteria > Lysobacterales > Lysobacteraceae > Stenotrophomonas > Stenotrophomonas sp. MH181796. The sequence continues at coordinate 148,760 of NZ_RAHU01000008.1, forward strand.
CGATCATGAAGGCGCGGGTGCCGGTGCCGCCGGCCAGACCGGTGGTTTCGGTATCGAAGAACAGCAGGTCGCGCGGGGATACGTGTTCGCCTTCGCGGCGGGCGAAATCCAGCGACAGCGGCTGTGCCGGAATGGGCTGCGGCTGCAGCGATTCGATCAGGAACAGGCCCGGTGCGATCTCCTCACCGGGCAGCTGGCGATCCTGCGCGCTGGCGCGTGCCGGCGCGGCTCCACCCCGCGAACGCAGGCCGAGCAGGCGATGCAGGCTGCCCACTTCCGGCCGACGCAGCGGTGCGGCGGCTGTCACGGGCGCAGCAGCGCCGGTCGGCTTGTGGCGGATCTCCTGCTCGACCCAGGCGAACACCGAACGCTCGGCCGGTGGCTGCTGTGCATCGTTGGCGGCTACCGGGGCCGGCGCTGGCGGCTCGGGCGTCACCGGCGTGACTGCTTTCGGGTCACCGGCCTGCTTCCGCAGCAGGCGCAGCTTGTCCAGGCTCAGGCTCACGGGGCCAGCAGCTCCATCGGGTCGCGCGCGGTCACCACCACGTCGCGTACGTGCTGGCAGGCCTCGGCATCGAACAGATCCAGCACGCGCAGCGCCAGCGCACGCGGCGAGGTGTCCTCCTCTTCCTGCGCGGCCAGCACCGGGCCGACACAGGCCGGGCAACCGGCCTTGCAGTCGCAGCGCTGCACCAGTTCGCGCGCGCGCTGCACCAGCTCGGCCTGGCGCTGCCACAGCGGTTCGCTCAGGCCGACGCCGCCGGGGAAGTTGTCGTACAGATACACGGTGGGCACGAATTCCTGCAGCAGCTCGACGACGCCGGGATCGCCCTCGCTGCCGCGCAGCTGGCCACGGCCGCTCTGGTCGGCGATCGCGAACCAGGAACCATCGCCGTTGCCGACCGACTTCTGCAGGTCGCGCGCATCGGCCATCACCGCCACGGTGGCGACGATGTGCAGCGCATAGGCGGCGCCAAGGAAGCCATCCAGCGCATCCTGCTTGCTGGCGAAGGCGCGCAGCAACAGTGCCTGCGGCAGCTGCCACCACACCGCAGTGGTATGCAGTTCCTGGTCGGGCAGGTTCACCGGCCCGTAGCCGATGTTCTCGTGGGTGTAGTAGCGGATCTTCTTGTAGCCAGCCACGCGGCGTACCACGTGTACTTCGCCATGATGCGAATCACCACGGCCGGCCACGCCGCCGTCGAAGCGGTCCAGTACCTTGAGCTTGGTGCAGTCGATGCTGTCGGTGTAGTAATCCACATGCGTGCGGGTGACATAGGCCTTGCGGCCGTCCCAGTCGAGCGTCTCCACCTGGTACGGGGTGGACTGCACCATGTGGATGGCGCCCTCGTACAGGGTGAGCGCGGCGGCGGAGTAATCCACTTCGGCGATGATCTGCTGGCGGCCATCGCTGCGATCGACCACCACGAAGTTGCCATCGGCCACCGCACGCAGACTGACCGCGTTGGCCGGATAACTGTCGGCGATCCATTCCCAGCGTTCGCCCTCGCGGTGGATCACCTCGGTTTCGGCCAGCGCTTCCAGGAACACTTCCGGGTCGATCGGGCCGAAGCCATCGCCGACCCGGAACGGCAGCTCGAAGGCTGCGCAGCGGATGTGGTCGAACAGGATCAGCGGCTGGTCCGGCGCAATGCGTGCGTGTTCGGGCGAGGCCTCGGCGAAGAAATCCGGATGGCGCACCACGTACTGGTCCAGTGGTTGCGAGCTGGCCACCATCACCCCCAGCGCCGGCTGCTGGCGGCGGCCGGCGCGGCCGAAGCGCTGCCAGGTGGCGGCCACGCTGCCCGGATAACCGTTGAGGATCACCACGTCCAGGCTGCCGATATCCACGCCCAGTTCCAGCGCCGAGGTGCTGACGATGCCGTCGATGGTGCCGGCGCGCATCGCACGCTCGGTCTCGCGGCGCTCGGTGGGCAGATAGCCGCCACGGTAGGCGCGGATGCGCGGCGGCTTGCGCGGGTCGTGGTCGAAGATGTCCTTCAGGTACTTGGTCAGCACCTCGACCATCAAGCGTGTCTGCGCGAACACCAGGGTCTTCAGCCCGGATTTGATCGCAATGCGTGCGATGCGGTTGCTCTGCGAGCGCGCCGAGGCGCGCAGGCCCAGGTCCGGATTGATCACCGGCGGGTTCCACAGCAGCACCTGCTTGGGGCCGCTGGGCGCGCCGGACTCGGTGATGGCGGTGACCGGTGCCTCGATCAGTGCCTCGGCATGCGCCTGCGGGTTGCCGATGGTGGCCGAGCACAGGATGAACTGCGGTTGCACGCCGTAGAACGCGCAGATGCGCTTGAGCCGGCGCAGCACGTTGGTGACGTGGCTGCCGAACACGCCGCGGTAGGTATGCACCTCGTCGATGACGATGTAGCGCAGGTTCTCGAAGAACTGCGCCCACTTGGTGTGATGCGGCAGGATCGCCTGGTGCAGCATGTCCGGGTTGGAGACCACGATGTCGCCGTGCAGGCGGATCGCCTGGCGTGCATCGCCGGGGGTATCGCCATCGAAGGTGAAGGCCTTCACCCCCAGATCGCCGGCGCGGTTGAGCTCCAGCAGCTCGGCCACCTGGTCCTGGGCCAGCGCCTTGGTCGGGAACAGGTACAGCGCCTTGGCCTTGTCCTGCATCGCCGCGCTGACCACCGGCAGGGTGTAGCACAGCGACTTGCCGCTGGCGGTGGGGGTGACGATGGCCACGTGCTCGCCGCGCTGGCTGGCCTCCCAGGCTTCGGCCTGGTGGCTGTAGAGCTGCTCGATGCCCCGCGCCTTCAGCGCGGCAGCCAGGGCCGGCGGAACCGAATCGGGAATGGGCGCATAGCGGCCTTCCCGGCCGGGAAGGGCAAAGCTGCCGGTAATGCGGTCCTGGTAGCGGCGCTGCAGGCGCGCGCTGAGCAGGGCGCCGTCACGGGCGGGCAGGCCATCGCGGGTGGCGAGCTTCTGCTCGGCATCGGCGGTGCGCTTGGCGAGTTCGTAAGCCATGGAAGATGGAGCCGGGACGTTTTACGAGGGGTCACATGGCACCACAAAGACGTCTCAGGATGTGAGACACGATCATGGGATGGAGTGAACCGTTCAGTGCGCGCAGGCCATGTCATCAAAGCATCTCCCCTGGCTGAACAGCCACCGACGCAGCAACGAAATCTGAAGCCTGCATCCGTATCCTTGGGTGCTGGACGCAACCAACAGGGTGGATGGCTGTGGCACGACGTGGAACGCAGGGAGCAGTCCTGGCCGGCATGCTGCTGGCTGGCATCGCGCAGGCACAGCAGTCCACGCCGGTAGTGGTGCCCGACCCGGCGCCCAAGCCTCCTGCAGATGCGCCGGCGGCAACCACCACGCCGGTTTCCACCGCACTGCCGCAGGACAACGTCACCACTCTCGGCGAAGTGCGTGCGCTCAAGCCTGAAGACGAGCCGCTGGACCTGTACCGCTTCAAGAACCCGGTGAAGTTCGGCGACAACCGTTTCAGCCGCGACTGGAGCGAACCGCCGTCGCCGGAGCAGGTCAGCATGAGTGGCGGCTACATCATGATGGGTGTGGTCAAGGGGGTCATGGCGGCCGCCAAGGGCGTGAACAAGCTCACGGGTGGACCTTCGCAGATCCAGGCCGCCGTGGCGCGGCCACCGCCGGAACTCAGTGCGGAGCAGCAGCGGCGCGCGCTGCTGTTCTCCCAGGAACAGAATGCTGGCGACGCGCCGCCGGTGAAGTAGCCGCGCCGCTCAGGCCGGTTGGCCCGGTGCCGGGCGTGACTGCAGGTCGGCGTCCAGCGCGCGTCGCCGGGCGCGGGCGCGCAGGATGCCCCGCGCCAGCAGGGCCGCCTGCACCACGATCAGCGTCAGTGACAGCAGCAGCATCAGGCTGCTGGCCACTGCACGCTGGATGCGGTCATCGGAGGCGCCGGGTTCCACACGCAGGCGCAGACCGCCTGCGTCCTGCCGGGTGGACAGCACGAGCCCCTGCAACGAGAACGGTACAGGGGTTGCGACCACCGCCCCTGCCTCCTGCCAGTGATCGAGCAGGGTGTCGGAACGCACGGGGTCCCGCGGTGCGTGCTGCGCTCCGTCACGCAGGTCATCGGGGGTTTCCAGCACCACGCCGCCGCGCTGCAGGCTGATCAACTGCGGTGTGAGCGCTGCCAATCGGGTGGCGATGGCGGCACCGGCATGCTCGCGGGCGATTCCACGCAGTGCGGCGAGGTCGCTGCCGGTCATGTACATACCGTCCTCGCCCTCCGTGGCCAGCCGGCGCATGTGCTGGGCCAGTTTCGGCCAGTCGTCCAGTGCAGTGTCCTGGCCGTCCACCTCCACCGATGCACCGAGCGCGCGAACGATGGACTGCTGCAACCCTGCGCAGTCACGCAGGCCGACCGCGCAGGCGGCTTCGACCGTATCGATCATGCGGCCGAGCGCCGTCACTATCTGCTGCTCGCCGCGCGCGGCCATCAGCGCCTGCTGATAGGGATCGCTGATCTGCTGCATCATCAGCATGCGCAGCATCGTCGAATAGCCGTCTTTCTGCGCATCGACGAAACTGCCGCGATACAGCGACAGCAGCGGGTCGGGCACCGCCAGCGCAGGCAGCACCACCGTGGTGGCGCCCCAGCGCATCCGCGCGCAGTCCGGAAGCACCACCTCCGTGCCGGTATCGGCCAGCGGGGTCAACGCGAGTTCGCATTGGCCTTCTCCACTGAGCCGCACGCGGTCACCGGGCTGCGGAGGATCCTGCAGCACGCTGTCGGCACGGCTGTCAGTCCGCGTCTGGGTGCCCTGCAGCCCATGCCAGGCCAGGCGGAGGTCGTCGCCGTCACCGGCCAGCAGTGCGGTCACCGCCCCCAGCAGCGCGATCACCAGGAGCAGCAGAGTGCCGCCCCAGCGGATCGGCGGGAAACGGCGCTGTTCATCCACCCGCGACCAGTGCGGGCCGATCGACAGGACGTCGCCGGTGTCCTGGGCGATGTCCAGCTGCACGGTCTGCTGCAGCGGAAGGCGCCCGCACTGCTGCCAGTGCACCGGGACCTGTACCTGCAGGCTGTCGCCGACGAAGAAGCGTTGCAGCCGCAGCGCGGCATTCATCGGATTGGGCATCTCCAGCCGATGCAGGACGCCCTCTACGCGACGGACCCGGCCAGGCCGGATCTTGCGCAGCGGCGGGCGGAGCTGGCACACGATACCGGCCAGGGCCGCCGCAATGGCCAGCAGCATGACCAGCGGCAACGCATCTCCCAGGTCGGCGATGGTGGCCGTCAACAGCAGTGAAAGCGCGACGATCCAGAAGCCAGCGGGCAGCCATCCGAACGCGGGCCGCCGCCGCAGCTGCGCTTCCTCGAAGGTCTCGGCACGCTCTTCCAGTGTCGTGACCGGCTGGGCGGCCAGCGACGGGGGCGCGGGCAGTGGCGGGGCACCAGGCGGGAGCCCGTCGCCGCGGCCGTCGTGCAGGCTGCGGCTGCGTCCTTCGACAACGGAAAAATCATTGAGCCGCACCACGATGGCCTGGCGCTCCGTCAGCACAACGTCGGCGTCGTTGTCCTCGGCCAGGAACAAGGGCGCATCGTAGGGCAGCAGCACGTCCACGCCCCCGAGGGTGTCGTGGAGTGTTTCGACGCCGTTGGCGATGATGCCGTGGCGGCTGAAGCGGCCACGCAGGCGACGCACACCGGTTTCCCACGCGAGGCCGTGGGCGACGCGGAGGGACTCCAGGGCCAGCGCTTCGTCGTCCTGCAGTTCACGGACGACCTGGGTGCGGCGCAGGGCGGCCAGCGCATTCTGGTTGTCCTTGCGCCGCGACTGGTAGTTCAGCCAAGCCACCAGCGCCACGAGCAGCAGGATGATCTTGACGATGATGAAGACGCTCATCGGCGCACCCCGGCCGAAGGCTGACGATACGCGATGGCAGGGGATGGGAATGGGAATGTGCGTGATGCACACGACATCGTGTCGATCATGGCTCCCTCCAATGGAGCTGTCCGTCCGCGTACCAGTCTGCCTTGGGTGGCCGGTACAGGGCAAACCCAGCGGTTCCGGCACTGCCCGATCCGGGCACGCCTGTTGTTGATATGCGCAGAGGCGGACTATCGAGGAGGGGGCTACCTGCCGTCGCCTGCCCTACGGTGCTGGTTGCGTCAATCGAGGGGCGTGCATGCGCCGCCGTTCCAGCCACCACAGCAGCGAGGCGCACAGCACGAACGCCAGCCACCACGGCCAGCGCGATCCTGGCACGGGTTGCATCACCAATGCGTTCGCCGGCGTGCTGGAGACCAACGCCTGAGTCGTCGCATCGATCATTGCCTGCCGATGCAGCACGGTCGCGGCTCTTGGGTCGAACACATAGCGCCAGACGATGCTGTCGCCATGCTGCAGGCGCTGCCAGCCTGCGTCACGTGGCCACCAGCCGGCGCAGCGCAGGGTCGAGGTCGCGCCATCGACGACCAGCGGTACTCCGTCGCCACCTTCGTTGAAGACCTGCAGCGGCGCCTGCACGCCGCACAGCGTCTGCCGTTCGCCTGCCCAGCTGATCGGCTGCGGTGACCACAGCGCATCAGCGCTGCCCTGTGCACGCGCCAGCGTGGCCACCACGCTGCTCCACAGTTCGCCGTGGCGGTCGTCGCGCCCGGCCAGCACCCAGCGCCAGCTGTCGGTCATCGGCAGCAGGCCGATGCGGCCCTTGCCAGCCGCGCGCCAGCCGCCGATGGCGTTGCCAGCACGATCCTGCAGCAGCGCGCTGCTGCCCGGCACCTGCAGCGCCAGGGCTTCCAGCGCGGGCAGGGTGGCACTGTGCGAACGGCGGTCGGCCTCCTCACCGTAGCCGGTCGGCAACGTGCCGGCGGCGAGCGGGCCGCGTCGTGCGGCGAGGATCGTGCTTTCGCCATCGCCGGGAAGTTCAAGGAGGTGGCTGCTGCCATCGCCCAGCACTGGCAGGCCCAGATCGCGCAGTCGCTGGCGCGCGCTGGCCGAAGGTGCGCCTGCACTGCGCACCAGCACGCCGAGTCCCTCGCGCAGCGCCTGGCGCACGGTAGCCAGCTGGCCTGCACTCAACGCTGCCAGGCTGCGTTCGTCCAGCAGCAGCAGGTCGCTGCGTGCCAGTGTTGCAGCATCGAGCGAAACCGCGCCATCACCCACGCTGAGCCCAGCGCCGGTATCGGCCTGCACCTGCACGCGGATGCCGGCATCGGCGGCCCAGCGGCGCAGGTACTTCAACTCCGGGCCCGGCGCACTGGCACGCACCAGCAGCCGTATGGGGGCGGCCGGCAGGGTCTGCTGCGGCACCGGCGCGCTGTCCACCACATGGCCTTCGGTATCGAGCAGGCGCAGCTGGAACACGCTGCGGCCTTCGGCGCGGGCGATGCCGCTGAGCTGCACGCGGCCGTCTTCGGCAACCGCCGTGCGATCAACCACGCTGCCCGCCGGGTCGAGCAGTTCGGCTTTCGCCTTTGCAGCACCACGCGCCTGTGCGTGCACGTCGAAACGAGCACCGGGTGCGGCATCGGCAGGGGGTTGCAGGACGATCCAGCCGCGCGGCTCCGGTGCGGCCTGCCAACGTACATCCGGTGGCAGCACCGCGTCGCGGTCACGCGCGACCAGGCCCGCACCGACCAGGGTCAGCGTGGACGCCGGATGCTGGCGCAGCGCGGTGGCCAGGTCGGGAACGCGCTGTGCGCCGGCCACATCGGCAGCTTCCGGCAACAGCAACAGCGGGCCTTCGCTGGCCGGGAGCGCGCCGGCCTTGCCGGCATCGGTTCCGAGCACCACCAGCCCGCCTGCAGGTTGCTGGCGGGTGGGCGGCACCAGGCAGAAATACAGCAGCGCGGCGACGATGATCTGCAGTGCGATCACGATCCACCGGCGGCCGGGGTGCGCGGTGTTTCCTCGCAGCTGGCGCACGCTGGCGATGACCACGATCAGGGCGAGGGCCAGCGCAATCCACAGGTTCACAGCGGAGGCGTTCATGGCTGCGCCTCCAGCGCGTCGAGGTAGCGCTGGCCCATCGCATCGGCGGCACTGCGCCGCATCGCCTGCGGCAGCGGACGCTGCAGCGCCCGCCACAACTGTGCGCGCAGGCGCTGGCGACAGTCGTGGCAACCGGGCTCGATGCGCAGCTGCTCGATGGCCGCAGCCAGATCGAGTGCATCGGGCAGGTAGGCGGCGTTGCGCTGCTGCCAGGCCGCGAGCGCATCCAGATCCGGCGCGTCGGTGTCATCGCCGAGGCGCTGCCAGGCTTCGACGATGGCTGGATCGGGCAGGGTGCGGGCGGCCAGCGGCAGTTCACGACTGGCCAGCCCGGCACGGTCACCGCCGAGGCGGCGGCCCTCATCGATCGGTGGCAGCTCCGGTCCGACACGGGCCAGATAGATGCGCTCGGCCTGCTGCACCTGCTTGATGAAGCCCAGTGCCTTGTAGGCGAAGGGCAACGCCTGCTCCGGTCGGCCCTGGCGCAGCTCGCCTTCGGCCGACCACATCTGGTCCAGCGCGGCCTTCAGCGTGGCGCGGGTCTGCGGATCGAGCAGGGTGGTCGCCTCGGCGTGGTCATGGGTGTGGCCGTATTCGGAGAGCACGTCGGTGTCGCTGCCGAACACCGGTGGCGTATCGGCATTGGACGCCTTGCCGCCGTGATCGTGGCCATGCTCATCGTGCGCTCCGGCCCCGGCCCCGGCGCCATGGTCGTGATCGTGATCGTGGTCGTCTGCGGCCGGCGTATCGCTGGTGGGCAGGTCGCTGGTCGGCGGTGGCTTCGGCGCACCTTCGCTTTCCTCGCCCAGGAACTGGCCATAGCGCAGGCGCAGGATGCGCTGGTCGACACCGATCGCATCGCTGCGCTTCACGAAGCCTTCCGCAGCCAGACTGCGACGCTGCCGGATCAAGGCTTCAGCATCGATGATGATCTGCCGCTGGCTGCGGAAGTACGCAGGCAGGGTCTTCTTGATGCGGCCTTCCAGCTCCGCACCGAGCGCGACCTCGGCGCTGGGCAGGCGCAGGATCACGCTGCTGCTGCGCCCGGTCTGCGGCGTGGGTGTGTGGTTGTCGCGCACTTCCAGCTGGGCGATCACATCGTTGCCCGGCTGCGCGCCCAATGCAGCCAGATCCAGCGTATGCGCGAAGCGCCGTGCGGTCGGCTCGCCATTGCCGGTGAGGCTGACGCTGCGGCGGACGAAGGTGATGTTCTCACCGCTGCCCTGGGTGGTGGTGATCGACAGCGTTGCCTGCACGGCCACGCCGTAATCGTCGCTGGCCTCGAAGCGCAATGCCCACTGCCGTTGCCCGGGCGTGCCCAGTACCAGGCTGGCCGCGGGCTCCAGCACGCGCACGCTGGGTGCGCGGTCAGCCACTACATCCAGCCGATGCAGGCGGGTCTCTGCCAGTGCCGGTTCGCTCACCACGCGGTACAGCACCGGCGTGCGTGCCACATCCTGCGCCTGCCACTGGCCATCGTGCTCGCTCAGTGGCAACCGGCGACCATCGTGGAACTGCAGCCATGCCTTGTCCGGTGCGCGGTCGAAGCGCAGGGACCAGGACAGCCGGCTGTCGGCGGCGACCTTGGCGTCCAAGGCATTCTGGGTGAGCGTGGCCTGGCCGGTATAGGCCGGCGCGTCGATGCGAAGGCGGGTGGACTGCAGGTGCAGCGGGCCCGCGGCGGCGGTGCTGCCAGGCGCCGACGTGCGGGCAGGCGCGGAACCGGGATTCGAACGTGGCCAGCCGAGTGCCAGCACAACGATGGCCAGGCCAGCGATCCAGCACAGCGCCAACGCCCCACGCGGCCAGCGCGGACGCAGTTCCGGCATCGCGCGCTCCAGCGTGGCCTGCACATGCGCGCGCTGGCGCTGCTGCAGCGGATTGAGCGTGGCGCTATCGGCGAACAGCAGGTCGGCACTGTCCTCGCTGGCGCCGCTGCCATCGAGCTGGCGCTGCAGCCACTGGCGGTCCAGCCGGCGGGCGCGTGCAGTGGCGAGGGCCGCGCAGGCGAGCAGGCCGATCGTGCCGACCACGCAGGCGATGTCGAAGCCCGCCAGGCGCAGCGCCAGCACCGTTGCGGCCAGCGCCCACGGCAGGCCCAGCAGCAGGGTGACGAGCGCATGGCGGCGGCGCGCGCGTTGCCAGGCGTGCTGCAGGGTGTTCATGCGGGCCCCCTGCGTCGGCTACTGCTGGCCATCCAGCGTTCCAGCGCGAACAGCAGCACGATGGCCAGCAACAGCCAAGGCGTCGGCTCTCGCAGCGGCGGTGTTGCAGCAGGCAATGCGGTTCGGCGCGGTGCCTGGTCACGTGCATCGCCCAGGCGCGGAGCCGTGGGCGGCTGCAGCGCCAGCAGCAGGGCACGCGGCAACTGCGGATCGCGCAGCGCAGCGTTGCTGGCGGCATTCCAGTCACCCGGCAGCGCCAGCACATAGCCGTGGCCGATGCGTTGCTGCCACAGCAGCGGTGCGCCTTGGGCGTCGCGCAGCAGGATGCTGGCGCTGGCAGCAGGCTTGCCGGCAGTCATGACACGACCGCCATCGCGCAGCCACGCCTGCCAGTGTGCTGGCAGTGCATCGCTGCGGCTCCACACGCCGATTTCGCCGCGCTCGGGCACAGCATCCCCGGCCAAGGGCGAGGGCGGTGCCTGCACACCCCACGCGCGTTGCAGTGCGTTCAACCAGTGCTGGGCAGTGGCCGAAGCATCGCTGTGCACGCGTAGGCGCGGCGACGTCGCGGCACTCGGTTGCGCAGTGGCCGGCATCGGCTGCGTGTGCCATCGCACGTCGCGCGACAGCTGCAGGCGTGCGCCGTCCAGGCCGGGCAGGGGATCGGGAACGTGCACGGTCAATGCGGTGCCCGGGGGCAGTTGTGCATCCAGTTCGCGCAGCAGGCTGGGCAGGGAGGCCGTGGACGCAGGTGGCACTTGATCAATGGCCGGGAAACCGGGCGCCAGCCAATGCCAGTTGCCCGCTTCGGCGGTCCCGCGTAGTGCGGTCGCGTCCAGCCCTGGAGCAACGACCGTCCACGCAGCGGGGGCTGGCGCGGGCCCGGTCAATGCGGGTCGTGCCAGCAGCAAGGCGAGCGCGGCCAGCAACAGCAGGCGCACCAGCAGCAATGGCCAGTCATCGAAGCGGATGCGCTGGCGCGGCCGGATCTGTGCACGCAGCCAGCGCAGCGCGGCGAAATCCAGCGGTGTGTACGGATGGCGGCGGGCGAGGTGGATCAGCAGCGGCAGCAGCCATGCGGCGAGCGCAGCCAGGCCGAGCGGGAACAGCAGGTTCATCCGCCGCCCCCACGGGCAAACAGTGCCTGCAGCGGCTGGTCCAACGGTTGGTCGAGCCAGCCGGTGGCACTGGCGATGCCGCTGGCTTGCAGGCGCGACTGCAGCGCACTGCGTGCGTCGGCGAAGCGCTGCAGGTAGTCGGCGCGGATCGCCGCACCATCGCCCAGCAGTTCCTCGCCGGTCTCGGGGTCGCGGAAGCGATGGCCGGCGTCGAACGGGAAGTCGCGCTCGTCGGCGGTCAGGATCTGCAGCAGTGCCACTTCGCGGCGTGCGCTGGCCAGTTGCTCCAGCAGCGTGATGCCGGCCTCGTCGAAACCATCACCGATTGCCAGCAGCAGGTCGCCCGGGCGTACGCGCTCCCACAGGGGACGCAGGCGATCGGCCGCAGGCCAGCCACCGCGTGCCTGCAGGGCATGCAGTTGCAGATGCACGCGATCACGCTGGCGTGCGCCGTTCGCTGCGGGCACCAGCTGCAGGCCATCGCCATTGATCGCCAGTAGGCCGAAACGGTCGCCCTGCTGCAGGGCCAGCTCCACCACGCACGCGGCCACGCCGCGCATGTGGTCCAGGCGCGTGCGCTGCGGTGCCGCGCGATCGGCCTGGCCGGCGGAAGCAGTGGCATCGAGCAGCAGCCAGACCGTGATCGGGCTTTCGCGTTCGGATTCGCGCACGAAGAAACGATCCGAGCGGGCGTACAGCTTCCAGTCGATCTGGCGCAGTTCGTCGCCCGGCTCGTAGGCACGGTACTGGGCGAATTCGAGACCGGCACCGCGGCTGCGGCTGGCGTGCTGGCCGATGCCGCTTGCGCCGCTGGCCAGGCGCGGCCGCAACCGCAGCGTGCGCAGGCGCGCACGCAGTTCCGGTGGCAACGTCAGCGGGGCACCTGCGTTCACGCGTGGCTCAACCCGGGAACGGCACGGCCTGCAGCAGGGCGGCGACCACGTCGTCGGCACGCTTCTGCTCGGCCTCGGCGGCGAACGACAGCAGCAGGCGATGACGCATCACCGGCGTGGCGAGTGCCTGCACATCCTCGCGGGTGGCGGCGAAGCGGCCCTGCAGCAGTGCGCGTGCTTTCGCCGCCAGCACCAGCGACTGCCCGGCGCGCGGGCCGGCGCCCCATTTCACCCACTGGTTGATCGCCGCCGGTGCGCCTTCGCCGGGGCGGCTGGCGCGCACCAGGCGGGTGATCCAGGCCAGCACATCCGGGCTGACATGCACCTGGCGTACTGCGGCCTGCAGGGCGATCACGGCCTCGGCATCCATCACCTTCGGCACCGCGTCGGTGGCGCCGCCGGTGGTCTGTTCCAGAATCTGCCGTTCCTCGTCTTCGCTGGGGTAATCCACCAGAACGTGCAGCAGGAAGCGGTCCAGCTGTGCTTCCGGCAGCGGGTAGGTACCGGCCTGCTCGATCGGGTTCTGCGTCGCCAGCACGAAGAACGGTGCGGGCAATGCGTAGGTGGTGCCGGCGTAGCTGACCGTGCGCTCCTGCATCGCTTCCAGCAGCGCGGCCTGGGTCTTGGGCGGGGTACGGTTGAGTTCGTCGGCCAGCAGCAGGTGGGTGAAGATCGGGCCCTGCTGGAAGCGGAAATGGCGATGGCCGGTGCCGTGGTCTTCCTCCAGCAGCTCGGTACCGAGGATGTCGCTGGGCATCAGGTCGGGGGTGAACTGCACGCGCCGGAACTGCAGTTCCAGCGCCTGCCCGAGCGAGCGCACCAGCAGGGTCTTGCCCAGTCCCGGGGCGCCTTCCAGCAGGCAGTGGCCGCCGGCCAGCAGGCCGATCAGTAGCTGTTCGACCACGGTGTTCTGGCCCACCACTGCGCGTGCAAGCGCGGCGCGCAGATCGTGCAGGCGCGGCAGCAGGGAATCGAGGTCGGGGGAGGTCATGGGCGTGCAGGTCCTATCAATTGTTCAACGCGTACATCACGATGTTGACGCCGAAGCGGGTGTTGTCTTCGGCCAGGAAGCGCTTGTTGCGCCAGTCGTAGTCCCACTCGCAGCCGTAGTCCTTGTTGCTGTAGAGCAGGCCCAGGCGGCCATCGACCTCGATGCCCTTCAGGTAGTCGTGCACCAGGTCGTCGCCCCAGCCGTTGAGTTCGAAGCTGGTGGCGGGCGGGCCATCGGGGAAGCGGAAGAAACTGCGGTACAGCGGATGGCTGTTGGGCAGCTTCTGCAGTGCCTTCGGACCGAACAGGCGACCCATCTGCGCCTCGAACGAGGTGGCGAACAGGCCGTCGATATCGTGGTTGCAGTCGTCGACGAAGACGAAGCCGCCATTGCGCACGTAGCGCACGAAGTTCTGCCGCTCGGCGGCGTTGAACTCCACCAAGGTGTGTCCGGCCAGGTAGCAGAACGGCGCTTCCAGCATGCGTGGGTCGGCCAGTGCGACAACATGCTCCTGCGGATCCACCCGCAATGAGGTGTAGTCGATCAGCGAGGTGATCAGGTTGGACGGCATGCGCGCGTCCACGTCCCAGTCGCCGGAGTCGTACTGCAGGCGGGTGAACCAGAAGTCGTAGCGCGAACTGCGCGGGCCTGACTGCGCCCAGGCTGGCAGCGCCGCCGCCGAAGCGGCAGCGGCCAACCAGCGCAGGCAGGCCCGGCGATCCATCAGACCGCGTCGGACAGCGAGGTGAAGGTGAAATCGCGCAGCTTCATCGGCGGGATCATCATCACGTAGCTGGATTCATCACCGGCCACGCGCACCGGCTTGCCCAGCTCTTCGATGTTGTTGAGCATGATCACCGGCGATTCGTTGAAGCGGAAGTTCTTCACCGGGTGCTTGATCTGGCCGTTCTCGATGTAGAAGGTGCCGTCACGGGTCAGGCCGGTCAGCAGCACGGTCTGCGGATCCACCATGCGGATGTACCAGGTACGAGTGACCAGGATGCCCTTCTGGGTGCCGCGCACCAGCTCGGCGGTGCTCTTGTCGCCACCACTCATCAGCAGGTTGCCCGGCGTTGCCTTGGCGGTCTTGCCCTGCTTCTGTGCCCAGAAGCGCGAGTAGTCCAGGTTGGCGATCTTGCCGTTCTCGATGATGGCCATGCGCTCGCGCGGCATGCCTTCGCCGTCCCACGGCAGCACCGGCGCGTCCGGATGCCACGGGTCGGCGATCATGGTCACGCGCGGGTCGTAGACCTGCTCGCCCAGCTTGTTGCCACCGCCCTTCTTCGACAGGAAGCTGCGGCCTTCATCGGCCGAGCGTGCGCTGAAGAAGTTCATCATGAAGCTGATCAGGCCCGCGGCCGCGGCCGGCTCCAGGATCACCGTGTACTTGCCCGGCTCCAGCGCCTTGGCTTCGGCCGATTCAGTGGCCTTGCGCATGGCGATGCGGACGTCCTGGTCGGCCTTGAAGTCCGCCGCATCCTTCAGGTTGCGGCCGACCCAGCCCGAACCGCGGCCATCTTCGGTGCGCACGGTGCAGGTGTAATCGAAGTTGGTGGTGCGCTGGTAGGCGAAGTTGCCATTGCTGTTGGCGGTGGCCTGGAAGCCCTGGCCGTCCTCGAGGAAGCCGGCGGCGATCAGGCCGTGGCCACGGCACGGGGCGATCGAATCGGCGGCGACCTTGGCGCGGAACGCCGGATCGATCGCTGCGGTGGATTCGCTGAAGGTCGGGCTGGCGCGGTAGCTCTGCTTGCCGATGGCCGGCATGAACTCCGGGTTCTCCGGGGCCAGGCGGGCCAGGTCTTCGGCACGGCGCACCACGCGCTCCAGCGCGGCATCGTCGAACTCGTTGATCGATGCGGTACCGACGCGCTTGCCGAAGGCGACGGTGACCGCCAGCTCGGTGTTGTCGACGATGCCGCTGGTGGAGACGTTGTTCAGTGCGAAACGGATGTTGCCGCTGATCGCGCCGGCCAGCACGGCGGTGCACTCGTCGGCCTTGGACAGGGCGATGACCTTGTCGAGGATGGCCTTGGCCTGGGCTTCGGTGAAGATACTCATGGTGTAAGGGCTCCTGACCGGTCAGCCGAGGCTGCGTGCGGTGTTGATGACGTTGATGCCGTTGAAGCGCGCGGTGGACGAACCGTGCGAGACCGCCGAGACCTGGCCCGGCTGGCCCTTGCCGTCGAAGAACGAACCGCCCAGGCGGTAGTCACGCTCGTCGGCCACGGCGGTGCAGGCGTTCCAGAACTCCGGCGTGCGGATCTGGTAGGCCACGTCTTCCAGCATGCGGGTGATCTGGCCGTTCTTGATCTCGTAGAACAGCTGGCCGCCGAACTGCGCGTTGTAGCGCTGCTGGTCGATCGAGAACGAACCGTCACCGATGATGTAGATGCCGTTCTCCACGTCCTTGATCAGGTCGGGCACGCTCAGCGGCTTCTTGCCCGGTGCCATCGACACGTTGGCCATGCGCTGGAACTGCACGCTGGACCACGAATCTGCATAGCAGCAGCCGTCGGACTCGGTCTTGCCGAGGATGTGGGCCTGGTCGCGGATGGTCTGGTAGTCCACCAGCTTGCCGTTGCTGATCAGGTCCCAGCGCTTGCACTTCACGCCTTCGTCGTCGTATGCCACCGCGCCGAGGCTGCCCGGCTGCGTCTTGTCGGCGAAGATGTTGACCAGCTCGCTGCCGTACTGGAAATGCTGTTCGCGCTTGTCCAGGGTGGCGAAGCTGGTGCCGGCGTAGTTGGCTTCGTAGCCGAGCACGCGGTCCAGTTCCAGCGGGTGGCCGATCGATTCGTGGATGGTCAGCCAGGTGTGCGATGGGTCGAGCACCAGGTCGTACTTGCCCGGCTTCACCGACGGTGCCTTCAGCTTCTCCTGCGCCTGCTTGGCCGCGGCGATGGCGTCTTCCTTCATGTCGTAGGAAGAACTGTAGTTGACCACGCCATTGGGGCTGACCACCTTGCCGGCGGCGGCGCCATCCAGGTACTCGTAGCCCAGGCCCATCGGCGAGGACAGGCCCGAGCGGGTGCGGAACTTGCCGCTGGACTTGTCGATGGCGGTGACCGTCATCGGTGCCCAGATGCGGTGCACGTCCTGGTCGATGTAGGAACCATCGGTGGACGCGAAGTACTTCTGCTCGTTGACCAGGAACAGCATCGAATTGACGAAGCTGGCGCCGGCGCCCATCGCTGCGGCGTTGACGTCCAGCAGCAGGCCGACCTTGTCCTTGATCGGCACCTCCATTGCATTCTTGCGGATCGGCGTGCGCCAGCTCACCTCACCCACGCCCGGCGCCTTGGCCAGCTGTACGGGAGCGGTCTGCACGCCGGCATTGGCCTTGGCGATCGCCGCGGCCTGCTGCGCGGCCCTGGCCACGTCGGCGGTGCCCAGCGCATTGGTGGCGGCGAAGCCCCAGGCGCCATTGACGATCACGCGGATGCCCACGCCGGTGGACTCGGTGTTCACCACGTTCTGCACCTTGTCCTCGCGGGTGATCACGAACTGGCGCAGGTAGCGGCCAATGCGCACGTCGCAGTAGGTGGCACCGGCGCTGCGTGCGGCCTGCAGGGCGGCGTCGGCCAGGCGCTTCTTCAGCCCCAGGTCCAGCGTGCTCTGCAGTTGTTCGGCGGCAATCGCCTTGCCGAAGAAGGAGGGCACGATCAGCCCGCCCGCGGTAAGCCCGGTCAGGGCCAGGAAGTCACGTCTTTGCAAGGCTGCTCTCCATGTCGAAGGATGGGTGGCTCAAGCGCCGAGACTGCGCGCGGTGTTGATGATGTTGATGCCGTTGAAGCGGGTGGTGGACGAACCGTGCGAGACCGCCGAGACCTGGCCGGGCTGGCCCTTGCCGTCGAAGAACGAACCGCCCAGGCGGAAGTCGCGTTCATCGCAGATGGCGGTGCAGGCATTCCAGAATTCCGGCGTGCGGATCTGGTAGGCCGCATCCTCGACCATGCCGGCGATCTTTCCGTCCTTGATCTGGTAGTACAGCTGGCCACCGAACTGCGCGTTGTAGCGCTGCTGGTCGATCGAATACGAACCGCGGCCGTGGATGTAGATGCCGTTCTCCACGTCCTTGATCATGTCCTCGACGCTGAGCGGCTGCTTGCCCGGCGCCAGTGAGACATTGGCCATGCGCTGGAACTGCACGCTGGACCAGGAATCGGCGTAACTGCAGCCATGCGATGCATCGCGGCCGAGGATATGGGCCTCATCGCGGGTGGCCTGGTAGTCGACCAGGATGCCGTCGCGCACCAGATCCCAGCGCTGGGTCTTCACGCCTTCGTCGTCGTAGCCGACCGCACCGAGGCTGCCCGGCTGGGTCTTGTCGGCGAAGAAGGTGACGATGTCGCTGCCCCAGCGGAAACCGGCATCGCGCTTGTCCAGCGTGGCGAAGCTGGTGCCGGCGTAGTTGGCTTCGTAGCCGAGCACGCGGTCCAGCTCCAGCGGGTGGCCGACGTTCTCGTGGATGGTCAGGAACAGGTTGGACGGAT
Source organism: Stenotrophomonas sp. MH181796 (assembly GCF_009659995.1). Classification (NCBI taxonomy): domain Bacteria; kingdom Pseudomonadati; phylum Pseudomonadota; class Gammaproteobacteria; order Lysobacterales; family Lysobacteraceae; genus Stenotrophomonas; species Stenotrophomonas sp. MH181796. Next base: position 166,375 of record NZ_RAHU01000008.1, read on the forward strand.
CCAGCACCAGGTCGTACTTGCCCGGCTTCACCGACGGCGCCTTCAGCTTCTCGCGCGCGTGGCGGGCGGCGGCAATGGCGTCCTCGACCGGGTCGTAGGAATCGCGGTAGGCAGTAATGCCACCGGGCAGGTGCACCTTGCCGCGCGCATCGCCATCGAGGAACTCATAGCCCATGCCCATCGGCGAGGACAGCCCGGCACGGGTGCGGAACCTGCCGCTGGCCTTGTCGATGGCGGTGGCGGTGAACGGCAGCCAGATGCGGTGGATGTCCTGGTCGATGAACGAGCCGTCGCTGGACGCGAAGTACTTCTGTTCATTGACCAGGAACAGGGTGGAATTGATGTAGTCGGCACCCGCATTCAGCGCGGCGGCGTTGAGCGCCAGCAGCAGCTCGACCTTGTCCTGGATCGGCACCGCCATCGCGTTCCTGCGGACCGGGGTCTGCCAGCGCACCTCACCCACCGAGGGCGTCGGCGCCAGCTGCACCGGCCGGGTCTGGATGCCGGCGTTGGCGCGGGCGATGGCCGCCGCCTGTTCGACCGCAGCACGCACGGCGGCCTCGGTCTGCTGGTGGGTGGCAGCGAAGCCCCAGGCCCCGTTGACGATCACCCGGACGCCGACACCGGACGATTCGCGGTTGGTCACATTGCCGACCTGGTGCTCGCGGGTGATGACCGACTGGTTGAGGTAGCGGCCGATGCGCACATCGCAGTAGCTGGCCTTGGCCGTGCGTGCGGCGGCGAGCGCCACGTCCGCCAGGCGCCTGCGCTGGAGGGTGTCGACCGGGGCGAGCAGCTGCTCGGCGGCGATGGCACGGGAATGCGGCAGCAGCAGGCCCGCCAGGCCCAGACCGGAAAAAGCCAGGAACTCACGTCGTTGCACAGCGTTTCTCTCTCTCGCTTGCGTGCGGCCGGCAACGGGCCGAGCCGATCACGTCAACCACTCGACTTTCGCCAGCGCGGCGCGTCCGGGCAAGTGACTGCAGTCATGGTTGGGTGGGTTTCGGCAGGGCTTGCAGCCCTGCACCTGCAGAGGCCAAAGCAACAGCAACAGCAACAGCGGGCATTCCGTGGGTTGGCGGGGCGGTGTGGGTGGGCAGGACACGCCGTAAACCCCGCTCCGCGGTCCGGCCCAGCCGCTGGCGGCTGGGCGTTCGGGCGCTTGCGAAGCACTGCTTCGCAAGCAAAGCGCCCTCACCCCTGGGGGCTCGATGGCGCCATCCATGGCGCCAACGGTCCTGCCCACCCACACCGCCCCACCTTCGACAGATCTCCGCGGCTGTTGGGAACTGCGATGGTTGTCCGCGCGGCTGTTGGTAGGTGTCGACCTTGGCCGACACAATCTGTCAGATATCGAAATAAATCCGGGGTCAGATCCGTTTTCCTGCGGAAAACGGATCTGACCCCAAGAGCCGTTCCAACAGATCGCTGGAAACTGTCGAAGGCGGGGTGGGTCCGGTTGCGGGGGTGTCCGCGGCATGGATGCCGCGGCCAAGCCCCCAAGGACGGGTTTACGGCGTCCCCCGCAACCGGACCCACCCTGCCATCCCACGGAATGCCAGCTTTTGACGTTGCTCTGGCTCCCGCTTCGGCTTCGGCGGGTGCAGGGCGCAGCCCTGCCGAGCAACACCCCCTCGTGCACAATGGGGCCGACCCCGCCTGGACACCGTCCTGATGTCGAGCAAGCCGTATTCAGAAGCCTGCGAGCGCAACCGCGAACCGATCGCCGCCGCACTCGACCCGTGGATGGGTGACCGCCACCGGCTGCTGGAGATCGGCAGCGGCACCGGACAGCACGCGGCGTTCTTCGCCGAGCGCTGGCCGTGGCTGCGCTGGCAGCCCAGCGATCATCCTGACCATCTGCCCGGCATCGAGGCCTGGCGCGCGGAGGCGGCGCTGCTGAACCTGCTGGCGCCGATGCCGCTGCAGGTGGAACTGCCGCCGGCGCCCGGCCTGAGCCTGCCGCAGGGCAGCACGTTCGACGCCGCATTCAGTGCCAACACGTTGCACATCATGGGCTGGGAGCATGTGCAGGCGCTGTTCGCCGCGCTGCCATCGGTGCTGCGGCATGGCGCGCTGCTGGCGGTGTACGGCCCGTTCAACTACGGCGGCCGCTACACCAGCGACAGCAACGCGCAGTTCGATGCCTGGCTGAAGACGCGCGACCCGCGCAGCGGCATCCGCGATAGCGAAGCGGTGCAGGCGCTGGCCGCCGACCACGGATTCACCCGCCTGGGTGACGTGGCGATGCCGGCCAACAACCGGCTGCTGCTGTGGCGGTTGGGCTGAATCGCCGGTAGTGCCGGCCGCTGGCCGGCAACCGATTGCCTGGATGGATGCCGGCCAGCGGCCGGCACTACCTTCAAGCCACCTGCACGATGTGCAGCGCCTTCGGATTGCGCCACTGCGCCAGCAGGGCGGCTTCGCGCGCCTTGGCCTGCTCGAAATGCGCTTCCTTGACGTGGCCGAAGCCGCGGATGTGCTCGGGGACGCTGGCAATCTCCACCGCCAGCGCCAGGCGGTCGTCATCCAGCCCGTCCAGCAGCAGCTGCACGGTGGCCTCGTAATCGCCGATCAGCCTGCGCTCCATGCGGCGCTCCGCGGTGCGCCCGAACACGTCGAAGCGGCCGCCGCGCAGGAACTTCAGCCTGGCCAGCAGGCCGAAGGCCTTGAACATCCACGGGCCGTACTCCTTCTTCAGCAACCGGCCCTGCTCGTCCTTCTTGGCGAACAGCGGCGGTGCCAGGTGGAAACGCAGCTGGTAATCGCCCTCGAACTGCTGCTGCAGGCGGCGCTGGAAGTCGCCGCTGGTGTACAGGCGGGCCACTTCGTACTCGTCCTTGTACGCCATCAGCTTGAACAGGTAGCGGGCCACCGTCTCGGTCAGCGCAGTGGAACCGCCGATGCGCTCGGCTTCGGCGGCGCGCACGCGCTCGACCAGGCTGCGATAACGGTTGGCGTAGGCGTCGTCCTGGTACTCGACCAGGAAGGCGGCGCGGCGTTCGATCATTTCATCCAGCGAGCGCGACAGGCGGGCGTCGTCCAGCGGCAGGAACGCCACGTCGCCACTGTGCGAAGGCAGGCCGCGCAGTTCGCGTTCGTCGCCGGTGTTGCGCGGTGCGGCGGTGGCGCCCCATTCGTTGCCTTCCCACTCGCCCGGCGGCAGCGGATGCAGCGGGCCCGGGGTGGATTCGGTATCGGTGTGGCGGTTGCGCACCAGGCCGGCGGCCTGCTGCACGGCCTGCGGATCGACTACGGCCAGGCGGCCCCAGGCGAAGGCCTGCTGGTTCATCGCCACGGCGGCGCCGTTGAGCTCGATGGCGCGCATCAGTGACTCGAACGACAGCGGCACCAGGCCCTGCTGCCACGCGTAGCCGAGGATGAACAGGTTGGCGGCGATCGCATCGCCGAGCAGCGCGGTGGCCAGCTGGGTCGCATCCAGCAGCAGCGGCTCCTGGCCGCCCAGTGCCACGCGCACACCGGCCACGATGTCGGCGGCGGGGAACTGCATGTCCGGGCGGGTGGTGAAGGTACCGGGCATCGCTTCGTAGGTGTTCAGCACCACCTGCGAACGGCCGGCGCGCACCTTCGACAGCGCCCAGTAGTCGTTGACCACCACCATGTCGCAGCCCACCACCAGGTCGGCTTCGCCAGCGGCGATGCGCACGGCGTGGATGTCTTCAGGGCGACGGGCAATGCGGATGTGCGTGGTCACCGCGCCGCCCTTCTGTGCCAGGCCGGTCTGGTCGAGCACGGTCGCGCCCTTGCCTTCCAGGTGGCCGGCCATGCCCAGCAGCGCGCCGATGGTCACCACGCCGGTACCGCCGACACCGGTGATCAGGATGTTCCAGGGCTGTTCCAGCGTGCCGCGGAGGGTCGGCGCCGGCAGATTGTCCAGCAGGGTGGAGGCATCGCGCTTGCTGCCCTTGCGCGGCTGGCCGCCGTGCACGGTGACGAAGCTTGGGCAGAAGCCGTTCACGCACGAATAGTCCTTGTTGCAGTTGGACTGGTCGATCTCGCGCTTGCGCCCGAACTCGGTTTCCTTCGGCAGCACCGACACGCAGAAGCTCTTCTTGCCGCAGTCACCGCAGCCTTCGCAGACCAGCGAATTGATCAGCACGCGCTTCTGCGGGTCTTCCAGCTTGCCGCGCTTGCGGCGGCGGCGCTTCTCGGTGGCGCAGGTCTGCTCGTAGATCAGGATCGAAACACCCTTCACTTCGCGCAGGCGCTTCTGCACTTCGTCCAGCTCGCTGCGGTCGTGGAACTCGACATCGCTGGGGAAGTGCTTGCGTTGGCCGGTCCACTTGCCGATGTTGTCCGACAACACCACGATGGTGTGGATGCCTTCGGCGCGCATCTGCTTTGCGATGTCGGGCACGCTCAGCGGGCCGTCCACCGGCTGGCCGCCGGTCATCGCCACCGCGTCGTTGTAGAGGATCTTGTAGGTGATGTTGACGCCGGCGGCGACTGCCTGGCGGATCGCCAGCGAGCCGCTGTGGAAATAGGTGCCGTCGCCCAGGTTCTGGAACACGTGCGGGGTGTCGGTGAACGGCGCCTGCCCGGCCCAGGTCACGCCTTCGCCACCCATGTGGGTGAAGGTGTCGGTGCTGCGGTCCATCCAGGTCACCATGTAATGGCAACCGATGCCGGCCAGCGCACGCGAGCCTTCCGGCACCTGGGTGGAGGTGTTGTGCGGGCAGCCCGAGCAGTAGTGCGGTACGCGCGGGAAGCTGGCGCGCGGCAGCGCAAGCTCGGCTTCCTTTTCCTGCATCCACTGCAGGCGCTGCTCGATCGATTCGTTGTTGAAGAACTTCTGGATGCGGCGGCCGATCACGCCGGCGATGGTGGCCGGGGTCAGTTCGCCGGTGGACGGCAGGATCCATTCGCCGCTCTCGTCGTACTTGCCGACGATCGACGGGCGCTGGCCCCAGCTGGCCGGCCAGTTGAAGAACTGTTCCTTCATCTGGCGCTCGATGAAGGCACGCTTCTCCTCCACCACGATGATGTCTTCCAGGCCCTGCGCGAAGCGCGCGATGCCCTGCGGTTCCAGCGGCCAGGTCATGCCGACCTTGTACACGCGGATGCCGATGTCGGCGCACGCGGCTTCATCCAGGCCCAGGTATTCCAGTGCCTGCAGCACGTCCAGGTAGCTCTTGCCGGTGGTGACGATGCCCAGCCGCGCGCGCGGCGCATCCATCACCACCTTGTCGATGCCATTGGCGCGGGCGAATGCCTGCGCCGCCTTCACCGCATAGCGGTGCAGGCGCATTTCCTGGTCCAGCGGCGGGTCCGGCCAGCGGATGTTGAGGCCGCCCGACGGCATCTCGAAGTCTTCCGGCAGCACGATGCGGCGCGCCATCGGATCGACCTCGACCGACGCCGACGACTCCACCGTTTCGGCAATGGTCTTGAAGCCGACCCAGCGGCCGGTATAGCGGCTCATCGCCCAGCCGAGCAGGCCCATGTCGAGGATGTCCTGCACGCCGGCCGGGTTCAGCACCGGCATCATCGCGCTGACGAATTCGTCCTCGCTGCCGTGCGGCAGCGTCGAGCTGCGGCAGGCATGGTCGTCGGCGGCCAGGGCCAGCACGCCGCCGTAGCGCGAGGTACCGGCGGCATTGGCATGCTTGAACACGTCGCCGCAGCGGTCCACGCCCGGGCCCTTGCCGTACCACATGCCGAACACGCCCTGCACGTTGGCGCCCGGGAACAGGTTGGTCTGCTGGGTGCCCCACACCATGGTGGCGCCCAGGTCCTCGTTCAGGCCCGGGGTGAACTTCACCTTGGCCGCGTCCAGGTGCTTGCGTGCGCGCCACAGTTCCAGGTCGAAGCCACCCAGCGGGCTGCCACGGTAGCCACTGACGAAGCCGGCGCTGTCGATGCCTTCGTGCGCGTCGCGCAGCCGCTGCATCAATGGCAGCCGCACCAGCGCCTGCACGCCACTCAGGTAGATCCGCCCCTCGCTGCGGGTGTACTTGTGGTCGAGCGTGTAATCACGGTCGAGCAGGTCGGCGGAAGAGGGCGAAGTGAGTTGCGCGGTACTGGTCATGGCTGGCCCGGTAGGATCGGCTGGCACCGGCCGCGTGCAGGCACGCGGCGGGAAAGGCGCGAATTGTAGCAGCGGGGCCGCGAGGCCCCGGCACTCGCGCCCGCGGCGGTGCTGGGGTTAGGATCGGGGAGAGAGAGGGAGGCTGCAGTTGCGGCCTGGGGAGAAGGGATGTCAGTTCCAGGAAAGATCCTGGCCAGCGTGCTGCTGGCCTCGGGAGCGGCCACGGTGTGGGCTGCGCCGGCCGTGCCGGCACCACAGGAGTTCTACTTCGACAACGATCCGGCCGCCACGCCGATGGTGGCGGTGCAGGGCGAGGGCGATGATCTGGTGGCGCAGCTGGTCAAGCTGCGTGAACGCGGCCGGCGTGCGGTGGAAGCGACGGTGCAGCTGGCATCGGTGGCCGGCGCGCAGGGCCGTGGCGAACTGGCCGAGCAGCTGTATGGCGAGGCCATGAAAGAGGCACCGGCACAGAGCAGCAGTGGCCGCAGCGTGCGCTGGAACTACGGTTGGGACCTGCTGCGCCAGGGCAAGCCGGAGGCGGCGCTGGAACAGTGGCTGGCCTCGGCCGGCAATGCGCGCACGAAGCCGAGCTGGGTGCCACCGACTTATGCATTGGCGCTGTGGCGGCTGGGACAGAAGCAGGAGGCGGTGCAGTGGTATGCGGCTGCCGTGCGTACCGAGCCGACGCAGTGGAGCTCCAGTGCCCACCATGCGCAGCTGCTGCCGCAATGGCGCGAGGATGAGCGCGCGTCGCTGGCCGAGGTGCAGCAGGCCTGGGCGGCCGCACCGCCTGCCTGGCCCTGAGGGAAGGGGTTCGGCCGGGTTGCACCCGGCACCCGCAGAGGCAACAGCTGAAGCAACAGCGGGCTTCCTGCGGGATGGCGGGGCACTGTGGGTTTGCGGGGCCGCCGTAAACCCGTCCTGGGGGCTTGGTCGCCGCATCCATGCGGCTCACACCCCGCAAACCCACAGTGCCCCGCCTTCGACAGATTCCGGCAGCTGTTGGTAGGTGTCGACCTTGGTCGACACGGTAGATCCACGCCATGCGTGGATGAATCTGTAACGGAATCGACTATTCGATATCTGATCGAAGAGCAGCCGAGTGTGGGCTCGGCTCTACAAAGAGCGGCCGGCCAAGCGCTTTTGCTCTTCTTCTTTCTTCCACGTGGCTGATCGCCCCCGGAGACTGTCAGGGGCCGGGTGGGTAGGCTGCGCAGGGGCGTGAGCCGCATGGATGCGGCGACCGAGCTTACATGGACGTACTTGCAGCGTCCCCTGCGCAGCCTACCCACCCGGCCAACCACGGCTGTTGCTTTGAGCGACCAGCCACGAGGGGCTGCGCCGTTCGCTGGAAACCCCTCAGTCGTCCGCGGACACCGTCCGCTCCGACGCCCACGCCCGCAGTGCCTCCACTTGCTCGGCCATCAGCACCGACAGCGGTCGGGTGGCGCGGATCTCGTTCATCAGCAGCTCGGTGTCCAGCGGCCGGCCTTCGGCGTGTGCCGCATACAGGCCAGCCACGATCGCCTGCTCGATCTCGGCGCCGGAGAAGCCATTCGCGGCCGCCGCCAGCGCGGGCAGTGCGAAGTCGTCGGCGTTGAGCTGGCGCCGGCCCAGGTGCAGCCGCAGCAGTTCCACGCGCACGTCAGGCGAAGGCAGGTCGACGAAGAAGATCTCGTCGAAGCGGCCCTTGCGCAGCAGCTCGGCCGGCAGTTCGTGCACCTGGTTGGCGGTGGCGACGATGAACACCGGCGCCTTGCGTTCGGCCATCCAGGTCAGCAGGTAACCGAGCACGCGGCGTGACACGCCGCCATCCTCGCCACCGCTGGCCAGGCCCTTCTCGATCTCGTCCATCCACAGCACGCAGGGCGCGAGTTGTTCGGCCGAGGCCAGTGCCTGGCGCAGGTTGGCTTCGGTCTCGCCGTGGTACTTGTTGTACAGCGCGCCCACGTCCAGGCGCAGCAGGGGCACGCCGAAGCCGGCGGCGGTGGCCTTGGCCAGCATCGACTTGCCGCAGCCCTGCACACCCAGCAACAGCATGCCGCGCGGCGGATCCAGCCCGGCCGGCGCCGAGCCGGCGATGAACGCGACCCGCCGCTGGTTGATCCAGCGCTTGAGCCGGTTGGCGCCGGCCACATCGCCGAAGCGCGCGCTGTCATGTTCGAAGAACAGGTGGCCGCTGCGGTTGAGCAGCTCGAACTTCAGCCGCGCCAGCTGCGGCAGGTCGTCGTCGCGCAGTGCGCCGTCGGCGTAGATCAGCTGGCGCGCGATGCGCCGGGCATCGACCAGGCTCAGGCCCTGCAGGTTCTTCAGGATCTTCTTCACCGCCTCGCTGTCGACTTCCACCCGTCGGCCGCCATGCTCGCGCGCATAGGCGTCAGCCTCCTCGCGCAGCATCTTCAGCAGGGCATTGGCATCGGGCAGGCGCGGGTTGAAGCGCACCGCCAGCGCTTCCAGCTCGGCCGGCAGCTCCACCTTGGCACCGATCAGCACCAGCACATGCGGCTCGCTGTGGCGGCGCTGGATCAGGTCGCGAAGGGCGCGCTGGTGGCTGGCATAGCCCAGGTAGGGATGGAAATCGAGCAGCAGGTAGACGCCGCGCTGGTCGGCCTGGCGGATCATCTGCAGGGCCGCGCTGGCATCGGGTGGCCCGACCGGCGGGTCCTCGCTGTCCAGGTCGATGCGGCGCAGGCCCTCGGTGATCGACCAGCGGTGCAGCGCCCGCCACACGTGCATCAGCGTCTGCCGGAACAGCTCGACGATGCGACCCTCGTCCTGGGTCTCGATCACGATCAGGGGGGTATTGGCGCGGATCAGTGCGCTCAGGTCCTGCAGTTCGCTCATGCCGGTTCGATCCTTCGGGGGCGCCACGATAGCAAAGGCGATGGCCACAGGTTCAGCACGGTGCTACCTCCCGTCACCACCGCCGGTGTACGCTCGGGGCACGTACCCGGAAGCGAGGCTGGCATGAAGACGATCCTGGTGGCCGGTTCCAAGGGCGGGGTGGGCAAGACCACCGTCGCCACCCACCTGGCCGCGTACGCGGCATTGCAGGGCAAGGCCACGGTGATTGCCGATGCCGACCCGCAGGGCTCCAGCACCCGCTGGGCGCAACGGCGTGCCGGGCTGGAAAGCGCGGTGCTCCCCATCGACGTGTACCGGAAGAAGCAGTGGGCGCAGAAGCTGCCCGACGGCACCGACACCGTCATCATCGACGCACCCGCCGGTGCGTTGGCCGACGATATCCCCCATTTCCTTGACGCTGCCGACGCGGTGGTGGTGCCGGTGCTGCCGTCTGCGCTGGACATTGAAGCGATCGTCGGCTTCCTCAACAGCCTGGCCCAGAACCCACGGGTACACAGCCGCAAGCTGCCGGTGGGGCTGGTCCTGAACCGCACCAAGCCCTGGACCCAGACCTCGCAGCAGGCGCTGCAGATGCTGGCCGAATGGCCGTACCCGGTGGTCGCGCAGCTGCGTGACAGCCAGAGCTACGTGGTCATGACCGGCCTGGGTCGCAGCCTGTTCGATTACCGCTCCGCCCAGGTACGCGAACACCAGGCCGACTGGGAACCGTTGCTGTCCTGGCTCAAGCTTTGATGCCTGCCTCACTCTTTCTGCTGCATCCTCTTCTTCATGGAAACCCGCGATGCGTGAACTGATCCTGCTGCGCCATGCCCATGCCGAACCGGCCACCCCCGGCCAGGCCGACCTCGACCGGCCATTGTCGCCGGTAGGCCTGGCCGAAGCCGAAGCCGCCGGCAAGTGGCTGAAGGAAAACAACCTGCTGCCGGACTGCGTGCTGTGCTCGCCGGCACGGCGCACCCGCGAGACCCTGGAGGCCGTGCTCGGCACCATCGGCTACGTGGAGAAGCGCCTGGAAGACCGTATCTATGAGGCCACCCCCGGCACCCTGGCGGCGCTGGTGGACGACCGCCGTGACCTCGACCGGGTGCTGGTCGTCGGCCACAACCCGGGCCTGGAGCGCCTGGTGGCGCTGATGACCGAGGGCACCAGCAGCGACTACCGTGGCATGCCGCCGGCCGGCATCGCCGTGCTCGGCTTCCCGCGCGAGGCCTCGATCGAGCCGGGTGTGGCCAGCCTGAACGCGTTCTGGTGGCCGTGATCCAATGAGCCTGGCGCGGCGCAGCCGCTTCCTGCTGCCCGTGCTGCTGGCATTCGGACCGGCCTGGGCTGCGGCGCCACCGCCAACGCCCTTGCCGCCGGTGGTCGCCGAAGCGCACCGGGTCCTGCGCCTGGATACCCAACGCTCGCAGATCGGTTTCGAGGTGCGCACCCGCTTCGGGCAGCGCATCGAAGGCCTGTTCCCACACTTCGAAGGCCGCATCGAGATCCTCTCCGATGGCCGTCACCAGGTGCACCTGAAGATGTTCACGCGCTCGGTCGAGATCCCCGGCAAGGCGCGCTACACCGGCTGGATGCGCGGCGAGGAGTTCTTCGACGCGGGCCGCCACCCCGTGGTCGAGTTCGACTCGCTGCCGTACTGGCCGGAGACCGTGGAAGACGGGGGCGACATCAACGGGCGGCTGACCCTGCGCGGGATCAGCCATCCCGAGACACTGAAGGTCGAGAAAGCGGAGTGTGCCCGACCCGGCTATGATTGCGACGTCGTCAGCCGCGGTACCGTGCAGCGAGGCCGGTATGGAATGGACAGCTGGCAGCTTGCCTTGAGTGACCGAGTGACCTTCGTATTGCGAGCGCGCCTGAGCGAGGCGCCGAAACCGTGAACCTCCTGCTGCGTGTACTGGCGCTGGCAACCGTGTTGCTGGGCAGCGGTTGTGCATCGCTGTCCCATGCCGAGCGTGACCGCGCCGAAGCGATCGCCGTGCAGGCGCGCTCGACCCAGGTGGATTGCCAGCGCGCCGACCGCTGCGCACAGGATTCACCGCTGCGGGCGCTGGCCGGCCGGGCGTTCACCGAATCCACCCCCGGGCGGCCGCGCCACTACGCCACCCTGCTGGACGAGGGCGAGGGGGCCCTTGTCGCACGCCTGAACCTGCTGCGCAGCGCCACCCGCAGCATCGACCTGCAGACCTATATCTTCGACAAGGACGACAGCGCCCGCCTGGTCATCGATGAACTGCTGGCCGCCTCGCGGCGCGGGGTGAAGGTGCGGGTGCTGATCGATCAGCTGTCGGCGATCTCCGACCTGCAGATCCTCGGTGCATTGTCCGGTGCCCACGAGAACTTCCAGCTGCGGGTCTACAACCCGACCTTCGGCAAGGCCCGGCTGAACTACTTCGACTACGCCGGCAGCGTGCTGTGCTGCTTCCGTCGCTTCAACCAGCGCATGCACAACAAGCTGCTGGTGATCGACGATGCGATCGGTGTGGTGGGTGGCCGCAACTACCAGGACGACTATTACGACTGGGACCGCGAATACAACTTCCGCGACCGCGACGTCATGATTGCGGGGCCGGAGGCGCGGGCGATGGCGGCCAACTTCGATGCCTTCTGGCGCGCCAAGCGCAGCGTACCGGCCGAACGCCTGAACGATGTTGGCCGCACGCTGTTGCGTGAAGGCGTGCCGACCCTGCCGCAGGCCACCTTCCGGCGCCCGGAACGGGTGCAGCGGGTCAGCGCCGAAGCCAACGACACCGAGTTCGTCACGCGTTCCTTCGTGGACACCGCGCTGCCGGTGGCCTCGGTGCGCTATGTGGCCGACCTGCCGCGCAAGCATCGCCGAGAGAAGGCCGATGCGCCGCTGGCCGGCCAGCACGTGACCGAGCCGCAGCTGGATGCACTCATTGCCGGTGCGCAGAAGGAAGTGATCCTGCAGACGCCGTACCTGGTGCTGTCCAAGCCGGCGCAGAAGCTGTTCCGCGAGCTGCGCAAGCGCCCGCAGCCGCCGCGCGTGGTGGTGTCCAGCAACAGCCTGGCGGCCACCGACAACCCGATCGTGTATGCGCTGTCGTACAAGTACAAGCGGCGCAACATGCGCGAACTGGGCTTCAACATCTTCGAATACAAGCCGTTCCCGCTGGATGCACCGGTCGACTACCGCAACCTGCTGCCCGACCCGATCGCCGCGCCCGGAGGCGACGACGACGGCGGGCGCAATCCGCTGATCGGCGGCAGCGCCGCTGGCAGCAATGCCGGTGGTGGCAGCGACGGAGATCTGGCCGCGCCCCGCAAGCAGGTGCCGGTGAATCATCCGCGTACTGGTAGCGCCTACCAGAACGCGCGCGAACGTCGCCGTGCCGCCGGCAGCGAGGTGGAAACCCGCCTGCTGCGCACCGAGACGCGGCCGTCCTTCCTCGGCAGCAAGGCGGTCAACAAGCCGTTGCCGGTCACCCGCAAGGGCGCGCGCATGGGCCTGCATGCCAAGTCGCTGGTGGTCGATCGCCGCATCGGCGTGGTCGGCACCCACAACTTCGATCCGCGCAGCGAGAACTACAACACCGAAGGCGCGGTGATCATCGACGACCCGGTGTTTGCCGAGCAGCTGGCCGAGAGCATCCTGCGCGATACCCATCCGCAGAACTCGTGGACGGTGGCGCCGCGGGCCAAGCCGCCGGTGCTGTCGGGCCTGAACTACAGTGTCGGCAAGGCCTCCGAAGCGTTGCCGATCCTCGACTTCTGGCCGTGGCGTTACGCCACCGACTACGAATTCAAGCCGGGCCCCGACTGTCCGCAGCCGCTGCCCCGGCAGGACCCGGCGTTCCACAACTGCTACGTCGCCGTCGGCGACTTCCCCGAAGTCAACGTCGGCCCGAAGTGGCTGCTGGTGCGCATGCTGACTGCATTCGGCGCCGGCCTCGTTCCCATCCTCTGAAGGTGCCCGCATGACCCAGGTATTCCGCGAAGCCGTTTCCATCGAGCAGCTCAACGCGCTCAGCCGCAACACGGCGATTGAATCCCTGGGCATCGTCTTCAGCGCTGCGGGCGAGGACTGGCTGCAGGCCACCATGCCGGTGGATGAGCGCACCCGCCAGCCGTACGGCATCCTGCATGGCGGTGCCTCGGTGGTGCTGGCCGAGACCCTGGGCAGCAGTGCCGGAAACCTGTGCGTGGATACGGCCAAGCAGATCTGCGTGGGCCTGGAAATCAACGCCAATCACGTACGCGCAGTACGCTCGGGCACGGTCACCGGTACTGCCCGCGCGCTGCACGTGGGCCGCAGCACCCAGCTGTGGGAGATCCGTATCGAGGATGAGCAGGGCCGGCTGGTATGCATCTCGCGGCTGACCCTGGCCGTGGTGGCGGCCGGCCACGGCTGAGCCCCTGGAGGCTCGTTGACGGTGGCAGAACCCAGCGTTCCCCATCGATTGCCCCGGTCGATCGGTCTTATGGCCTAAATCGGCTGGCAGCGATGACGGCCCTCCGGTATCGTGCGCGGATGACTTCCCCCACTCCGGCCCCCCGCGGCGGCGTGGCGCGTGTGTGCCGTTACCTGTACCGCGTACCGCTGCTGTTGGTCCACATCACCGTGTTCCTGCCGCTCATCCTGATCGGCATGCTTCCGCCGTGGGGCGAACTGCGCGTGGGCGAAGCGACCTTCGGCGCCAAGGTGGTGAACTGGTGGCAGGGTGGGCTGATGTGGATCTTCGGCTTCCGCCTGGTGCAGATCGGCAAGCCGCTGCCCGGCGCCGTGCTGTTCGTCGCCAACCATGTCAGCTGGGTGGATATCTGCATCCTGCACAGCCAGCGCATGATGGGTTTCGTCGCCAAGCGCGAAATCGCCAGCTGGCCACTGGTCGGTTGGCTCGCTGCGCGCGGGCAGACCATCTTCCACCAGCGCGGCAATACCGAATCGCTGGGTGGCGTGATGCAGGTGATGGCCGATCGCCTGCGTGCCGGCAGAGCCGTCGGCGTGTTCCCCGAGGGCCGCACCCGCGGTGGCCACGAAGTGGGGCCGTTCCATGCCCGCATCTTCCAGGCCGCGGTCGAAACCGGTGTTCCGGTGCAGCCGGTAGCACTGGTGTATGGCGTGCATGGCAATGCGCAGACCATCGTCGCATTCGGTCCGGGCGAGAGTTTCTTCGCCAATTTCCTGCGCCTGCTCGGTGAGCCGGCGCGACGTGCGGAAGTGCACTTCCTGGCGCCGATCGGTGCCCAGGACCTGGAAGGCCGTCGGCGCATCGCGGAAACCTCGCGCGCGCGCATCGTGGCGGCCATGAGCACGCAGTGAGGGTGCGGTGGCCCTGATCCCGCCACCTGTCCTGGACGCCGGTACGCCGACGCTGCACGCGGCTGACTATCAGCCGCCGCGCTGGCTGCGCAATCCGCACCTGCAGTCGATGCTCAGTTCCAGCCGCATGCGCCTGCAGCGTGGCCTGCTGCTGCTGGCCGCCACGGGTGCGGTCAGCGAGGAGCTGATCCTCGATGGCGGCGACGGCGTGCGCCTGCAGGGCTGGCACAGCCATGTCGAAGGCCGCGAACCGAAAGGCATGGCCCTGCTGCTGCATGGCTGGGAAGGCAGTGCCGAATCCAGCTACATGCGCATGGCGGCCGCGCGCATGCTGGAACAGGGCTTCGACGTGGTGCGCCTGAACTTCCGCGACCACGGCAACACCCATCATCTCAACCCCGGCATCTTCCATTCCAACCTGATCGACGAAGTGGTGCATGCCGCCGGCGATATCGCCCAGCGCTGGCCGCAGCTGCCGCTGGTCGCCGCCGGGTATTCGCTGGGCGGCAACTTCGTGCTGCGGCTGGCCCTGCGCGCGCCGGCCGCTGGCGTACCGCTGCTGCGGGTGGCGTCCGTATGCCCAGTGCTGGACCCGGCGCTGACGATGGACAGCATCGAGAACGGCCCGGCGATGTATGACTGGTACTTCCGCCGCAAATGGGCCGGTTCGCTGCGCCGCAAGCGCGACCTGTTCCCCGAGCTGAGCGACTGCGACGACCGCGTGCTGAAGCTGGACATCCGCGCGCTGACGGCATGGCTGGTCGAGCGCCACACCAGCTTCGGCTCACTGCAGGCCTATTTCGATGGCTACTCGATTGCCGGCGACCGCCTGTCCACCCTGCAGGTGCCGGCCGACATCCTGATGGCGCAGGATGACCCGGTGATTCCGTACGCGACCTTCAGTGACTGGCAGCTGCCGCGCCAGGCGCGCCTGGAAACCGCGTGTTGGGGCGGCCACTGCGGATTCATCGAGAACTGGCGGGGCGACGGCTTCTCCGAGCGCTGGGTTGCGCAACGCCTGCAGCGTGTCCTGCAGGCCTGAACCGGCAGCGGCGCGCAGCCCGCTACAATGCGGGTTTGCACTTGAAGCGGACTGCCATGCAAGACCAGATCATCCAAGCGTTGCGCCAGAACCAGGCCGACCAGGCCGTGCAGCTGGCCCAGGCGTGGACCCGTGACGAACCCGGCCTGGCCGACGCCCACCGCTGGCTGGCGCTTGCGCTGCAGCAGCAGGGCAAGGCCGAGGACGCGATGGAGGCGCTGCAGCAAGCGTTGCAGCTGGCCCCCGATGATGCCCAGCTGCACCTGCAGCACGCTGGCCTGCTGCTCGCCCTGCGCCAGTACCAGGGCGCTGACGAAGCGCTGGCACGCACCACCGGGCTCGACCCGAACTCCTTCTCCGCCTACCTGATGCAGGCCCACCTGGCGATCGGCCGCAACGACTTCGATGAAGCCCAGCGCCTGTCCACGCTGGCCTCGCGCGTTGAGCCGGACCACCCGGAACTGCTGACCATCGACGGCATGATCGCGCTGCGCCGCGATGACCCGGACCGCGCGCTGACGCTGTTGTCGGCCGCCAACCAGGCGCAGCCGAATGACACCCGCGTGCTCTATGCACTGGGCTTCGCCTACCTGGGCAAGGACATGCTGGCGTTCGCCGAGCAGGCGTTCCGCCGCGTGCTGGAACTGAACCCGGCCATCAGCTCGCTGCATGGCCTCGTGGTGCAGCTGGCGCTGCGCCAGGGCAACGTGGAGGCGGCTGCCGAAGCGATGCAGATCGCTCTGCAGCAGGAAGGCATGGATACACCGTCGATGCGTCGCCTGGCCGGTGAACTGGCGCTGCGCGGCGGCCAGCCGCTGCAGGCGCTGGACCACCTGCTGCCGCTGCTGGAATCGATCCCCGATGACCGCCAGGTGCTGCAGCTGCTGCTGATGTCCTGGCAGCGCCTGGGCCGCGAAGACGAGGCGCGCGCGCGCCTTGACGCCGCCCTGGAGCAGCATCCGCAGCTGCACGATCTGTGGCTGGCGCGCCTGTCGGTGGAAGAAGTGGGCAGCCCCACCGCCGCGGCGACGGTCGAACGCTGGATGGACGCCATGCCGGGCCACCTGCCGGCACTTGAAGCACGCCTGCGCCTGCATGACATGGTGGGCGAGCGCGAGCAGGCTGAAGCCATCGCCGAGCGCATCGTCAGCCTGGAGCCGGGGCGCGTGAGTGGTGAGACCCGCCTGGTCGAAGGCCTGCTGCAGCGTGATCCGGCTGCCGCAGTCGCCCGCGTGCAGGCGTTGATTGAAATGGCGCCGGAAGCTCATCGTGCCGACCTGCGTACCTGGCTGGGTGAAATCCAGGATCGCGCTGGCCAACCGGAACAGGCGCTGCAGACGTGGCTGGCGCTGCAGGCTGACCAGGCGCCACAGCGCCTGCCATTGCCGCCGCAGGCCAAGTCGCCGCCGAGCTGGCCTGACAAGGGCAGCATCGAGGGCGACGCCAGCTCTGCGCCGATCTTCCTGTGGGGTGCGCCGGGTTCGGGCGTGGAACGCGTGGCGACTGGCCTGGCCGCTGCCAGCCCGGTGCTGCGCAGTGATCGCTACACCAACCACGCGCCCGATGATGCGTTCCAGAATTACCACACGCTGCAGGACCTGGCCTCGGGCGTACTGACCCCGGAGCGGCTGGTGCAGCGCTGGCGCGAGCAGCTGCCGGCGCGCGGCTTGCAGAGCGACACCGTGATCGACTGGCTGCTGTGGTGGGACAACGCCCTGCTGTGGGCGCTGCGCCCGCAACTGCCGCAGGGGCGCCTGCTGCTGGTGCTGCGTGATCCGCGCGACATGCTGCTGGACTGGGTGGCCTACGGTGCCGCCGCACCGCTGGCGATGACCTCGCTGGCCGAAGCCGGCGAATGGCTGACGCGCGCACTGACCCAGATCGCCACGCTGCACGAGGAAGACCTGTACCCGCACGTGCTGCTGCGCATCGATCAGATCGGCAACGATCCGCACGCGATGGCCGAACTGCTGGGCCGCCTGTTCGAGCGGCCGATGCCGCCGGCTGCACAGCTGGGCGCACCGCGCTTCCCGCCGGGCCATTGGCGCAACTACCGCGACGTGATGAGCGCCGCCTTCGCCCAGCTCACCCCGGTTGCGGTGCGCCTGGGCTACCCGGAAGAATGAGGAGAGTGCAATGCAGCTGAGCAGCAACAGCCTGACCAACGGCGCACCGATCGACCGTGAGTTTGCCGCCGGCGATGCCGCCGGCTTCGCCCCGGACCGCAACCCGCACCTGGCATGGAGCAGCGTGCCCGATGGCACCCGCTCGTTCCTGCTGGTGTGCGTGGACCCGGATGTGCCGACCGTGCCAGAGACAGTGGGCCGCACCGACATGACCGTACCGCGCGACCAGCCGCGCTGCGATTTCGTGCACTGGGTGATGGCCGATATCCCGGCCTCGGTGCAGGAGATCGCCGCCGGCAGCTGCAGCGATGGCTTCGTGGTGAAGGGCAAGCCCGCGCCTGCGGGTCCGGCCGGCAGCCGCCAGGGCCTGAACGACTTCACCGGCTGGTTTGCCGGCAACCCGGACATGGCCGGCGATTACCTGGGCTACGACGGCCCGTATCCGCCGTTCAACGACGAGCGCGTGCACCGCTATTTCTTCCGCGTGTTCGCGCTGGACGTGGCGACGCTGGACCTGCCGCCGCGCTTCACCGCCGCCGATGCCTACCGCGCGTCGCACGGCCACGTCCTGGCCGAAGCCACCCTGCACGGCACCTACACGCTGAACCCCGCGCTGTAACCGCAACCCGGTAGCGCCGGCCGCTGGCCGGCGTTGCTTCTGTAGAGTCGAGCCATGCTCGACGCTACAAAGACGAACGGCAATACCCCGCAAACCCCGCCAGAAACGCATCGGCCTCGGCGCGATGCGCCTGCGAACGCAGCACATCCGCCACCTGCTGCGGCTCCAGCCCCAGCACCGGCACGCGCAGGAACAGTCCGGCATTGAACGCCGCACTCACCGTCGACAGCACCGCGCGCAGTGCCTGCAGCATGTCCTCGCCACGATGCGAGGCGTGCACCAGCGCGATCGGCCGGCCCACGATCTGGTCACCGGAGACCAGCCAGTCGATGGCGTTCTTCAGCCCGCCGGGAATGCCGCGCACGTACTCCGGGCTGCACACCAGCACGCCGTCGCTCTGCGCGATCGCCGCCTTGAAGTCGGTGACGCTGCCCGGCTCATCGGCGCCTTCGAGGTCGGGCGAGAACACGGGCAGATCGCCAATGCCGGTGTAGACCTCCAGCTCCATGCCCGTCGGTGCGATGGCCTGCAACGCCCGCAGCAGCGCCGTGTTGGTCGATTGCCGGCGCACGCTGCCGGAGATGGCGAGAATCTTCATCGCCGCAAGGCTAGCACGCGGGTTCGCGTCCTCCTGGTAGAGCCGGCCGCTGACCGGCTTTGCTTCTGCAGAGTCGAGCCATGCTCGACTCTACACAACGAAGAAGGGCGGCCTTTCGGCCGCCCTTCTGTCGTCTTACTTCTTCTCGATGGCCGACTCGACCACCATGTCCAGCACGTACGCCTGCGACGGCGCGTCGGCCGGCGGGTTCTTCACGTCGTAGCGCTTCACGCGCACCACGTTGCGCACGCCGTCCTCGTGGGTGTAACCCTCGATGTTGCCGTAGAAGTTCTCGAACTTGCCCGGCTCACCCTGCTTCAGGCCCTTGTCGTCGAACTTCACTTCACGCACCTGCAGGCACTGGTAGTCCGGGATCAGCGGGTGCGAGCACTTCTCGGTCTTGGCGGCCACTTCCAGGAACACGGTTTCGCCGGCGCCGCCGTAGCGGGTTTCAGCGGTCGGTTCCGGGTTGAACACCAGCACGTCGCCCTTCGCGTTGGTCAGGGTCAGCTTGCCATCGGCATCCTGCTCGGCCTTCAGCTCGCCCTGCAGGCGGCTCGACACGGCCTCGTCCAGCGCCATCAGCGCCTTGTCGGTGCAGGCCATCAGGGTCGAGGCCATCGCACCGACCGTCAGCTTGCCGTCGGCCAGGGTGTAGCCGCCACCCATGTGGTTGCAGGCGTTGCTGACCGACAGGCGGCCATCAGCGAAGTCCAGGGTGACCGGCTTGTCTTCGCGGGCGAACAGCGCGTCGATGCGCTTGCCGTCGGCGCCGGTGGCCTGCTGCAGCAGCCAGTGCTGGCTCTGCAGGCGCTGCGCATCCAGGTGCGCCAGCGTCTGCTGGTCTGCTGCCTTGGCCGCGGCCGGGGCCACATCGTCGCCGCCGTTGCCGGCCGGGGCCGGAGTCTGGCTGCAGGCGGCCAGCAGGGCCAGCGGGAGGAGCAGGGTGAGCTTGCGGTTCATGGTGATTCTCCTTGGGGAACCGTGGGGGAAACGGGGTGGGGCCGGCAATGGGGTTGCCGTGCCCCGGCGCTGTTCAGCTGCCGGAGGGCAACCACAGCAGCAGCGCCGCGCCCAGCGCGATGCGGTAGATAGCGAAGGCGGTGAACCTGTGCGACTTGATGTAGCCCATCAGCCACTTCACTACGACGAAGCCGGTGACGGCCGCGGCAAGGAAGGCCACGCCCACGTCGGTCCAGTTCTCGCTGCCCAGCTGCCCGGCCTTGGCCATTTCCAGGAAGGTGTAGGCGCTGGCGGCGAACATGGTGGGAATGCCGACCAGGAACACGAACTCGGCGGCGGCGGCGCGGCGGCTCAGGCCCAGCAGCATGGCCAGGAAGATCGCCGAGGCCGAGCGCGAAGTGCCGGGGAACACGCCGGCCACCACCTGCGCCAGGCCGACGCCGATCGCCACTGTCCAGGTCACCTGGTCGCGGTCGGGCAGGCGCGCGGTGTAGGCCTCCACCAGCAGCATCCAGACGCCACCGATGATCAGCGCCCAGGCCACCGGGCTGACCGTCTCCGGCAGCGACCAGCCCGCCTTGCGCACCACCAGGCCGACCACGGCGGTGACCAGGAAAGCGGCGCCCAGTTTGAACACGTACTCGCGGTTCTCGCGCTGGTTGAAGCCGGTGGCCAGCTGCAGCAGGCGTTGGCGGAACACCAGCACCACGGCCACGATCGCGCCGGCCTGGATGACGATGTTGAAGAAGTCCGAGCGGGCACCCAGCCAGTGCTGGGCGATGAGCAGGTGGCCGGTACTGGAGATCGGCAGGAATTCGGTCAAGCCTTCGAGGATGCCCAGCAGCAGGGCGGAGAGCAGGTCGGACATGGACGGTGCGGGCACGCGCGGCAGGAAGAAAGAAGGTCGAGAGGATAGACGATCCCTGCTGCACCAAACGGGTGCGTCGGGTGATGGGTGCACCCGTTTGGTGCGCGCCGTTCTGCACCGGTCCGGGGCGCTCTTTTTCAAATCAATGACTTGCGGGCCGCAAAAAGTTGGCACGGTCGTTGCTGTACCTCAGCAGGCATTCATCCCCATCCGAGGTCGTACCGATGTCCGTGGAAAACGTAGAAAAGCTGATCAAGGACAACCAGATCGAGTTCGTCGACCTGCGCTTCGTCGACATGCGTGGTGTCGAGCAGCACGTGACCTTCCCGGTCAGCATCGTCGAGCCGTCGCTGTTCGAAGAAGGCAAGATGTTTGATGGCAGCTCGATCGCCGGCTGGAAGGGCATCGCCGAATCGGACATGGTGCTGCTGCCGGATACCGCCAGCGCCTACGTCGATCCGTTCTACGCCGATCCGACCATCGTGATCAGCTGCGACATCCTCGATCCGGCCACCATGCAGCCGTACGGCCGTTGCCCGCGCGGCATCGCCAAGCGCGCCGAGGCCTACCTGAAGTCCTCCGGCATCGCCGAAACCGCGTTCTTCGGCCCGGAGCCGGAATTCTTCATCTTCGACTCGGTCCGCTTCGCCAATGAAATGGGCCACACCTTCTTCCAGGTCGACTCGGAAGAAGCGGCGTGGAACAGCGGCGCCAAGTACGACGGCGCCAACAGCGGCTACCGTCCGGGCGTGAAGGGCGGTTACTTCCCGGTGCCGCCGACCGACACCCTGCACGACCTGCGCGCCGAGATGTGCAAGACCCTGGAACAGGTCGGCATCGAAGTGGAAGTGCAGCACCACGAAGTGGCCACCGCCGGCCAGTGCGAGATCGGCACCAAGTTCAGCACCCTGGTGCAGAAGGCCGACGAACTGCTGCGCATGAAGTACGTGATCAAGAACGTCGCGCACCGCAACGGCAAGACCGTCACCTTCATGCCCAAGCCGATCGTCGGCGACAACGGCAGCGGCATGCACGTGCACCAGTCGCTGTCCAAGGGCGGCACCAACCTGTTCTCCGGTGACGGCTACGGCGGCCTGAGCCAGCTGGCGCTGTGGTACATCGGCGGCATCTTCAAGCACGCCAAGGCCATCAACGCCTTCGCCAACTCGGGCACCAACAGCTACAAGCGCCTGGTGCCGGGCTACGAAGCACCGGTGATGCTGGCCTACTCGGCCCGCAACCGTTCGGCTTCGTGCCGCATTCCGTGGGTGTCCAACCCGAAGGCACGCCGCATCGAAATGCGCTTCCCGGATCCGATCCAGTCCGGCTACCTCACCTTCACCGCGCTGATGATGGCCGGCCTGGACGGCATCAAGAACCAGATCGACCCGGGCGCACCGAGCGACAAGGACCTGTACGACCTGCCGCCGGAAGAAGAGAAGCTGATCCCGCAGGTCTGCTCCTCGCTGGACCAGGCGCTGGAAGCGCTGGACAAGGACCGCGAGTTCCTGAAGGCCGGCGGCGTGATGAGCGATGACTTCATCGACGGCTACATCGCGCTGAAGATGCAGGAAGTGACCAAGTTCCGCGCGGCCACCCACCCGCTGGAATACCAGCTGTACTACGCCAGCTGACCGGTAGCGATGGCGGTGGGCTTCCCCTTCCCACCCTCCGCCATCGCTTCCGTTCTCGCGGCTGGGGAGCCGCGGTCAGATCGGGGTTGTTGCATGGGGTCGGATCCCTTTCATGCGTGAAAGGGCTCTGACCCCACGTCAAGGATCCCTGATCCAGGGGCAAGAGAAAGACCGGATACGCGACCAGGGCCGCCCTCCCTCCCGCGTCGGTCGTGCAAGGAGAGAGGCACGGCCGTCCCGGCCCTGTACGTGTCCGGTGCAACAGCCACGGCCATCACCCTGATGGCCGCTGGTTGCCTGATGCCAACGCGCGCTGGCGCGCTGGCCCCATCCACCCTCGGGACATGCGCATGAAACTGATCTCCGCCATCATCCGGCCGTTCAAGCTCGACGAGGTCCGCGAGGCCCTGTCCGACGCAGGCGTGTCGGGCATCACCGTGACCGAAGTGAAAGGCTTCGGTCGCCAGAAGGGCCACACCGAGCTGTATCGCGGCGCCGAGTACGTCGTCGACTTCCTGCCCAAGATCAAGATCGAAACCGTGGTCACCGATGAGCGTGCCGACGCGGTGATCGAAGCGATCCAGTCGTCGGCAGGCACCGGCAAGATCGGTGACGGCAAGATCTTCGTCACCGCCGTCGAACAGGTCATCCGCATCCGCACCGGCGAAATCGGTGCCGACGCGCTGTAACCCCCTTCCGGAGACTCCCCCATGAAGATGCGCCTTCTCACCGGGTGGCAAGCCCGGTTCCACTTCGTGTGCCTGTTGATGCTGCTCAGCGCGCTGGCCGCCGGTGCGTGGCCGGGCAATGCCCACGCGCAGGTCCAGGTGTCGCCGCTGCCGAGCGAAAGCGTGGCGGTCGAACCACTGCAGGATCCTGCAGCGGCAGCCGCTGCACCGGCCGTGGCCGAAGCGGCCGCCGCCTATGACCGCGGCGACGTGGCGTGGATGCTGACGTCCACCCTGCTGGTGCTGTTGATGGTGGTGCCGGGGCTGGCGTTGTTCTACGGCGGCCTGGTGCGTTCGAAGAACGTGCTGTCGGTGCTCAGCCAGATCCTGGTGGTGTTCTCGCTGGTGCTGCTGCTGTGGGTGGCCTATGGCTACAGCGCGGTGTTCAGCGCCGGCAACCCGTTCTTCGGCTCGTTCACCGAATTCGCCTTCCTCAAGGGCTTCACCCCCGATTCGGTGGGCAACACGCCGATCAAGGGCCTGCCGGACTATCTGTTCGTCGCCTTCCAGTCGACCTTCGCCGGCATCACCACCGCGCTGATCGTCGGTGCCTTCGCCGAGCGCATCAAGTTCCGTGCGGTGCTGCTGTTCTCGGCGCTGTGGTTCACTCTCAGCTACATCCCGATGGCGCATATCGTCTGGGGCGGCGGCTATTTGGGTGAACTGGGCGCGATCGACTTCGCCGGTGGCACCGTGGTCCACATCAATGCGGGCGTGGCTGGCCTGGTGGCCGCATGGTTCGTCGGCAAGCGCCTGGGCTATGGCCAGACCGCGCTGAAGCCGCACAACGTGCCGTTCACCTATATCGGCGCGATGCTGCTGTGGGTCGGCTGGTTCGGCTTCAACGCCGGCTCCGCCGCCGCCGCCGATACCGTCGCCTCGCTGGCCTTCCTCAACACCGTGCTGGCCACGGCCGCTGCCGTGCTCGGTTGGACGCTGGTGGAGGCGATCAGCAAGGGCAAGCCGTCGGCACTGGGCGCAGCCTCGGGCGCGGTGGCCGGCCTGGTCGGCATCACCCCGGCCTGCGGCACCGTCGGCCCGCTCGGCGCGATCATCATCGGCTTCGTCGCCGGCGTGGTCTGCGTGTGGGGCGTGACCGGTTTGAAGCGCCTGCTGAAGGTGGACGACACCGCCGACGTGTTCGGTGTGCATGGTGTCGGCGGCATCGTCGGCGCGATTCTCACTGGCGTGTTCAGTGCGCAGTCGCTGGGCGGCACCAAGGCCGATCTGGATATCGCCCATCAGGTCTGGGTGCAGGTGGTCAGCGTCGGCCTGACCGTGGTCTGGTCGGCGGTGGTGACCACGCTGATCCTGCTGGTGGTGCGCAGCGTGGTCGGCCTGCGCGTCACCGAGGAAGCGGAGCGCACCGGCCTGGATGTGACCTCGCACGGCGAATCCGCCTACGAGGCCTGAGGTATCGGCGGGCGGCCCTGCGGGGCCGCCTGCCGCCGCCACGGTGGGTGCCGACCGTTGGTCGGCACTTCTACTGCTCTGGTAGGTGCCACGCTTGCTTGGCACTGTCGGCGACTCAGCCACGCATGGCGTGGCTCTACCGTTCCTGCTCCAATGGCTGTCTGCAGGTGTGCGTGTTCGCCACCAACGACTTCGATGGACTACAGAACGGAGCAGGTGTGATCCAGGCGACTTCCGCAGCAGTGATGGAAGACATCGAATGGTATGTCTACCTGCTGACCCTGGGCGACTACAGTCCGCATGCGTTTGTGGACGGCGCGGCTGGCGCAGCAGATCGAGAACGCTGGAGCTTCGCCGTGGAGCTCACCTATCGCTGCCTTTCCTCCGGTCTGTGGCGGCTGACCTACCACGACCTGCTGGCAGATCTGGGGCTTCCCAGCATCGATGCCTTCTGCCACAAGCTCTCGGTTGTCCGTCCGGATCAGCTTTCCGACGAGGGGCAGGTGCTGTGGCTGGATACCTACATGGAAGCGACGGAGCTGTGCCTGGATCTGGTCTCGCGTTACCTGCGTTCGCAGTCGAGCGATGAGACGACCTTTCATCCAGGATTCTACGATGAGATCGAACGGATGTTCTCCGATGCCGGAGTACCCTGGAGCCGTGGGCCGGTATTTCCCATCGGCTGAAGCACTTCCACGTGTGAACGGTTGCTCGCAGAAGATGCCTTTTTCCTTCAAGCTATGCTCTGGATCAGGGTGTCCTGTCCCGTTGCCATCGTGAGTGCCCGGTGCCGTAGCGCACTGGAAGGTCCGCCAGAAGTCGACGGGCTCCATGCGAATGCCGCAATGGAACCTGTCGTGATTGAAGGCCAGCGCACGCGGGGAAGCTACTTTGTATTGATTGTCGAAACCTGCGTCGACTGTGTCGGCGAATCACGCTCCGAATTCGGGAGATTCGAGCGGGATGATCCCGTGAGACCTGATCTCGCAGGGCAGTATCGCGCGTTTGCGAAGCTGGCTCTGGGTGGCGGGAAAGTGGGCTCGTGGCATATTTTCAGGATTGGCGGATTCGGTGCCGCACTGATCGTCAGTGGGGAAGTGAAGTCACGCCTTGAGTGGGCTGGCGTGACTGACGTGATCTTCGAGCAGGTCGGGTAGACCGGAAGTGGGACAGGGGTTTCCGTTGCGGCAGCAGGGAATGGGTTTCGAATGACTATCCAGGCAGTTCTCTTTCCCTACTGGACCGGCGATTGCCACGTTCCATCCAGCGAAGAGAAGATCGGTGACGCGCCGGTGGTACACCATGGGCAGGGACGGGGTGTCGGTGAAATCGCAGCGTGGCTGGATGGAGACTTCGGTCATCTCGGGCGCGGAAGCGAACTGCGGACCCGCAGTGCCTTTGCTGCGCCCACAAACGGTGACGAGGGCAGCGCATGCGTCCACTATGGAGAGGGACATGCTGTCCTGCGGGCGGCCGATTTCTTCCTGGTGCATTCGCGATGGAACTCTCAGGACGTTGTCTTGTTGACGCGACCCCAGATACTGGCTGTGCTTGAGGGCTATGCAGTGTTTCGAAGCATGAATCCGCGGAAGAAGCATCGTCCGCCCATGCCGTTCGCCATCGAGTACGAGGCCGAGGATGAAGAGGCGATCCGATTGTTCACCCAGGTTGGGGGCTGCTTCGAACCGGAGATGGATACTGGACCGGAGTACTGAATGACAGCTGCGTGGCTCCGGCACCCTGATGTTCCCGCGCATGTGCGCTGCACGAAGGAGCGACATGGCGGGCATGAGTAGCGGATCGTGGAAGTCTGCTCCAGGCAGCATGTGCATCGGTCATTGATCGGTACAGGTTCGATCAACCCGAATGGGGACGAAAATGAGTGTCGCAGGTAGACGGACCTTGTTTCTATCAAGCGCCAGTGCACTGGCCTGGCTTTCCCTGCTCGCCCTTTGGGGGGCGGTCACTTTCAATCGGAACACCGACAACTCCCTCGGAATCTACGAGCTGTCCACTGTGCCGGGTGTAGAAGCACTCTTCTGGGTCTGCTTCTTCGGGCAGCCCATGCTGACCGTGGTGATGTTCATCCGGATGGCGTTGCGGCACCGCTCCGCGTTCTGCGAGATCCCACTCGCGATCGCGGTCTGGGGCCTGTTCCTGTACAACCTGTCGTTCTTTCGAAGTTGAGCGGCACGCCGGCGTTGGCCTGACCAGGTCCTGCTGTCCCTGTGTGGACAGCGCGACCATCGGTGGCGTCGTCCGGCACATGGCCTCGAACGATAGACTCGATCCGTGGTTAGAATCTGCCCATGATCAGCCCCCGCCTCCTGGCTCCCACACTGCTGGCCCTGGCCCTTTCGGCCTGCACCGCCACCGCGCCCGTGCAGCACAACCCGCTCGCCACCTGGGTGCCATCGCCGAACCAGAACGCGCGCACGCCCGTCATCATCGTCATCCACCACACCGAACAGAAATCGGTGCAGCAAAGCCTGCATACGCTGCGTACCGCCAACAGCGGTGGGCCGGTCAGCGCGCACTACCTGATCGGTGCCGATGGCCATCGCTATCAGCTGGTTGCCGATGAGCGCCGTGCTTGGCACGCCGGCGCCGGGCGTTGGGGCACCATCACCGATCTCAACTCCGCCTCGATCGGCATCGAGCTCGACAACGATGGCCGCAGCCCGTTCAGTGCGGCGCAGATCGAATCGCTGATCGTGCTGTTGCGCGATCTCACCACCCGGTTGAACATCCCACCGCGCCAGGTGATCGGCCATGCCGACCTGGCGCCGACGCGCAAGCAGGACCCGAGCCGGTTCTTCCCGTGGCAGCAGCTGGCCGAGGCCGGTTTCGGCGTCTGGCCGCGCGCGGCCGACGGCGCGGCGCCGGAAGGCTTCGACGCGTGGAATGCGCTGGCCCGCTTCGGCTATCCGCTCGACAACCGGGACGCCACCGTCGCCGCCTTCCACCGCCGCTTCCGTGGCCGCGACGACCTGCCGAAGACGCTGGATGCCGAAGACGCCCGCATCCTGCATTCCCTGCTGCTGCAGACGCCCTGATCCGGCGCATGAACGCTTGACCCCGCGCTGGGTTGCCGCCCAGCGGCCGGCACTCCACCATGGCGACATGATCGATTCCGCCACCTTCTTCAAGCGCAGGCACTGCATCCTGCTGGCAGCGGCCGTGCTCGCCGGCTGCTCCACCACCGCTCCCCGCACCGGAACCGAAGTGCCGACGCCGGTCACGCCGCCCGCGGCCACCTATGCCAAGGCCGCATGGAGTGCACTGCCACCGGTCTCCGACAGCGATCTGCAGGCCGGCTTCGTTGCGTGGCGCAGCAGCTGCACGCGCCTGAAGAACGATGCGGTCTGGGCAAAACCCTGCGCCACCGCCGCGACGGTTTCGGACAAGGACCCGGCGGCGATCCGCCAGTTCCTGCAGCGCGATTTGGATGTCTATGCACTGCGTGCCGGCGGCCACCAGGCCGACGGGCTCATTACCGGCTACTACGAGCCGATCTACCCCGGCAGTCTTACCCGTACCGACAAGGCGACGGTGCCGGTATACGGCACGCCGGATGATCTGATCGTGGTGCAGTTGGAGAGCGTCTACCCGGAGCTGAAGGGCAAGCGTCTGCGCGGGCGCGTCGAGGGCAAGGTGCTCAAGCCCTATGACGACGCCGGCACCATCGCGGCCAAGGGCGCCAAGGCCCCGGTACTGGCCTGGCTGACCGACCCGATGGACCTGCAGCTGCTGCAGATCCAGGGGTCGGGCAGGGTGCGCCTGGGCGACGGCACGCAGGTACGGCTGGCCTATGCCGAGCAGAATGGCCACCCCTACCGCGCCATCGGTCGCTGGCTGGTGGACCAGGGCCAGCTGAAGAAGGAAGACGTCACCATGGATGCGATCCGCGCCTGGGCCCGGGCCCATCCCGCGCGCGTGCCGGAACTGCTGCGCAGCAATCCCAGCTACGTGTTCTTCGTGCGCAACCCGGACAGCCCGGAGGGTCCACGTGGTTCACTGAACGTGCCGCTCACCGCGGGTTACAGCGTGGCGGTGGACCGCACCGTGGTGCCGCTGGGCAGCCTGCTGTGGCTGTCCACCACGCGCCCCGACGGCAGCCCGGTGGTGCGCCCGGTGGCCGCGCAGGACACCGGCGGCGCCATTGCCGGCGAAGTGCGCGCCGACCTGTACTGGGGCAGCGGCGATGCCGCCGGCAAGCTGGCCGGTGACATGAAGCAGAAGGGCAACATCTGGATGCTGTGGCCGAAGGGCGTGGCCTTGCCGAACTGAACCGACAGGGGGCGGATCCCTTTCCGCAGGGAAGGGCTCCGACCCCGGATGCCTGATAATGGCGCCATTCCGAACTCTCCGGCCGCCGCTGCGGCCAGGACCCCTGCAATGACCTACGCAAAGCACAACGCAAAATCCGGCGCGAAATCCGCCGCGAAGAAGTACTACAAGCACTGGGCCGAATCGGGCCTGGGCAAGGGCAACGTGCTGATGGAAGCCCGTGGCGAGAAGATCGTGCGCCAGGTGGAGATCTACGGCACCAAGATGGTCTGGGCCGACGAGCATGCCCACAGCGACGACCGCTTCCTGCTGGCCGACCAGCCGGTGTCGTTCCTGGATTTCGACGAAGACGACGAGATCAGCGCGCGCGAATTCGAAAGCGCCTGGAAGAAGGCCCGGGAAGCCACCGGCTACCCGGTGTAACGCTGCCCGGCCGGGGTCAGAGCCCTTTTGATCCCATCACCAAAGTAGGTGCCCACCGGAACCACAAAGTCTGTGCAGCCTGTTAGGGTTTGGACCATGCTTTGCCCCCCGTTGAGTGGCAAAGATTGTGTCGTGCGAGGCAAACGAGCGTAGCCCGCCGCAGCAGACAATGGTCCAGAACCATTGCGACAATGCGAGGCGGCCTAACAGCACTAGGTACTGGCTTAAGAGGGTCTATGCGTCGGAGTCAGGGTGCATCCGAGACGGGCGGCAGGCACCTGCCCAGAAGACAAACAGAACAGGGGGAGAGGGAATATGCTAGTGGTAGTTAGGCATGCGCAAAGCATGGCTAATGCGGGATTTGCAACCGCCGATCCCGAATCCATTGCCCTTACTGCCGCAGGGGAGGAGCAGGCTCGCGCATTGGCAATGACCTGGTCGGCTGCGCCTGACCGCATCTTTACCTCACCATTCCTCCGGGCTAGACAGACATCACAACCACTCGCCGAACGCTTCAAGATGGTCGTTGCGCCCCTGGGGGTCCACGAGTTCACTTATCTGTCGCCTGAGCGGTGCGTGGGCACCTCGGCAGCAGACCGCAAGAAGTGGGTAGAGGACTACTGGTCCCGTTGCGATCCAAACTATGTGGATGGACCTGGTGCCGAGTCATTTGCCCAGCTAGTTGCCCGCGCTGCGCGAGCGCTGCGCATTCTTAAATCCTATTCCGCGCATGAGCAGGTGGTCGTGTTTAGCCACGGCCAATTGATGCAGGCGATGCGCTGGATTTGCGGGAGCAAGGCTCCCTCAGTGGTGAACGCTGCAGCGATGGGCGCATTTCGAAAGCTGGATTTGGATCAGCCTATAGCCCATTGCCAGAGGGTATCTTTCGAATAGAAGGCGATCGCGGATACTGCCAACCTCCCGGCCCCGCTCCCCGGCCGCAGATCTTTGGCCTGGTCGGATCAGAAGACTACCCGTTACGCGCGAACAGCAAAGGCTGCTGATGAGGGGCGCACTTTTGGTATCGGTAGGAGATGATTGGGCTCACAGGCTCAGGGATGTGAACGCCACGCCTTTCAGCAGCCCGCCTCATCAAGTAGGAGGGCTCGTGGACGTCGTTCCGGATCTGATCCCAGATCACGTCGTCATTCACGTGAATTGGAAAGCTCGTGTCCGGCAGCAGGCGAAGAAGTTGCTTCGTCTGTGTGATCAACTCATGAGCGTATGGGCGCACTCTGGGATCTCTGCATGCTCCAGATAGTGCTCGTATCATGTGGCTTGCCGCATACCACTGGCGATCAGCCAACCGCTGCAAGTGGAACAGCCGATACGTGCACGTCAGCATGAGAAAGCCATAGATGTCACCTCGTTGGTAAAGGCCATCCAGGTCATATGCCATCACAGGCACGCGGTTCTCATCAGTACTGGTCCTATCGCCCGGGAATGAATAGCGGTCTCCGAGTAGTCCGGCGCTGGACGTAAATAGGCGATTCCAGCCAACAACTGTCCTCATATCCCACTCTCGATGGCTGAGGGCTGCAAAGGGCCACTTAACCACCTCCTCAAGCTGGGGATGCTGCAGGGCAAGGTGTTTGCGCCGCCTGGGTGATAGTGACCGCAATCCCTGCCGATATGCACTGAACTCATCGCTGCGCATCATTAACGGACCATCTAGGCTGTGGCGCCGAAGAACATAGCGTGCCCTCAGCTCTTCCTCACCGCCTTCCACCATAGACCATGTATTCCAGACAATCCTGGAGTGCAGCCTGTCCGATGCATCAGAAGCAGGGCGACCTAAACTGGAGCACTGCATCGCTTGGAGTGCTAGGCAAGCTTCGTGTAACTCCCCCATCGGAAACCTCCAAAAAAACTAGACGTTGGAAGGGCAATTTCTCTGGATGAAAAGGCTACGGTAGAGCGCTAGGGTTACCTGGAACTTAGCATCACTGGAGCTTACGTGAGCCTACCAAGTAAAGAGCCGGATGCATTGTCTGTGGCTTGGGTGGCGCAAACCTATGGCGGGCTGGTGCCGGCCAAAGACCTGTCGCGACTGCTCGGGTTCAATAGCCCGGCAGCACTTAGGCGGGCAAGCGCCACAGGTCGTTTGCCAGTGACGCTGTTTCGTCCACAAGGTCGTCGCGGATGGTTCGCTCACGCCGCCGATGTCAGCGCATACCTTCGATCTCAGGCACCTCAATCTCCGAGGGAGGCAGGCAGCCCATGACCTAGCCCAATCTGAACTTCCCTTGCCGGAAGTTGGAAAGAAAAAACCCGTGAGGTAGGACTCACGGGTTCTCAGATCGGCGACTTTGCAGGTCTTGCCGATACTTTCCCCTTCCCTGACTCCCCTGTCAAGCCTGCGCAGGCCTGCCACGGGCACCTATGTCCGACTCGCCTGGTAAGGCTCGCCCAGGCATTCTGGACGGTGGTCCCGTGGGGTGCGCATGAGGAATCGGCATGTCCACAGACGCTCAATCTGATGGCCTATCGTTTGAAGACCGTCACCAGCTTTACACCCGCATAAAGGCAAGTGAGCTCAGTATCCGGCAGATCGAGAGCATGGTTGCCGGCAGCGGAACAAAGACTGTAGGCAAGGCGGCGCTAAGAAACGTTCGCGTTAGGCATAACTCAATCCGGAACGGTGGTGCGCGAACAGTTGAAAGCCATACGTGCGAGCTGGTCTTTGCCTATGAGCTTGAGCTTGACCCCGAGGTGCTGGGCTACTACGTACAAGTACCATGCCGCCGCGTGCAGCGCACCACGGCGTCCGGGCGCAATCACATCAGCACTGCACATGTGGATTTTCTTGTATTTCGCAGGGACCACGTAGAGCTAGTGGAGTGCAAGCCGCTATCGTGGCTGGAGAGCCAACTGGGGCTTCCGGACTCCCTTTGGGTCAAGCAGGACGCGGTATGGACCTATTTGCCCTACGCCCAATGGGCACAGCAGCATGGCCTGGTGTTCAGAGTCTGGGTACCGCCCACTCCAACCGGTGTGTACCTCCAGAACCTTGAAGCGTGCTACGCGGTAGCCGGTGATGCCCTTCAGCAACATGAAACTACCGCAGTATCCAAGGCAGCTCGGATAATCGCCAAGCGCCCCGTACTGCTGGACAGTCTCCTCGCCGAGGTGCCCGGATTCACACCGCGCCTAGCGCTTTGGATGCTGGGAAGATCGGCGGCCTTCGGTCCATTGCAGAGCACTCCCGTGGCTAGGACTGACCGCTTCCATCTGTATGGCACGAAGGAGCAGGCCAAAGAGGCGGACGGGCTACTGTTTGGAGCCATTGTCAAAGGTCAGTCGCAACCAGCTGTGGACGATCCATTGCTGGTCGCAACCGCTACCGACCTCCAGCGGGCACGCCAGCGACTCAGTAGGCTTGCGCTGATTGAGGCCGGAAGTCTGCCCGCAACACGACGGATGGGCGCTCTACAGCGACAGGTTCGAAAGGCTGTTGCCGAAGGAAGATCCGCGCTTTCGGCTTGTCTTACCAAATATGCCTTTAGCGGAAACCGAGCATCGCGCCTGCTTCCGGAACACGAGCAAGCCATAGAGACCGTCATCGCGCTGCACTGGAACACCGGGAGGGTACATAGACCGAAGGACTTGCTCTATGTGTTCGAAGAGGAGTGCCTTCGGTTAGGAGTTGAGCCTTGCGGTAGGGGCCGACTGGATGCCAGACGAAGAAGCGAGAGCCCAACGCGCCATGCCCTATCCACGGGCGGCTTTCGCGCCTACCACGCGACGCGTACACGCACCGATCCTCGCCATCGCTCGCTGCCTCCGATCGGATATGGCCACACACTGCACGTGGATGCGTCGGATCTAGATGTTCGCTGCGCGCCGAACCTGATTCACTGCTTCCCAGCAAGCAAAGCAAAGTTCTACATCGGCATAGATGGAGCAACGGGCTATCCGATGGCTCATGCATTGGTATTTGGCTCAGCAAGAACCGACGCATTGGCATTGCTCATGCGTGAGTACGTCAAAAGACAGGGCTTCCTACCCAAGTTGATCCATCTGGACAGAGGGCCGGAGAACACCTCCCGCTGGCTACAGGACTTCTGCCATGGCGAGATCAGTCTAAGGTTCTCACCAACGGCTGGTAGTGCCTGGAATGGCATTGCCGAGAACGCCATCAAGCAGGTCAACGAACAAGTAGCACAGCGATTCCAAGGAAGCACGCGGCCCGACCAGATGGGACGTAAGGTCGACGGCAAGTTCAAGAGCCGAAACAATGCCAGAACGGACTTTGTCCGCGTACACGAAGAATTCCTGAACTTCGTCTATCACGACCTTCCGATGACGCCGGGCCCGGATGATACAACGCCGATCGAGAGAAGGGCTGACGCGCTTGCAGCCTATGGCGCTCTAGGCACACCGTGCGAATGGAATGACGGATTCCTGATCAGAACTTCGATCAAGGTGGAGATCAAGAAGCGAATCGATCGGCAGCGTGGTGTACGTACCATCGATGGCTGGTTCACCAGCGACGAGCTCCTACAAGAGCTGCGAACTGAGGATGCCAGTGAAGTTCGTAGCGACTGCTGTGACCCAAATGTGATCTACGTGAAGGTTCACGGAAATTGGTTCAAGGCCTTCCACAACAAAGTGCAAAGCGATGCGCTTTTGTCGGATCAGGAGCGATTGTTTCATCTGCTCTGGGCACCCTCGTTGCGCTCACAATCGGCAAAAAGAAAAGAGGAAGTTGCCCGTGCGCGTCATTCACGCCGAGTGCAAGCCCAAGCGGCAAGGCCCGCAACAGAGCACCTTGCCCCGGTTCCAATGACCGGCAGCGATGAGAGGCTAGATATCGAACCAGTGCCACCCGCGATCGCACAGGACATCGTTCCGTTCGATGAACGGGAGGACTACTGATGAAGATGGTTCAGCACCCAGCCTACGAGGGCCCACGCAAGCGATTGCGAATGGCGCTCGACCGTCATAGGCCAGGACATATGGTGTTCATTATTGGGCCATCGGGCGTGGGCAAGACCACGATGAGGCGCTCGGTAATGCAGGAGATGTTTGGCAATCCAGCATGCTGGGATTGTGGGCGGATACCCCTGGTCGAGACATTCGCCACACTTCCTCACGGCGCGTACTTCAGTTCGCGTCAGCTCGCTGTCTCTATTCTGCAAGAGTTGCACGCGCCCACGTTGGCGTGGCTACTGGACGGAAGCTATCTCGGGGAGGATGCAAAACTGCGAATACGACGCGAGCTCGCCGCAGCAACATCGGAGTGGGCGTCCTTAGCGCGAACAAGACAGACAGAAGGCGAGTACTGGGGGATGGTGCAGCGAAGCCTGAGAGCGCGTAGTTGCAAGTACGTATCAATCGATCAGGTCACAGCGCTACTAGTCAACCACAGAGACAAGTCCCCCGCTGACCACACCCTCCATCTGATGGCGATAGCTGAAGCCACAGGCGTGATGTTCGTTATGACTGGGGTGCACAAAGCCACGCAGTTGTGGTCGGTCAACTCCGAGTTGCGACGCCGAGTCACAACTGTTTGGGTGCCTCCATATAGCGATAAGCGTCGGGATGACAAACTGCCGTTCCTTCGTTTGCTCAAGTCATTGGCCACTCGCTACGGGCTATCACAGGATGATCTGCTAATCCGGATGGCCAACGATATCCTTGCCGCTACCGGCGGCGTATTCGCTGAGGTGGTCGAACTACTGGGGCGGGCAGATATTGCTGCGAAGCAGGAGGGATGCAACAGAATTCTCAAGCGACACATCGAGATCTCCTACTACGGAAGTGAGGATCTTAGGAATCTATGGCGGGACATCGACGCCTTTGAGATGAGCATGGTTGCCGGCAGTGTCACTGAGCGATCAGAACATGTGAAGGCGCGCTGGGGATCTCCAACCTGAGGGAAGGAAATGGTGACTACCGACTCAAATCAGTTCCGGTGGGGCGCCGATGCAAGGCGGCGGCGCGACGATCTCGCGCGAAAACTGCACGCCAGGAGGCGGTTCGCGGCTGCATTAATCATTGCGATTGCACTCCTCTCCCACCTGGCAGAGCTAGCGGAATCCACCAGTCACGAGGGCCAAGATATAGGCCCTTCGCAGGAAGGTGTAGAAGCGCTCGACAAAGCGGAGGATTTCTGATGGAACTTCTCCAGCACTCAGCATACAGACGGCCGCGAGATCGACTGAGGGCAGCCCTAGACAATCACAGACCGGGGCATATGGTCTACGTCATCGGTCCGTCCGGTGTAGGGAAGACCACGATGCGTCGGAGCGTTATGCGTGAGATGTTTGGGAATCCAAACCTGTGGGAAAAGGGAAAAGTTCCTGCCATCGAGACGTTTGCGTGCTTGCCAGTTGGAGCATACTTCAGTTCGCGATATCTCGCCCGCGAGTTGTTGCAAGAGCTTAACGCGCCGACTCTGACTTGGGCGCTGGAGGGCAGATCACCTCGGTCAATTCCCCCTTCGGACATTCAAGCCGAAGTGCGCGACAGAGACCTTCAACTTGGACGGTATCAACTCAGGCTCACCGAAGCGGAGTGTTGGTCGTCTGTGAGGCGGTCCATGATTGCGCGTGACTGCAAGTATGTCGCTATCGATCAAATATCAGCGCTTCTGGTGAATCACAAAGACAAGTCACCTGCAGACCATGCATTGCACTTGATGACGTTAGCAGAGTCCGCCGGGTCGATGCTGATAATGAGCGGAATCCACAGGGCAGTTCAACTCTGGTCGATCGGATCCGAGCTTCGCCGAAGTGTGACGTCTATATGGGTTCCGCCATATAGCGTTAGAAGAAAGGAGGACCGGGCTCCATTCTTGCGCCTCCTTATGTCGCTAAGCGAAAGGCACAATTTCTCTAAACAGGACCTATTGATTCGAATGGCGGCGGATCTACTGGTCGCGACGGGAGGTGTCTATGGAGAGGTGGCTCAACTTCTGTCGCGAGCTGCGGATGCGGCCAAGCAGGAAGGAAGCGAGCGGATCCTTAAACGTCACATAGAGGCCTCCTACTATTCAGACAACGATCTTGCCAACCTTTGGCGAGATATCGAGGAATTCGAGGATGCAATGGAAGCTGGAAGCGTCACAGCCAGAGCGAAACAACTCAAGTCTAGTTGGGCCTCCTCTTATGGGGAGGTGTGCCGTGAAGTCTAGCATTCACCGATTTACCTGGTCGTCCTTGCCTCCACTTCAATTGAAGGGTGTGGGAACGTCGCGAGTTGAATCCTTGGAGCACTACGTTCTACGGCAAGCGTGGACAGTCGGCGTGACCATGGCCAATATGATGTCGATAGTCGGTCCAGCTATTGCTGGTGGGCGTAGAGGACAAGTCATGGGCTCGGGCAAGTATTGCGGTCCCAGCCGTGACTTCAGTCACCGTATCAGCACGCTCAAGATGCTGACCGCCCAGGACGACCTGCAGTGCGGCACATTCTGGGTTTTGGAGGACGTACTGGCAACCTACGGAGGAGGCCGAGACACAA
This sequence comes from Stenotrophomonas sp. MH181796, assembly GCF_009659995.1. Lineage (NCBI taxonomy): Bacteria > Pseudomonadati > Pseudomonadota > Gammaproteobacteria > Lysobacterales > Lysobacteraceae > Stenotrophomonas > Stenotrophomonas sp. MH181796. Next base: position 202,744 of record NZ_RAHU01000008.1, read on the forward strand.
CGCGCCGCCGCTGGTGCCCAGTGTGCTACCGCGATTGGGACGATGATCTCTCATATGAGCCGCTATCGTGGATCGTCGACATTCAAGCTGAGTGTGACCTGCATAAATGCAAGCTCGAAACCACCTGTTCAAGGTGTGGCGCGGACCAGCCGAGCTCAACAGACTACCAGCGGCGCAGAAGATGCCACAAATGCAAGCAATCGCTTTCCGGTGATGGCGCCGCCGCAGCGATTACTGGCGACGAGGCATGGGGTCAGCAGCAGCTTGCATCCATAATCGAACTTTGCGCGACGCCCTCACAACCCCAGATTCCCTTCGAAAACTATGTTCGATTCGTGAAACTGCTCGTTGACGGCCATCCGATGAGGCGGGCATATCCTAACGCTCTCAAGGCGGAATTCTACCGCGCTACCAAGAACTTGAGCAGGGGTCGGACGACCATTCGTGCCATTGTCAATCTCTGCGCTCTCCAGTCCATCTCAGCACGCGACATCTTGCTAAGCCCGGATGCGGCGGCTTCCGAGCCGCTGTTGGATCTTTGGTTTAGCTATGCAACGTTAAAGCTACCTGTTGGGAGGCATGCGGAGCGGCTCGAGCGATGTGCCAAATGCTTTTCAGATGTTCTGAAAGCATCCGAGAAAGACCACTATGTGCCGCAGATGAAAGTTGTACTTAGACGCTTCAGGCTCAATAGGCAGTTGCTACGAGAGATGCACCTTGACGTCTACGAGGAGTACAAATTGAGATACGAAGAGCAAGGTCCGTACAGTCAAAGAGTTCACTTGAACAGGGCAATGGATCTTGCGCTACAGATGGTTGAAGGAGATGCAGACCAAGCGGGATCCCACCGCAAACTTCAGCAGGCAGCCAAGCAAATCGGCCAGCGATGCAATGTGTCGCTGGATGTGGGATTCTCGGTGATGCTCGGAGCACGAAACGTGCTGAAGGCGCTAAGTGAAAACCGCTTACGAAAACAGCCGTCTGGTGGCCGGCGACGACATAGCGTCGCCTAGCCCTCGCGGCCTCTGTCAATTTTCATTCGTCTCGTGAGCCAGCCCCAACTCGGCGCGAATACGCTTCAAGACCAGATCGCGCAACGGTCTACGGAGCGAACCATCAATGGCTGCGGCATAGATGTCATCATCTCGATCTCCGATGGGCAGGCCCTCCAAGCGTAGCGAAGCCTGAGCTTCAATGATTGCTTGGCGAAGCTGACTTCTACTGGCCATTGCCGCCCCGGAGGTTTAGCTGATTCTAGCGAGAGTTCACATGACGAGGGTTTGCCATGAGGGCTCTAATCCTTCGGATCCGACGCAACTTTGACCTAACGCCGTTGCTTTCGCTGACGCTAGTAGGCTGTACCGCTCGACACCGGCGTCTCTTGGAACCTGGTGAAGTGACCGAGTTGCCTAGGATCGCAGCGGCCCGAAGCTATCCCGGCCGCATTGGCCCTGATCCAGGTCCGCTTCTGGCCAGAAGCGGATACTGCAATCATTGCTGCCTGAGCGCACTCTCCAAAGGCAAGGGGAGCGCCTGCTGTTCGCCCGCTGTCACATCAACTGCGACTAGCTGAAATCTTTGATCGCCAACCTGGCAGGGCATTCCGCGCACCAGCATCCTGTTCGATCTGATGACTAATGATTCTCAGGACTTGCTGCGGTACCGGTGTACGGCTGCCCCGCTATCACTACTTGATCAGGAAGTCATTCAGTGATTTTCCGCTTGCTACCAGCTCGGCTATCCATCGCGGTTGCCGCCCTCGACCGGACCACGTCTGGCCGCGCACTGCAGGATTGCGGTACTTGGGGGCGGTGTTGGGCACTGTCGATTTGGCAGACCTCCGATCACCTCGCTTCTTGGCGGTTTCGGAGGGCACGATCACTGAAGCGCCGTAGAGTTCCTCTATCGTGTATCCATGATCCTTGACGTACTTGTTGATCTTGGCGCGCATCGCTGTGGCCTTAGGGCGTGACAGCACTTTGGACTGCTGCTTCTCCGCCTGAGCAATCAGTGAGCGAAGTTCCTTGGCAGAAAGGCCGCTGATATCAATAGTCATGAATTCTTCCCCGGTGTCGAGGCCCTAGCCTATTCTCAAATGACATTGCGTGTCACTCCACATCCACTATGAGTCGCTCAATCACAGGATCGACTACTAAAAAGTGGATCGTGTTAGCTACTCTCTCACTGCACATGATTTTCACGTGGCGTCGCCAAGAGTTCTTTGAGAACGCCAGTTTGAGGCATTGGATGAATCGACGTTAGACTCAAGTGCTTTCCGTAGCAGATCAGGGAGGCAAGGCGCATAACCGTGAGATCAATTCCCTTCATTGTCGCTGCCGCGTTGGCGGGAACTTCGCTGGCTGCAGATGCTTCTGAGGATAACCTCCATAGAGATCCTTACTTTGATCCAGGAGGCGCCGTCAGGTTCAACTATGGCTGGCTCGACTACGGGCCGACCAGCCGCCTGCAGCTTGAACTGCTGCGCGCAGATCTTGACGCTGGAACCGGACCGTTTTCCTTCTCTGCCCAGTACCGCTGGTACGATGGTTTCGACGCCGTGCATCACGCGTACGCGGGCTGGCAGTTCTCCGATGCTACCCAGCTGAAGGTAGGTATCCAGCAAGTCCCGTTCGGGCTGCTCCCTACCGTTTCGCAGAGTTTCTGGTTCGGCTCCGGCTACTACCTGGGCGTCGAGGATGATTACGATCCGGGCCTTATAGTGATTCACCGCAGCGGCAGCACAACTTGGCATCTTGGCTGGTTCTCCGGAGACGAATACGGGTCCGGGGCTCGCTACGATCGCTACTCCTTTGATGTCGCGCAGACCGAGGCGTTGCCGTATCGCGAGCGGCAACGACTGCATGCACGCGTGGAGAGCGCGCGCGACTGGGGCGGCGGCGAACTGTTGCTGGGCGCATCAGCGTTTGCTGGCAAGGTGCAGAACACTCAGACACGGCGTCACTACGGTCATCAGGGCGCGGCCCTCCATGCACAGTGGCAGCGCGATGGTTGGACCGCGCAGCTGCAGTGGGCGCGGTACCGGTATGACGTGCCCGGAGATCGCATCGCACTGTCGGCGTTCCAATCCCCCTTCCAGGTTGCAGCGCAGGCGGATGTGCCAAGCGCCAACATCGCCTATTCGTTCGGCCAGAAGGGCTGGCTGGATGACATCACCTGCTATAACAACCTCAGCATGACCCGCCCGGTCGGGCACCGCGCGGGGCTTCGTGATTCGTGGCAGAACGTGACCGGTTGCAGCCTGCAGAAAGGCATCATGCTCACCTATGTCGACTGGATCGCTGGCCGCAACATGTGGTTTGCTGGTGGTGATGGTATCGGCATCGACGAAGGAGGGCCTTCCAGCTGGCATTCGCGGCTGAACCTCAATATCGGCTTCTACTTCTGATCGGCCTCGCGCAAGCCGCAGGTTCTTCCACCCAATAACACGGAGGTATCCATGCAGAGCACGGCTCCGCAACATCCCCCCGTTCGCCAGCGGATCCTTCCGCAGGTGTTCATTCCCACGGCAGCCATCGTCATCGCGCTGCTCGCGCTTGCCGCCTTCGCGCCCGAAATGGCCACGCGGTGGTTCACCGCGGCCAAGTCATGGGCCGCCAACGATGCAGGTTGGTTCACCATCCTTGCAGTAGCCGGCTTCCTGGTCTTTGTCGTCGGCGTCGCCATCAGCAGTTACGGCCGCATCAAGCTCGGCCCTGACCACAGTACGCCGGACTACAGCTACGGTTCCTGGTTCGCAATGTTGTTCGCTGCCGGCATGGGCATCGGTCTGATGTTCTTTGGCGTTGCCGAGCCCATCATGCACTACGCCACGCCGCCGGTTGGTTCGCCTGAGTCCGCCGCCGCTGCCCGCCAGGCGATGCGCATCACCTTCTTCCACTGGGGCATCCACGCATGGGCGATCTACGCGGTGGTAGCGCTGTCGCTGGCGTACTTTGCGTACCGACACAATCTCCCGCTGCGTGTCCGCTCCGCGCTGTATCCGCTCATCGGCGACCGTATCCACGGCCCGTTGGGACATGCCGTAGACACGTTTGCCGCGCTGGGTACCATCTTCGGCCTGGCCACCTCGCTGGGACTGGGCGTCATGCAGATCAACGCCGGCCTGAACTACCTGTTCGGCCTGGAGGTCAGTACGCTCGCCCAGGTTGGCTTGATCACCGTCATCACACTGGTGGCCACCGGATCGGTCGTGGCTGGCCTGGACAGCGGCGTACGCAGGTTGTCCGAGCTCAACATGATCCTGGCGGCGGCGCTGCTGGCCTTCGTCCTGGTCTGTGGACCCACCGTGCACCTGATGCAGGCACTGGTGCAGAACACCGGCATGTACGTTTCCCAGCTGTTCTCGATGACTTTCAACCTTTATGCCTACGAACCCACCGGTTGGCTGGGTGGCTGGACGCTGTTCTACTGGGGCTGGTGGATTGCGTGGTCGCCCTTCGTTGGCATGTTCATCGCGCGCATCTCACGTGGACGCACCGTCCGTGAGTTCGTGGTAGGGGTGTTGCTTGTGCCGCTTGGCTTCACATTCCTGTGGATGACCATCTACGGCAACACCGCGTTGCACATGGTGCGGGCAGAGGGCATCCAGCAGTTGGTGCAGGCGGTCTCAACCGACAGCTCGATGGCGCTTTTCGAGTTCCTGGAACACCTGCCCCTGACCATGCTGACCTCTTCGCTTGCTGTCATCCTGGTTGCGCTGTTTTTCGTAACCTCAGCGGACTCCGGCGCCCTGGTAATCGACATGCTCACCTCGAAGGGTGAGGAGGAATCGCCGGTCTGGCAGCGGATCTTCTGGGCGCTGCTGGTCGGCGGCCTGGCAATTGCCCTGTTGGTGGCCGGCGGGCTGGAGTCGTTGCAGGCAGCCACCATTGCCAGCGCGTTGCCATTTACGATCGTCATGATCCTGATGTGCTGGGGACTGCTGAAGGCCATGCATCTCGATGCGACCAAGCGCTCGATCCTGCGGGAGGCACGTATCCTGCCGGGCACCAGCGAGGATTGGCGGGCGCGCCTGCGCCTGCTGGCGCACAACCCGTTGAAGATCGAGGTGACCGGCTTCATCGAGCAGCGCGTCATTCCTGCATTGGAAGAGGTTGCGGCTGAGCTGCGCAAGCAGGATCTTCCGGTCCAGGTCTCCAAGGGGGAGGATGGTCGTGCGTGGCTGCAGGTTGGCCATGGCGAGGAGATGGACTTCTTCTACTCCGTACGGCCCCAGCCCTATGAGCCGCCGACGTTCGCCCTGCAGGATCCCCGTCGACCGGTCAGCGAGGGTACCCGTCATTACCGAGCGGAGGTCTATCTGCGGGAGGGCGGGCAGGACTACGACGTCATGGGGTGGACCAAGGTTCAGCTTATCCACGATGTGCTCGATCAGTACGAGCGCCACCGTCAGTTCCTGGACAAGGTGCGCTCGTAGAATCCGTACACAGATGCCGCCCGGAGGAGCGGCATCTGCCTTGGGCCGGGCGTGACCCTGCGTTGACGTGTCCTCGGCGCCCGACCGTGTTATTGATGGCGCAACTGCCCAGGAAGTTGCCCGTGCTCACCAGATTGAGGCTTGCAGCCAGCAAAGTTACAAAGCGGATGTGGTTCCGCTCGACCCTGTATGGCGCCCTGGGCATCATCACGGCGTTGGCCGGCGCGTTCCTGAAGTTCCTCATTCCCACCGGCCTTGCCGCACGGATCGGCGCCGATTCCGTCGGTAACATTCTTGGCATACTTGCCGCGTCGATGCTGACGGTCACCACCTTCTCGCTGTCCACCATGGTCTCGGCCTACGGGTCCGCGTCGAGCAGCGCCACCCCGCGCGCGGCCCGCCTGCTGATCGAAGACACCCGGGCCCAAGGTGCGCTGGCCACCTTCATTGGTGCCTTCCTGTTCTCGATCGTGGGCCTCATCGCGCTCAGCACCGGCATCTACGGAGACAGCGGCCGGCTTGTGCTGTTCGGGGCAACCATCGCGGTCATCATCGTCATCACAGTGACGTTGCTCAGGGCTATCGAGCAGTTCTCACGCTTTGGCCGCGTTGGCGAAACCATCGATCTGGTGGAGCGGGCGACCAAAGCGGCAATGAAGCGCCGCGCCGAGGAGCCTCGACTCGGCGGAGCCAGTGCGGTCCCGGTAGGGGAGGGGGCGGTACTGCTGGTTGGCGATCAGGTTGCGTACGTTGAACATGTGGACGTCGCCCGGATCGACGGCATTGCACGGGAACATGATCTGCGCGTTCATCTGCTCTGCCAGCCGGGTACGTTCGCGACCCCAGCCCGTCCCTTGATAGCCATCGAAGGGAGCCCGCTTCCGGAAGTGCAGAGTGAAGTGATCTCAGCCATTTCCTTCAGTGACACGCGCTCCATCGAGAATGACCCACGGTTCGGGCTGGTCGTGCTTGCGGAAATTGCCCAGCGAGCCATGTCACCTGCGGTGAACGACCCTGGCACCTGCATCGACGTCATCGGGACCTGTGTCAGGCTGCTCTGTGCATGGGCCAGCCACACCGGGGACGCTGAGACGTGTGATGTGCTCTATCCGCATGTGCACGTGCAGTGCCTCGATGTCCGCGACATGTTCGAGGATGCATTCACACCAATCTCCAGGGATGCGGCCGGCTCGCTGGAGGTCAACATCCGGCTGCAGAAGGCATTCGGGGCGCTAGCACGGTCAGCAGACCCCGCCGTTGTGAACGCGGCAGGAGAGCACGCCCGTACAGCACTGTCCCGAGCTATCCAAGCACTCGAATTCGAACTTGATCGAAGGGCAATTCAAGCCGCGGCGTTGGAGCGATGATCCTGCTGCGAGGTACTCTCAAGCTGGGGACAACCTGTGGCAGCTGGTTGAATTGGGCTTGCTAGCGAGCGTGAGTTGGTACCCGGGCGGTTCAGCCCTTGCTTGCGCGCAACCCTAAGTCCAGGCGCTCAGCGATGCCCTGCGGGCCGATGTCTCCAGCGCGATTGACAAGCACTACGACGGTTCGCCGCAGCGAACGAACGTGTCGGATGTATCCCGTAAAGCCTGCCGTCCCGCCGCCATGCCCCACCACGTCGCCGTCCTCAGCCAACTCCCAGCCAGCGCCCCAGCTGGCTGTGGTACCGTCGGCAAGGCGTGTGCCGCGCCACATCTCACGCAGCAATGTATGGGGCAGCAGATCGCCCCGGTCCAGCGCTACGGCGAAACGTGCCATGTCGTCGATGCTGGCGAGCAGCCCTCCAGCAGCCCAGGCGGAGCCCGGTGCGGTGAGGGGCGGATCGAGCCAATGTCCATCCTGGTAGAGGTGTCCTTGGGCAATGCTGCGGCGGTCGCCGGTGCGACGGGGCCCGGCATCGCGCATGTCCAGCGGCCCCAGGATTTCGTCCTGCAGAAACTGCCAGTAGTCCATGCCCGTCACCCGCTCAATGGCAAGGCCGAGAAGTATGTAGTTCGTATTCGAATAAGCGAATCGTGTTCCTGGGGCGAACTCGAGGGGCGCTTTCCCGACCATTGCCAATAGTTCTCTAGGCGCAGGATCCATCGGCATCAATTCGAGAAAGTTGCGCTCGTTCAGGTAGTTCGGAATGCCGGATGTATGGCTCAGCAGGCGCGACAGTGCAATGGGCTCCCATGCCACTGGTAGTGCATCCAAGTAGCGTCCTATAGGGGCGTCCGTATCAAGCCAGCCCCACTGCCGGAGCCGGAACACCAGCAGGGCAGTGAATACTTTGGTGATAGAGCCGATTTCGAACACGGTATGCCGATCGACCCGCGCGGCGCTGGCATCCCTGCGCAGTCCCGCAGTGCCTGTTTCGGCGACCCGTCCTCGCTCCACGACGACTGCAGCCATTCCCGGCTGGTGCTCAGCCTCAAGCAGGGCCGTCAACGACTGGCGGCTCCCAGACAGTCGCCTGCTTGCTCGGACGCCAGGCACAATCAGCCCAGCACCTGCGGTGAGCAGGGCGGTACAGAGGCGGCGTCGTGTCGGGGCGTTCGGCATCGGCGATGAGTTGTTGGCTCCGTAGGTGGCGATGATATAGGGACAATGACAGCCACGACTATTGACGGACCCTTTCCAACGCGCCGACTTTCCCCGTCTCTACGGATGGCATTCGCTGTGCACGCGATGAGGCGGTCCCACGTCGTCGGGCCGGCTGGGAGCTCAAGATCGGGAGCTTAGCCGCGAGGCCAACCAACCTTGAAAACGCGGATGCAGCTCGACAGTCTCGGATACCGCCACGTCTTCGCGCTTCTGCCGGAATACCGTAACGGCGCCGGAAAGTCCACGCCCAAGCAGTGACAGCTTCAGGCCCCTTCCACGTTGGTGGACGTTTCAGGCTCCGGCGTTGCAAGACCGATGAAGCCGAACGGTGCACGGAAGGCGGTCGAGTAGCCCGCAAACAGGGCGATGCCGGGAGCGAGATCGTACGTTGCCCCGAAGTGGGGAGACACATGGCTGAGGGTCTTGCCGTTGGCCACGCCGATATTGCTGTTCTCGACGGACTTCAGCGACGTCCAGCGCAGGGCGCCGGTACCAGCTTGAGCCGGTCGATCGGGTATATCACCGCCTGCACGTACGCACCGCGCGTATCCAGATCGAAGTCCCAGTCGCGCAGGGTAGCCTGGCGCTGGCGCTGGCGCTGCACGGTGCGGTAGCGCTGGACGATGTTGTCCTGCCATTGGCCATCCACACCAGCATTCACCACCAGCTCGGCCAGCGCGGTGTCCGGCCGCCAGGTGGCATTGAGGATCGGGCCGCGCTGGGTTTCATCGTTGAACTGCTCCTGCTGCGCGCCGCCCTCGGTGAAGGTGACCCAACGTAGGCCTTGGCGGGGGCTGGCATACATCCGGTCAGCTCACCTTCCACAGCATGTATGCGGCAGTAATGAAGATCAGTACTGCAAATACCGTGTTCAGGGCTCCACGATAGCTGGCAAGCTTCGTCGAAGTTGCTGCTCCTGCAGTACCGCCAGCCATTCCGGCAACGACGAAGACTGCCGCGAGCTTCCAGTTGATCAGACCTGCATGCGCGTAGTTCAATGCGGTGGTCATGCCAAATGCGGCGACGGCGACGAGCGAGCTTCCGACGGCGGCGATGATCGGCATTCCCGTCGCGGCCACCAGTGCGGGCACGATGAGGAACCCTCCGCCAATTCCAAAGAAGCCGGAAAGCCCGCCGGCGGTGGCGCCCAGCCCAATCAGTGCGGCCGCGTTGCGTCTGCCGAGCCGAGCGTCCGCGAAGCCAAGCGTGTTGCGCCTGCGAAGCATGGCGATGCCGACAATGATCATGACCACAGCAAACAGCGCCAACAGCCTCTTGCCGTCGAACGCCTTGCCCAAGCTGGAACCCAGGTAGGCGCCCGCGATCCCCGCCAGGGCGAAGACCGAGGCACAGGGCCAACGAACATTCCCTCTACGGGCATGTATCACCAGATTCGACACCGCATTGACCGCCACTGCCAGGGCGCTGGTGCCGATAGCCACATGCGGATCTTCCACTCCGACCACGTAGAGCATCAGTGGTACCGCCAGGATGGATCCGCCCCCGCCAACCACCCCGAGGACGAAGCCGACCAGGACGCCAGACAGGCCGCCCAGCACCCACTGCAGCAGAGATAGCGTTTCCATATGTCAGCCGCCGGACGCCGGTCCTTGCTGCAGCCGTGTTGCGATGGAGGAAAGGTCATAGCCTGCGTCCGAAGCAACAGACAGGACGTCGGCAAACGCCGCTCCATTGTGAACGACTTCCGACAGCGCCCAAAGCATCGCAGCACGGGTGCCGGTTCTGCAGTAGGCGGCAACAGGGCGCGGCAGCGCGTCGATCAACTTGGCAAAGGTCTTCACCTGATCATCGGTAATGACGCCAGGCACCACCGGGAGATAGGCAAACTGCATGCCCGCCTGGTGGCAGGCAGCCTGCAGCGCATGGTGACTGGGCTGCTCCGGCTGTTCGTCGTCGGGCCGGTTGCAGATCACGCTCGCAATGCCCTGCTCCTTCAGGGCTTCAATATTCCCTGGCAGGAGCTGGCCGGACACCTTGAGGCTGGCAGATAGTGGCTTGAGGTTCATGGTTGTCCCGTAGTTGTAGTGGGGCGATGAATGAGGCCATGCAGGAGCACACCAGCGATCATTGCCGTGGCGAAGATGATCGCGAAGGGCTGGCCGGTTCCCAGCAACGCAATGGCTGGGCCGGGGCACACGCCAGCCAGTCCCCAACCCAGGCCGAATATCGCCGCACCAATGACCAGGCGCCGATCGATGATGCGAAGGGTGGGAATGTGCAGCGATGCGGCAAGCAGTGGTGTTCCTCGGGCGCGTATCCACAGGTAGGCTGCGCCGGAAGGAATCAGTGCGCCCAGCATGACCAGGGCCAGGGAGGGGTCCCAGGCGTCGCTCACATCCAGGAAAGCAAGCACGCGGGCTGGGTTGGCCATATCGGATACGACCAGGCCCAATCCGAAGAGTGCGCCGCACAGGAACGCGGCAGGACGGATCATGCCGGGCCTCCGGTCGCAATCTGTACCAGGGTTGCCGTGGCCATGCCCACGAGCATGAACACGCAGGTCGCCACCACCGAACGCGGCGATGCCCGGCCTAGTCCGCAGACACCGTGCCCACTGGTACAGCCAGCGCCAAGGCGAGTTCCGTAACCCACCAGCAGTCCGGCAATCACCAATACCACTGCTCCGTTTGCGGAGAGCGCCGGCAGGGGTATGGGCCTGGCCACCATTGCCAAGCCTGACGCCAGGGCAAGTCCCGCCAGGAACAGGGCAGCACTGCTGCGTCCGCCGTCACCCGGCATGCCCAGTGTCCTGGCAAGCAGACCCGAGATGCCAGCAACGCGCCCGAGAAGGAGTAGATAGGCTCCGGCCGCTGTTCCGATCATGGCACCGCCAGCGAGCGGCCAATACCAGGCCAGATGAGAGAGCGTCATAGCAGGTCCACCGGCAGCTTGAGGTAGCGCACGCCGTTTTCTTCGGGTTCGGGCAGATGGCCGGCGCACATGTTGACCTGCACTGACGGCAGGATCAGCCGTGGCATCGGAAGCGTGGCATCACGAGCCTCCCGCAGTTCCACGAACATGGCTTCACTCACGCCCTCGTGCACATGCATGTTTGTTGTCCTTTCGGCACCGATGGTTGTTTCCCATGCGAAATGGTCCCGGCCGGTGGCTTTGTAGTCATGGCACAGGAATACGCGGGCGGCGTCGGGCAGGGACAGCAGGCGCTGGATCGAGCGATACAACTGGCGCGCCGAGCCACCTGGAAAGTCGCATCGGGCGGTGCCGTAGTCCGGCATGAACAGCGTGTCTCCAGGAAATACGGCGTCGCCGATCACGTACGCCAGACAAGCGGGGGTATGGCCTGGCACGTGCAGCGACATCGCCTGCAGATTACCGATGCGGAAGGAGGCACCGTCGGCGAACAGGCGATCGAACTGGCTGCCATCCCGCTTGAATGCAGTGCCGGCGTTGAAGACCTTGCCGAAGGTTTCCTGGACTGCGGTGATGTGTTCGCCAATAGCCAGCGCGCCTCCCACCTGCTCCTGCAGCCATGGAGCCGCGAACAGGTGGTCGGCATGCGCGTGGGTTTCCAGCAACCATTGAACCTGCAGGCGCTCGGCACGTACGTAGTCCACCAACGCCGATGCGGAGGACGTGGACGTGCGGCCTGCGGCCATGTCGAAGTCCAGGACACTGTCGATGATGGCGCACGCTGAAGACGTTGGATCGCGTACGACGTGGCTGGCAGTGAACGTAGCAGGATCGAAGAACGTCTTCACGGAAGGCGAGGGAAGCAGGCCGGCACGCGCATCGCTGACTAGGCGCACAGCCTGCTCCAGGGGGGCGTCTGTCTCTACGGATGGGATCATGACTGGCTCCAGGAGGCTTCGTGGCCTGAGAATTACATAGTTACGTAATATGTGCAACTATTGAAACATGCTAGATTGAACGGGTTACCCATGGTGTTCGCATCACCTCAGCCGCCCAAGTTGCCATTGCCTGTGACCAGCCCCCCATTCAGCCCGTCTGACCTAGCCACGATGAAGGAGCGCGTGCCCGAAGTGGCCGAGTTGCTGCGCTTCATGGCCACCCCCTCGCGCCTGTTGCTGCTATGCCAGCTCGCGCAAGGTGAAATGACGGTGGGCGGACTTGAGGACGCAACTGGCATTCGACAGCCGGCGCTCTCCCAGCAACTGGCCGAACTCCGCCAACGAAAGCTTGTAGCGACCCGGCGGGAATCGCGGTCGATCATCTACCGCATGGCAGACCCGCGCGTTGCAGCACTGCTGGGCGCGATGCATGGGATTTTCTGTGCGGACGATGCATCAACTTGAAGTGGCCTAAGGCGTCCTAGAAGGGACGAGCTAGACTCACTGACCTAGGGGAATTTAGGCCATTGGCGTAGTCTGCCCCAAAACCAATTGACCGCAGCAGGCTCGAGGTCTGCTGCGGCCTAGGGATGTTTATCAGGGATGGGGTGGATGTCTGCTTATGGCCGAAAGCAGACACCCCGAGAGGGGGCTGCGCACTGCATCCTGTGCGATTTATTGCACAGCTTTATGTGCGCCAAAGCTTCTTGCTTTGTTGGGACACCTGCTTATCTTCCTCTCTTGCGCGAGGAGCCACTCATGTACTATTCAGTCGCCAAGCGACTTGCCAACCTAAAAGATTAGAACATGACCGTTGCTAAGGACACGATGTCGCGCATGCAGAGCTTGATCGTGGGCGCGGAATTGATCCACACGAATGCTATCGCTCTGTACTCGGAGGCACAGACTCTTGGGAAAAGCGGTGCCTTCGCCCGCGCCGCTACACTCCACCAAATTTCGATGGAGGAGTGTTCTAAAGTGGACATTTTAGGTGGCGCGGTTGTATCGATCCTCACAGGGAACGACTTCAATGAGGCTCAGCTCACGAGGAGCTTTCGCGACCACAAAGTAAAGAACCACGCAAACGCGTACAACGCAGAGCCAACGGACGAAGAACGATCTGCACGCGAGTGTCGCGACTGGGATGCCGCCCGCGCGGAATTCAAAAAGTTCCAGGACAAATTTCACAAGGAAATGAACGAAATAAAAAACACAGGGTTGTACGTAGACTATAAGGACGGCTCTTTCAGCGCTCCAATTAATACTATTAACGAGGAAATTGCCTCTGCATGCATGTACTTAAATGCGGACTTCCTCCGCCGAGGGGAGGGTTTTATTCGCTTACTAAAGCGAATCGAGGCGGATCCAGGGCGATTCGCGATGGTGGCAAGAGCTTTCTTAGACAATACTGAGGCAATGGACTTTAAGGGCCAGTTGAACGATGAGGCCATCATCGAGACCATTGTTGAACAGATGCGCCTGCAGCTTGAAAAACACCCCGAAACTGGGAGCTAGTTCTTAATAGGATGAGTGGCTTCTTTCATCGAGAGGCATGTGCGAAATCGCAACTCACTTCTAGAAGAAGATCATTAGTCTCGCGACGGCATTGCCCGAAACGCATCATCGGCGTCTGCACCTTCGTACTTCCCAAAGCGGATCAAGGCTTCACGCAGCACGTGCCCAGTCAACTGAGAAGCGACACGCCGATCGTCTGCAAATGACTTGAGACGGTCAACATGGTTGCCATGCAGCACTTGAGAGCGTCCATATTCGTAAATGCGCTTGATGAGACCCTCCATAGTCATGCTGAGCGCCCCGGACGTAACGACACTGCCTCGTTCGGCATTGATGAAATTGCATGCCATTTGAATAATGCCTTCCTTCTTACCGACGTACGAGAGGACATCGAGAGCCGTACCGATCTTCGCCAGCGCTACCGCATCGTCAGGCTCTCTGCATCCCTCGGCAAACCAGTTGAGTGCCGTCGCCCATCGTGCAGACAACTTTGGATGCGTTGCAGTGCGTTCGCTCAACAGGCCGTCCACTACCTTTTCAATAGCCCTCCGATGGCTGTTGACCTCCTCTGTCACGAACGAATTTTGGCGTGGTCCCATTTTATGGCGCAGATTCATCTTGCCTGAGATTTCCAGATATCCGTCAACCTCAAACAGCGTACGACTGTCCAATGGACTCAAACGTTCATCGTAAAGACTCTGGCGCTGGAACACCTCGATACTCTGATGCAACAGAGAAACGGCGTCGAGACAGGTCTTGCTGACGATCCTGGCCAACTTGCGGGAGTACTCCATCTCAAAGCCGACCACGGGGACGACGATCACTGCGTCACAGGTGCCGAGCGCCTCCTCGATTTCATGCAATAAATTTGTTGTGCGACTTGCGCTCGGTCGAGGCGCACTACCAAGGAGAGCGTCCTTCCAAGTCGGATCGAGGACTTCATCGTCAATGCCGGAGTATATCTCCACCAACTTCAGCCAGCCTCGAATATCGGTGATGATAAGTGGGCCAAGTGAGAAATACTTATTCGCTACGAAACCCGTCGTCCATGCTGGAAAATAGTGCGTAACGCGTCCTGCTGCAGTTTCGATGCTCGTGTCTAAAATATTCTTCAGTACTCGCTTGCTTGCGCGCAATAACTGCTCGTCGTCGCGACTCAAAAGACCATCAGCGAACGCATTTGCAGTCACGCGCCGCAATTGTTTGGTGAATTCTGGAAGTTCAATTCGTGTGGCCGACGGACTTCTACTTTTATGGAGCAACCTCGCCAACCTGTGCAGGCTTGCGAGCGCTGATCGAGTGAAGTGACACTGCTGACCATTGGTTGTTGTTACAAAGCTCGGGAAGTCGAACTCCTCGCTCCAATCGAAATCGACGCTTCCGCCGTTCGCTCTCTCAAGTTCGGCTAGCAATAGCGCCAGCTCTTCATCAACGGACAATGTACTCATTCGGGAAGCCGCGCACGGTACGGCGCGATCTTAACGAAGCCATCTTGATTCAATCCAACAATCTTGGAAGTCAGCGCGTACTGGTTCAAATAGATCTTAACAGGACGGTCGGTCTCAGCCTTCGCCCATTCGCGGGCGAAACCGTGGGCAACCGCATCCTTTTCCCCATCCGAACGAAATTCAAGGTGGGCATGCCGGTAGTGCAAGCCTAGGACTTCAGCGTCATCGCCCCCCCCGCACGCCAAGATCAGCTCGCGCTCGGCTCCCGTAGTGAGTGATTTGAAGTCTTCCAATGCGAGAGGTGGCAGTTCGTCAAACCACTTGACGCGACGTTGCTCGCGGCTGAGAAGCACCCTATCCGCAACTGCATCCATCACCTGTCGCAACGCGGCGATATCCCTGCCCTGCTGACTTGCCTGATCGCGCAGTTCTCGGATGACCCGCTCCCTGGACGCCACGACATAGAACAGCACCACACTAAGGAGTATAAGAACCAAGATTTCGACTAAGCCAGCCATAGCCCTCCCCTCCATAGACGTGACAAGTCTAGCGGCTTAACCGGCCAACACCACACCACACTGAATTTGACAGGATGCAGTAGACAGGCCCGCCCTCACCGCGTGTCCGCTTCTGGCCGGAAGGGGGCATTTGCCAAAGCTTAGGCTTGGGGAGCAGATATCCAATTCTGGATCTACGGACTCTTATCGGGGGTAACGAAGGCCAGTTTCCGACCCAAAGGGGCATTTAAGCCAACATCTCGCCTAGCCGACGCATCCAACCACGAACTTCGCCATCGGGATCACGCTCTTCCAACATGGCTGCTGTCATGCAAGGGAACGCATGCTGAGCCAACTTTCTCTTGGCGTTGGAGTCTTTAAGCGGACTGCCTACGCCAGCGTGGGCGACAAAAGCCTCCCCGAAGACCTTTGGAACAGCTTTGCCCGCCATGGGGTGATCAGTGACTTCAATCTCAAATCCGAACGCGAGCGCAATTGCGTCCTTGTGCAAGTAGCTCTCAATCTCATGCTTGGTTGTGACGACAGCCCATGACCCGTCCCCACGGTCATTGACCTGCTGCGCGCTTAGGGCATATGCCGGGACATCGCCGTCGTAGATGTGCACCTCCTGCTTGCCTAGGCCCCGCAGGTAGTGGTGATTGACCCAGTGCTCCAGCGTTCCACCGCCTAGGACAACAAATGCAAGTCGTTCATCGGATGAAAGATTTGGCAGGTTGGAGTCGACCTCGTGGAGCGCTTTGGAAAGGGCTTTCAAGGCTAGTACATCGGTTGGACCTTCGACGCACACTAGTACCTGGACCCGGCTGTCAGGCGTTACGCCCAATGCTTCAGCCACCTTACCGAACACGTCGACCCCCGACTCAACCTGCGGCTTCTTCGTGTCGGAGTGGCGAGAGATGTAACGAATGCTCTGCTGGGGTAGCGCCGAGGCAAATCCGGGACTGTGAGTGGTCAATATGACCTGACAGCCGGGGTCTTCTGACAACACCTTGAAGGAGTCGATGAGAATCCGTTGGTTGCTGGGGTGCTGAGCCGTCTCTGGCTCCTCGATCGCGTAGATGATGCTGCGCTTGGTGCTGGTTTTGAGCCGTCGCTCCGCTTCGGCTTTGAAGAAGCTCACCAGCACAAGCCGCCTGACGCCGCTGCCTCGCTTGTTCAACGGTATGCCATCGTCGGTGCTCAAGCCGAGCGAAAACAGTCCCTGCCACTTGGCGGCGGTGGGAGGGCTGAACTCTGGTGTAAGTTCGCTGGCAAGGTTGGGATCGATCGTGGTCAAAGCTCTGTGCGTGTTCTTCGCAATCTCTTCGGCCTTCTCGCGAACCTTTGTTTGGATTCGAGCAATGTCATCTTGGACCTCTGCAATGGCAGCAGCGACGGCTGCCTTCATCGGGCTTTGGACCTCGCTGTCCGAGTCCCGACTGCTCCGATCACTTTGGAAGAGAGCGAACATCGGCAAGTGAGGCTCAATCTGGTCCCAGATACGTTTGACGTCCTCCTTGGACTTGCCGACCGCGATTGCGACCTCTTGAAGCTTGAGGTCGCCAGCGGCCGCCCAAAGTGCGCGGCGCATGCCAGGGTTGCCCTTCAATGCAACCGCCAAGCCAAGATCTTTCACCCTCTTCTGGAGCTCCTTCTCCTTCAATTCCAGCAGGTTGTCGTAATTGGCCGCAGTGGGGTGAAACGCAAGCACCAGCACTTCTGCGGATGGCTTCTTGCTGGTGCAGTCGTAGGTTTTACGAATTTTCAGCCGGCCGTCCAAGGTCAAAAGATACTCATCGGCCAACGTGGTATCTGCCCCCGCGTCTAACGTCAGTGTTGGCGGAAGCTCCGAGAACTCACACGTGATCGAAACGGTCTTGTCTACGCTGTGAACATGAGCATCTCCCTGCTCCATGGCCACCACGTCTGCGTTGAAGAATATTTCTAGCGCTTCCAGAATCGCTGACTTGCCGATGTCATTCCGGCCGACAAAAGTAGTCAAGTCGTCCAGTTCGACCCGGATCTCATCCCCATAGCAACGAAAGTTGGTAATGCTGATTGCTTCCAAGCGCATATCTTCGCTCCCCCTGAGCGCCTTCCATGCAGCCAAGCCAGCCGCCACTAGATAGTGCCTCGAGGCTGCGGAAGCGGCAACCGAGGCAATCTGAGGGCCTGAGCAAGGGCGCTAGCCTTCGGCACCTAAGATGGCCCGCTAGTCTTAACGCTTCATTCTCACGAATGCGTTCTTGGCTGGCCAAACAGGCGTACGCTCTCAGCTGGTTCCGCAGTTCCCTGAACTGTCGAATCTGGGAACCCACCCTGAAACTACAGTTCGGCATAGTTCGTACTCATGCGATTCGCCATAGTTGGTGCCTACAGCACTGACTTTGCCAAAGCGTCCACTTTCCTGACGGAAAGGGATCCGACCCCGGATCCGCGTTTTGCACTACATTGGTGCAATGTCCGACCCCGCGCCCCCACCGTCCCTCGATGCCCTCGGCACGCCGCTGGCCTGGGCCGGGGCCGATGGCTGCATCGCCGGCTGCAATCCGGCCTTCGCCCGCTGGCTGGGCGTCAGCGTCCGGCGCCTGCTGGGGCGGCCGCTGGCCGCACTGGAAGTGCAGGGCGAGGCACTGGCCCATTTCCTGGCTCGCGATGAGCGCGACAGCCTGCGCCTGAACCGGCTGGCGCTGGCGGTGCCCGGCGAGGCGCCGCGCTTCGCCGAGGGCTGGATGAGCCGCCGCGACGATGGCGGCTGGCTGCTGGAGGCGCATCCGGTCGATGAATTCCCCGGGCTGGACCCGACCCAGGCCCTGCCCAGCGCGCTCAGTGCGGCGTTGAAGGGCTTGGCCCACGAGCTGCGCAACCCGCTGGCCGGGCTGAAGGGCGCGGCCCAGTTGCTGGCCCGCCGCGCGGCCCAGCGCGACGCCAGCGAACGTGAGCTGATCGAACTGATCGGCTCCGAGATCGAGCGCCTCAACGGCCTGCTCGACCAGCTGCTGTCGCCGGCCCCGGCTGCACCGCATGCCGAACTGAACATCCACGCCGCGCTGGAACGCGTGCTGCGCCTGGCCGAGAACGAGGCCGGCTGGGCGGTACGCCTGCAGCGCGACTACGACCCCAGCATTCCCGAATTCCACGGCGACGCCGACCGCCTCACCCAGGCGGTGTGGAACCTGGTGCGCAATGCGATCCAGGCCGGCGCCGGCAGCATCACCCTGCGCACCCGCGTGGAGCATGGCGTGCGCATCGCCGAGCAGCTGCACACGCTGGCGCTGCGCCTGGAGATCGCCGACGACGGCCGTGGCGTGCCCGAGGAGCTGGCCGAGCACCTGTTCCTGCCCTTGGTCAGTGGCCGCGCCGAAGGCACTGGCCTGGGCCTGGCGCTGGCCCAGCAGGTCGCGCGCGAGCATCGCGGTACGCTGACCTACCGTTCGCGCCCGGGCCATACCGTGTTCACCCTGCTGCTGCCGATCATCAGCGGCGCCGCCCCGGCCGAGGAGGCCCCGCGCGATGTCTGAACCTTCCACCGTCGCACAGCGCATCTGGGTGGTCGATGACGATCGTGCCGTGCGCTTCGTGCTGTGTACCGCGCTGCGCGAAGCCGGCTACCAGGTCGTCGATTTCGACAGTGCCGCTCCCGCCCTGCAGGCGTTGAGCGAAGGCCCGCCGCCGGCGCTGCTGTTCACCGATGTGCGCATGCCCGGCGACGATGGCCTGGTGCTGTTGGACAAGCTCAAGGCCGCGCTGCCACAGCTGCCGGTGGTGGTGATGTCGGCCTACACCGATGTGGCCAGCACGGCCGGTGCGTTCCGCGGTGGCGCGCATGAATTCCTGTCCAAACCGTTCGACCTGGACGACGCGGTGGCGCTGGCGCAGCGTGTGCTGCCGGCGGTGGCGCCGGCATTGGCTGCCCCCAGCCCCGCAGCTGAAACTCCCAGCGACCAGCCGCCGCAACTGGTGGGCGATACCCCGCCGATGCGCGCGCTGTTCCGTGCCATCGGCCGCCTGGCGCAGGCGCCGTTGGCGGTGCTGATCACCGGCGAGACCGGCACCGGCAAGGAACTGGTGGCCAATGCGCTGCATCGCGAATCGCCGCGTGCGCAGGGCCCGTTCGTCGCGCTCAATACCGCCGCGATTCCGGCCGAACTGCTGGAAAGTGAGCTGTTCGGCCACGAAGCGGGTGCCTTCACCGGTGCGCAACGCCGCCATATCGGCCGCTTCGAGCAGGCCAACGGCGGCACGCTGTTCCTGGATGAGATCGGTGACATGCCGTTGCCACTGCAGACCCGCCTGCTGCGCGTGCTGGCGCAGGGCGAGTTCTTCCGCGTCGGTGGCCGTGAACTGATCCGCGTCGATGTGCGCGTGGTGGCCGCCACCCACCAGGACCTGGAAGGCCTGGTCGCGCAGGGCAAGTTCCGCGCCGATCTGCTGCACCGCCTGGACGTGGTGCGCCTGCAGCTGCCGCCGCTGCGCGAGCGCCGCGAGGACATCGCGCAATTGGCCAGCACGTTCCTGGCGGCCGCCGCGCGCAAGCTGGATACGCCGCCGAAGCGCCTCACCGCTGCGGCCCTGCAGGCGCTGCGCGAACACGACTGGCCGGGCAACGTGCGCGAGCTGGAGAACGTGTGCTGGCGGATGGCTGCGCTGGCCGCCGCCGACACCATCGGCGTGGCCGATGTCGATACCGCGCTGAACCGCGCGCGGGGCCGCCGCAACAGTGCCAGCGCAGCCGATCCGGGCCAGTGGGAAGCGCTGCTGGCCGAATGGGCGCGCCGTCAGCTGGCCGAAGGCGTGGAAGGGCTGCACGCGCAGGTGCGCGAGCGGGTCGACCATGCCCTGCTGGAGGCCGCGCTGCAGATCACCCACGGCCGCCGTGCCGAAGCCGCTGCCCGCCTGGGTCTCGGTCGCAATACCCTTACCCGCAAGCTGGGCGCCGGGCGCCGCCGCGGGGGCCATTGAACGGTCCCTGCACGCGATCCTCGCGCCCGCTTGCCGAACCGTTGATCGTTCATGGACGATGCCGTCCGTAGTGTCACCTGCAAGGAGTCTTCGATGCGTCTGTCCTTTGCCATCCTGCCGTTGTCCGCCGCCGTGCTGCTCTCTGCCTGTGGCAGCGCACCGAAGAAGGCCGGGCCCACCCCGCCGCCGCCGACCGTGGTCAGCGCCGCGAAACAGGGCGAGGCCAACCTGTCGCCGGCCTCGGCCAGCATCGTCAGTGGCCGCATCGCGCTGATGGTGGAGCCCGGTGGCATCCACATCACCGGCCTGATCGGTGGCCTGCAGCCGATGCAGCAGGCCGGTTTCCACATCCACGAGCGCGGCGACTGCAGCGCGGTGGATGCCAGCAGTGCCGGCAACCACTTCAACCCCGGTGGCGCCGCGCATGGTCGCGCCGGCACCGGCAAGCACCACCTGGGCGACATGGACAACCTGCGTGCCGATGCCCAGGGCCGCGCCAACGTCGATATCCACCTCAAGGGCGTTACCCTTGGCGGAGGCGCCGCCACCGATATCGCCGGACGTGCACTGGTCGTGCATGCCAACGCCGACGACTATCGCAGCCAGCCCGCCGGCAATGCCGGTGTCCGCATCGCCTGTGGCGTGATCCGGGTTGTCCGCTGATCACCGCAGGCTTCATCCAGGGAGAGATTCCAATGCGTCTGATCCACACTTCGCTGTTTGCGGCCATCGCCGCGCTGGGCCTGGCGGCCTGCGGCCAGCAGCCGGCCGCTCCGCAGACTGAAACCCCGCCGGCCGCGCCGGCCGAGGGTGCAACCACCGAACCGGCTGCAACCCCGGCACCTGCTGCCGCCCCGGCGGCCGATGCGTCGGCCACCGCCGAGCTGGCACCGACCCAGGGCAACGAGGCCAAGGGCAGCGTTACCTTCAAGGTGGTCGACGGCAAGGTCCACGTGACCGGCCAGATCAGTGGCCTGAAGCCGGGCAGCGAGCACGGCTTCCACATCCACGAAAAGGGCGACTGCAGCGCGCCGGACGGCATGAGCGCCGGCGGCCACTTCAACCCGGGTCACCAGGATCATGGCAATGTGGCCACCGATCCGCACCACGGCGGCGACATGCCCAACATCAAGGCCGACGACAAGGGCGTGGCCACCATCGACGGCCCGGTGTCGAGCAACGTCAACATCGGCAAGGGCGATGACTTCGACATCATCGGCCGCGGCCTGATCGTCCACGCCGATGCGGACGACTACAAGACCCAACCGACCGGCAACGCCGGCGCGCGCCTGGCCTGCGCAGTGATCCAGAAGGCGCCGTAAGAGCGCTCCTGCTGGAAATGGAAAACGCCGGCGCAAGCCGGCGTTTTTCCTGATCGGTAGTGCCGGCCGCTGGCCGGCAATCGCAGATCCGGAGGTTGCCGGCCAGCGGCCGGCACTACCAACAGGCCACCCGCATCAGCGCGCCAGCAACTCGCGCGCGTCCTGCCCGGCCTCGCAGTGCACGAACAGCACTGCGGCCATTTCTGCTGGAAATGGAAAACGCCGGCGCAAGCCGGCGTTTTTCCTGATCGGTAGTGCCGGCCGCTGGCCGGCAATCGCAGATCCGGAGGTTGCCGGCCAGCGGCCGGCACTACCAACAGGCCACCCGCATCAGCGCGCCAGCAACTCGCGCGCGTCCTGCCCGGCCTCGCAGTGCACGAACAGCACTGCGGCCATTTCTGCTGGAAATGGAAAACGCCGGCGCAAGCCGGCGTTTTTCCTGATCGGTAGTGCCGGCCGCTGGCCGGCAATCGCAGATCCGGACGTTGCCGGCCAGCGGCCGGCACTACCCGTCTTCAGCGCGCCAGCAGCGCGCGCGTCCTGGCCGGCCTCGCAGTGCACGAACAGCACTGCGGCCATTTCTGCTGGAAACGGAAAACGCCGGCGCAAGCCGGCGTTTTTCCTGATCGGTAGTGCCGGCCGCTGGCCGGCAATCGCAGATCCGGAGGTTGCCGGCCAGCGGCCGGCACTACCAACAGGCCACCCGCATCAGCGCGCCAGCAACTCGCGCGCGTCCTGCCCGGCCTCGCAGTGCACGAACAGCACTGCGGCCATTTCTGCTGGAAATGGAAAACGCCGGCGCAAGCCGGCGTTTTTCCTGATCGGTAGTGCCGGCCGCTGGCCGGCAATCGCAGATCCGGACGTTGCCGGCCAGCGGCCGGCACTACCAACAGGCCACCCGGATCAGCGCGCCAGCAACTCGCGCGCGTCCTGCCCGGCCTCGCAGTGCACGAACAGCACCGGCACGCCGTGCGCTTCCAGCACCGCGGCCATCTGCCGCTGGCGCATCAGGAACTGCTCGTAGATGCCCTTCAGGCGGTCACAGTCGTTCTTGCCGTGGTTGTAGTGGGCGCACCAGCCGGCCGGATCGAACAGCGCCATGCGTGCCTCGCCGTGCGTGTAGCGCAGCAGCGGCTCGGGCGCGGCGTTGAGCCATTCGTCCTCGCCCGGGGCCATGATCGCGGTCTCGATCAGCGGCCACAGCGCGGCCAGGCCCTGGTTGTCGTACTGCATCGACATCATCGCGGCCAGGTCGTTCACGGTGAAATAGCGCGCATGCTCGATGCGCGCACCGAAGGTGTTCTGCGCCATCAATGCGGTATCGGCATGCGCCATGCCGTTGGCCAGCAGTGTTTCTTCCAGCGCATTGGCCACTGCGTTGGTGGTGGCCACGTCGCTGCCGGTCAGCAGGAACGGCACCACGCGCAGGCCACCGCCCACCAGGCTGGCATCGGCCTGGAACGGCAGCGGCACGTCACCGTTGGCATCGGTACCGAAGGCCAGCAGGCGCGGGCCCTGGTTACGGCCCGGGGCACGCATCTGCAGTTCTTCCAGGCGGCGATGGATCGGCCAGCCCGGGCGCAGTACTTCGGCCGGGTCGAAATGGGCGGCGGCGAACACCAGGTCCAGCTCGGCCACCTGCGGCACCAGCTTGGAAAGGTCACGGCCGACGCGTTCGGCCAGTTCACCGGCCTGTTCAGCGCTGAGCACCGCCTGGCGGGGGATTTCGCCGCCGGCCAGTTCCAGGGCCAGCACGCCAAGGGCATTCATCGCGGGGTCGGGTTTGCTCATGGTTCCACGGTTGGCCCATCACAGGGCGGCAGCTACACTTGGCTCCATTATGCCTGCTCCGTCGTGCAGGCCATGTTGCAGACACCCTCATCCATGCCAGGTATCTCCATGCCCAACGCTCGTCCCGTCGCCATCCTCGGTGGCGTCCGCATTCCGTTCTGCCGCCAGAACACCGCGTATTCGGATGTCGGCAACCTCGGCATGTCGGTCCGTACGCTGGGCGCGCTGGTCGAACGTTTCGGCCTGCATGGCCAGCAGCTGGGTGAAGTGGCGATGGGTGCGGTGATCAAGCACTCCAGCGACTGGAACCTGGGCCGTGAAGCCACGCTGTCTTCCGGCCTGTCGCCGTTGACCCCGGGCATCACCCTGCAGCGCGCCTGCGGCACCTCGCTGGACAGCATCATCACTGTCGCCAACAAGATCGCGCTGGGCCAGATCGAATCGGGTATCGGTGGCGGTTCGGATACCACCTCCGACGTGCCGATCGTCTACGGCAAGAAGCTGCGCGCGCGCCTGCTGGCCGCCAACCGTGCCAAGAGCACTGGCGACAAGATCCGCGCGCTGACCGCTGGCTTCAAGTTCTCCGAGCTCAAGCCCGAGTTCCCGGGCGTGGCCGAGCCGCGCACCGGCAAGAGCATGGGCGACCACTGCGAGGACATGGCCAAGGAATGGAACATCTCGCGTGACTCGCAGGACGAGTGGGCGGTGTCGTCGCACAAGAAGCTGGCCGCGGCCTATGAGCGCGGCTTCTTCAACGACCTGATCGCACCGTTCCGTGGCGTCGAGCGTGACAACATGCTGCGCCCGGATACCTCGCTGGAAAAGCTGGCGACGCTGAAGCCGGCGTTCGACAAGGTCTCCGGCCGCGGCACGCTCACCGCCGCCAACTCCACCCCGCTGACCGACGGTGCCGCCGCGGTGCTGCTGGCCAGCGAAGAGTGGGCGCGTGCACACGGCCATGAGCCGCAGGCCTACCTGCGCGATGCGCATGTCTCTGCGGTGGACTTCGTGCATGGCGAAGGCCTGCTGATGGCGCCGACCGTGGCGGTGCCGGAGATGCTCAAGCGCAACGGCCTGACCCTGCAGGACTTCGACATCTACGAGATCCACGAAGCCTTTGCCGCGCAGGTGCTGTGCACCCTGCGTGCGTGGGAGAGCGAGGACTACTGCCGCACCCGCCTGGGCCTGGATGCACCGCTGGGCCGCATCGACCCGGACAAGATCAACCTGCTGGGTTCGTCGCTGGCCACCGGCCACCCGTTTGCCGCCACCGGCGCGCGCGTGATCGCTACCGCAGCCAAGCAGCTGGCCGAACGCGGCGGTGGCCGCGCGCTGGTGTCGATCTGCACCGCCGGCGGCATGGGCGTAGTGGCGATCGTCGAGCGCTGATCGCTGCGACCGCGCGCCAACCAAGGTTGGCGACTACCGGGTTCCACAGATGAAAACGCCGCCCGATGGGCGGCGTTTTTTCTTGCTCCGGTGGGTGCCGACCGTGGGTCGGCACGCTTCACGGCAACCGCGGATTGCCGAACTCGTCGCGCTCTTCGTTGGCGTCATACACCGGCGGCTGCACCGTAACCGGCTGCTCCTCCACCGTGGCACGCAGCGGCGCTTCAGTGCCGCGCACCAGCTCCACGCTGTCCTCGCCGCGCTGCAGGCGCAGCGCATTGGCCAGGCACTGCGCGGCAAGCGCATGATCGCCACGCTGCGCAAACAGTTCACCCAGCGCTTCCCATGCCGGTGCACCCGCGCCCGCGGCAATGGCTTCGTGCAGGAACGCATCGGCGGCATCCCACTGCTGCTGGCCCAGTGCCACGCGGCCTTGTGCCAGGCGCAGCGCGGCCGAGCTGTCGTGCACGTTGCGCCAGCGCGCCAGGTTGGCTTGGCGCGTCGCCAGGCGCTCGGCGGGCAGACGGCCATACAAGGCCACCAGCTCATCGTCCCAGCGCTGGTCCAGAGCGTGTTCCAGTGCCAGCAGCGCCGGCTCATCCCAGTTCAGGGCCACCGCACGGCTGGCATACGCACCCACCACGTCCGGGGTCGGTCGCAGTGCCTTCGGCGTGGCTTCCCATTGCGCGGCCAGCGCATTGACGTCGGCTGCTTCCAGCAGCGCCTGTGCGGCCAGGCGTGCTTCCAGTTCGCTGTTGGCGTCGGCCGGCAGCACCTTGCTCTGGCGCAGTGCACCCAGCTGGCCATAGGCCTCGTGGGCGCGGCCGGCCTGTGCCAGCGCTTCGGTACGCAGCCACAGACCACGCGGCGGCAGCGGCTGGATCGCGGCTACGTCCAGCGCGTTGATCGCATCCACCGGCAGATCGCGCGCCAGCAGCTGTTCTGCACGCAGCAGCGCCTGCAGGGTGGCATCGCTCTCACCCAGGCGCTGCAGCAGCGCCTCGCCAGCGGGGCCATCGGCACGTGCCTGTGCACTGCGCACGGCATTGGCCAGCGCCACCGCACTCACTTCCGGATCCTTGGCGGCGCCGTCCAGCAGCTTCTCCGCACGCTGCCACTGGCCATGCTCATAGGCCTGCAGGCCGTCGATCAGGCGCACCCGGCCCTGCTTGCGGCGGTAGCGGCCCCAGGCACGGAACGGTGCGGCGATCAGGCTCCACAGCAGCCACAGCACCAGCACCGCGATCACCGACAGCAGCGCCACCTTCGGCAGGTTGCTGTGGTAGTCGTAGCCGCCGTAGCGCAGGGTCACTTCGCCGAAGCGGTTGAGGTCATCGGCGCCGAGCCATTGCGCGGCCACCACGCCGATGGCCACGGCCAGCAACAGCACGACCAGGGATTGCAGGGGTTTCATGCGGGATTACCTCCGGTCGGTCTGGGTGCGCAGTTGCTGCAGGGTGCTGCCAAGAATGCTGTTGCTGGCCTGCAGCGGAAGCTCGCGCAAGGCCTTCAGTTCAGCACGTTGCGCGCGCAGGGCCGGTGAATCCGGCCAGCGCCGCTGCGCCCAGTGCTCCACGCGTTCCAGTGCGGTATCGCGGCCGGTGCGGTCGCCGCGTTCGATCGCGGCGCGCGCCAGGGTCAGTTCCAGCTGCAGCGCGTCGTCGGCGTTGCGGCGTTCGGCGGCGGTCAGCGGGCCATTCTGGCGGCTCGGGGTGATGTCCACGAACGGTGCCAGCGTGGACTGCCACCACGGTCTGGCGGTGTTGGTCGCAGCGCTGCCGCTCACCTGCGAGGGCAGGCCCTGCAAGGCCTTGGCCAGCGCATCCAACCGCTGCAGCGATTGCACGCGCGGGCCGGTGCCCAGCGCATCCAGTGCATCGCGTTCCTGTACCAGTGCCTGGCGCAGGTTCAGGCCGTCGCTGTCAGGCAGATCGGCCAGTGCGGTGGCGGCCTGTGCATACAGGCGGCGCGCGCCTTCCACGTCATCGGCGTAGTTCAAGCGCTGCGCCGCCTGGGTCAACAGCAGTTCGGCTTCATCGCGCTGTACCGCCTGGCGGCCCTGGTTGGCGCTGTCGGCCAGCTTGGCCAGGTTCTCTTCCAGCAATGCACTGCGCTGGGAAAGGCCCAGCATCTCGTCGCGCAGCACGCGGTTGGTGGCGGCTGCGTCCTGCAGGCGCTGGCTGCTGGCGCGCTGGTCGCGGCGCAGCGCGTCCAGCGTGGCCTCCAGGCCCTGCAGCTGCACGGCGGTGGTCTGTGCCTGCGCCGCCTGTTCGCTTTGTTGCTGCTGCCAGACGTACCAGCCGGCATAGCCGCCCACGCCAAGCACGACCACACCGGCCAGCGGCAGCAGCCAGCGCACGGGTCGACGGGGCGGGGAAACGGGCGGAGTGTCGTTCATCGGGCTTCCTTGTCGGCAACGTCGCCGGTCGAGGGCCGGCAGGCCGCGTTGTGCACAGCATCACTGTTGCCGACGGCAGCGGCAAGCGTGACCCACGTCCCTGTTCAGGTCGCTGCCGGGACGGTGAGCGTGGCGTGTGCAGCCGCCACCAGCTGCGCGGTGGTGGGGCCGGCCGCACGCACAACGTGTTGCAGGCCGAGTGCCCGGGCCTGTTCGCCGAGGCGATCACTGGCCACCACCGCAGCCGCGCGCGCCTGCAATCGCTGCCGCAATGCGGGCGGAAGCTGCTGCCAGAAATGCTGCAGCGCTTCGCCACTGCTCACCGCCAGTACCCACGGCTGCGCGGAATGCGCCAATCGAGCCAGCGTGCGGGGCGGCAGGCGCAGCAGGCGGCGCTGGTAGACGTCGGCGCGTTCGATCGTGGCGCCCGCCGCCTGCAGCTGCGCGGCAATCAGTCCGCGGCCACCGGGGGCGGTGACCAGGCCGATCCGCAGGCCCTGCACGTGCGCCAGTACCGGCAGCGCCAGCAGGCCTTCGCTGTCCATCCGCTGCGGTGCGTGCACATCGGTGATGCCGTGCGCCTGCAATGCGCGCGCGGTGCCTTCGCCCACGGTCAGCCACGGGCTGCGCTGCGCCTCGGCCAGCGGCAGCAGGGAAGCGGCCGCGGCAACGGCGGCCGGGCTGGTGAACACCACCCGATCGCAGTTCAGCGCGCGTTGCAGCTGGCGCACCACTGGCGTGCCGTGCAGGCGCTGCAACCGCCACGGTGAAAGCGCCAGTACATGCCCGCCCAGCCCAGCAACGGCGCGGCGCAGCGCCACATGCTGGCCCTGAGGGCGCAGTGAAACGAGGGTCCAGCCCGCGTCGGAACTGGCGGCGCCAGTGGGTATCGTATGGTCGGCCATTGCCTGCATTATGCGGGCCCTTCGTTGTCGTGGTCGCTGCTCCAATGCCCGTTGATGCCCTGACTTCCTCGTTGGCCGCCCTGCAGGACGTGCTGGACTGCATGCCGGCGGTCCGCGCCATGCAGATCCAGCTCGACGGCTATGCAGATGGCGTGCTGCGCATCACCGCGCCGCTGGCCGCCAACGTCAACGACAAGGGCAACGCCTTCGGCGGCAGCCTGGCCTCGGTGCTGACCCTGTCCGGCTGGGCGCTGGTCAGCCTGCGCCTGCGTCTGGCCGGCCACGACGCCGAGGTCTACGTGGCCGACAGCAACCTGCGCTATCTGGCACCGGTCTACGAAGACCTGCACGCTCATGCCGAGGCGGCCGAAGCCACCGGCTGGGATGCCTTCCTGAATACCTTCCGCCAGCGCCGCAAGGCCCGCATCAGCATCATCGCCACCCAGCCCGGTGCCGATGGCAAGCCCGCCGCCGAGTTCAGCGGTCGCTTCGTTGCCTTCGCCAAAGGGTAGGATGGCAGGCTGACGTTCTGGGGAATCCACCGATGCGCCGCCTGATCCAGTTCCTGATCTGTTCCCTGCTGCTGGCCAGCGCCGTGGCCTCGGCCGACGACCTCAGCCGCAAGCAGCGCAAACTGCTGGAAGAGACCCAGATTGCCTACGGGGCGACCATCCGCTGGGGCAGCATGGACGATGCCATCGGCTACCTCGACCCGAAGCTGCGCAAGGAAAAGCCGCCCACCGAGTTCGAGCTCAACCGCTACGCGCAGCTGCGCGTGTCGTCCTACCGCGAGCGCAGCAGCGCCTCGCTGGACGGGGGCCAGGTCGAGCGCCGGGTCGAAATCGGGGTGATCAACCAGAACACCCAGGCCGAACGCACCGTGGTGGTGGTCGAGCGCTGGCGCTGGGACCCGGAGGCCAAGCGCTGGTGGCAGACCGCCGGCCTGCCGGACCTGTGGAAGGGGCAGTGACGGGCCGCGTCCGGCTTGTGCGACAATCGGCGCCCGCTTAATCGACCCGTGACCTGAGTGAATTACGAAGAGTTGCTGGCCTTTGCAGGCCGAAACCCGATGCTGTCCGCGGCCCTGGTCGGCCTGACCGTGGCCATCATCGTCACCGAGATCCGCCGCCTGTTCCGGGGCTTCAAGGGCATAAAGCCCGCCGAACTGACCCAGCTGATGAACGCGGGCGGCACGGTGGTGGTCGACCTGTCGGCCAGCGGTGACTTCGAGAAGGGCCACATCGCCGGCAGCCGCAACGCCCAGGCCAGTGCCTTCGGCCCGGACAACAAGCTGGTGGCCAATGCCAAGCAGTCGCCGGTGGTGCTGGTGTGCCGCAGCGGCAACGCCTCGGAAACCGCCGCCAAGGCGCTGAAGAAGGCCGGCTTCGAGAAGGTCTACGTGCTCGACGGCGGCATTCCCGCCTGGCAGCAGGCCGAGCTGCCGCTGGTCAAGGGCCGCAACTGATTGCCGCAGGTGGCGGATCCGGCCTTGTATGGGCCTGATCCCGCCCCCATCGCAGTAGTTCGACCATCGTTTTCATTGCATTCACCTGGAGTTACTGGAAATGTCCGAAGAGATCACCAACGGCGCCGCTGCGCCGGTCGATGCCGCCACCGGCCCTGCTTTCACCGTCGAGAAGATCTACGTCAAGGACGTCTCCTTCGAGTCGCCGAACGCTCCGACCATCTTCAATGACCAGGTGCAGCCGGAACTGCAGCTCAACCTGAACCAGCAGGTGCAGCGCCTGGGCGAGAACGCCTTCGAAGTCGTGCTGGCCGTGACCCTGACCTGCCAGGCCGGTGAGCGCACCGCCTACGTGGCCGAAGTGAAGCAGGCCGGCGTGTTCGGCCTGGTCGGCCTGGACCCGCAGTCGATCGACGTGCTGCTCGGCACCCAGTGCCCGAACATCCTGTTCCCGTACGTGCGCCAGCTGATCAGCGACCTGATCCAGGCCGGCGGCTTCCCGCCGTTCTTCCTGCAGCCGATCAACTTCGAAGGCCTGTACGCAGAAACCCTGCGCCAGCGCCAGGAGCAGGGCGACGCACCGTCGCTGGCTGACTCCGAGCCGGCTGGCAACGCCTGATTCCTGCCGCGACGTCACGGATGAGCACTACCGCTGACAAGATCGCCGTGCTGGGCGCCGGTTCCTGGGGAACCGCGCTGGCCAGCCTGCTCGCACGGCACGGTCACCCGACCGTGCTGTGGGGGCGCGACGCTGCCATGGTCGAGGCCATCGACCAGCGCCACGAGAACCCGCGCTACCTGCCGGGCATCCCGCTGCCGGACAGCCTGCGTGCCACCACCGACCTGGCGTCGGCGGTGGAAGGCGCGGCCTGGATCCTGGTGGTGACCCCGTCGCACGCGTTCGGTGAAACCGTGCGCGCGCTGGCGCCGCTGCGCCCGGCCGGTGCCGGCGTGGCCTGGGCCACCAAGGGCTTCGAACCCGGTTCGGGCCGCTTCCTGCATGAAGTGGCGCGCGAAGTGCTGGGCGAGGACGTGCCGCTGGCCGTCGTCACCGGGCCGTCGTTCGCCAAGGAAGTGACCCAGGGCCTGCCGACCGCGATCACCGTGCACGGCGACGTGCCCGAGTTCGCGCAGACGGTGGCCGAGGCGATGCATGGCCCGGCGTTCCGCGTCTACACCGGCGACGACATGGTCGGTGCCGAGCTGGGCGGCGCGATGAAGAACGTGCTGGCCGTGGCTACCGGCGTGGCCGATGGCATGCAGCTGGGCCTCAACGCCCGTGCCGGCCTGATCACCCGTGGCCTCAACGAGATGCTGCGCCTGGCCGCTGCGATCGGTGCCAAGCCGGAAACGCTGATGGGCCTGGCCGGCCTGGGCGACCTGGTGCTGACCTGCACCGGTGACCTGTCGCGCAACCGCCGCCTGGGCCTGGCCCTGGGCCGTGGCCAGACGCTGCAGGACGCCGTGCGTGAAATCGGCCAGGTGGTCGAGTCGGTGCAGACCGCCGACGAAGTGATGCGACAGGCGCGCCGCCATGGCATCGACCTGCCGATCTCCGACCGCGTGCGTGCCGTGCTGCACGGCGAGCAGACACCTGAAGAAGGCCTGCGCGCATTGCTGGCGCGGGAACAGAAGCCGGAATATCCGGACACGCTGTTCAAGTGAATCGAAAAACCCCGGCCACGTGCCGGGGTTTTTTCTGCGCGATCCATCCACGCATGGCGCGGATCTACCTCGGAACCTGCGGCGTCCATCACCGCGCCCGCGGCGGCGCGTTGCCATTGTCCATGTCCGAAAAGATCAACCAGGGTCCATCGCCAACGCGCTTCAGCGTCAGCGTGAACTTGCCGATGTCTCCTACGGTGTTGCCATAGGTGTAGGCACCGATGATGTAGCCAACGTTCCCCTCCACCGAGTACGCCAGCGCACGCAGCCGCAACGGGCTGCCGCCCTGGCCGGCATAAGCGGCTTCGATCGCACTGCGTCCACGCACCGGCGGCTGGTTGCTCTGCAGGATGAAAGCATCTTCGGCGAACAGTGCTGCCAGCGCCCTGGCATCGCCGCTCCGCCACGCCTGCTCGTAGTCGCGCAGCACGCGGTCCAGCGGCGCGGGCAGGGCTGCATCCGGGAGAGGCTGTGCAGGTTTCGCGCCTTCAGCATCGTGGGCGATGGCCGGCGATGCCAGCAGCAGGGCACTGCAGAAGATCACGGCGAGTCGTGTGCGGCGCATGCATCCAAGCCCTGACGATGAGGGGAAGTGGCGAACCATCCTAGCGCGCCGCTGGTTAGAATCACGCAGCCGCCCGCGTGGCGCCGGCACCGCAGATCAGACAAGGACACGGAATGAAGATTCGAATCACAGGGATGGCACTGACGGTCGCACTGCTGGCCGCTTGCGGACAGGCACCGGCACCCGATGCAGCACCCGCCGCACCGGCACCGGCCACAGAAGCACCTGCGGCCACGGCAACGGTGGTCGAGAAGGCGCCGTCCATCGAAGACGGCGTGGACCCTTCGGTGTGGGACAACGAAGGCGA
Source organism: Stenotrophomonas sp. MH181796 (assembly GCF_009659995.1). Classification (NCBI taxonomy): domain Bacteria; kingdom Pseudomonadati; phylum Pseudomonadota; class Gammaproteobacteria; order Lysobacterales; family Lysobacteraceae; genus Stenotrophomonas; species Stenotrophomonas sp. MH181796. The sequence continues at coordinate 234,829 of NZ_RAHU01000008.1, forward strand.
ACCGGAAGACCCGAGCGCCGGCGGCGAACTCACCTGCGCGGACAACCCGCTGGCGACGCATTTCTTCACCCTGGTGGGCGGCAATACCGTGGACGACTGCGGCCGCAAGGACCCGAAAGTGCTGGCCGCGTTCAACGCCCTGATGAAGAACACGGCGGCGGCCGAATCCGCCGACAAAGAGATTCCGTCGCTGCGCGAACGCCTGTTGAGCGGGCCCAGCGGGCCTGGCGAACTGGTGGTGCTGCAGGGCGAGCCGTGGTGGTTCTATACCGCCTGCCAGGCCCACGACTGCCCCGGTACCGCGTTGGCGATGCTGTATTCGCCCGATCAGTCGAAGATGGTCGGCCGTCTTACCGCGCGCTGCCGTGTGTGGTGGCTGGGCGAACCGACCGCGGAACAACGTGAGCAGATCGAACAACGCCAGCCACTGCAGGATGCCGCGTTGAAGGAAGACAGCGCGCTCTGCGAGTGATGTGGTGCCCGCTGCAGCGCCGGGCCATGCCCGGCGCAACAGCAGGCGATGTTCCCGGTATCACCCTTCCGGCCGCATCCGCATGCCGATCTGTGCGTTCAACGCCAGCGAGGCCATGGCCAGCCCTTCCAGTACGCGGTCACCCACGTATTCGCTCTCCGCACCGTTCTGCCGAACACGCTCGGCGGCCAGCAGCAGTTCCAACGTTACGCGCTGGCCCGCCACGGCACAGTCCGCATCCCCCATCGCCATGCGCCGGCCGGGCATCTGATGACGTTCGGGCCAGGGCTGGCCATCGGCGGCAGCTCCTTTGCCGATGCGATGGAGCGTGGCGACGAAGGCGTTCGGATCGGCCGCAGGTGCCTGGTCTGACGGCTCACCGGCATTGGCGGGCGAGTGATGTGGATGCAGGCGAGGGAAGTCCGGTGTGGTCATGGCAATGCTCCGTGCAGGACAGACGGTAGCCGCCACGCAAAGGTGGCGGGCGGAGACGTGGCTCGAAAACCGGGAGATCACGAACAAGACCGGCAGGCGCAAGGCCTCCACGCTCCGCCCGCCATAGCCGGCAGACGGAATGCCAGCCGGCGCCACGCGGGGTGACGCCGGCTGGCAAGCGCAAACAACGTTCGTGATCTAACGGGTTTTCGAGGCCCGGCCACCCATTTTCCGGTGGCCCACCATCTGTACCGCCGTCGCTGCACAACGCCAATCAGAAGAGTTGCAAACAGTTTTTGATCAAAGACGCTTTTGGCATTCTTGCATGCTGTTAAGCCGTCGCAGACGCAGGCGCCGCAACGGCCGTAGCAGCATGGGGAATATGCGACATGGGTCGAAGTTGATGACGTGGCGTACGGGTGCCGCACCAAGCCGATGACGACAGGGCGGGGCCGAGAACGCAGTTGGACACCGACAGTGTCAGACCGCCGTCCAGTCGATGATGAGCGGCGAAGAGACCTTCCCCGCGTCGACATCAAAACACTCGGTGTAGTCACCAAAGAACAGGAATCGATTGCCGCCAGTCACGTCAAAGAGTCGGGTTCCGGCCTCGGCATACTGGGCGGGTGGCAGGGTGGTGGAAACCTGCATGGAACTGAGTCCAGCGGACTTCATCAGCCTGGCAGCATCCTCCGGCGAGATCAGCTGGGGATTGCTTGGCGTACCGTAGGACCAGCCACTGTAGCCATTGTGGACATAGTAGTGCGACATGTTTCACCGCCAGCCGGATGCCGGAACAGGGCCGAGTCGCCCGGCGATATCGGCGTGATTGCAGAGGGGACTGCCAGCCTGGTGTCTGCAATCGACCAGACGCCGGCATCAGCCAATGATGGCACCCAGCGAAGACGCGTGCCGTTGGTTCTGATCGTGCTTGGACAGGCTTGTTCGCGGAGAAACCGCGAGGCAGCATGTCAGCGTGTTCTATCTGCTCGCGCGCCGCGCGCCCTTCTCGTCTTCGCCCTTTGCATCGCCCCGGCTCTGCGCGAATTCCGGGAACGTCTTCGCGATCGAATCCTTGTCCGGCAGGATATAGAACACGCCGCCCTTCTCGAACGTGGACTGCACGATCTGCTCGTAGAACGCGGGCGAGACGTTGATGCAGCCGTGGGTGACACGGTTGTCGTCCGGCGTGGGCGTTGCCAGTCGCTCGGCGCGCTTTTCCTTCGGACTGCCCGGCGGCAGCGGGTGCATCGAGACTGCGGAATCGTAGTCCACCCACAGCACGCGCCCGGCATCGTCGGAGGGGCCGTAGCCGCCAATGAAGCGGCCGGCAGGCGTGGTGCGGTCGTGGCCGGGAATCGCGCTCAGTGCGAGCTTGGCGACGCCCGGTGCGGAATGATCGCCGATGGCCGAACCGAACAGCGCCGGCGCCGCGCCCCGCAGCTTGCCGTCTCCACCGAAGACCAGTACCTGCGCAGCCGCCTTGTCCATGATCGCGAACGGATACCCCTGGTTGTCCTTGCTGGCGACGACCCAGCCGGCCAGTTCGATCACCGTCTCGGAGACGCTCTGGTCGGGCGGAAGCTCATCGACCGCGGCAACCGGTTGCGTGGGCGCGTCCTTGTCCTTGTCCTTGGCGTTGGCTACGCCGCTGCACGCAACGGCCAGTGCCACGGCCAGTGCGGCATGGAGGGCGCGGCGTGCAGGGGAGGAGGAAGTACGAATGGGACGGCTCCTTGCAATGCAATCTTGGTCGGAAGGATGCCAGTGGCCGGCGAAGGCCACTGGCTCCCGATACAGAGGTGGATCAATTCAAACGGTGAGGGAGCGATTACCCGCGCGGCTTGCGGCCGGCAGGTGCCCTTTCAAGCTGCTGGACGCGGCCTTCGATCTGGTCCAGGCGCTGATTGGCCTGCTGTGCGGACTGGTTGGCGGACTCCGCGCTCTGCGCAGCACCCTGCACCTTGACGTCGAGCTGATCGAGACGCGAGTTGATGGTTGCAAACTCGTTCTTGTATGAGGCGCAGGCGCCAAGGCTGACGGTGGCGATGAGCGCTACAGCAAGTGCGCGGGCCGTCTTCATGTGTTGCGGGTTCAGGTTCATTGCACTCCCTCCTTCGTCTGGGGAAGCTGGAATATAGCGGCGTTTGTTCCCGGCGCTACCAAGCGCTTTCAGCTGGAATTTGAGTACGTGGAAGCACTGTGAAGCCCGCTTCTGACCCTGCATTAACAAGCGGGATCAGGCGAGCTGATCCAGACCGGCGCAACGCCTTGCGCCTGTTCAGAACTGCCAATTCATCAGTATGAAGCGGGTATCACAACGTCCGCGTTTCCGTGTGTTCGCCGGCAGGACACGCGGGTTGCCATCCGCTCGCGCTGAGCAGTAACGCAGCTGTTTCGGGGCGCACGTCCAGCAATGCGATGATGGCCTTCGTCCTGTCTGGTGCGTGCGAAATGTAGTCGCGGGCAATGCGGTAGCCGATCCAGTAGCCGAGGTCTCCACGGCGAGCGTCATCGCCAGGACCGTTGTAGAGCCATTTCGAAAGATCGATGCCTGTGGCCTCGTTCGCGAACTCACTCTCCAACGCGCATTCGCGGCCCTGCGTCCAGCGCTGCAGATGCGCATTGGCCGGTTGCCCGGAGATCAGCTCGCCCATGTACTCGGCGCCGCCTTCCAGCAGGGTCTGATAGAGCAGGGTGGGCTGCTCGACTTCGACGCTCGCGCCGCGCTGTTGAACGTGCACATATTCATGGGCGATCAGGTGCACGAAGCGGTCACCCACATCGGCCTGCATCCAGTCTGCGTTGCACAGCGCTTCCAGGCCGATGACCACACCTTCTCCGGTGGTAACGCCGCCGCTGTTGCCGCGGCCCACCAGCACCGTGACCGGGGGAAAGCGTGCAGACGGCAACAGCGTGCCCAACTGATCGACGGCCGCGGTGACGCGCGTGCGGATCGTTGGCAATGCTGTCGCGCAGGTTCTCGCTTTTGCGAACAACGCGGGTTTGTCCCGGAGGGCCTGGGCAAGGCGCTCCATCGAACCGATACGGCTTTTGGTGAAGCTGCGCAGTGCATCCGTACCCGCATCCAGATAGCCGCGCTGCAGGTCGTCGGCGCTCGGGCGTCCGTGGTTGGCATCCAGCACCTGGAAAAAGCGCGTGACATCGTCTGTCTGCACGACGACGTGCCCGGCAGGAACGACGCGCTCGGTTGCCTGCACTGCGGGCAGGGCGATCGGTGAGGCGATCAGGATCAGGGCTCGCATCAAGCGTCGAGCCTTGCGCCTACACGAAGCTGATAGCAATGGCATGCGGAGTTCCCTGAACGCCAGCCTTATTTATACACCAGTCAGTTCAATATTCAGGGGCGATTAGACCCCCTAACGGATAATTCACACCTGTCGACCGCCTCCTCTCTCTCCCCCTCCCAGGGGGCGGCCGACAAAACCAAAATAATTAAAGGTGTGTCCCGATGAACAAGAATTCGCTGCTTGCCCTGGGTCTTCTGGCTGCTCTGCCGTTCGCTGCATCGGCAACCGATGGCCTGTCGTACAACTACGTTGAAGGCGGCTACGTGAACACCGATGCCAAGGGCGGCGACGCCGATGGCTGGAAGGTGAAGGGTTCCGTTGCGGTGCACCCGAACTTCCACGTCTTTGGCGACTACAGCGCGCAGGAGACCGACAAGTTCAAGAATGACGTCGATCAGTGGCGCCTGGGTGTCGGCTACAACTACGGCATCGCACCGAACACCGACCTGGTGGCCCGTGTTGCCTACCAGAAGTACGACGAGAAGCGCGGCCTTGACTTCAACGGCTACTCCACCGAAGTGGGCGTGCGCACCGCGTTCAACCCGTACGTGGAAGGCTACGTGATGGCCGGCTACGAAGATTTCAGCAAGAAGCACGGCTACAACCCGGACGGCGAGTTCTACGGCCGCGTCGGTGCCACCGCCAAGTTCAACCAGAACTGGGGCCTGAGTGGCGAAGTGAAGCTGGCCAAGGCCGGCGACCGCGAGTGGTTCGTGGGCCCGCGCTTCACCTGGTAACAAACGCCTGTCGTTAGTGCGTGTTGTGCTGGCGTGTGACTCTCTCTCTCCCACACGCCAACCGAAGCCCGGCCTCGCGCCGGGCTTCACTTTTATGGGCGCTGGGGCGCCACAATGCGGCATGGGCGATCCTTCTTCCCTCGCAGGTACTGGCACGACCTACCAGGAGCATCCGGCGCCTGCGCCGTTGCGTGGTCACTTCGGCCAGCTGTGGCAGAGCCAGCTTCCTGAAGATGCCGATGGGCACATCACCGTATTGCCCGATGGCTGCGTGGACATCCTGTGGCGCGACGGTGCGCTGTTCGTGGTCGGTCCGGACCGGGTGGCTGCACATCCGGCACTGGCACCCGGTGCGCAGGTACTGGGTGCACGCTTCCGTCCGGGGCAGGCGTTGGCTGCATTGGGCCTGCCGATGGCCGAGATCATCGGCCAGGCGGTACCGCTGGCTGATCTGAAGGGGCGATGGGCGGTAGAGGTTGCGGCCTCCATCGGCGACACCGCGCCTGCGCAGCGCCTGCAGCGGATGGCGCAATGCCTGCAGCTGCGCATGGGTGCGGCCGCGCTGGATACTCCGGCGCAGCGCGCACACGCTTTGTTCCAGGCGCTCGCCCGTGGGAACGCCACGCTGGATGATATGGCGGCACATCTGAGCCTGAGCCCGCGCAGCCTGCGGCGCTTCAGCCAGTCGCAGTTCGGCTACGGGGTGAAGACGCTGGAGCGTATCCTGCGCCTGCAACGTTTCCTGCGTCATAGCCGCGCACTACCGCAGCACTCGTTGGCGATGCTGGCCGTCGAGGCCGGCTATGCCGACCAGGCCCATCTCAGCCGCGAGGCGCGCGAGCTTGCCAGCACGACCGCACGGCAGCTGCGCCTGGAATGGGGCCGATGATGGCCGTTTCGTTCAAGACCGCCGTGCCGCGCTGACCGAAGCTGGGGTTCCAACCACGGAGCCACGCCATGAGCCATGCAGCCGCCCACGATGCCGAACGCCGCATCGACAACATCGAATTCAACGTTGCCGACATCGCCCGCAGCAAACGTTTCTACGGCGAGGTGTTCGGCTGGCACTTCACCGACTACGGTCCGGCCTACACCGAGTTCGACGACGGCCGCCTGAAAGGTGGTTTCGTTTCCGACGCACCGGTGCGCGCGCACGGCGGTCCACTGGTGATCCTGTACTGCGCGGACCTGGCCGGTGCACAGCAGCGTGTAATCGCTGCCGGTGGCGAAGTCGTACAGGCGGTGTTCGCGTTCCCCGGTGGCCGCCGCTTCCACTTCCGCGATCTGGATGGCTACGAGCTGGCGGTCTGGAGTGATGTCGGTTGAAACGTGCCGGGGCACGTCGCGGACCGGGCATACTGGGCCGAGTCCGGAAGAGTACACCGCATGCTGATCCCCATTCCCGCGTATGTGCAGCAGGCCGACGGCAGCACCGTGCAGGTGGTGGTGCTGGACGCAGGCGTGCTCGTGGCGCTGCATGCCCTTGGCTTCCAGGGGCAGGCACCCACCTTGCGTGCTGAAGTGGGCGACGACATCGGCAAAGCTCGTCTGTTCGCTGGCCTGCGCGATCTCGGCGTAGCGTTCTCGGCCGGCCGTGAATGGTGCCCGGCGGAGGTGTTTGCCTGGCTTCGCGACCGCGGCCTGCTTGAAGGGCCGTGCCTGCGCATCGCCTGGACCGGTCCGCAGCAGTACTACGTCTGCAGCGACCCGTGATGCGTCCTGGCGGATACGGCGCTAGCGGACCGGCTTGCGATACGCCTCTGACAGCGTGGTCTTGTACTGTGCCAGCGGTTGCAGCCCCATGGCCTGGCGGCGTACGTCCAGGCCATCCATGTCCTCGGTGGGGCGCAGCGCCATCGTGCCGTCGCCGGCGGTGGTGAACTGGCTGCCATAACGCTGCGGCTTGCCCTGTGCCAACAGCACGCGGTCGGTCAGCAGCGCCAGATCGGGAAGATCGGCTTCGCCGGCCCTGGCGGCCTCTTCGACCAGCGGCAGGATCTCAGCCTGGAACGCGGGATCGTGATCGGCGTGCTGGACGATCAGCCACGCCGCTTTGGCCCCATCACGGCCGACCATCGAATAGGTTGGCCAGCCCTTGTCGGCAATCACGGTCTTCAACCAATCGGCATTGGCTTGGGCCACCGGTGCTACGCCCTTGAACGCGTCGCCACCACCAGCGTCGATGGCCACATGCTGGGCGGCCTGGTCACGTGCGGCGCGCTCCAGCAGTTCCCTGCGCAGCGGCGCATCCAGCTGCGCGAGGCGTTGCCGCTCGGCGGCCTCCACGCGCCGCCGCATGTCCGGCCACGCCGGATCGACACGCAGGGCGTTCAAGCCCGGCCGATCCTTGTGCAGCAGATCATCGAATGACAGGCGTCCGCTGGGCAGCAGTTGGTTCACGTAGTCCATTGCCTGGCTGCGGTCGCCAGCAGCGGCGGTGCATTCAACCAGCAGCAGTTCGCCACCGTCGGGGAAGCGGCTACCACGCTGCAACAGCTCGCCGAGCAGCCGCGCGCATCCGCCGAAGTCATCGGCGCTGTAGCGGTCGAGGGCGGTGAAGAAGGGATCCTCGACTGCGGCATGCGCACGCAGTGGTGTGCTCAACAGCAGTGCGAGGGCGACGGTTGCGACGGGTGCGTGCAGCCATTGCATCAATGCGTGGGACATCGGCTTCTTCCTCCGTGAAGTGCATGGACGGCCGCTGCCGCAGGCCTCATGGGTGCAGGCTAGCAGCGTCGTGCTCCCGTCTCAAACGGACGCAGCATCGACCGCGTACTGAGAACCGCTCCGTCGCCGGTCAGGGGCTTCGGCTATGATCGCCCGCACATCGCCCTGCGCGATGCGCCCGCCTCAAGCCAGCAGGAACCGCCGTGAACTCCCAGCCCGCACCGATCACCGCCCTCAACCACACGCTCGACAACGAGCCGCAGCAGATCACCGCACCGCTGACCCATTCGGCCGCGTTCCTGGTGCTGAAGGTGAAGGATGACGAGGCGTCGATCGCCAAGGCGCGCGAGGTGCTGGCCAGCACCGACGACCTGATCAAGAACACCGCCATCCGCGAGATTGAACGCACCTTCACCTGCAACGTGGCCATCGGCCACCGCGTGTGGCAGCCGTTGGTAGGCACCACGCCGCCGCGTGAACTGAAGCCGTTCCGCGAGATCAAGGGTGCCACCCATACCGCCGTCTCCACGCCGGGCGACCTGCTGTACCACATCCGTGCGCGCACCATGGATCTGATCGTGGCGTTCGAGCGCAACCTGCTGATGGCCTTCGGCGATGCAGTGGAAACGGTGGATGACGTGGCCGGCTTCCGCTACTTCGATGGCCGTGACCTGCTTGATTTCGTCGACGGCACCGCCAACCCGGAAGGGCTGTCACTGCCGGAAGCCACCATCGTTGGTGACGAGGACCCGGACCACGCGGGTGGCAGTTACGTGGTGGTGCAGAAGTACCTGCACAACCTCGATGCCTGGCGCGCACAGAAGACCGAGGCGCAGGAGGCGATCATCGGCCGCACCAAGCACGACAACATCGAGCTGGACGATGCGCCGGCGGATGCGCAGAAGTCGCACAAGACGCTGTGCACCATCGAGGACGCCGACGGCGAGCACGAGATCCTGCGTGACAACATGCCGTTCGCCAATCCGGGCCGCGGCGAGTACGGCACCTACTTCATCGGCTACACCCGTCGGCTGTGGGTGATCGAGACGATGCTCGAGCGCATGTTCATCGGTAATCCTGCGCCGCTGCACGACCGCATTCTCGACTTCTCCACCGCCACCACCGGCGTGACCTTCTTTGCGCCTTCGCGCAAGGTGCTGGCCGACCTGGGCGAGTAACCGCGCCGGCCATCACTGCCCGCCATCTGCCTGTCATCTGCGGCGCCGACCATGGTCCGCTGGATGGAAGCGCAGGAGACGGGCGATGACCATGGCAGGGAACAGGACCGGCGCGCGCCGCTGGTGGCGGCCATGGGCTGCGCTGTTCGGCGCGTTGGCACTGGGCAGTGCCGGTGTTTCCGCGCAGGAAGCCCCCGCGCACTGGATGGCCTATGCCGCCGCCGTGGGCGGCCAGCTGCAGCAGCGCCTGCAGCAGGAGGCGCCGCAGGCGCAGCGCGTGCTGGAATGGATGCAGGCACACCCGGACACGCCGACGCCGTTGCCGGTGAGTGTGTGGATCGCGGCGGACGGCCGCATCTCGAAACTGGAATTCGACAGCCTGGGCGATGCCCAGGTCGACGCCGATCTGCGCGCGACCCTGCAGAGCGCACCCCTGCAGGCCGCGCCACCGGCCGACATGCGCCAGCCGCTGCGGCTGGGCCTGGTGCTTACCCAGTAGAGCCACGCCCTGCGTGGATGCGCCTGGTAGATGCCGACCTTGGTCGGCACGCACGCCAACCAAGGTTGGCGACTACCGGTAAACCCCGGCCAAGCATGGCATGGCTCTACTGCGTTGCCACCTGCGGCTCGCGAGCGGCCGCGCTCCACGCGCGCAGGCCGAACACGGCCAGGCCGAGGAAGAACACGTACAGTGCTGCGGTCACGTGCAGCGACTTGAACAGGTAGGCACCCACGTAGACCACGTCCACCGCGATCCACACCCACCAGCAGGCCACGTGGCGGCGCGCCTGCCACCACTGGCCGACCAGGCTCAGCGCGGTCAGCATCGCGTCCAGCCACGGCAGCGCCGCATCGGTGAAGGTGTGCATGGCCGCCCCCAGCGCCACGCCGCCGCACAGGCCGATGGCCAGGTCACGCAGCAGCTTGCCGCGTGCCAGTGGCACGATGCGGACGCTGCCCTCATCGGCGGCGTGCTGCCGCCAGTTGAGCCAGCCATAGACCAGGAAGCCACCGAAGGCGACCTGCAGCAGGGTGTCCGAGTACAGCTTGGCCTCGGCGAACACCAGCCCGTACAGCGTCACCGACAGCAGGCCGACCGGCCACGCCACCAGCCGGCGCTTGGCCATCAGCCAGACGCCGAGGATGCTGCACAGCGCGGCGGTCCACTCGAGCATGACGCCGCTCACAGCGCGAACGTCACCGACAGGCGGGCCTGTCGCGGTGCGCCGGGGAACAGGTAGTAGTCACCGCCGCTGCTGCCGGTATCGCGCCAGTAGAAGCGGTTGAACACGTTGTCCACCGACAGGTTCCAGGTCACCGCGCGTTCGTGCAGGCGATGCTGGAAACGCAGGCCGGCATCGAACACCGAGTAGTCCGGTGCGCGTACGCCGCCGTCGGCGCGGGCCACGTTGGCACCGGCATAGCGCCAGCCGCCGGTCACATCCAGGCCCTGCACGAACGGGAGCGCATAGGCCACGTGCACGCTGGCGCGCACCTTCGGCACGTTCACCAGCTGATGGCCTTCATAGGCCGGGGTGCCGGTGTCGCGCGCGCGCGCCTGCAGCACGCTGGCGCTGGCCACGATCTGCAGCGCTTCGGTCAGCTGGCCGTTGGCGGTCAGCTCCAGGCCGGTGTGGGTCTGCGTGCCTTCCTCGACGAAGCTGTAGCCGACGTCGCTGCTGTCCGGCTTGGCGTACTGGTACGGCTGCGAGATGCGGAACACGGCTGCGCCCAGCGTCAGCGCCTCGACTGGCACGTACTTCACGCCCACTTCCAGCTGCCGCGACTGCACCGACGGCAGGAAGGTGTCGGCGTTGCTGGTCCAGAACGGTGCTTCCTGGCCCAGCGAGATGCCGCGCACGTAGCTGGCATAGGCATTGAGCTGGTCGGTGGCCTTCCACACCACGGCGGTCTGCGGCAGGAAGCGCGACAGGCGGCTGTGCCGCTGCGGGGTGCCACGCTTGTCGTAGGCACGCTCGTCCAGGCGCACGAAGCGGCCGCCGGCCAGCCACTGCCAGTCATCACCGAAGCTCATCCGGTCCAGCGCGAAGAACGCGGTCTGGCGGCTGTCCAGGCGCCGTGCGGAGGGGCCGGGCATCTTAGGCGACGGCGCGAACACCGGCACCTGCGCGTCGTGGATGTTGCTGGTGCCGACGTACTCGTTGACGCTCGGGCGCTTGTCCACGGTACGGCGGAAGTAGTCGGCACCGAGGGTCAGCTCATGGCCCACGCTGCCGGTCTCGAAGCGGCCACGCAGCTCGGCACGGGCCTGCTGGTTGCGGCGGGTGTCGTCCGGGCTGCGGTAGTCGTAGACGTCGTAGTCGCCATTGGGCGCGAAGTAGTTGCCGGGCACGCTGCCATCGGCGCACTGTGCGGCGTAGTAGCAACCGTAGGCGAAGGCGACGTTGTCATCGATCACCGAGCGGCTGTGGCCGACCGAGACGCGCGACTGCCAGGCATCGTTGAAGTCGTAGGTGTGCAGGGCGGTGATGTTGGTGCTGGCGATATCCACCGGCCGCTGCCACGGCTGGTAGCCGAGCAGGTGCTCGCGGTCGACGCCGCGCGGCAGGTCACGCGCGCCCAGCAGCTGGTAGCCGGACACCGAGCGCTGCGAGCTGGTCTGGTAGTTGGCATCCACTTCCAGCTTGCCGCGCTCGCCGATCAGCCAGTCGGCGGCCAGCGAGTAGAAGTTGCGGCGGCCATCGGCGTGCTCGACGTAGGAATTGCTGGAATCCCATGCGGCATTCAGGCGCAGGCCGAAGCGCGGGGTGATCCAGTGGCCGACATCGACGGCGACGTAGCGCGAGCCTTCCGAATCGGTGCCGAGGGTGGCGGTGCGCACTTCGGCCGGGCGCTTGCCGATGTAGTTGATGATGCCGCCCGGCGCCATCACGCCTGCCGCCAGGCCGGCTTCACCCTTGAGGATCTCCACCGACTGCACGTTCTCCAGCGCCAGGCGCTGTTCGCCGGCGATGGACAGCCCGTTGAAGCGGTAGCCGGTGGCGGCGTCCAGCGCAAAGCCGCGGATGGCGATGTTCTGGTAGTAGCCCACCGGCGCGTACGCATCACCCAGCGAGGCATCGTTGCTGGCCAGCTCGGACAGCGAACGCACCTGGCGGCGGTCGAGGTAATCGCGCTTGAGCACGTTCACCGAGGCCGGGGTGTCCTTCCACGAACCACCGCCGAAGGCGTTCACGCGCGCGGTATCGGTCTTCGGTTTGCCGGCCTGTACCCGTACTGCCGCCAGTTCGGTGGGCGAGCGCTCGGCGCCGGTGGCAGCCGCATCGGTGGCAGCGTCGGCCTCGCTGGCATGCAGCGGCAAGGCGGCGCAGAGGGCGAGGGAGAGCAGGGTGGGGCGCAGGCAGCGGTTCATTCGGTTCGTCTTCGGACAACAAGGGAGACGAAGCGACGGCGCGCAGGTGCACCGGCCCATGACGGGGGTGTGGCTGCGGCTCAAAGCTCCCTACGCCGGTGCAAACCGGATCAGGTTCCAAGGGACTCTCTCAGCCTGGCAGATCCAGGCACCCCCGCTTCAGGTGACCATTTCACTACAAATGGTACGGATTTGCGAGCCGGTGTCCTTCAGGCTGCGGGGTCAGATCCCTTTCCGCAGGAAAGGGATCTGGCCCCAACGGTGCGCCAACCGGGTCACGCCGCCGCGTGCAGGGCCTGCAGCAGCGTCTGCCCCGGCGCGGTGCGGAACCATGCCGGGTGCCCCAGCATGAAGGGCTGCCAGGCCACGTCGGCATTCGCGGTCGAGCCGGTGATGCCTTCGAAGTACTCCACTTCGGACAGTGCGAAGTCGAAATGGACCATGGGCAGCAGGTCGGCCAGCAGGTGCACGCGTGCCGCCGATAACGGCAGTACCTGGCGGTAGCCGTCGAGCAGGGCCAGCGCGATATCGATGCGCACCGCCTCCATGCCGCGCTCCAGTTCCAGCCACGCCACCGCGTTGCGCTCGATCGCCGTGGCGAGGTCGAACAGTGCGCTGGTGGGTGAAGCCAGCCCGAAATCCAGCACGGTGCTGACCTGCCCCTCGCGCCACAGCAGGTTGGAGACATGCCAATCGTTGTGCGCCCACAGGCGCGGTTCGTCGCGCAGGCGCGTGGCCAGGCCGGCATGCCACGGCAGCACGTCGCGCTGCAGCTGCGCTTCCCACGGAATGCGCGCGAGATAGCGGGCCAGGCCGGGGCGCTCGTGCAGCCCCGCTTTGATGGCCGCGATCGGATCATCGGCGCGGATCAGATCGTCGCGCGCGACCAGCAGGTGGGTGCTGCGCTGTGGCGCGTGGTAACTGGCCGCGGCACGGTGCAGCTGGGCCAGCATGCGGCCGGCTTCGCGGGCCTGTGCGGCATCGGTCAGCAGCGACCACGACACGGCGTCGCGGTACAGGTCCTCGCCGACGCCGACCGCATGCAGCTCGAAGGTCCATTCGCCGTGTTCGAGCGCCGTGTGGCCATCGGTGGCCGCCAGCACCTGCACCACCGGTACGCCGGCGGCGGCGAGATGGGCGATGAAGTGGTGTTCTTCTTCCAGGCAGGCCGCGCTGCGCACGCTGTGGTGGTGGCGCTTGATGAACACCGGCGCGCAAGCGCCATTGACGATGGCAGCGGCCGAGAGTGGCCGGGGGCTGTGCCAATGCGGGGGGCTGTCTGCATCCAGTTGCGGGAAGCGCTGGCGCAGCCACGCGAGGTCTGCGGCGCTGATCGGCGGCCAGTCGGCGGCGACCTCATCGTTGTTGAGGCCCTGCACGCGGTGGGAGGAAGAAGTCATGCCGCAGCCCGAGAGGGAAAGTCACATCCAAGGCTGCGCATTCAACGCCATGCGCGTGGTCAACGCAAACGGGCGGGTCATCGACCCGCCCGTCCCTGCATCGGCGCCGGCGTTGCCGATGCGCTGTTTACCAGCCGCGATGGCGGCCGCGGTCGTTGTAGTAGCGGTTGTCGTAGTAGCGCTCACGCTGCCAGCGACGGTCGTCACCGCGGTCGTAGTAGCCGCTGCGGTAGTAGCCACGGTCGTAACGGCGGTCGTAGCGATTGTCGTAGTAGCGGTTGTCGTAATAGCGACGGTCGCGGCGGTCGGAGGTGGTCAGGTTGCCGATCGCACCGCCGGCCACGGCACCGCCGACGGTTGCGGCGGGATCACCGTTGGAGAGCAGGTTGCCGGCTACGCCACCAACCACGGCGCCGACCAGGGTGCGCTTGTCCTTCCTCGACATCGCGCTGGCATCGCTGACCACGGCGACACCGGCAACCAGTGCCAGGGCCATCGCCAGACCACGGAAGCTGAGTGTGGAAGTACTGAGCATGTTCGTTCTCCTGTGAGGTGCATGCCACGCTGGGCAGGGAGGGCGTTGGGGCGCCCCGGCTGCCGTGGTGTCCACGCTGGCGTTCCAACATTGCCGGAACATTGCCTGGCCCACCGTGCGGCTTGCGCATTCATCTAGCGGCAGGCGGCATGAAGCAAGGCTGAAAGTTCAACCGTCCGATGTGCGGGGTTCAGATTCTGCCGTCACGCAGGTAGTCGAACAGTTCGGCGTCGCCTTTCAGGCCCAGTTTGAGCATGGCGTCACCCTTCTGCCGGCTGATGGTGCTGACGCTCTTGTGCAGTTGCAGCGAGATTTCCTTCACGGTCATGCCGGTGCCAAGTAACCGCAGCACCTCCACCTCGCGCGGCGACAAGGGCTTGCCGTCACCTTCGCGCATGCGCCAGCTGCCGGCGGCCTCCACGCGCTCACGCAGGCTGCGGCTGATATAGGGCTGGCCGCGATAGACCGCCTGGATGGCCTGCGGCAGCTCGTCCATCGATGAGCTCTTGTCGACCAGGCCGAGCACCCCGCTGTCGAGCACCATGCGCAGGATGGCCAGGTTGTTGGAGACGCTGAGCATCAACACCGGCAAATCGGGATGGCGGCGGCGGATCATGCCGATCATGGCGAAGCCGTCGGCCTGGGGGCTGCCAGGCATCGAGTAGTCGGTGACCAGCAGGTCGCAGGGCTGGCTGCCAAGCAGGCCCATCAGCGCCTGTGCACTGTCGGCTTCGCCGACCACGCGGCCGACCCCGCTCGATTCGATGACGGCGCGGGTACCGATACGGACCACCGGGTGGTCGTCTGCGATGATGATGCGCAAGCTCATGCTCTAGTATGGCCACCGGGCTGGCCGGGCCGCGACCATCGCGGTCCCTGGCAGGATTCTAGGAGATCGATGCCGATGCGTAGCTGGGCTGTTCGCGGGCTGGTCCTGCTGCTGGCCGTACTGGCGCTGCCGGCAGCGTTGGCGCAGGCCGTTCCAGGCCTGCTGCCGCTCAGTCCCCTGCAGCGCGAGTACCTGGCCACCCATCCGAGCATCGTCGTGGGGCAGTATGACAGCGGCTGGCCGCCGTTCGAGTCCCTCCATGATGGCCAGCAGGTGGGTCTGGGTCCGGATTATCTGTCGCTTCTTGCCCGTCAGTTGGGCGTGAAGGTCGAGGCCCGTCGCTTTCCCGATTGGACCGCCGTGCTGGATGCGGCATGTCGTGGCGAGATCGATGTGGTGATGAATGTCGGTCTGAGTGCCGACCGTACCCGTTGCATGGTCTACACCGCCGCCTACGGCGAGGCGCCGCTGGCGCTGGTGGGCCGCCCCGACGACCTGCGTGCTTCCGACAATCCCGATCTGGATGGCCTGCGGGTGGTGATCGAGCAGGACTTCCTGACCGGTCCGCAGGTGCGGGCGCGTTTCCCGCAGGCCCGCCAGCTTGTCGCAAACAGCTCGTTGGCGGCGCTCGAGATGGTCAGAGACGACAAAGCTGACGTCTACATCGGCAATGCCTATGTCGCCACCGAGCTGATCGCCATCCACCGCCTGCGGGGCGTGGTGCTGCTGCGGCCGAGTGATCTGCCCCCCGAACGCCTGCACTTCGGCATACCCAACAGCAAGCAGCCACTGGCCGAAGCGTTGGATCTGGCGCTGGCTGCAACCAGCCAGGCCCAGCGCGATGCCCTGGCGAAGCGCTGGCTGCCACCACCGCAGTGGTCGGCATCGGCCCGGATGGCGTTGAGCCAGGCCGAAAAACGGGTTCTGGAGCAGCCGTTGAAGATCGGTTTCGCACCGAACGCAGCGCCGCTGTCGTTCACCGACAAGGAAGGCAAGCCCAGCGGCCTGGCCAGTGAGTACCTGCGGCGGCTGATGCAGGCCGGCGCCAACCTGCAGCCGGAAAGCAGCCACGACTGGTATGAGGTGCGTGAGAAGGCCCGCCGTGGCGAGCTGCAGGCGGTGATGGGCATTCCCGCCGATTCGCGCTATCTGGGGCCGGACTGGGTGTTCAGCCAGCCCTTCATCAGTGTGCCGAACGTGATCGTCAGCCGCGTCGACAGCCCTGCGCTGCTGGGCCTGTCGGACCTGCAGGGCAAGCGTGTGCTGCTGTCCGATCCCGAGCGCGTGCGGGGTTACGTACTGCAGCAGGCACCGCAGGCCCGGATCATGGCGGCACGCAGTGCGGAGCAGGCGATGCAGCGGCTGCTTGATGGCGACGCCGATGCCTACGTGGGCAATCTGGCGCTGGTCGACCACCTGCTGCGCACCCGTTTCCCCGGCCGCCTGCAGGTCGCAGCGCCGGCAGGCTTCAACGATCAGCTGGTGCTGGCCGTGGAGCGCCGGCATGCCGCGCTGGCGACCACCTTCGACCGCCTGCTGCTGCAGATCACGCCGCGCAAGCATGAGGCGCTGCGGGGTGATTGGTTGGCGGTGGAGTATCGCCATGGCGTTGACTGGAAAAGCGTGCTGCGCTGGGGCCTGCCACTGCTGCTGGTACTGCTGACCGCGCTGCTGGTGCACAGCATCGGCTACTGGCGCCTGCGCCGCGAAGTGGCTGGGCGGCGTCATCTGGAACAGCGGCTGGCCGAGGTTACCGACAACCTGCCTGCGGTGGTCTACCAGGCACGCCGCGACGCCAATGGCATGCTCAGCTTCCCGTTCATCGCCGGCGATCTGCAGGCGTTGTTCGGCATCAGCCGGCAGCAGGCCGAGCAGGACGCCAGGACACTGCTGGAACGCATTGAAGAAGACGATCGCGCACACATTCTGCAGGCCGTCGAACAGGCCGCGCGCCAGTTCGCGCCGCTGATCCTCGAGTTCCGCCTGCGCGCCGAGGGCGAAGGCGCGCGCTGGGTGCGCAGCGAGGCCCATCCATATGCCACGGAAGCCGGCGCGGTGACCTGGAGTGGCTACTGGGTGGATGTCAGCGAAGCACGTGCACAGGCCGACGCCCTGGTTACGGCCAAGGCCGAGGCCGAGCAGGCGGCGGAAGCGAAGTCGCGCTTCCTGGCGACCATGAGCCATGAAATCCGCACGCCGATGAGTGGCGTGCTGGGCATGCTGGAAGTACTGGCGCATTCGCCGCTGGACGCCGAACAGCAGCGCATCCTGGGGGTGATCGAAGACTCGGCGCAGATGCTGCGGCAGATCCTGGACGACATCCTCGACTACTCACGGCTGGAGGCTGGCGCACTGCGCCTGGAGCCGGTGCCGCAGCCGCTGCGGCCGTTGCTGGAAAGTGTGTGCCGCCTGCTCTCCGCGCAGGCCAGTGCACGTGGGTTGGCGCTGCACGTGCAGATCGATCCGCAGTTGGCGCCGGCCCACGAAGTGGATGGCGTGCGCCTGCGCCAGATCGTGTTCAACCTGCTCAGCAACGCCATCAAGTTCACCGCGCAGGGCGAGGTTCGCCTGCAGCTGGACGTGGTGGGGCCGACCAGCGAGGAAGGGGGGCAGCCACTGTGCCTGAGCGTCACCGATACCGGCATCGGCATCGCACCGGAACAGCTGCAGCACCTGTTCGCGCCGTTCACCCAGGCCGGCGCCTACATCCAGCGTGACCACGGCGGCACCGGGCTGGGCCTGAGCATCTGCCAGCGCCTGGTGCAGATGATGGACGGCGAGCTGGCGTTGCACAGCACGCTGGGCGAGGGCACCCGCGCCGAGGTGCGGCTGTCGCTGGTGGAGGCCGGCAGCGGCGATGTCGAGGCGCTGGTGGCCGAGCAGGATCAGGCGGCGCTGCTGCCCGCGCCGCTGCGCGAGGCACGGGTGCTGGTGATCGAGGACCACCCGACCAACCAGGCCATGATGGCCTGGCGCTTGCAGCAGCTGGGCGTGCCGCATGTGATGGTCGGCGATGGCCAGCAGGGACTGGATCGTCTGGCATTGGAACATTTCGACCTGGTGATCACCGACTGCCGGATGCCGGTGCTGGATGGCTTCGGCTTCACCCGCCTGCTGCGCGAACGCGAAGGCCGCAATGGCCAGCCGCGGCTGACCGTGCTGGCGCTGACCGCCAGCGTGCTGGATGACGATGCACGTCGTTGTCGCGAGGCGGGCATGGACGAGGTGCTGGCCAAACCGTTGTCGCTGGCCACGCTGCGCGCCGCGCTGCTGCGCTGGTTGCCGCAGGCGCAGGGCCAGTCATTCGAGGCGCCGGTGGTCGAGGCGGCAGGCGACGATGGCGATGCGCTGCCCGATCTGGCGACGCTGCAGCAGCGCTTCGGCTCGCGCGCAGTGGCCGAGCAGCTGAGCGAGAGTCTGCTGCGCGCCAGTGAAGGTGATCTGGCGGCCGTGCAGCGTGCGCTGCAGGCCGGTGACCGCACGTCTGCCGCGCTGCACCTGCATCGTCAGGCCGGCGGGCTGGGCGCCGTGGGGGCAACGGGACTGGCCGGGCAGGCCAACGCACTGGTCGAGCGCCTGCAGGATGCGGCGGAAACCGATGTGGCGCCGTTGTTCACAGCAGTGGCGGAATTCGTGGTGCGGCTGCAGCAACAGCTGCAGCGCCTGGCTCACTGAGCCGACTGCTGCTGCAGGTAGGCGATCACCAAGGCGCGGCGTTCGGCGCTGGGGAAGGCGTTGTACATGCGCGTGCCGGGCACCAGGTGGGTTGGCGACTGCAGGAAGGTATCCAGGGTCTGCGCGGTCCAGGTGATATCGGCGCGGCGCATGCCGTCGGAATAGCCATAGTCCGGCAGGCTGCCAGCGCGGCGGCCGATCACGCCGTGCAGATTGGGTCCGAAGCGGTGGATGCCACCAGGTTGCACGGTGTGGCAGCCGGCACACAGTTCGAATGCGCGCTGCATGGCCTGCTGCTGCGCCTGTTGCGGCGTGGTGGGTGCCGCAGGCGGGCGCTGGCAGGCCGTGGCAGCCAGCGCTGCGGCAACGGTGATGAGCAGGCGGAAGGCACGCATGGGCGGGCAGGATAGCGGTGCAGCGGAGCGGCCGGGCTGCGACACGCGGTCGCAGCCCGGAGCGATCACATGCCCGAGTAGTTCGGGCCGCCGCCGCCCTGCGGGGTCACCCAGACGATGTTCTGGGTCGGGTCCTTGATGTCGCAGGTCTTGCAGTGCACGCAGTTCTGCGCGTTGATCTGCAGGCGCGCGTTGTTGGCTTCGCCGACGAACTCGTACACGCCGGCCGGGCAGTAGCGGGCTTCCGGGCCTGCGTACTCGGCCAGGTTCACCTTCACCGGAATGCTGGGATCCTTCAGTGTCAGGTGGCTGGGCTGGTTCTCGTCGTGGTTGGTGCTGCTGAGGAACACCGAGCTGAGACGGTCGAAGGTCAGCACGCCATCCGGCTTCGGGTAGGCGATGCGGGTGTGCTTGGCCGCCGGTTCCAGGCAGGCATGGTCCGGCATCGTCCGGTGCAGGGTCCACGGCGGGTTGCGCACGCCCAGCTTCGGCAGCAGCCACTGCTCCACCCCGGTCATCAGCGTGGCCACGGTCTGGCCCTTCTTGAACCACTGCTTGAAGTTCTTGGCCTGCTGCAGCTCGGTGAACAGCCAGCTGGCTTCGAAGGCCTTTGGATAGGCGCTCAGTTCGTCGTGCTGGCGGTCGGCAGCCAGTGCATCGAACGCGGCGTCGGCGCACAGCATGCCGGTCTTGATCGCGGCGTGGCTGCCCTTGATGCGGCTGGCGTTGAGGTAGCCGGCCTCGCAGCCGACCAGCGCGCCACCGGGGAACACGGTCTTGGGCAGCGACAGCAGGCCGCCGGCGGTGATCGCACGCGCGCCGTAGCCGATGCGGGTGCCGCCTTCCAGGTGCTTGCGGATCGACGGATGGGTCTTGAAGCGCTGGAACTCTTCGAACGGGCTCAGCCACGGGTTCCTGTAGTCCAGGCCGACCACGTAGCCGATGGCGACCTTGCCGCCGTCGGCGTGGTACAGGAACGCGCCGCCATAGGTATCGCTGTCCAGCGGCCAACCGGCGGCGTGCACCACCAGGCCCGGCTCATGCTTGGCCGGGTCGATCTGCCACAGTTCCTTGATGCCGATGCCGTAGGCCTGCGGGTCCTTGCCTTCATCGAGCTTGTAGCGCGCGATCAGCTGGCGGCCGAGGTGGCCGCGTGCGCCTTCGGCGAAGATCGTGTACTTGGCCTGCAGCGCCATGCCCCGTTCGAACGCCGGGCCGATGCTGCCGTCCTTCTCGATGCCCATGTCGCCGGTGGCCACGCCGATCACTTCACCGTTGTCGCCGTACAGCACCTCGGCTGCGGCGAAGCCGGGGAAGATCGCCACTTCCAGCGCTTCGGCCTGCTGCGCCAGCCAGCGGGTCACTTCACCCAGGCTGATGATGTAGTTGCCTTCGTTGTGGAAGCACTCCGGCAGCAGCGCGTTGGGCGTGCTGCGCGCGCCGGTTTCGCTGAGGAACAGGAATTCGTCGCGGGTGACCTTCTGCTTCAGCGGTGCGCCGCGCTCGGCCCAGTCCGGGAACAGCTCGGTCAGCGCGCGTGGATCCATCACCGCGCCGGACAGCACGTGCGCGCCCGGCTCGGAGCCCTTTTCCAGCACGCACACCGACAGTTCACGGCCGGCTTCGATCGCACGCTGGCGCAGGCGGATCGCGGTGGCCAGGCCGGCGGGGCCGGCGCCGACGATCACCACGTCGAACTCCATTACTTCACGCGGGGGCAGGGCGTTGGCTTCAGCGCTCATCGATTGCATGACTCGTGGGTAGTGCCGGCATCGGGGCCACCGGCGGTTGCCTGGGAATCGCGCGTGCAGCCACGAGCGAAACGGTTGTTTGAATGTGTCAGGGTACCGGGCCGCGCGTGATCGAGCTAGATCGACGATGTTCACGTCATGATTGCTGCGGTGCAGCGTAATGCGCGTGGCCAGGTAGGTGCCAACCTTGGTTGGCACATTGTTTCACCGCCCGGACCCGCTTCCGTGTGGACCAAGGTCCACACCTACCAGACGCGATGCTTGCGGATGACCGACAATGGCCGGGTCCTGACTGCGCGTGAGTGCCATGGCTTTGCATCCGTACGATCTGTTCGATGTCCGTTCCCTGCTCAACGAGGAAGAGCGCGCGGTGCAGGAGAGCGTCGCCCGCTTCACCAACGAGCGCGTGCTGCCGATCATCGGCGATGCCTTCGACCAGGCCCGCTTCCCTTCAGAGCTGGTGCCGGAGATCGCCGCGCTGGGCCTGCTGGGCGCCACCCTGCCGGCCGAATACGGCGGCGGCGATCTGGGCGCGGTCAGCTATGGCCTGATCTGCCAGGAGCTGGAGCGCGGCGATTCAGGCCTGCGCAGCTTCGTCTCGGTGCAGAGCTCGCTGTGCATGTACCCGATCTATGCCTACGGCAGCGAGGAGCAACGCCAGCAGTGGTTGCCGGCGATGGCGCGCGGTGAGCTGATCGGCTGCTTCGGCCTGACCGAGGCACACGGCGGTTCCGATCCGGCCAGCATGAAGACCCGCGCGGTGCGTGACGGCAGCAACTGGCGCATCAGCGGCAGCAAGATGTGGATCACCAGCGGCCCGGTGGCCGATCTGGCCATCGTCTGGGCGCAGACCGAAGACGGCATCCAGGGCTTCGTGCTGGAAAAGGGCATGGCCGGCTTCACCACGCAGGAGATCAAGCACAAGATGAGCCTGCGCGCGTCGCTGACCGGCGCGTTGTTCTTCGACGACGTGCGCGTGCCCGACAGCCACCGCCTGCCGAACGTGAAGGGCCTCAAGGGCCCGCTGGGTTGCCTGACCCAGGCCCGCTACGGCATCAGCTGGGGCCCGATCGGCGCTGCCATTGCCTGCCTGGATGAAGCGCTGGGCTATGCCAAGGAACGCGTGCTGTTCGGTCGCCCGCTGGCGGCCACGCAGAGCGCGCAGATCAAGCTGGCCGAAATGGCCCGCCGCATCACCACCGCGCAGCTGCTGGCGCTGCAGCTGGGCCGCCTGAAGGAGGCCGGCCAGCTGCAGCCGCAGCAGGTCAGCCTGGCCAAGTGGAACAACTGCCGGATGGCCATCGACATCGCCCGCGAGTGTCGCGATCTGCTGGGTGGGGCCGGTATCACCACCGAGCACGTGGCGATCCGGCACGCGCTGAACCTGGAATCGGTGATCACCTATGAAGGCACCGAGACCGTGCACCAGCTGGTGATCGGCCGTGAGCTGACCGGCATCAACGCGTTCTAGGCGGTGCGGGGAACACCATCCACGCATGGCGTGGGTCTACTGCACATGGCACCTGCCACGGCCACCTGGGATGTGCTTTGGTAGGTGCCAACCTTGGTTGGCACATTCCTTCAGCGCGCGACCGGGCATCGGTGCGGACCAAGGTCCGCACCCACCAGAAGCGATCCACAGCCATCAGAGGTTCTCGGCGGCTGCCTGGACCTGCCTTTGGTAGGTGCCAACCTTGGTTGGCACATTCCTTCAGCGCGCGACCAGGCATCGGTGCGGACCAAGGTCCGCACCCACCAGAAGCGATCCACAGCCATCAGAGGTTCTCGGCGGCTGCCTGGACCTGCCTTTGGTAGGTGCCAACCTTGGTTGGCACATTCCTTCAGCGCGCGACCAGGCATCGGTGCGGACCAAGGTCCGCACCCACCAGAAGCGATCCACAGCCATCAGAGGTTCTCGGCGGCTGCCTGGACCTGCCTTTGGTAGGTGCCAACCTTGGTTGGCACATTCCTTCAGCGCGCGACCAGGCATCGGTGCGGACCAAGGTCCGCACCCACCAGAAGCGATCCACAGCCATCAGAGGTTCTCGGCGGCTGCCTGGACCTGCCTTTGGTAGGTGCCAACCTTGGTTGGCACATTCCTTCAGCGCGCGACCAGGCATCGGTGCGGACCAAGGTCCGCACCCACCAGAAGCGGTCCACAGCCATCAGAGGTTCTCGGCGGCTGCCTGGACCTGCCTTTGGTAGGTGCCAACCTTGGTTGGCACATTCCTTCAGCGCGCGACCAGGCATCGGTGCGGACCAAGGTCCGCACCCACCAGAAGCGGTCCGTACCCACCAGAGCGGTCCACACCCACCTGAGGCGGTTTACGCCCCGCCGGCAAACCCATGCTGGCGCCAGGCTTCGTACATCACCACGGCCACGGTGTTGGAAAGATTGAGGCTGCGGTTGTCCGGCCGCATCGGCAGTCGCAGGCGGCGGCCATCGGGCAAGGCATCGAGCACGTCCTGCGGCAGGCCGCGGCTTTCCGGGCCGAACAGGAAGGCATCACCGTCTTCGAACGCCACGCTGTCATAGCGGACGCTGGCACGCGTACTGAGGGCGAACAGGCGCTTTGGTGCGATCCGCGCCAGCGCGGTGTCCAGGTCGGGGTGGACCTGCAGGCGCGAGTACTCGTGGTAGTCCAGGCCGGCGCGCTTGAGCTGCTTGTCTTCCAGTGCGAAGCCGAGCGGCTCGACCAGGTGCAGCTGCGCGCCGGTGTTGGCGCAGAGCCGGATCACATTGCCCGTGTTGGGCGGGATTTCCGGTTGGAACAGGATCACGTGGAACTGGGGCGCGGCATTCATCGGCGCAGTGTACCTGCGACGACCGCCGCCTTTACGGCGCACGCCCTGCACGGGGCAGGGCGGCACCGGTTACGGGCGCAGCAGGACCTGGGCGGTTTCGGTGGCCAGGGCCTGCAGGTCGGCGGCGCTCGGGCGCACCTGCAGGGCCGGCAGGTTGACGATGACCGAGTTGGCGACGTTGGTGGCAGCGGCAGCCAGGGTGGCGGCGTAGCGCTGCGCTTCCAGCTCGGCGGCCAGGGCGACGCGCTGTTCCAGGCTCGGGCGCACTTCCACCGAGGCCAGGGTGGTGATCGGCATCGCGGCGGCGACCGGGGCGGCGACGTAGCCGTAGCGCTCGGCCAGCTGGTCGGCGCTCGGGCGCACTTCCACGGTGGCCAGGGTCGGGATGCCGCTGGCCTGTTCCCAGGCCTGCTGGGCCAGCTGGTCGGCGGCCGGGCGGACCTGCACGGTGGACAGGGTCTTGATGGATTCGGAGGCCTGCACCGACGAAACAACCGCGGTGCCGGCGATCAGGGCGATGGCGATGGCAATGGTCTTGGCGTTCATGACGGGGCCTGTTTAGTGTTGGTGATCAGTGGTGTGGTAGTAAGGTAGTACACCTATTCTGGGCTTGCAAGGAAAATTTTCGGTTTTCTGCATTTGTTCAGTCTTCAGTCAGCTTTTGTCTGAAGCCCTTCTTGGCGCAGGAAGTACCAAGCAATCCCCGTGCCAACTTTTAGTTGTTGATTTGCAAGGGGTTTTGTTTGACCGAGAAGTGTCCGGTGGGCGGACACCTGTCCACTCGATGTGCCGCGGACACTGTCCGGACGATGGCTGCCGGTGCATGTGACCGCCCAGGACACGGCGGCGCGCGACCGCGGATGGTGCACAGGGGCAAACACCCCCAGTGACTGCCGACCGATTCCTGCCGCTGCGTGCGCAGGCTAGGATCGGGGTTCACCTATGTGACCAAGGATCCGGATATGTCTCTCGCCCTTCGCCCGCGCGCTGCACTGCTGGCCGTCGCCCTCAGCACCGCCCTGGGCTCGCTTGCGCCCACTCCTGTGTTGGCCGCCAAGCCGGCGGCACCGGCCAAGGTCGATATCCCGTATGAGCAGTTCACCCTGCCCAACGGCCTGCGCGTGATCGTGCACACCGATCGCAAGGCACCGATCGTCGCGGTCAACGTCTGGTACCACGTGGGCAGCAAGGATGAACCGGCCGGCCGCACCGGCTTCGCGCACCTGTTCGAGCATTTGATGTTCCAGAGCAGCGAAAACCACGACGGCGAGTACTTCGAGCCGTTCAAGCAGGTAGGCGCCACCGGCCAGAACGGCACCACCAACACCGACCGCACCAACTACTTCGAGAACGTGCCGACCACCGCGCTGGACATGGCGCTGTGGATGGAGTCGGACCGCATGGGCCATCTGGTGGGTGCGATCGACCAGGCCGCGCTGGACGAGCAGCGCGGCGTGGTGCAGAACGAGAAGCGCCAGGGCGAGAACCAGCCCTACGGCCAGGCCTGGGACCAGATCAACAAGGCGCTGTATCCGGTCGGCCACCCGTACCACCACGGCGTGATCGGCTCGATGAACGATCTCAACGCGGCCTCGCTGGACGACGTGAAGACCTGGTTCCGCACCTGGTATGGCCCGAACAACGCGGTGCTGGTGCTGGCCGGTGACATCGATCTGGCCACCGCCAAGGAGAAGGTCGCCAAGTACTTCGGCAGCATCCCCGCTGGCCCGACCATGGCGCAGCCGGCGGTGAACGTGGCCAAGCGCAGTGCCGATACCCGCGAGACGATGACCGACAAGGTGCCGCAGGCACGCATCTACCGCGCCTGGAACGTGCCGCAGGTCGGCACCGCCGACATCGACCAGTTGCAGCTGTTCTCCGAAGTGCTGGGCGGCGCCAAGTCCTCGCGCCTGAGCCAGCGCCTGCAGCACCAGGACAAGCTGGTGGACAGCATCGGCTCGGGCCTGTCGACGTCTCAGCTGGGCTCCAACTTCGTGATCGTGGCGACCGTGAAGCAGGGCCAGGACCCGGCCAAGGTCGAGAAGATCATCGACGAGGAACTGGACCGCCTGATCAAGCAGGGCCCGACCGCGGCCGAGCTGGCGCGCGCCAAGACCGGCGCCCGCGCCGGCTTCATCCGTGGCATCGAGCGCATCGGTGGCTTCGGTGGCAAGGCCGATGCGCTGGCCGAGTGCGCGGTGTTCACCGGCGACCCGGGCTGCTTCCGCACCTCGCTGGCCAACATCGAGAAGGCCAGTGCCGCCGATCTGAGCCGCCTGGGTGCACAGTGGCTGGACAAGGGCAGCCACACCCTGGTGATCGCACCGGGTGAGCGCGTGGCGCTGAAGGAAGATCCGAGCCAGACGCCGAAGCCGTTCACCGTGCCGGCGGTGGACCCGAAGTACAGCACCCTGCCGGAGCAGGTGGACCGCAAGGCCGGCGTGCCGCAGACCCGCGAGTTCCCGCAGCTGAAGTTCCCGGCACTGCAGCGCGCCACCCTGAAGAACGGCACCCAGGTGATCCTGGCCGAACGCCATGAGATTCCGGTGGTGCAGTTCAGCTACCAGTTCCCGGGCGGCTTCAGCGCCGACCAGGGCCGCAAGCCGGGCACCGCCAACTTCACCATGAGCCTGATGACCGAAGGCGCCGGCAAGCTCGGTTCGCTGGCCTTCGCCGATGCCGCCGACGCGCTGGGCGCGAGCCTGGATGCTTCGGCCGGCCTGGATTCGATGAGCGTGGACCTGTCGGCACTGAAGGAGAACCTGGCCCCGTCGCTGGCGCTGTACCGCGACCTGCTGCGCGAACCGCGTTTCGAGCAGGGCGAGATCGACCGGGTCAAGGCGACCTGGATCGCCGGCATCCAGCAGGAGAAGGTGAACCCGGGTGCGGTGGCGATGCGCGTGCTGCCGCCGCTGCTGTACGGCAAGGGCCACCCGTACGCCATTCCGTTCACCGGCAGCGGTGACGAAGCGGCAATCAACGGCCTGACCCGCGAGGACCTGGTCGACTTCCACCACGACTGGCTGCGTCCGCAGAACGGCACCCTGATCGTGGTCGGTGACACCACGCTGGCGGAAATCGTGCCGCTGCTGGACAAGCAGCTGGGCGACTGGAAGGCTGCGGGCGATGCCCCGCAGGTGAAGGCCGCCACCGACGTCGCATTGCCGAAGGGCCCGCGCGTGTTCCTGATCGACCAGCCGGGTGCGGTGCAGGCCAACCTGTTCGCCGGCCAGGTGGTGCCGCCGTCCAGCGCCGCCAGTTCGACCCGCTTCGATATCGCCAACGGCGTGATCGGTGGTGACTTCACCTCGCGCCTGAACATGAACCTGCGCGAGGACAAGCACTGGTCGTACGGCGCGCGCAGCAGTGCGAGCAACTCGGTGGGCCAGCGCCCGTGGATGGCCAGCGCGCCGGTGCAGATCGACAAGACCGGCCCGGCGCTGGCGGAAATGCGCAAGGAGATCGCCGCGTTCGCCGACGGCAGCAAGCCGGCCACCGCCGCCGAGGTCAATCGCATCCGCAACATCCAGACCCTGAGCCTGCCCGGTGCCTACGAGACCGCCAGCGCGGTGGCGTCGACCATCGGTTCGATCGTGCAGTTCAAGCGTCCGGATGACTACGTGCTGCGTCGCAAGGCCGAGATCGAGGCGATGACCCCGGCGCAGGTGCAGCAGGCGGCCGCCGAGATCAAGCCGCAGGCGCTGACCTGGGTGGTGGTGGGTGACCTCAAGCAGACCGAAGCGGCCGTGCGTGCGCTGAACCTGGGCGAGGTGACGGTGATCGACGCCGAAGGCAACCCGGTCAAGAAATAAGGCACCGCGCCAGGTAGTGCCGGCCGCTGGCCGGCAACCCTGAAGGGGTCGGATCCCTCCCCCGGGAGGGCTCCGACCCCTACCGTGCATTCGGGGTCAGAGCCCCCTGCGGGGGATCCGACCCCCACCGGCTACCCCCGATTCAGGCTGTTCAGGCAGAATCCCCCCATACCCTTCCAGGATCTGCCCATGCGCGTTCTGCTGCTTTCCTCCCTGCTGCTCACCGTCACCGCCTGTACCTGGGTGCCGATCGAACCGGCCGGCAAGGCGACCCGCGTGCTGCCGGCAGGTCCGGTTCCGGCCGGCTGCATCGCCAAGGGCGAGGTGGTGGTCACCGTGAAGAGCAAGGTCGGCTTCTACAACCGCAACCCGCTGCGCGTGCAGGAAGAGCTGGAAACCCTGGCCCGCAACGAGGCGCCGAGCGCCGGCGCCAACGCCGTACAGGCCGCCGCCGCGCCCGCCGATGGCAGCCAGCGCTTCGCCGCGTTCCAGTGCCCGCCGCGCTGAACGCTTCACCATACGGCCAAGCCTGAATTCGTAAAGATGCGGTGAAGGCCCCGGGGGTTATAGAATAGCGCCCCCTTTTGCCTGAGCCTTGGCGCTAACCTCGATGCTCTTCAAGAATGTCTCGATCGCCGGCCTGGCACACGTTGATGCGCCGCACACGCTGACGACCAAGGAAATCAACGAGCGGCTGCAGCCGACGTTGGATCGCCTCGGTATCCGCACCGACGTGCTCGGCGATATCGCCGGCATCCATGCCCGCCGCCTGTGGGACAACGGCGTGCTTGCGTCCGATGCCGCCACCATGGCCGGCCGCAAGGCGCTGGAAGACGCGGGCATCGATGCAACGCAGGTTGGCCTGCTGGTCAACACCTCGGTCAGCCGCGACTACCTGGAGCCGTCCACGGCCTCCATCGTGTCGGGCAACCTCGGCGTCAGCGACGAGTGCATGACCTTCGACGTCGCCAATGCCTGCCTGGCCTTCATCAACGGCATGGATATCGCGGCGCGAATGATCGAGCGCGGCGACATCGACTACGCGCTGGTGGTGGATGGCGAGACCGCCAACCTGGTGTACGAGAAGACCCTGGAGCGCATGACCGCCCCGGACGTCACCGCTGACGATTTCCGCAACGAGCTGGCTGCCCTGACCACCGGTTCGGGTGCCGCCGCGATGGTGATGGCGCGCTCGGAGCTGGTGCCGGACGCACCGCGCTACAAGGGCGGCGTGACCCGCTCGGCCACCGAGTGGAACCAGCTGTGCCTGGGCAACCTGGACCGCATGGTCACCGATACCCGCCTGCTGCTGATCGAAGGCATCAAGCTGGCCCAGAAGACCTTCACCGCCGCCAAGATCGCCTTGGGCTGGGCTGTGGAAGAGCTGGACCAGTTCGTGATCCACCAGGTCAGCCAGCCGCACACCGCTGCGTTCATCAAGAACTTCGGCATCGACCCGAAGAAGGTCATGACCATCTTCGGTGAGCACGGCAACATCGGCCCGGCCTCGGTGCCGATCGTGCTGAGCAAGCTCAAGCAGCTGGGCAAGCTGAAGAAGGGCGATCGCATCGCGCTTCTGGGTATCGGCTCGGGCCTGAACTGCTCGATGGCTGAAGTGGTCTGGTAAGCAGCCCGCTGCCCGACCTCCTGTAGAGCCGAGCCATGCTCGG
Source organism: Stenotrophomonas sp. MH181796 (assembly GCF_009659995.1). Taxonomy (NCBI): domain Bacteria; kingdom Pseudomonadati; phylum Pseudomonadota; class Gammaproteobacteria; order Lysobacterales; family Lysobacteraceae; genus Stenotrophomonas; species Stenotrophomonas sp. MH181796. Next base: position 263,874 of record NZ_RAHU01000008.1, read on the forward strand.
CTCACGCGCGCAGCGCGGCTCTTCCGCAGCGGACCGGAGAGCAGCCGAGCATCGGCTCGGCTCTACATTGCGCCGCGACTCTCCTTAGGTGCTCCGCATGCGCGATCTTCCCGGTTACCCCGCCCACCCGCAGCGCTTCGAGGTTCGCCCCGGCCTGTCGATGAACTATCTCGACGAAGGCCCGCGCGATGGCGACGTGGTGGTGATGGTGCACGGCAACCCGTCGTGGAGCTATTACTGGCGCACGCTGGTGGCCGGCCTGTCGGACACGTACCGCTGCATCGTGCCGGACCACATCGGCATGGGCCTGTCGGACAAGCCGGACGATAGCCGCTACGAATACACCCTGCAGTCGCGCGTGGACGATCTCGACGCGCTGTTGAAGCACCTGGGCATCACCGGCCCGGTGACGCTGGCTGTGCACGACTGGGGCGGCATGATCGGCTTCGGCTGGGCGCTGTCGCACCACGACCAGGTGAAGCGCCTGGTGGTGCTCAACACCGCCGCGTTCCCGATGCCGGCGGCAAAGACGATGCCGTGGCAGATCGCGCTGGGCCGCCACTGGAAGATCGGCGAGTGGATCATCCGCACCTTCAACGCGTTCTCGTCCGGCGCCTCGCGGCTGGGCGTGGAGCGCAAGATGCCGGCCGATGTGCGCCGCGCCTACGTGTCGCCATACAACAGCTACGCCAACCGCATCAGCACCATCCGTTTCATGCAGGACATCCCGCTGTCGCCGGCCGACAAGGCCTGGTCGCTGCTGGAGCGGGCCGGCAAGGCGCTGCCGTCGTTCGCCGACCGCCCGGCCTTCCTCGGTTGGGGCCTGCGCGACTTCGTGTTCGACCACCATTTCCTGAAGGGCTTCCAGGCCGCGCTACCGCAGGCCCAGGTGCATGCCTTCGAGGACGCCGGCCACTACGTGCTGGAAGACAAGCACGAAGTGCTGGTGCCGGAAATCCGCGCGTTCCTGGACGCCAACCCGCTCTGATCGGATCCCGGTAGTGCCGGCCGCTGGCCGGCAAGCGCGCAATGCGCGCCGGGTTCATGAGGTTGCCGGCCAGCGGCCGGCGCTACCCCTACGCCGCGACCGGTGCCTGCGGCGACGGGCTGTTGCCGTTGTCGTCTGGATGGTCGTCGTCGTTGTCGGCCGCGTCGCGCCAGCGCCAGTCGGCCAGGGTCAGCGGATCCAGGCCGTAGGCGATGCGCGCCTTGTCGCACTGCGGGCTGGCCTTGCCGTACTCCCACGACGCATCCACCTCACGGCACACACTGGGCCGGTTGGGGTGGATGGTGCAGCGTGAGTACACGCCGATCTGCGCATCCAGCGCCACGCAGCGCACCGGCTTGGAGTGGGTGCCTCGCATGCACAGGCGATGCGGGTCCAGCACCTCGGTCAGCTGGTGCGGTACGCCGCCGGGGGTGACCTCGTCCGATTCCATCCAGTGGAAGGCCACGCGGTATTGGGTGCAGCAGGCGCCGCAGGTCATGCAGGGATGTTGCATGGGCAAGCCGCCTCGGGCGGCAGTCGGAATCAGGAACGAAGGTGCGGATTTTCCACGAAGTGGGCCGCCGCGCAAGAAATTCCGTAAGCGGCGACAATGAACGGATGAACCGACCCTGCAACATTGCCGCCCGTTTGCCTGAACTGGCGCGTGAACGACCCGACCAGATCGCCATCCGCTGCCCGGGCCGCCGTGGCGCCGGCAACGGCATGGCCGCCTACGACGTGACCCTGGATTACCGCCAGCTGGACGCCCGCAGCGACGCCATGGCGGCTGGCCTGGCCGGCTACGGGATCGGCCGCGGGGTGCGCACGGTGGTGATGGTGCGGCCGTCGCCGGAGTTCTTCCTGTTGATGTTTGCCCTGTTCAAACTGGGTGCGGTGCCGGTGCTGGTCGACCCGGGCATCGACAAGCGCGCACTGAAGCAGTGCCTGGACGAGGCGCAGCCGGAGGCCTTCATTGGCATTCCGCTGGCGCACGTGGCGCGGTTGGTGCTGCGCTGGGCGCCCTCGGCGACCCGCCTGGTGACCGTCGGCCGCCGCCTCGGCTGGGGCGGGACCACCCTGGCTGCGCTGGAGCGCGCCGGTGCCAACGGGGGGCCGATGCTGGCTGCCACCGATGGCGAGGACATGGCCGCGATCCTGTTCACCAGTGGCTCCACCGGCGTGCCCAAGGGCGTGGTCTACCGCCACCGCCACTTCGTCGGCCAGATCCAGCTGCTGGGCAGCGCCTTCGGCATGGAAGCGGGCGGGGTGGACCTGCCGACCTTCCCGCCGTTTGCCTTGTTCGACCCGGCGCTGGGCCTGACCTCGGTGATCCCGGACATGGACCCGACCCGGCCGGCACAGGCCGACCCGGCACGCCTGCATGACGCCATCCAGCGCTTCGGCGTGACCCAACTGTTTGGCTCGCCTGCGCTGATGCGGGTGCTGGCCCGTCACGGCCGGCCGTTGCCGACGGTGACCCGGGTGACCTCGGCCGGCGCCCCCGTGCCGCCGGATGTGGTCGCCACCATCCGCAGCCTGCTGCCCGCCGACGCGCAGTTCTGGACCCCGTACGGCGCCACCGAGTGCCTGCCGGTGGCGGTGGTGGAGGGACGCGAGCTGGAGCGTACCCGCGCGGCCACCGAGGCCGGCGCCGGGACCTGCGTGGGCAGCGTGGTGGCGCCGAACGAGGTGCGCATCATCGCCATCGATGACGCACCGTTGGCCGACTGGTCGCAGGCGCGTGTGCTGGCCACCGGCGAGGTGGGCGAGATCACCGTGGCGGGACCGACCGCCACCGACAGTTACTTCAACCGTCCGCAGGCCACCGCGGCGGCGAAGATCCGCGAGACGCTGGCCGATGGCAGCACGCGCGTGGTGCATCGCATGGGTGACGTGGGTTACTTCGATGCGCAGGGCCGCCTGTGGTTCTGCGGTCGCAAGACCCATCGCGTGGAAACCGCGCAGGGGCCGTTGTACACCGAACAGGTCGAGCCGGTGTTCAACACCGTGCCCGGCGTGGCGCGCACGGCACTGGTTGGCGTTGGCCCGGCGGGTGCGCAGGTGCCGGTGCTGTGCGTGGAACTGCAGCGTGGCCAGAGCGACAGTCCGGCGTTGCGCGAGGCGCTGCGCGCCCAGGCCACCCTGCGATTGCCCGAGGCGAACCTGCAGCACGTACTGATGCATCCCGCGTTCCCCGTCGATATCCGTCACAACGCCAAGATCGGCCGCGAGAAGCTCGCCGTCTGGGCCAGCGCCGAACTGGAGAAGCGCGCATGAAGATCCTGGTCACCGGTGGTGGTGGTTTCCTTGGCCAGGCGCTGTGCCGCGGGCTGGTCGAACGTGGCCACCAGGTGCTGGCGTTCAACCGCAGCCACTACCCGGAACTGCAGGCCATGGGCGTGGGCCAGATCCGCGGCGATCTGGCCGATGCGCAGGCGGTGCTGCATGCGGTGGCCGGCGTCGATGCGGTATTCCACAACGGTGCCAAGGCCGGCGCCTGGGGCAGCTATGACAGCTACCACCAGGCCAACGTGGTCGGCACCGACAACGTCATCGCCGCCTGCCGCGCGCATGGCATCCACCGGCTGGTCTACACCTCAACGCCCAGCGTGACCCACCGCGCCACGCATCCGGTGGAAGGCCTGGGGGCTGACGAGGTGCCATACGGCGAGGACTTCCAGGCGCCGTATGCGGCCACCAAGGCGATCGCCGAACAGCGCGTGCTGGCCGCCAACGATGCCTCGCTGGCGACGGTGGCACTGCGCCCGCGCCTGATCTGGGGCCCGGGCGACCAACAGCTGGTGCCGAGGCTGGCCGAACGTGCGCGGCAGGGCCGCCTGCGTCTGGTGGGTGATGGCAACAACAAGGTGGATACCACTTACATCGACAATGCCGCGCTCGCGCACTTCCTCGCTTTCGAAGCATTGGCGCCGGGCGCCGCTTGTGCGGGCAAGGCCTACTTCATTTCCAACGGCGAACCACTGCCGATGCGCGAGCTGGTCAACAAGCTGCTGGCCGCCGTTGGTGCGCCGACGGTGGACAAGGCGATCAGCTTCAAGACCGCCTATCGCATCGGCGCGGTCTGCGAGCGGCTGTGGCCGCTGCTGCGCCTGCGTGGTGAGCCGCCGCTGACCCGCTTCCTGGCCGAGCAGCTGTGCACGCCGCACTGGTACAGCATGGAGCCGGCGCGCCGTGACTTCGGCTACGTGCCGCAGGTCAGCATCGAAGAAGGACTGCGCAGGCTGAAGGCTTCATCTGCTGCATAGATCGCCATCACTGGCTGCACACCGCCAGATCGGGAGGATGGACCCACGCCATCCAACGGCCCGGACATCTGCGAGGAGCGCCATGCTGCATTACGCCGTCATCTTTTTCGTCATCGCCATCATCGCCGCCGTGCTCGGCTTTTCCGGCATCGCCGGTGCCGCCAGCAACATCGCCTGGATCCTGTTCGTGATCTTCCTGGTGCTGGCGGTGATCTCGATGTTCCGCAAGCGCGGCTAGAAGACCGCAGGGTAGTGCCGGCCGCTGGCCGGCACTGTTCTTTCCGGTGGGTGCCGACCGTCGGTCGGCACGCATCTTTGTAGAGTCGAGCCATGCTCGACTCATGAAAAGCAGTCGAGCATGGCTCGACTCTACACAGAGCGCCCCTACACGGCGCTGTGTAATCCGCGATCTGCTTCATGGCGCTCCAGCGCCAGTTCGATCAGGCGCGTGATCAGCGTGGTGTAGTCCACACCGCTGGCGCCCCACAGCTTCGGGTACATGCTGATGCGGGTGAAGCCGGGCAGCGTGTTGACCTCGTTGATGACGATCTCACCGTCTGCGGTGAGGAACACGTCCACGCGCGCCATGCCCGCACACTCCAGCGCCTGGTAGGCCTGCAGCGCGATCTGCTGGATGCGCGCCTGGGTTGCGGCATCGATGTCCGCCGGCACCACCACCTCGGCGCCATTCTCGTTGATGTACTTGGTGTCGTAGGCGTAGAACTCGTCGTGCACCACCACCTCGCCGCACAGGCTGGCCTGCGGCTGTTCGTTGCCCAGCACCGCGCACTCGATCTCACGGCCGACCACCGCCGATTCCACCAGCACCTTGTGGTCGTAGCGCAGCGCCAATGCCAGTGCCGCGGCGAAGCCCGCCGCATCCTTGACCTTGCTCACACCCACCGACGAACCCTGGTTGGCCGGCTTCACGAACAGCGGCAGGCCGAGCTGCGCGATCACCGCATCGACATCGACGTCAGCGGCCTGGTGACGCCTGATGCACAGCCACGGCGCAACCTTCAGCCCGGCGTCGCGCAGCAGGCGCTTGGTCACGTCCTTGTCCATCGCCACCGCCGAGCCCAGCACCGGCGAACCGACGAAGGGCAGGTTGGCCATGCGCAGCAGGCCCTGCAGCGCACCGTCCTCGCCCAGCGGCCCGTGCACGATCGGCAGCACCACATCGATCTGGCCCAGCGCGCTGGCCGCATCGGAGGGCTGCAGCTGCGCCTGTTCCACACCCGGGCGCACCGCCAGCGACGTACCGGACCGATGCAGCGCGATGCGCGACGGATCATCGGCATTGATCAGGAAGGTATCCGACTGGCTCAGATGCCACTGGCCCTGCTTGTCGATACCGACCAGCACCGGCTCGAAGCGCTCGCGATCGAGCGCATCGAGGATGTTCTTCGCCGACTGCAGCGAAACTTCGTGCTCGGAGGACTTGCCCCCGAAGATGATGCCGACCCGGGTCCGTGCCATGGTGTTGCGATGTCCTGTGCGTTGCGTGGCCTCATAGCATGAACCTTCATCGGCCCTCCGCGTGAGGCACAGATGAACCAGAAATCCATCCACGCATGGCGTGGATCTAGCGTCCTCCATGGCCCATCAATAGGGGGGTCAGAGCCCGTTGCGCAGCAACGGGATCCGACCCCGGATAGCCTGACAGATCGCAGGAACCTGTCGAAGGCGGGATGGGTCCGGTGGCGGGGGTGTCCGCGGCATGGATGCCGCGGTCAAGCCCCCATGGATGGGTTTACGGCGTCCCCCGCCACCGGACCCACCCCGCCAACCCACGGAATGCCCGCTGTTGCTGTTGCTTCGGCTGTTGCCGCTGCCGTTGCCTCTGCGGGTGCCGGGTGGCAGCCCGGCCCAAGCCCACCACCCACGCAGGTAGAATGCGCACATGGCTCTCTCCCTGCTCAAGTCCCTCAAGCCGGTCGCTGGCCGCGCCCTGCAGATCGCCCTGAACCGCGCGCTGGCGCTGGATCCGGATACCCGCCATGCACTGGCCAGCCTCGACGGCCGGCACATCGATCTGACCCTGGAAGCGCCCTTGCTGGCGATGCGCATCAGCGTCGATGGCGACCAGCTGCGGGTCGGCCCCGTGGACGCACAGGAAGCCGATCTGGCCGTGCGCAGCAGCCTGGCCGGCGTGCTCGCGCAGCTGCCGCTGCTGGCCAACGCACGGCGTGCCGACAACAACGGCAAGGGTCGCGTGCGCGTGGCCGGCGACGCCGAACTGGCGCGTCGCCTGCAGCAGCTGGCCAAGGGCTTTGACCCGGACTGGCAGCAGCCGTTCGTCAGCGTGTTCGGCGACGTGCTGGGCGTACAGGTGGCCAACACCCTGCGCAGCGCCCTGCAGCATGCGCGCCAGGGCGCGATCGACCTGGCCCACAGCGCCGCCGAGTTCATCACCGAGGAATCGCGCGACGTGGTGCCTCGTGCCGAGCTGGATGCCTTCCACGACGATGTGGACGTGCTGCGCGATGACGTCGAACGTCTCGGTGCACGCGTGCAGCGCCTGCGGGGTGCCGCATGAAGGCCGTGCTGCGCGCCAGCCGCATCGGCCGGGTGATCCTGCGTTACCGCCTCGACGACCTGCTGCAGGGCACCCCGGCCGAGCGCTGGTTGCGCCTGGCCAAGCCGTTCGTGCCGCGCGCCTCGGCCGACATCGCCGCACAGTCGCGCGGCGCGCGCCTGCGCCTGGCGCTGCAGGATCTGGGCCCGATCTTCGTCAAGTTCGGCCAGATCCTGTCCACCCGCCGCGACCTGGTGCCGCCGGACGTGGCCAATGAACTGACCCTGCTGCAGGACCGGGTCAAGCCGTTCGATGGCGAGACCGCACGCCGTATCGTCGAGGAAGCGCTGGGCCTGCCGGTCAGCGAGGCCTTCGCCAGCTTCGATACCGAACCACTGGCCTCGGCCTCGATCGCGCAGGTGCACGCAGCGACGCTGGCCGATGGCCGCCAGGTGGTGGTCAAGGTGCTGCGCCCGGGCATCGAGAAGCAGATCGACGCCGATATCGCGTTGCTCAACTCGCTCGCTGCCCTGGTCGAGCGCACCCATCCGCGCGCTGACAAGATCCGCCCGCGCGAAGTGGTGGCCGAAGTCGAGAACACCCTGGCTGCCGAGCTGGACCTGCAGCGCGAAGGCGCCAATGCCAGCGTGCTGCGCCGCTTCTGGGAAAACAGCGACGATCTGTACGTGCCGGAAGTGATCTGGAGCCACACCGCGGAGCGCGCGCTGACCCTGGAGCGCGTGTGGGGTATCCCGTCCGATGACATCGCTGCGCTGGACAAGGCCGGCATCGACCGCAAGGCGCTGGCCGCCAAGGGCGTGCGGGTGTTCTACACCCAGGTGTTCCGCGACAACTTCTTCCACGCCGATGCGCACGCCGGCAACATCTGGGTCGACACCGATCCGGCGCGCCGCGCCAACCCGCGTTTCATCGCGCTGGACTTCGGCATCATGGGCCAGCTCTCGCAGGAAGATCAGTACTACCTGGCCGAGAACTTCATGGCCATCTTCAACCGCGATTACCGCCGCATCGCCGAACTGCACGTGCAGGCGCGCTGGATGCCCGACAACGTGCGCATCGATGATCTGGAAGCGGCCGTGCGCTCGGTGTGCGAGCCGTACTTCACCCGGCCGTTGTCGCAGATCTCGCTGGCCGAAGTGCTGATGAAGCTGTTCCGCGTGGCCCAGCGTTACCAGCTGACCCTGCAGCCGCAGCTGATCCTGCTGCAGAAGACCCTGCTGAACATCGAAGGCGTCGGCCGCCAGCTCGACCCGCAGATCGACATCTGGGCGGTGGCCAAGCCGGTGTTGGCAAAGATCCTGCGCGAACGTTACAGCCCGCGCCGGGTGGTACGCGAGATCGGCAAGCGCCTGCCGGAAATCATGACCCATGCACCGGACATGCCACGCCTGGTGCACGCCTGGCTGACCCAGCAGGTGGAAGGCCGCCACGAACTGTCGATGCGTTCGCGCGACCTGGCCGCACTGGATGCCAGCGTGCAGCGCCTGCAGAAGCATGCGGTCGGCGCGATCACCGGCGTCGGCCTCCTGGCCATCGCTGCACTGATGTATGTGCTGCAGCCGCCGGGCTGGTACTGGGGCGACGTGCCGGCGTGGAGCTGGCTGTCCGGTGCGGTCGGCGCAGTGGCGCTGCTGCGCGCGTGGTGGAAGTAGGCCCCATGCTGCAGGCACTCAAGGACGAACTGGTCCGCTTCGGCGCCGACAACGACGCACGCGAAAGCGAGCGCGGCCGACGCATGCTCAACATCACGCCGGAGACCGGTGAATTCCTGTTGGTGCTGGTGCGCTTCGGCAACACTCGCCGGGTGCTGGAAATCGGTACGTCCAACGGCTATTCCACGTTATGGCTGGCCGAGGCCGCCGCCGCCATCGACGGCCACGTGACCACGCTGGAGTACGCCGAGGACAAGGTGGCGATGGCACGTGACACCTTCGCGCGCAGTGGCCTGGCCGATCGCATCACGCTGGTCCACGACGATGCCGGGCAGTGGCTGGCACAGGCCGCCGATGCCAGCATTGACCTGCTGTTCCTCGATTCGGACCGCGGGCAGTACGCCGGCTGGTGGCCACAGCTGCGCCGCGTGCTGCGCCCGGGTGGCCTGCTGGTGGTGGACAACGCCACCTCACATGCGGAAGAGATGCAACCGCTGCGCGTGCTGCTGGACGCTGATCCGGACTTCAGCACCAGCCTGGTGCCGGTGGGCAACGGCGAGCTGTTGGCCGTGCGCAACGCCTGACTGCCGCGTTGCCCGCGTCTGATCCGGTAGTGCCGGCCGCTGGCCGGCAACCGCAGCCATCCGACTGCCCGGAGGCAGCCGGCCAGCGGCCGGCTCTACCCCATTCAATGCCCAGCCCCGATAATCCTGCCGTGAGCACCGAACCCGATACCCTCGCCGCGGTCGAGACCGACACCGCGCCCCTGCAGCTGCTGCACCTGGATGAACGCCTGGCCGTGGTCAACAAGCCTGCCGGGCTGATGGTCCACGACAGCAAGCTGGCCCGTGGCGAAGACGACTTCCTGGCCGACCGCCTGCGCGAGCAGCTGGGCCGCCCGATCTTCCTCGTGCATCGCCTGGACCGGGCCACCAGTGGCTGCCTGTTGCTGGCCTTCGACCGCGATACCGCCAGCGCGCTGGGCAAGGCGCTGATGGGCGGCGAAGTGCTGAAGGACTACCTGACGGTCTGCCGGGGCTGGCCGGCCGAGCTCGCCTGGCAGGTCGATCATGATCTGGACGGCGGCCCGGGCAAGCCGGTGAAAAAGCCGGCGATCACCGACTTCCAGCGCCTGGCCACCGGCGAGCTGTCGGTGCCGGTGGGTGAATTCACCAGCTCGCGCTACGCATTGCTGCGCTGCCAGCCGCAGACCGGGCGCTTCCGGCAGATCCGCCGGCATCTCAAGCACCTCTCGCATCACATGATCGGCGACACCAGCCACGGCGATGGTCGCCACAACCGCATCTTCCGCATGCAGGGCGTGCACCGCATGCTGCTGCACGCCGAGCGCCTGCGATTCCCGCATCCGGAGGGCGGCACCGTGGACGTGCGCGCGCCGCTGGACCGTGAGTTCCAGAAGGCACTGGACCTGTTTGGTTGGCAGGTGGATACCGATTGACGGTCGTGCCGGCCGCTGGCCGGCATCTGCGCGATTCCAGATGTAATGGGGAGCCGGCCAGCGGCCGGCACTACCTCATTTCTTTTCCGGCTCGTTGACGATCGCTTCCAGATCCTTCTGCAGGTCCGCGAACAGCGGCTGCATGCGCGCCTGGATCGCTACCATCACGTTCTGCATCAGCGCCGGGGTCTTGTCCAGCAGGCTCTGGCCGGCCGCGCTCTCGTAGAACTCGGCCATCGCCAGCACGTCTTCCTTGCTGAAGGTCTTCTTGTACAGGTCCACGTACATCGGCCGCAGCTGCTGCCAGGACAGGGCCTGGCGCAGGGTCTGGCTGGTCCGCGCCTGGATCCGCTTCAGCTGCTCCTGCTGCTGGGCGTTGAGCTGGCGCTGCGCGGCCACCTGCTGGAACTGCTGCTGCTGCATCGCCTCGATCTGCGGCAGCATGGTGTCGATCATGCTCTGCGCGCGCGAGGCGGACAGCAGGCGGTTGATGTCGCCATCGGTCGGCGGCGCAGCCAGGGCCGGGACGCTGGCCACGGCCAGCGCCAGCAGCAGGGCGGCGCGGCGCAGCAGGGACGGCAGGGCGGGTGCGGTGCGGGTCATGCGGGCTTCCTGCGGTACATGGGACGGCCAGCATACCCGCAGCCAAGGCGAAGGCGGCGTGTTCGGTACCTGATCGGCGGCATACGGGGCGCGATGCCGCACTCCGGTGCGTGGCTGCCGCTACAATGCGCGGATGGGCAGTGGACCGGTCACCATCAGCGCGCAGCTTGAAATCCCCGACGGCGAGATCGTCGAGCGGTTCGTGCGTGCCAGTGGCGCCGGTGGCCAGAACGTCAACAAGGTCTCCACCGCGGTGGAACTGCGTTTCGACGTGGCCAACTCGCCCTCGTTGCCCGAACCGTTGCGCGCGCGCCTGCTGGCGCGGCGTGACCGGCGCATGACCGGCGAAGGCGTGCTGGTCATCGACGCGCAACGTTTCCGCACCCAGGATCGCAATCGCGAGGATGCGCGCGAGCGGCTGGCGGCCTTCATCCAGGCCGGGCTGAGCGTGCCCAAACCGCGCAAGGCCACCAAGCCGACCCTCGGGTCGAAACTGCGTCGTCTGGACGCCAAACGCGGGCGCGCGCAGGTCAAGCGCGGGCGCTCATCACGTGACTGGGAGTGATTGCTTGAACAACCCGACTTCGTTGCTGCCGGCCGTGCCGCCGCAGATGCCGCAGGTCAAACCCAACGCCTTCCTGCGCTGGCTGGCGCGCTGCACCCTGCGCATGGGTGGCTGGAAGGTGACCGGCACCCTGCCTGACATCCCCCGGCTGGTCTTCATCATCGCTCCGCACTCGTCCAACTGGGACGGCCTGTGGGGCATGGCGGCCAAGATCGCGCTGGGCATGAAGGTGAAGGTGCTGGGCAAGGCCTCGCTGTTCTGGTGGCCGCTGGGCCCGCTGCTGCACAAGCTGGGCGTGATCCCGCTGGACCGCAGCTCGCCGCAGGGCACTGTCGGCCAGGCCGTGGACCTGCTGCGCAACAACGAGAAGATGTGGTTCGCCATCACGCCCGAGGGCACCCGCAAGGCCGTGAAGGACTGGAAGGCTGGCTTCCTGAAGATCGCCCGGATGGCCGACGTGCCGATCCTGGCCGCGTATTTCCACTACCCGGAAAAGACCATCGGCATCGGCCCGCTGTTCACGCCAACCGGCGACGACGTGGCAGACATGGCCGCCATCCGCGAGTTCTACCGGCCGTGGATCGGCAAGACCCGCGGCACGGTCTGAGCCGGCCGCAGGCCGCCGCATAGACGCCACGTCCGGCACATGCCGGGCGAGCGCGACAGGAGTAGGGTGGAGGGCTGGTATCCCGTACCGTCTGCCCAAGGAGCGTTTCACATGTCGCGTACCGTAGTCCTGGCCGCCGCCATCAGCCTGGCGCTGGCGGCCTGTTCCGGCAAGGAGTCCACCCCCGTGTCCGAAGCCCAGAAGACCCCGGCCCAGCAGCCGGCCGAAGCCTCCACCAATCCGCTGCTGAGTGCGAGCACGCTGCCGTTCCAGGCACCGCAGTTCGACAAGATCAAGGACAGCGACTACCTGCCGGCGTTCGAAGAAGGCATGCGCCAGCACCTGGCCGACGTGCGCAAGATCGCCGACAGCAGTGAGCCGGCCACCTTCGACAACACCATCGTGGCGATGGAGCGCAGCGGCGAGACGCTGAACCGCGTGTCGCGCATCTTCTTCGGCCTGGTCCAGGCCGATACCAACGATGCGCGCCAGAAGATCCAGGAAGAAGTGGCGCCGAAGCTGGCCGCGCACCAGGACGAGATCAACCTCGATCCGAAGCTGTTCGCGCGCGTGAAGTCGCTGTACGACCAGCGTGACACGCTGGAGCTGGACCCGGTGCAGAAGCGCCTGGTCGAGCACTACTACGATGGCCTGGTGCGCGCCGGTGCGCAGCTGTCCGACGCCGACAAGGCGACCCTGCGCAAGCTCAACGTGGAAGAGACCACCCTTTCCACCCAGTTCCATACCCGCCTGGTGGCCGCCACCGCCGCTGCTGCCGTCGTCGTCGACGACAAGGCCAAGCTGGCCGGGCTGGACGAGGACGCGATCAACAACGCTGCGGCGGCTGCCAAGGAGCGCAAGCTGGATGGCAAGTTCCTGCTGCCGCTGCAGAACACCACCCAGCAGCCGGTACTCGGCTCGCTGAGCGACCGCGACCAGCGCGCCGCCGTGCTGAAGGCCTCGGAAACCCGCGCCGAGCGCGGCGATGCAAATGACACCCGGCAGACCGTGCAGCGCCTGGCCCAGCTGCGTGCGCAGAAGGCCAAGCTGCTCGGCTTTGACACCTTCGCCGACTACCAGCTGGGCGATCAGATGGCCAAGACCCCGGCCGCCGCGCTCAAGCTACTGACCGACACCGTGCCGGCCGCCACCGCCAAGGCGCGTGCCGAAGCCGGCGAGATCCAGAAGGTGATCGACGCGCAGAAGGGGGGGTTCCAGGTAGCCGCTTCGGACTGGGACTTCTACGCCGAGCAGGTGCGCAAGGCCAAGTACGATCTGGACGAGTCGCAGATCAAGCCGTACTTCGAACTGGACAACGTGCTGCAGAACGGCGTCTTCTACGCCGCCACCCAGCTGTACGGCATCACCTTCAAGCCGCGTACCGACATTCCGACCTACAACCCGGACATGAAGGTGTACGAAGTGTTCGACAAGGACGGCACCTCGCTGGCCCTGTTCTACACCGACTACTTCAAGCGTGACAGCAAGTCCGGCGGCGCCTGGATGGACGTGTTCGTCGAACAGGATGGCCTGACCGGTGCCAAGCCGGTGGTCTACAACGTCTGCAACTTCACCAAGCCGGCCGCCGGCCAGCCTGCGCTGATCAGCTTCGACGACGTCACCACCATGTTCCATGAGTTCGGTCATGCGCTGCACGGCATGTTCTCGAACGTGAAGTACCCGTCGATCGCCGGCACCGCCACCTCGCGTGATTTCGTCGAGTTCCCGTCGCAGTTCAACGAGCACTGGGCGCTGGATCCGAAGGTGTTCGCCAACTACGCCAAGCACTACAAGACCGGCGAGGCGATGCCGCAGGAACTGGTCGACAAGATCCTCAAGGCACGCAGCTTCAACCAGGGTTATGCGACCACCGAGTACCTGTCGGCCGCACTGCTCGACCTGGCCTGGCACACGCAGAAGGCCGATGCGCCGCTGCAGGATGTCGGCGCCTTTGAAGCCAGCGCGCTGAAGAAGTTCAAGGTCGACCTGCCGCAGGTGCCGCCGCGTTACCGCACCACCTACTTCGACCACATCTGGGGTGGCGGTTACTCGGCCGGTTACTACGCCTACTTCTGGGCCGAAGTGCTGGACCATGACGCCTACCAGTGGTTCACCGAACACGGTGGCCTGACCGCGGCCAATGGCCAGGAGTTCCGCGACAAGATCCTCTCGCGCGGCAACAGTGTGGAGCTGTCGACCCTGTACCGCGATTTCCGCGGCAAGGACCCGTCGGTGGAACCGCTGCTGAAGTTCCGCGGGCTGAAATAAGAAAACGAAAACGGCGGGGGCAACCCCGCCGTTTTTCTTTCTGTGGCGTCGAGCCATGCTCGACGTTCTTCTGTAGAGCCGAGCCCACGCTCGGCTGCGATTCCCGCCCTTGTAGAGCCGAGCCATGCTCGGCTGCCTTTCGATGAAAAACCAGTCGAGCATGGCTCGACGCTACAAACAGCGTTACGTCCCCACGTGCACGCGGTTCGCCTGTTCGGCCAACCCCAGGTGATCCAGCGCGATGTCCAGCGCCAGCACATAGCTCTGTGCACCGTAGCCGGCGGCGATACCCAAGCGCTGGCCGACGCCGGCCGGCAGGCACGGCTCGGCCACTGCGCCGTCGTCATGCACTTCCACATAGGCGTTGTGCAGGTACGGCAGCAGGCGCTGCAGGCGCAGGCTGTTGGCACACGCACCTGGGTCCAGCAGGGTCACCTCGCCGCGGCTGTGGTCGGCCACGCGCAGCGCGTCCAGCAGTTCCTGTTCCGAACCGCAGGCACGGATCGCCACACTGGTACCGGCGTCGATCGCGCGGTGCACCAGCGATTTCAGTACCGGCGCCGGCAGCGGCATCGCCGTGCGGATCAATGCACCGGCTGCTTCCGGGCCACGGATGATGAAGATCGACATGGCTCAGCCCTCCTGTGCCAGGCGGCGGCCGACAATGGCCAGCGACAACGGGTAACCGGCCTGCTGGCTGCGCTGGTCGACCACTACCGCGGCAGGACCATGCTGCAGGCGCAGGCGCGAATCCAGGCCGGGTTCGCTGGGGGCCTGCAGCTCGATGTACTGCGCCGGCAGCCGTTCCAGCGCCGCCTGCAGCGCGCCACCTTCGGCCTGCCATTGCGCCTCGTCGGCGGCGCCGACATCCAGCAGTACCCAGTCGGCCGAGCGCGCCTGCGGCTGGCACAGGCACTGGCGCACTTCGGACAGGCTGGCGCAGTCGCTGCACAGCACGCGATGGCCGCTCAGCTGCGCCGGCAGCTGCGGGCGCGGCGCCGACGGAGACGCGTGGCGGATCACCAGGAGGGTCATACAACACCTTGCGGAATGCGCCCTGTGGCGCGGTGGGCACACGATGCGCGTGCTGCCCGTAAAGGTGCGATGCCCGCTGCCGCGCCGGGGCGTAAAACCTGCGTAACCCGTGTCCGGCGCTACCGGGAACCTGCGGCGCCTGCGTGTGGTCTGATACCGCTATCACCTACCCGGAGCCTGTCATGGATGCTGTTGCCCGCCCTCCCTTTTCCGAACGCGCGCTGGCCTGGCTGAAGAAGGAAGCATTGCCGCTGCTGGTGATGCTCGGCCTGCTCGCCGCCGCCCGCGATACCCTCGCCAACCACTACGTGGTGCCCAGCGGCTCGATGCAGCCGACCCTGCAGCCCGGCGACCGGGTGGTGGTGGACATGCGCGCCTATGGCCTGCGCCTGCCGTTCACCGGCAAGGAACTGATGTCGACCGGCGTTCCGCAGCGCGGTGAAGTGGCGGTGTTCGATTCACCGGCCGACGGCACCCGCCTGATCAAGCGCGTGGCGGCGGTGGCCGGTGACCATGTGCAGATGCGCGAGGGCCATCTGAGCATCAACGGCCAGCCGCTGCAGATCGCCGACCTGCAGGACGTGGAAGCCTTCGGCGAGCGCCGTGCCCGCCTCGACCTGGACATGGGCGGCGGTCCGGACATCGCCGATCTGGTGGTGCCGGCCGGCAAGGTGCTGGTGCTGGGTGACCACCGCGGCAACAGCTTCGACGGTCGTTTCTTCGGCTTCGTCGACGCCGACAAGCTCTACGGCCGCGCCGTGGCGGTGTACTACCGTCGTGGCGACGGTTTCGAGTGGCAGCGCCTGTAAGCTGAATTGATACTTCCTGCATATCAATCCTGACCTATCAGGTTATGGATCGACTGGATGGACGGGCCTAGTCTGAGGCCCGTTCCCTCCCACGCCCGGCCGCCCCCACCGGCCCATCGATCCCATGACTGGCGAAACCGCGGCGGCCCTCGAACGCCGCCCCCCCACTGTCGATCCCATCGCCGAGACCCGCATCCAGCAGGGCACGCCGGCCTTCCGCCGCACCGCGCTGGCGCTGTTCCTGGCCGGCTTTTCCACCTTCGGCCTGCTGTACACCGTGCAGCCGCTGCTGCCGGAGTTCAGCCGTCACTTCGGCGTGTCCGCCGCCGGCAGCGCGATGTCGTTGTCGCTGACCACCGGCACGCTGGCGGTGGCGATGCTGTTGGCCGGCCTGCTGTCCGATGCGGTCGGCCGTCGCCCGATGATGATCGCCGCGCTGCTGGCCTCGGCCACGCTGTCGCTATGCACGGCGCTGGTGGATGACTGGACCACGCTGCTGGTGCTGCGCACGCTGCTCGGTCTGGCGCTGAGCGGCGTGCCGGCAGTGGCGATGACCTACCTTGTCGAGGAAATGGACAGCCGCGCGTTGGGCCTGGCGATGGGCCTGTACATCGGCGGCAACGCCATCGGTGGCATGAGCGGGCGCCTGCTGGCCGGCATCATCGCCGACCACTGGGGCTGGCGGTGGGGCATCGGCGTCGTCTCGATCATCGCCGTGGCCAGTACCGTGCTGTTGTGGTTGCAATTGCCGCCGTCGCGGCATTTCCAGGCGCGTCGTGGCGGCCTGCGCCAGTTGCCATCACGCTGGCGCACGCTGTTCGCCGACCCGGGCCTGCCGTGGCTGTTCGCCACGTCCTTCGTGCTGATGGGCGTGTTCGTCACTCTCTACAACTACCTGGGTTACCACCTGCTGGCACCGCCGTACCGCCTCAGCCAGACCGTGGTCGGCCTGATCTTCAGCGTGTACCTGGTGGGCACCTTCAGTTCGGCATGGATGGGCCAGCAGGCCACGCGTTACGGGCGCGGTCGCATCCTGTCGATCTCGTTCGCACTGATTGGTGCCGGCATCGTGCTGTTGGCGATGCCGTGGCTGAGCACGATGGCACTCGGTATCGCGCTGGTGACGTTCGGCTTCTTCGGCGGTCACTCGGTGGCCAGCAGCTGGGTCGGCAGCCGCGCCGGCGCGATGCGCGCCGAAGCCTCGGCGCTGTACCTGTTCGCCTACTACCTGGGTTCGAGCGTGCTCGGTGGTGTGGGCGGCCTGGCCTATGCAGCGTGGGACTGGCTGGGTGTGTGCCTGTTCGCCGCCGTGCTGACCCTGATCGGCGGTGGCATCGTCTGGGCGCTGCAGCAGCGCGCCCCGCAGCCGGTGACGGCGTGAACCTGCTCTGGTAGATGCCGACCTTGGTCGGCGCTGTGGCCGTGGGCCAACCAAGGTTGGCCGCTACCGGGTGGGTTGCACCTCACCCTTCCGCGAACGCCTCACGCAACAGCCCGGCGAAGTTGCGGATCAGCGGCGTCACACCCTCGCGGTGCCACGCCAGCTGCACCTCCGAATGCGCACCGGCATCGGCCAGCGCCACGAAGCGTGCGCCTTCCACCCGGATGTGATCGCAGGACGACGGCAGGATCGCCGCACCCAGGCCAGCAGCGGCCAGACTGATCAGCGTTGACGCCTCACCGGCCTCCTGCACGATACGCGGGGTGAAGCCCGCCGCCGCACACAACGCGATCATGTGGTCATGGATGCCCGCACCGGCACTGCGCCGGAATGCTACGAACGGCTCCTGCGCGAAGTCGCGCAGCGACAGCGTGCCCTGTTTCGACAGTCTGCGCAGGGCAGGGTGATCGGCATGCACGATCAACGCCAACGGATCGACGAACAGGCTGTGCGCCACCAGTTCCGGCGGCAACGCGCGCTTGCGGATGATGCCCACGTCCAGGCTGCCATCGAGCAGTGCATCGATCTGCTGCAGGGTGTTCATCTCGCTCAGCTGCAGCCGCACCTGCGGGTACTGCTGGCGGTAGCGCAGGATCGAACGCGGAATCTGTGGCGACAGCGGCGTGGCGCGGGTCAGCCCGATGCGCAGCTCACCCTGCTCGCCGCGCTGCGCGCGCTGCACCTCGTCCACCGCCGTTTCCACCTGCTGCACGATGGCGCGTGCACGTTCCTGCAGCAGCTCACCGGCAGGCGTCAGCTGCACACGACGATGACTGCGCACGAACAGCCGCGCACCGATCAGATCTTCCAGCTGGCGGATCTGCTGGCTGAGCGGCGGCTGCGACATACCCAACCGCTCCGCCGCCTGGCCGAAGTGCAGCGTATCGGCAACGGCGAGGAAGTAGCGCAGATGGCGGAGTTCGATGGACATGGGGCCAGTTTATTCATCGCCAGCCGGAAATGGGGTCAGAGCCCGTTGCGCAGCAACGGGATCCGACCCCGACAGATCGCGGCCAACTGTCGAAGGCGGGGTGGGTCCGGTTGCGGGGGCGTGAGCCGCATGGATGCGGCGACCGAGCTTACATGGACGTACTTGCAGCGTCCCCCGCAACCGGATCCACCCCGCCATTCCACGGAATGCCCGCTTTTGACGTTGACGTTGACGTTGATTCGGCAGGTGCAGGGCGCAGCCCTGCCGAACATCCCTCACCGCTCCGAATGCCCGCTCTGGTCGTAATCGCGCGGGCTGAACAACTCCGGCTGGATCAGCTCGATGAACGCCCGCGCCTGCGCCGACAACGCCTTGCCACGCCGCACGATCACCCCGTAACTGCGTTCCGGGAACCAGCGCTTCATCGACCGCGCCGCCAACCGCTCGCGGTCGGCCTCGTTCAGGCACAGCGCCGGCACGATGGAAATGCCCATGCCCATCGCCACGTACTGCTTGATCACCTCCCAGCCGCCCACCTCCAGCGCCACGGTGTAGGCGATGCGGTGGCGCTGGAAGACCTGGTCCACCAGGCGGTAGGTGATCTGCCGCTTCGGCGGCAGCACCAGCGGATAGCGCGCGATGTCGGCCAGTTCCAGCTCGCCGCCACTGGCCAGCGGATGGTCGTGCGGCGCGATCAGCACCTGCTCGAAGCGGTAGGCCGGGGCGTAGCTGAGGTCGGCCGGCACATCGGTCATCGAGCCGATCGCCAGGTCGGCGGCGTCCTCGCGCAGCAGGTCGGTGCCATCGGCGCTGATCGCGTTGTGCAGGGTCAGGCGCACGTCCGGATGATGCAGGCGGAAGCGTTCGACGATCTTCGGCAGCAGGTAGAGGATGGTCGAGCTGTTGGCGGCGATGTTCAGCTCGCCCGCGTCCAGGCCGCGCACCTTGTCGCGGAACCGCGCCTCCAGCCCGTCCAGGTTCTCCACCAGCGGCTGTGCCATTTCGTACAGCAGCTGACCCTCGCGGCTGGGCACCAGGCGGCGCCCGCTGCGCTCGAACAACGGCACCCCCAGTTCACGCTCCAGCGCCTGCAGCTGCAGGCTGATGGCCGGCTGGCTGACGAAAAGTGCCTCAGCCGCCCGTGAGACCGAGCCCAGGCGCACGGTCTGGCAGAACGCGCGCAATGGCTTCAGCCGGTCGGATTTGTAGGAAAAACGCGGACTTGGCGGGGGGCGTGTGGTCATCGCGTCACAAGTATTAGCACAATTTATGTAGAACATTGCAAAAACTGTTTTGCCAAATACTCGGCCCCGGCGGCACCGTGGAGGCGTTCCCCCACTGCTGGAGTCGCCCATGTCCGCCGTCGCTTCCGCTGTTCCCACCCCCGCCAGCAAGGCCACCCCCGGCATCGCCCTGGCGACCCGCGTGGCCGGCCAGGACACCCTGCTGCCGGCGCCGCTGCTGGCCCTGCTGGTGTCGCTGCACCGTGCGGTGGAACCGGGCCGGCAGGCACGGCTGCAGGCACGCCGCGAGCGCCAGGCATTCTTCGACCAGGGCGGCCTGCCGGACTTCCGCGGAGACACCACCGCGATCCGCAGCGGCGACTGGCGCGTTGCGCCGCTGCCGACCGCGCTGCAGGACCGCCGCGTCGAGATCACCGGCCCGACCGACCCGAAGATGGTCATCAATGCGCTGAACTCCGGCGCCAAGGTGTTCATGGCCGACTTCGAGGATTCGACCTCGCCGACCTGGCGCAACCTGCTGGCCGGGCAGCAGTCGCTGGCCGCCGCGGTGCGTGGCGATCTCGAATACACCGCACCCAATGGAAAGCACTACGCCCTGCGCCCCTACGACGAGCAGGCGGTGCTGATCGTGCGCCCGCGTGGCTGGCACCTGGACGAGAAGCACGTGCGCATCGATGGCCAGTTCATTGCCGGTGGCCTGTTCGACGCAGCGGTGTTCGCCTTCCACAACGCCCGCACCCTGCAGGCGAAGGACCGTGGCCCGTACTTCTACCTGCCCAAGCTGCAGAGCATGGAAGAGGCAGCGCTGTGGGAAACCGCGCTGTCGCACATCGAGGGCATGCTCGGCCTGCCGCACGGCCAGATCAAGGTGACGGTACTGATCGAAACGCTGCCGGCGGTGTTCGAGATGGACGAGATCCTGCACGCGCTGCGTGACCGCATCGTCGGCCTGAACTGCGGGCGCTGGGACTACATCTTTTCGTACCTGAAGACCTTCCGCCGCCACGCCGACCGCGTGCTGCCCGAACGCGGCCAGGTGACCATGACCCAGCCGTTCCTGAAGGCGTACTCGGAGCTGCTGATCCAGACCTGCCACCGCCGCGGTGCGCATGCGATGGGCGGCATGGCCGCGCAGATTCCGATCAACAACGATGCCGCCGCCAACGAGCAGGCGATGGCCCGCGTGCGCGCTGACAAGCTGCGCGAGGTCACCGCCGGCCACGACGGTACCTGGGTGGCGCACCCGGCGCTGATTCCGGTGGCGATGGCGATCTTCGACGAACACATGCCCGGTGCGAACCAGCACAGCGTGCTGCGCCAGGATGTGCGCGTGGGCCGCGACGAACTGATCGCGCGGCCGCCCGGCACCATCACCCGCGCCGGCTTCGAAGGCAACGTGGAAGTCTGCGTGCGCTATCTGGCGGCGTGGCTGGATGGCAACGGCTGCGTGCCGATCCACCACCTGATGGAGGACGCGGCCACCGCCGAGATCAGCCGCAGCCAGCTGTGGCAGTGGCTGCATACGCCGGGCCAGCAGCTGGACGATGGCACTGCGATCGATCTGGCGTTGCTGGATTCCACCCTCTCGCAGCTGCCGGCACGGCTGGGCGATACCGCCGCGCTGCCCGGTGGTGCACGCATCGGCGAGGCCATCACCCTGCTCGGCGAACTGAGCCGCAGCGAAGAACTGACCGATTTCCTGACCCTGCCGGCCTACGCGCGCATCGACTGATCGCCGCCCGCGTTTCCCGCCATTTCCCTCCCCGCTGCACGCACGAACCGAACTGGAGAAAGACATGAGCAAGCTGCCCACTGCCGAACAGATCCAGCACGACTGGGACACCAACCCGCGTTGGGAAGGCATCCAGCGCAACTACAGCGCCGCCGACGTGGTGCGCCTGCGCGGCACCGTCCACATCGAGCATTCGCTGGCCCGCCTGGGCGCAGAGAAGCTGTGGGCGTCGCTGCATGAGCGCGAGTTCGTCAACGCGCTCGGTGCATTGACCGGCAACCAGGCCATGCAGCAGGTCAAGGCGGGCCTGAAGGCGATCTACCTGTCCGGTTGGCAGGTGGCGGCCGACGCCAACCTGGCTGGGCAGATGTACCCGGACCAGTCGCTGTACCCGGCCGATTCGGTGCCGGCGGTGGTCAAGCGCATCAACAACACGCTGCTGCGCGCCGACCAGCTGCACCACGCCGAAGGCAAGGACGACATCGACTTCCTGCAGCCGATCGTGGCCGATGCCGAAGCCGGCTTCGGCGGCGTGCTCAATGCGTTCGAACTGATGAAGGCGATGATCGAGGCCGGTGCCGCCGGCGTGCATTTCGAAGACCAGCTGGCCTCGGTGAAGAAGTGCGGCCACATGGGCGGCAAGGTGCTGGTGCCGACCCGCGAGGCGATCGAGAAGCTCAACGCCGCGCGGCTGGCCGCCGACGTGCTGGGCGTGCCGACCCTGCTGGTGGCACGTACCGATGCCGAAGCCGCGGATCTGCTGACCAGCGACATCGATGGCAATGACAAGCCGTTCGCCACCGGCGAACGCACGGTGGAAGGCTTCTACAAGACCCGCAACGGCCTGGACCAGGCGATCAGCCGTGGCCTGGCCTACGCGCCTTATGCCGACCTGGTGTGGTGCGAGACCGGCAAGCCGGACCTGGAGTTCGCACGCAAGTTCGCCGAGGCGATCCATGCCAAGTTCCCGGGCAAGCTGCTGGCCTACAACTGCTCGCCCAGCTTCAACTGGAAGAAGAACCTGGACGACGCCACCATTGCCAAGTTCCAGCGCGAGCTGGGCAGCTACGGCTACAAGTTCCAGTTCATCACCCTGGCCGGCTTCCATGCGCTGAACTACGGCATGTTCAATCTGGCCCACGGCTACGCGCGCCGCCAGATGAGCGCGTTCGTCGAGTTGCAGGAAGCCGAGTTCGAGGCGGCAGAGCGCGGCTTCACTGCGGTCAAGCACCAGCGCGAGGTCGGTACCGGCTACTTCGATGCCGTGACCCAGGCGATCCAGCAGGGCCAGTCGTCGACCACTGCGCTGACCGGCTCGACCGAGGAAGAGCAGTTCCACGGCGGGCGCAGCGAACGCGCGGCGTGATGCGGTAGTGCCGGCCGCTGGCCGGCAACCCGTCGATGTTCCCGGAGTCCACGTGGTTGCCGGCCAGCGGCCGGCACTACCGGGCCATAGAGCGATCAGGGTGGCCAGGGAAGGGCCAGACAACGCCGGCCGGTCGGGGGACCTGCCGGCGTTGTTGTATCGATGGAACAGCCGTGAACGCGGGCAGCGTCAATCCGGCGCACCCCCAGGCCCTGCAACTTGGCCGAAAGCCCGTGAAGATGGCCATCGGATTGATCCAGCAGGACTTTTGTGCGGACAGGCATGCCCAGAACGGGTCACCACGCATCTTCACATCAGAGAAGTGGGTCCGAAGGCTCAAAATGAGATAGGGCGCACACTTTAAAGCGGTGCTATGCTCCGCGGCTCACCAGGGGACGCTGGCGGCGGGTGCAGGGAATGACCGGCAGGGGTGCGGCCGAGAACAGTGATGTGACGTCAGGTATCGCCCGGGTGGCGATGGCCGAGATCGTGCACGCGCTGCTGTCCGCTGCCGAGGTCGCATTGTTCGCCAGATATGCCCGTCCATGCAAGCTTCATGCCGGACAGTGGTTGTTCCAGCGTGGCCATCGCGGCGAACGGATGTACGTGATCCTCGAAGGCCAGATCGAACTGGACTTCGGCGAAGACCTGGTGATCAAGACCCTCGGCCAGCATGAGTTCTTCGGTGAGCTTGGCCTGCTGGTCGGCGACCACCTGCGCAGCGCCAGTGCCCGCGCGCTGGCCGACTGCGAAGTGCTCGAGCTGGGCCCGGCCGACTTCCATCGCCTGGTCGAATCCGATCCTGGCCTGGTCGCCTATTTCCTGCGCCGCACGATCATGCGCGTGCTGACCAACGAGCAGGCGCTGATCAGCCAGCTGCGCCGGCGCAACCATGATCTGGAAACCGCGCTGGACAACCTGTACATCACCACCCATCAGCTGACCCACACCCGCGAGCTGGTGCGCACCGATGAGCTGACCGGGCTGCACAACCGCCGCGGCCTTACGCTGTACCTGCAGGAATGCCGTGCCGACGGCGATGGGTTGCCGCAGGCACTGCTGCTGATCGACTGCGACCGCTTCAAGCAGATCAACGACCGCCATGGCCACCAGGCCGGTGACCGCGTGCTGCAGAGCATGGGCAACATCCTGCGCTCGATGGCCGGTGAGCAGGATCTGGCCTGCCGGCTCGGCGGCGATGAGTTCTGCCTGATCCTGCGCCGTGGCAACCACGAGATCGTGCAGCACGCGGCCGAGTTCATCCTCAGCGCGGTGCATGGCCTGCTCGAGCGCAGCCACGGTACGCCGCACGTCAGCCTGGTCAGCATCGGTGCCAGCCTGCTGGCGCCGGAGGCCGGCTGGAGCGAGTGGTATGCCAGCGCGGACCGCGCGCTGTACCAGGCCAAGCGCGATGGCGGCAACTGCCTGCGCTGGGTGGATGCAGCGGATACACCTTGATCGGGAGAGTCAGGCGATGAATGGCGACAACGGAACGTCGACGCCGCACAACCAGCAACTGCGCGCGCTGTTGTTCACGGATCTGTGCGACTCCCTGCTGCTGGTTGAACGTATTGGCGATGTCGCCGCCGCCGAACTGTTCCAGGAACACGACCGGCTGGTATTGGCGCTGCAGCAGCGCTGGAACGGCCAGTTGATCGACCGTTCCGATGGATTGTTCATGCTGTTCGAGCGCCCGATTGATGCGCTTGGGTTCGCCCTGGATTACCAGCGTGGGCTGCAGCCGCTGGGGCAGTCGCGTGATCTCCGGTTGCAGGCGCGGGCCGGGTTGCACGTGGGTGAGGTGATTCTGTGGAACAACAGCGCTGAGTCCGTTGCGTTGGGGTCCAAGGCCGTAGAGGTGGAAGGTCTGGCGAAGCCGATGGCGGCGCGCCTCATGCAGCTGGCACGACCGGGCCAACTGCTGTTGTCGGCAGCGGCCGAATCGCTGGTCCGGCGTGCAGCCTCCCAGCTTGGCGAGCCGGCCGACCGGTTGTACTGGAAGTCATTCGGCCGCTGGCGCTTCCGTGGTGTGGCGCAGCCGATGGAGGTGATCGGCGTCTCGGCGGTCGGCAAGGCAGCGCTGCGACGGCCGCGTGCGAGTGACAAGGCCAGGCCGGATGTCCCGTTCTGGCGTCGCCCGATGGCGATGGCGGCGCAGGTAACGCTGGTGGCAGCCTGCGCAATGGGCTTGTGGTTGCTGACTCGTCCACAACCGGCCATCGCCTTTGCCGAACGCGACTGGGTGGTGATCGCGGAGCCGCGCAACCTGACTGGCGATCCTCTGCTGAGCGAGTCGATCAACCAGGCGTTCCGCATCAGCCTGGAGCAGTCGCGGTATGTGAACGTGCTGAGTGACCTGAAGGTGCGCGACACCATGCAGCGCATGCTGATCAATCCTGGGGCCGGGCTGGACCGGGGGGTTGCCAGCGAGGTGGCCCAGCGTGATGGTGCACGCGCGGTGCTGGCGCCTTCGGTCCTGGAGGTGCATGGCCGCCTGCGGGTGGCGGTCGATGTGATCGATCCGTCGACCGCAGCCACCGTCTACACCGTGCATGTCGATGGCAAAGGCCTGGACTCGCTTCTGGCATCCACCGATGAAGTGGTGGGGCGTCTGCGCGAGCGTCTTGGCGAAGGCGGTATGGAGATTGATCGACATTCGGTGAATCTGCCGCAGGTGGCGACGTCCAGCCTGGACGCGCTGCGTGCTTACGCCGCAGGCATCAGGGCGCTGGACCGGCGCCAGACCGATGAGGCGCTGGGCTTTCTCGCGCAGGCGGTGAAGGTCGACCCGGAATTTGCGATGGCCCATGTGGCAATCATGCGCATCCACTGGATGCGTGGTGAAAGCCGCATGGCACTGGATGCCCATGCGCGTGCGCAGGCATTGCGGGCGCGACTGACGCCGCGCGATGCACTGTACCTGGACGGATGGGCAGGGCAGGCCAGCGATCTGCCGGAGGCTGACATCGCCCGACGCTGGAAGCTGTTGACCGACCTGTATCCCGACTACCACGGTGGGTATGTCAATCGGGCGCTGGCGTTGTCCGGAATGGGGCGCTACGCCGAAGCGGTGACCGTGGTGCAGCCGGCGCGGGTTCCGCAGGCGTGGGCCCGCAGCCACACGCTGGATTTCTCAGGACGGTTGAAGCTGGCTGCGGGCAACACCAACGGTGCGGTTGCGGATTTCCGCATGGCCGGTGATGTCGGAGGCTGGAGAACCAGCGCCAACCTGGCTACGGCGATGGCCGTACTTGGAGACTGGAGCGCTGCACGTGCCCAGTTGGTGGGCGTGTCGGCCGATGATTTCGGCGCCCGCATGCAGCAGGCAGCGGTGCTGGTCGATCTCGGTGAGCTGGACAAGGCCGAAGAGGTTGCCCGATCACTGCAGGCGCAGTGCAATGAGCCGGCCCTTTGCCGGCTGGCGTCGGCCTGGCGCGCCAGCATTGCCGGCATGGCAGGAGAGCGGTCGGATCCCGCAGCGAGCCGCAAGCGGATTGGAGAGGCGTTGGCCGACCTGCGCCAGCAGCCCAGCGGCAATCTGCACACCCGGCAGTTCATGGTTCTGGGCCTGATTCGCCTGGCTCAGCGCGAAGGCGTGGACGTGACGCCCCAGTTGCGCTTGGCGCGTCGCGCGATCGACCTCAGGAGCGACCCACGCTCGCGCCAGTTGCTGGACATCATCGAAGCCACCCGCGAGTTGCATGCCGGGCAGGCGGTCGCGGCCGTCGAGCGCCTGCTGCCGTGGGCCGACGGCACGGAGTTGTACCAGTTGCACGTGGCGCTGCGCGATGCAAGGCATGCCTCGGGAGATTCCGCGGCGGCCGCTGCAGAAGCACGCTGGCTGGCCGCGCATCGCGGTCGTGCCTATGCCGAGGATTCCGGCAATTACATCCTGCAGGCGCTCAATGTCCGTGACAGCCGCGCACCGCTGGGCGCGGACTGACAGCGCAGCATCAGCTGTCGGCGCCGGCTTCGAAGAAGTGCGGCAGGACGAAGGCGCCGCAGGACTGCAGGTGCTGGTTCAGGGCCTCGGCGGTAGCGGCAAAGGCTTCCTTGCTGGCCAGCGCGTCCACTGGAGCGCACATCGAGCCATCGGCATTGGGAGCAATGCCCAGACCCTGCAGCGCAAGGCTGGGAGAAGCGGCGAAGGCACTGCGGAAGCTGTCATCGCTCTGCAGCAGCGACAGTACCTGGGCGGCTTGTGCAGCCGTAAGCAGGGTCTTGTCGGAAGT
Organism: Stenotrophomonas sp. MH181796; assembly: GCF_009659995.1. Classification (NCBI taxonomy): domain Bacteria; kingdom Pseudomonadati; phylum Pseudomonadota; class Gammaproteobacteria; order Lysobacterales; family Lysobacteraceae; genus Stenotrophomonas; species Stenotrophomonas sp. MH181796. Next base: position 290,611 of record NZ_RAHU01000008.1, read on the forward strand.
ACTCATGGTGATCGCGCTGGCCGTTGCAGGTAGGGTTCTCTTGTTTCGGCCTGTTGCAGGGAAAGTTTAGCCTCCGCGCGCCCTGGGGCGATGCATGGCATCCTGCGCGTCCCGCTCCACACCGATGCCTCCATGCAGATCAGACGTTGCTCCATCGTGATGTTCGAGCCCCGTGCGGAAGTGGCGCTGGACCTTGACCTGCTGCTCAAGGGAGAGGCCGGCCTGGGCACCACGATGCAGTGGTACGCGCTGGCCGCGCACCTTGATGCGCCGCTCAGGGTGGAGGCTGGCGACGTGGAGCTGTTGGGCCGTATCGTGCCCGACGCCTGGGTCGACGCGGCGCACAGCAACATTGGCGAAGCCGATCTCGACCGGTTGCTGCACAGTGGCCTGCTGATCAGTGACGGCGCAGCCTACGCTGGGCACCGCCAGCGAGACCAGCGTGTACGCGATGCCAGCTGGTGGCCGCTGTCGGCGCTGGCCCATCGGCTGGGGCGCTGGAGCGGCATCGACAGCGCGCAGCAGATGCGCGAAGAGAAGCTTGTCACGGCGCAGGACCTGCGACGTAGATTCGGCCCTCCACCACCAGCCGTGATGCCCCCCGCCACCGAGCCGCTGGCACTGCCCCTGCCAGAAGACGAGCCGCGTGATCTGCTCCTTGCGAGGCGCGCGACCTGCCGCAACTTCGATACCGCACGATCATTGCCGTTGCGCATGCTCGCCCAGGTGTTCAAGCGGACGGTGAAGGCGCACGCCGTGGTGGAGCCCGGCGAAGACATGGCCTTTCTGAAGAAGCATGTTCCTTCCGGTGGAGGCCTGCATCCGCTGGAAACCTATGTCATCGCCGTGGACGTCGATGGCCTTGCCGCAGGTGTCTATCACTATCACGCGCTGGAACACACCTTGCGGCCGCTGCCGGTGGATGGCACCGGTCTTCGCGGCAGCGTGCTGACGCTGCTGGCTGGACAGGACTGGTTCGCGGCTGCGCCACTGCACATCATCCAGGTTGCGCGGTTCCCGCGAAGCTTCTGGAAGTATCGCAACCATCCCAAGGCCTATCGGGCAGTGCTGCTGGATGCAGGCCACCTGTCACAGCAGTGGATGTTGTCTGCCACCGAACTTGGGCTGGCGGCCTACGTCACCGCTGCCATCAATGAAGTGGATATCGAAGCCCTGCTGGGCCTGGATGGCATCGACGCCAGTCCGGTAATGATGTGTGGATTGGGGTGGCGGGCAGCGGACCAGACCACCAGCGAGTTTGATCCACTGCAGCGGGTCTGGCCGGGTTGAGGCGTGGCGCGCCGTTGCCAGCGCGCCACTGCCACTTCATCACGCCGCTTCGAAGTCCACCAGCACCGCACCGTCACCCACCTGGTCGCCGGCCTTGGCGCGGTAGCCCTTCACCGTGCCGTCTGCCGGCGCCTGCAGGGTGTGCTCCATCTTCATTGCTTCCAGCACCACCAGCGGCGTGCCGCGCTTGACCTCGGTACCGGCCGCGACCAATGTCGCGACGATCTTGCCCGGCATCGGTGCCAGCAGGCTGCCCGCGTCGGCCACGGCGTGGTCCGATTCGCCCACCGGGTCGTGCAGGGTGAAACGGTGCTGGCCATCGGCACCGAACAGATACAGCTGGTCGCCTTCGCGCAGCAGCTGCAGCTGCCAGCGGCGGCCGTCCAGCTGCACTGACAGGCTGCTGCCCTTGGCACTGCCGAGCACCGTGGCCGGTGCAGCAGCATCGCACTGCACGCGCCAGCCATCGGCCTGCACCCATACCTGCAGCGTGTGCTTGCGTTCGCCCTGCTGCAGCGGCAGCACGCGCGGTGCCGATGCGCCAAGGCGCCAGCCATCCTGTGCCTGCCACGGCGAATGCGGATCGCGCGCGTCGGTGCTGGCGCCGCCCGTGCTTGCAACCGCAGCCACCGCAGCCAGCTGCCACAGGGCATCATCTGTGTCGCCCACTGCATTCAACGCGACCTGCTCGCGCTCGATCAGCGCGGTATCCAGCTTGGCGTGCGCGAACGAATCGGTGTTCACCAGCCGGCGCAGGAAGCCGGCATTGGTGGTCACGCCCACCACCTGGCAGTCGGCCAGGGCCTGACTCATGCGGCGCAGTGCGGCGTCGCGGTCCACGTCCCAGACGATCAGCTTGGCAATCATCGGATCGTAGTACGGCGTGATGCTGTCGCCTTCTTCGACGCCGGTATCCACGCGCACATGGGCCGACGGCGTCGGCAGGCGCAGGCGGCGCAGGGTGCCGGTGGAGGGCAGGAAGCCCCGATCGGCATCTTCGGCATACAGGCGTGCTTCGATGGCGTGGCCGTGGATCGCCAGCTGTTCCTGGCGCAGCGGCAGCGGCTGGCCCGAGGCCACGCGCAGCTGCCACTCCACCAGGTCGGTGCCGGTGATGTACTCGGTCACCGGGTGCTCGACCTGCAGGCGGGTGTTCATTTCCATGAAGTAGAAATCGCCGTCCGGGCCGGCGATGAACTCCACCGTGCCGGCACCGACGTAGCCCACCGCGCGCGCGGCATCGACTGCCGCCTTGCCCATTGCAGCACGACGTTCTGCGCTCATGCCCGGCGCCGGCGCTTCTTCCAGCACCTTCTGGTGGCGGCGCTGCACCGAGCAGTCGCGCTCGAACAGGTACACCGCCTCACCGTGGCTGTCGCCGAACACCTGGATCTCGATGTGGCGCGGGCGCTCGACATACTTCTCGACCAGCACGTGGTCGTTGCCGAACGCCGAGGCCGCTTCGCGCTGGCAGCTGGCCAGCGCATCGACGAAGTCCTCGCTGCGTTCGACCTTGCGCATGCCCTTGCCACCGCCGCCGGCGCTGGCCTTGATCAGCACCGGGTAGCCGATGCCGTCGGCCTGCGCGCGCAGGAAGTCCGGCGCCTGCTGGTCGCCGTGGTAGCCCGGGGTCAGCGGTACACCGGCCTCGGCCATCAGCGCCTTGGCCGCGCTCTTGTCGCCCATCGCGCGGATGGCGCTGGCCGGCGGGCCGATGAAGGTGATGCCGGCCGCCGCGCAGGCATCGGCGAAGTCGGCATTCTCGGACAGGAAGCCGTAGCCGGGGTGGATCGCCTGCGCGCCGGTCAGGCGTGCGGCGTCGAGCAGGGCATCGCTGCGCAGGTAGCTCTCACGCGCGGCGGCCGGGCCGATGTGGATGGCTTCGTCGGCCAGGCGCACGTGGCGCGCGTTGCGGTCGGCATCGGAATACACCGCCACGGTGGCGATGCCGAGGCGGCGGCAGGTGGCGATGACGCGGCAGGCGATCTCGCCGCGGTTGGCGATCAGGACTTTGGTGAACATGGCAACAGGCTCGGTCATGGCACGGGTTACATGCGGAACACGCCGAAGCGCGTCTGCTGCGGGGCGGCGTTGAGGCTGGCCGACAGCGCCAGGGCCAGCACCCGGCGGGTGTCGGCCGGATCGATCACGCCGTCATCCCACAGGCGCGCGCTGGCGTAGTACGGATGGCCCTGCTGCTCGAACTGCTCGCGGATCGGCGCCTTGAACGCATCCTCTTCCGCTGCCGGCCACTGGCCGCCCTTGGCTTCGATGCCATCGCGCTTGACCGTGGCCAGCACGCTGGCGGCCTGCTCGCCGCCCATCACGCCGATGCGTGCGTTCGGCCACATCCACAGGAAGTTCGGCGAGTACGCACGGCCGCACATGCCGTAGTTGCCGGCACCGAACGAGCCACCGATGACCACGGTGAACTTCGGCACCTTGGCGCAGGCCACCGCCATCACCAGCTTGGCCCCGTCCTTGGCGATGCCGCCCTGTTCGTACTTGCGGCCGACCATGAAGCCGGTGATGTTCTGCAGGAACACCAGCGGGATGCTGCGCTGGGTGCACAGTTCGATGAAGTGCGCGCCCTTCAGTGCCGACTCGGAGAACAGGATGCCGTTGTTGGCGATGATGCCGATCGGGTAGCCGTTCAGATGGGCGAAGCCGGTCACCAGCGTTGCGCCGTAGCGCGGCTTGAATTCATCGAAACGCGAGCCATCGACCAGCCGCGCGATGACCTCGCGCACGTCGTAGGGCTTGCGCGTGTCGGCCGGGATCACGCCATACAGGTCGTGTGCGGGCAGCAGTGGCTCTTCGCTGGCCTGCATCGCCATCGCCGGTTCCGGCTTGCGCCAGTTCAGCTGCGCGATGATCGCGCGCACCCGTGCCAACGCCTGCAGATCGTTGTCGGCCATGTGGTCGGCCACGCCGGAAATGCGCGTGTGCACATCGGCGCCGCCGAGTTCCTCGGCCGTCACCACTTCACCGGTGGCCGCCTTCACCAGCGGCGGGCCACCGAGGAAGATCGTGCCCTGCTCGCGCACGATCACGGTCTCGTCGCTCATCGCCGGCACATAGGCGCCACCGGCGGTGCAGCTGCCCATCACGCAGGCGATCTGCGGAATGCCCTGCGCCGACAGGTTGGCCTGGTTGTAGAAGATGCGGCCGAAATGGTCGCGGTCGGGGAAGACTTCGTCCTGCAGCGGCAGGAACGCGCCACCGGAATCGACCAGGTAGATGCACGGCAGGTGGTTCTGCTCGGCGATCTCCTGCGCGCGCAGGTGCTTCTTCACCGTCATCGGGTAGTAGGTGCCGCCCTTGACCGTGGCGTCGTTGGCCACGATCACGCATTCCACCCCGCTCACGCGGCCGATGCCGGCCACCACCCCGGCGGCGGGCACGGCGTCTTCATACATGCCATGCGCGGCCAGCGGCGCGATTTCCAGGAAGGCGCTGCCCGGGTCGAGCAGGGCGTCGATGCGGTCGCGCACCAGCAGCTTGCCGCGTGCGGTGTGCTTGGCACGCGCGGCCTCGCTGCCGCCCAGTGCGGTGCGGGCGAGGGTGGCATGCAGGTCATCGACCACGGCCTGCATGGCCGTGCGGTTGCTTTCAAACGTTTCGCTGCCCGGTTGCAGCTGGCTGTTCAGGACGGTCATCGCGTTGGCCTTACAGGGTGCGCTGGAACAATTCGCGGCCGATCAGCATGCGGCGGATCTCCGAAGTGCCGGCGCCGATTTCATACAGCTTGGCGTCGCGCCACAAACGGCCGGTCGGGTATTCGTTGATGTAGCCGTTGCCGCCCAGGATCTGGATCGCCTGGCCGGTCAGCCAGGTGGCCTTCTCGGCGGCGTACAGGATCGCACCGGCGGCGTCCTGGCGGGTGGTGCGGCCCTGGTCGCAGGTGCGCGCCACGGCATACACATAGGCGCGGCACGCGCCCAGGCCCACGTACATGTCGGCGATCTTGGCCTGGATCAGCTGGAAGCTGCCGATCGGTTCGCCGAACTGGTGGCGCTCGTGCACATAGGGCATGACCACGTCCATGGCCGCGGCCATCAGGCCCAGCGGGCCACCGGACAGCACCACGCGCTCGTAATCCAGGCCGGACATCAACACGCGCACGCCACCACCGACCTGGCCCAGCACGTTTTCTTCGGGAATCTCGCAGTCCTGGAACACCAGCTCGCAGGTGGGCGAAGAGCGCATGCCCAGCTTGTCCAGCTTCTGCGCGGTGGAGAAGCCCTTCATGCCCTTCTCGACCAGGAACGCGGTGATGCCCTTGGCACCGGCCTCCATGTCGGTCTTGGCATAGACCACCAGCACGTCGGCGTCCGGGCCATTGGTGATCCACATCTTGTTGCCGTTGAGCACGTAGCGGTCGCCGCGCTTGTCGGCGCGCAGCTTCATCGACACCACGTCCGAACCGGCACCCGGCTCGCTCATCGCCAGCGCGCCGACCAGGCTGCCGTTGCACAGGCCGGGCAGGAAGCGCTGCTTCTGTTCTTCGTTGCCGTTCTTGCGCAGCTGGTTCACGCACAGGTTGGAGTGTGCGCCATAGGACAGGGCGATGCCGCCGGAGGCACGCGAGATCTCTTCCATCGCCACCACGTGGGCCAGGTAGCCCATGCCGGTACCACCGTATTCTTCTTCCACGGTGAGGCCGAGCAGGCCCTGCTCGCCCAGCTTCGGCCACAGGGCCAGCGGGAACTGGTTGCTGGCATCGGCCTCGGCGGCCAGCGGCGCGACCTCGGCGGCGGCAAAATGGGCCACGCTCTGGCGCAGCAGGTCGATGTCTTCGCCAAGATCGAAGTTCAGGGATGGCACGTGCATTGTGGTGGCTCCACGGCGGGATGGCAGGAAATGGACGCACCCGGCGGGGGAGCGGGCGGCGGTCTGCAGGACCGCGACCCGCACGGGCGATGGGCCCAGCGTAGCGGGGTTCGGGTAAGAAGTGAATACGAATTCAAAAATTGAAACTAGAATCAGAACATGGCCTATAAACGCTCTGCATTGATGGAAGAACGCCTGGCGGGCGCCCGTGAACGGATCCTGCTGGCCACCCGCGAGCTGGTCGCCACCGGCGGCTGGCGCAACGCCCCGGTGACCGCCGTGGCAACCCAGGCGGGGGTATCCACCGGCCTGATCTATCGCCATTTCCCGTCCAAGGCCGAGCTGTTCGTGGAGGTGCTCAACGCCGCGGTGGCCCACGAGGTCGCGATCATGGAACGCATCGCCAGCGGCCCGGAGGTGGCCAGCGAGCGCCTGCGGCTGGCGATCACCGCCTTCGTCCGCCGCGCCCTGGCCGGGCCGGGGCTGGCGCACGCCTTCATCGTCGAACCGGTCGATCCGGACGTGGAAGCTGAGCGCATGCGCGGCCGTCGTGCCTTTGGTGATGTCTTCCTGCGCCTGGTGGAAGAGGGCGTGGCCGCCGGTGAGCTGCCGGCGCAGGACGCGCACGCCACGGCCGCGTGCCTGGTCGGCGCCTTCACCGAAGCAATGGTCGGCCCGACCGCGCCCAGCCGCGAAGCGCACCGCGACGAAGGCGCGCTGGTGGATGCGATCTGCAGCTTCTGCCTGCGCGCGATCGGCGCCCGGGTTTTGTAGAGTCGAGCCATGCTCGACTGCTTTTGCCGGCCGCTGGCCGGCTTCTGTTGCCGGGGTCGGATCCCTTTTGCGTCGCAAAAGGGATCCGACCCCATCCCCCGGCATGCTGCGCCGCACCAGCAGTGACGCCTGTTGTCGCACGCAAAGCGCGTTCTATACTCGGTCCATCACGCAGTCGCTCAGCCGTGGTCCAACGACTATCAGCCAGGGGTAACGAAGAGTGCGGAATTACGATCTGGAGTTCCTGAAACGCTTCTCCATGGTGATCGCGCTGCTGGCGACCATCACCCTCGGCCTCATCCTCCTAGCTGCCTACATCCACACCCGGATTCCGCCCGAGGTGTCGCCGACCGCGGCCAAGCGCACCGAACAGCGCATCTCGCCCACCGGCGCGGTCTATGCCGGCAGCACCGGCGCCGCCGCGCAGGCTGCGGCCAAGGCCGCCGCGCTGGCCAAGGCCGCCTCGCAGGTGGCCTACGGCGGCACCAAGGACGGCAAGGTCATCTTCGACAACCTGTGCACCGCCTGCCACACCACCGGTGTGGGCATGGCGCCGACGCTGGACCATTCGCACTGGGACAAGCGCATCGCGCAGGGCAAGGACACCCTCTACAAGCACGCCATCGAGGGCTATACCGGCCCGGATGGCGGCATCATGCCGCCCAAGGGTGGCAACCCGGCCCTGACCGAGGAACAGATCCACGCCACCGTGGACTGGATGCTGGGCAACCTGAAGTAACCGGTAGTGCCGGCCGCTGGCCGGCAACCACGCATGGCACGAAGGTCATGAGGTTGCCGGCCAGCGGCCGGCACGACCCAGGCTTTGCCCACCAAGGTCAAAACCCTGTCCGCAGGCGGGGTTTCGCATTTCAGGGTTAGTCTGTGCGCCCTCTTCCAAGGAATCGCCCGTCGATGCGCCGCCGCTCCCTCGCTCTTGCCCTGTCCCTGCTGCTGCCGGCCGGCGCCTTTGCCCAGGCCCAGCCGCAGGCCGCACCGGTCGCGTCGCCCTCCGCTGCGCGCAGCAGCGCCACCGTGGTGCTGACCGCCGCGCCGGCCGACTGGCGTGCGCTGGATGGCCAGCGCGTGCGCATCGCCGCACCGCTCACCCTGGCCGGTACCGATGGCCTGGAACGCTTCGGCCAGCTCACCGTGGCCTTCGATGGCCGCCTCTGGCAGCCCACCGAAGTGGCCGCGCCGGGTACTGCCGGCTACGAGCAGGTGATGGCCGACAACCAGCGCCGCCGCCTGCTGCTGGACGACGGCAGCGAAGCCCGCGACCCGGCCAGCGTGGCCTACCTGCCGGCCAACCCGGTGCTGCGCACCGGCATGCAGCTGCGCAATGTGGAAGGCGTGGTGCACGTGGACGCGCAGGGCCGTCCGCGCCTGCAGGTCGAAGGTGTGCTGAAGCTGCCGGAACTGAAGCGCCCCGCGGTACCGACGGTGCCGGGCAGCCTGCATGTCGCTGCCTTCAACCTGGAGAACTTCTTCAATGGTGATGGCCAGGGCGGCGGTTTCCCGACACTGCGCGGCGCACGCACGCTGGACGAGCACAAGGCGCAGGTGGCCAAGCTGGTGACCACGGTCAACGCGCTGGGTGCCGACGTCGCCGCGCTGATGGAGCTGGAGAACGACGGCTACGGTCCGCAGTCGGCCATCGCCGAACTGGTCGACGCGCTCAACCGCGATCGCGGCGCGCAGGGCGACTGGCGCTTCGTCGACGCCGGCAATGGCCCCGGCGACAACCCGATCCGGGTCGGCATCATCTACCGCAGCACGCGCCTGCAGCCGGTGGGCACGCCGGCCACGCTGACCGGCGGCCCGTTCGTCGAGCACAGCCGCGTGCCGCTGGCGCAGGCTTTCCAGGGCAAGCACGGTGCACCGTTCGTGGTGGTCGCCAACCATTTCAAGTCGAAGGGCTGCCGCGACGCGGCCGGTGCCGACGCCGACCACAACGACAACCAGGGCTGCTGGAACGCCACCCGGGTGACCTCGGCGCAGCAGCTGCACGCCTGGCTGCAGACCGATCCGACCGGTACCGGTGCCAAGGACGCGGTGCTGTTGGGTGACTTCAACGCCTACGCGATGGAAGACCCGATCCGCACCCTGCATGAGCTGGGCTGGCAGGACGCGTTCAAGGTCGCCAAGGTCGAGCATCCCTACAGCTACGTCTATAACGGCTATACCGGCCGCCTCGACCACGCGCTGCTGAACCCGGGCATGGCCAAGCGCCTGCGTGGCGCCGCCGAATGGCACAGCAACGCCGACGAGCAGGACGCCAGCGGCTACCAGGGCCGCAACGTGCAGGGCCCGTGGCGCAGCTCCGACCACGATCCGCTGCTGCTGGGTTTCGACAGATAACGCCCAGCGCCGGGGTCGGATCCCATTCCAACGGAATGGGATCCGACCCCCACGCGTTCATGGCCCGGTGATGTATCGGGCTCAGAGCCCATTCCGTTGGAATGGGATCCGACCCCGAGGCCGCGCTCACCCCCAGGCGATCAATCCGATCGCCAGCACCGCCAGTGCAAGGCCGACGCGGTTCCACTTCGTGGTGGCCTCGCCGAAGGCGAACACGCCCACCAGCGCGCCCAGCACCACCACGCCGATGTTCATGCCGGCGAACACGGTGGCCGGGCTGTCCGGCATGGACTGATGCGCGTGCACATAGAAAAGAATGTTGCCGCCGTTGAGCAGGCCCAGCAGCGCGCCCGCACCGAGGTTGCGCCAGGCCAACCGGCTGCGGCCACTGGCGTGCCGCCACAGCTGCAGTGCCAGCATCAGCACGAAGGCCACGCTGAAGCTGGCCAGCACCGCCGCCATCGACGGCGTGCCGGACAGCGCCACCTGCTTGAGCAGCACGTCGACCACCGCGAACCCGGCCCATACGCCCAGCAGCCAGCCCCAGCCGCCGGGTGAGGACGCCACGGCCGGGCCGCGCGGGCGCAGGCTGATCGCCACCATCGCCAGCAGGCCCAGGCCGAGACCGGCCAGCTTCCACGGCGTCGCAGTCTGGCCGAAGAACAGGAACGCGGCGGCCAATGACAGCAGCAGCGACAAGCGCTGTGCCACGTCGCTGCGGACGATGCCAGCCACCGCCACCGCGCGGCCCAGCACCAGGAAGATCGACGGCAGAACCACCGCCAGTGCCAGCAGCGACAGCCACGGCGCATGCGGCGCGCGCAGCGCATCCAGCGGCGGCTGCAGCACCACGGCGGTGAGCGTTGCCGCCACCAGATAGTTCCAGGTGACCATCTGCGAAACATCCAGCTGGCGGCGTCCGGCCACCTTCAACAACACCGAAACCAGCACGCTGCAGATCACGGCCAAGGACAGGTAGAGCATGGGGCGGGCACAGGGCAGGGGCGGGGGACGGTATCATGGTGCCATGCACAAGCCTTCGTTCCCCGTCGCCCCCGGCGAAACCGCCTGCCTCGAACTGGCCGGCCCGGCCGGCCCGCTGGAAGTCGTCGTCGACCTGCCCAAGGCCGATGTGCCGGCGCAGCCGATCGTGGCCATCATCTGCCATCCGCTGTCCACCGAAGGCGGCACCCTGCACAACAAGGTGGTCACCATGACCGCCACCACCCTGCGCGAGCTGGGCATCGCCACGGTGCGCTTCAACTTCCGCAGCGTCGGCGGTTCGGCGGGCGAGTTCGACCACGGCGTGGGCGAGCAGGACGACCTGAAAGCCGTCGCCGCCTGGGTGCAGAGCCAGCGCCCCGACGACCGCCTGTGGCTGGCCGGATTCAGCTTCGGCGCGTTCGTTTCATTGAAGGCCGCTGCCGCGCTGCAGCCGGAAGCGCTGATCTCGATCGCACCGCCGGCCGGCCGCTGGGATTTCGATGGCATCGCGCCGCCGGCCCGCTGGCTGGTGATCCAGGGCGAGCAGGATGAGATCGTCGATCCGCAGGCCGTCTACCAGTGGCTGGACACGCTGGACGTCCCGCATGAGCTGGTGCGCATGCCCGAGACCAGCCATTTCTTCCACCGCAAGCTGATCGACCTGCGCGGCGCGCTGACCCACGGCGTCAAGCACTGGCTGGGCGCGGCGGCATGAGTGCAACCGAGTTGACCCCGTCGCAGCGGTACGCGGAAGGGGTTGCCCGTGGCGACTGGCAGAACGACCCGGCCCAGCACGCGGCGCTGGCCGAGCTGGACCGCATCCACCTGGGCCTGCTGGACAGTGCCGAGGACGGTTGGCTGGACCGTCTGTCCTCGTTCTGGAAGAAGCCCGAGCCGGTCAAGGGCCTGTATTTCTGGGGCGGCGTCGGCCGTGGCAAGACCTTCCTGGTCGACCTGTTCTACGACGGCCTGCCGATCAAGCAGAAGTACCGCACGCATTTCCACCGCTTCATGCGCAGCGTCCACGAGCGCCTGCGCGAGCACCAGGGGCAGAGCGATCCGCTGGCGAAGATTGCCCAGGAATGGCGCAGCAACCTGCGCGTGCTGGTGCTGGATGAATTCTTCGTCACCGACATCGGCGATGCGATGCTGCTGGCACGGCTGCTGGAGCGCCTGTTCGCCGAGGGCGTGACCCTGGTCACCACCTCCAACACGGCGGTGGAGAACCTGTACCTCAATGGCCTGCAGCGTGAGAGCTTCCTGCCGGCCATCGGTCTGCTGCAGCGCTTCTGCGTCGAGCTGTACGCCGAGGGCACCGAGGACTACCGGATGCGCGCGCTGACCCGCTCGCCGGTGTACCGCGCGCCGTTGGCCGCCGACAGTGATGAGTGGCTGGCCACGCGCTGGAACGAACTGAGCGGCGGCCAGCCGGCCAAGCCCGGCAACATCGAGATCGAAGGCCGCAAGATCCCAGTGCGCGGCCGTGGCAAGAGCATCGCCTGGTTCGATTTCGCCGCGTTGTGCGAGGGCCCGCGTGGCCCGTCGGACTACATCGAGATCGCGCACGAGTTCAACACCGTGCTGCTGGGCGGCATTCCCGCCTTCGATCGTTTGAACGAAGATGCCGCGCGCCGCTTCGTCAACCTGATCGACGAACTGTACGACCGCCACGTCAACCTGGTCTGCACCGCCAGCACCTCGCCGATCGAGCTGTACACCGGCCAGCGCCTGCAGGGCGCGTTCGAGCGCACCGCCTCGCGCCTGATCGAGATGCAGAGCGCCGAATACCTGGGTACCCCGCACCGGGCGTGAGGGATTTCGCGGGAGTGCGTTGCCGGCCAGCGGCCGGCACTACCATGCCAGGGTTCCAGTAGTGCCGGCCGCTGGCCGGCATCCGCCGCGCGGTTACCGGGTCGGCGCCACCGCATTCCCGCGCGGCCGCTCATCCGGCCCGGCCGACACATGCAGCCCCGAGCCGTTGCCGTGCTCCACCCGTACGCTTTCGCCGCGCTCCAGCAGCCGCAGCGGCTGTCCCTGGTAGCGCACTTCCAGCGCGTCGTGGGCCGCTGCCAGCGACTGCACCAGCGGGCACAGTGCCATCGCCTTGGCTTCCAGCTGCTGGCTGCGCGCTTCCATGCGGCGGTCGACCTCTGCGTCCAGGCGGTCGGCACGGCGTTCCATGGCGCCGGCGCGGCCGGTGAACACCTGCCACAGCACGCTGCGGGTCATTGACGCCGCCATCGTCTCGGCCATCTGGTCGATGTGCGCGTCGAAGCCGTCGCCGAACGTCTCCTGCTCCCAGTAGCCTCGGCCCAGGCTGGCGTCGATCCAGGTCTGCATCTCGCCGCGCATCACACGCATCTGGCGGTTGCGGGACTTGCCGGTGATGGCTTCGAAGGCGGCGTCCAGCGCATCGAAGGTGACCCCGGAGACTTCATGGGCCAGTGCGGTGACCGCTGGCATCAGTTGGCGGGCACCGGCTTCCATCTGCCGCAGGCGGGCGGCGTCGGCGGCGCTGACCGTGACCATCCTGCCGTCCAGGCTCAGCTCGCCGTCGTGGAACACCACCTCATGCGGCGCCTGCGGGCCATGCCGCAGCCAGATGCCGCCGCTGTCCACCAGCACGTCGTAGTCGGTATGGATGCCGCACTGGTCCGAACGCAGTTCCGGCCCCTCGGCGGCCAACGCCGGGGCGGCGGACAGCGTAGCCAGCAGGGCCAGCGCGGGCAGTCGCACGTGCATCGGAATCTCCTTCTCCGGAACCGGATGGCCAGCATCTGCTGCCAGTGTGCGGGCGTCACCGGCCGGAAGTCACCCGTCCACCGGATTCCCACCGACTGCCCACCACCTATCCACAGGGTTGTCCCTAGCCAGCTTCATCACTGTCATGTGAAGCTGTCATTGTTCCGTTTCCGCGCGGCGTTGTACCACCGCGATGACGCCTTTCGGGCTTGACTGCGCAGCCCGTTCCGGCAGGTCTGAAGCGTCTGATCCGGGCGCCGATGGCACGATCCTTGCGGCGCAAGGGATTGCCGAATTTCACTACATTTGGCGTTGACGGACCCAATTACCCCCACTATCTTGTGGCCGTCGGTCGCAGCAACCCCAATTCCAGGGGGTGCCCGGGGTACCCATCCGCGATCGTCAACGGCAGTGGCAGGCGCAGGGTCTCATCCCCTGCGACGCCGTCCTGCCATCCTGGGCTGTCATGTCCCGGGCTGCGTCACCCGATGCATCGAGCACCCCCAATCACGCCAAGAGGACACACGCCGTGAGCACCGAATCCAGCGCCACCATCGAGAAGGAAAGCGAATTCCTGTTGACGTCGCCGCCGACGGCCAACGCGATGAGTGTGACCAAGCGCAATGGGACCACCGAACTGGTGGACCTGAACAAGATCGTGCGCGCGGTGCAGCGTTCCTCCGAAGGCCTGCACGCCGTCGATCCGATGCGCGTGGCCACCCGTACCATTTCCGGCCTGTACAACGGTGCCACCACCCGCGAGCTGGACGAACTGTCCATCCGCACCGCCGCCCTGCTGATCGGTGAAGAGCCCGAGTACGGCCGCCTGGCTGCGCGCCTGCTGGCCAACTACATCGCCAAGGAAGTCTCGGGCCAGGAAATCTACGCCTTCTCGCAGTCGGTCAGCCGTGGCCATGAAGTCGGCCTGATCAACGACCGCCTGCTGAACTTCGTGCAGACCAATGCGCGCAAGCTCAACGACGCCATCGACGGCGCGCTGGACCTGAACTTCGATTACTTCGGCCTGCGTACGCTGTATGACCGTTACCTGCTGCGCCACCCGCACACCCGCAAGGTGATCGAGACCCCGCAGCAGTTCTTCCTGCGCATTGCCAGCGCACTGAGCGAGGACGTGTCCGAGACCCTGGCGCTGTACAAGCGCATGGGCAACCTGGACTACCTGCCGTCCAGCCCAACCCTGTTCAATTCCGGCACCACCCACGAGCAGCTGTCCTCGTGCTTCCTGCTGGACTCGCCGCAGGACTCGCTGGAGTCGATCTATTCCAAGTACGGCGACATCGCCCAGCTGTCGAAGTTCTCCGGCGGCATCGGCGTCAGCTACACCCGCGTGCGTTCGCGTGGTTCGCTGATCAAGTCGACCAACGGCCACTCCAACGGCATCGTGCCGTGGCTGAAGACCATGGATTCGTCGGTGGCCGCGGTGAACCAGGGCGGCAAGCGCAAGGGCGCGGCCTGCGTGTACCTGGAAACCTGGCACGCCGACATCGAGGACTTCCTCGAGCTGCGTGACAACACCGGTGACGAAGCCCGCCGTGCGCACAACCTGAACCTGGCCAACTGGGTGCCGGACCTGTTCATGAAGCGCGTCGAGGCCGACCAGGAATGGTCGCTGTTCGATCCGCGCGTCGTGCCGGAGTTCACCGACCTGTTCGGCGAAGCCTTCGAACAGGCCTACCTGCAGGCCGAAGCCCAGGGCAAGGCCAACCGCACCATCTCCGCGCGCAAGCTGTATGCCCGCATGATGCGTACGCTGGCCGAGACCGGCAACGGCTGGATGACCTTCAAGGACAAGTGCAACCGCGCCAGCAACCAGACCCTGCGCGCCGGCAACGTGATCCACCTGTCGAACCTGTGCACCGAGATCCTGGAAGTCACCTCCAACGATGAAACCGCGGTGTGCAACCTGGGTTCGATCAACCTGGGTAACCACTTCGACGAGCACAACGAGTTCGACTTCGAGAAGCTGGCCGAGACCGTGCGCCTGGCCGTGCGCCAGCTCGACCGCGTCATCGACCTGAACTTCTACCCGATCGAAACCGCCCGCCGCGCCAACCTGCGCTGGCGTCCGGTCGGCCTGGGCTGCATGGGCCTGCAGGACGTGTTCTTCCGCAAGCGCCTGCCGTTCGACAGCGCCGAAGCCCGTGCCCTGTCGAAGAAGATCGCCGAAGCGATCTACTTCCACGCGCTGGAAACCTCCTGCGAGCTGGCACAGGAACGCGGCAAGCACCCGTCGTTCAACGACACCCGCGCCGCCGGTGGCGAACTGCAGTTCGACGCCTGGAACGTGGTGCCGGAAGACACCGCACGCTGGGATGCCCTGCGTGCCCGCATCAAGGAACACGGCCTGCGCAACTCGCTGATGATCGCGATCGCCCCGACCGCGACCATCGCCTCGATCGCCGGCTGCTACGAGTGCGTCGAGCCGCAGGTGTCCAACCTGTTCAAGCGCGAGACCCTGTCCGGTGACTTCCTGCAGGTCAACCGCTACCTGGTCAACGAGCTGAAGAAGCTGGGCCTGTGGACGCCGGAAATGCGCGATGCCATCAAGCTGGCCGAAGGCTCCATCGCGGGCGTGGCACAGATTCCGGAAACGCTGCGCGAGGTCTACCGCACTGCGTGGGAACTGCCGATGCGTTCGTTGATCGACATGGCCGCCGAGCGTGGTGCCTTCATCGACCAGTCGGCCTCGCTCAACCTGTTCATGGAAAGCCCGAACATCGGCGCGATGTCCTCCATGTACATGTACGCCTGGAAGCAGGGCATCAAGACCACCTACTACCTGCGTTCGCGCCCGGCCACCAAGATCGCCAAGACCACGGTCAGCGCTGCGGCCCCGGCCAAGGTGTTCAGCCCGGACGAAGCCATCGCCTGCTCGCTGGAAAACCCGGAAGCCTGCGAGGCTTGCCAGTAAGAGCGGCACCGCCGCGCGGTAGTGCCGGCCGCTGGCCGGCACACCCCTTTGTAGAGTCGAGCCATGCTCGACTGCAGAAAACACCAAGGTAGCGCCGGGCCATGCCCGGCGTTTTGACCCGAGAAGACAAGGAAACACCCATGGCCGACAAGCCCAAGCAGATGCTGCTCGATCCCGGTTTTGAACTGACCCTGCGCCCGATGCGCTACCCGCAGTTCTATGACATGTACCGGAATGCGATCAAGAACACCTGGACGGTGGAAGAGATCAACTTCCAGATCGACATCACCGACCTGCACAGCAAGATGTCGCCGGGTGAGCGCCACCTGATCCACCGCCTGGTCGCGTTCTTCGCCACCGGCGACTCGATCGTCTCCAACAACCTGGTGCTGAACCTGTACCAGCACTTGAACGCGCCGGAAGCGCGCATGTACCTGTCGCGCCAGCTGTACGAAGAAGCGCTGCACGTGCAGTTCTACCTGACCCTGCTCGACAACTACCTGCCGGATCCGGAAGAGCGCGTCAAAGCCTTCGCCGCGGTGGAGAACATCGACTCGATCAAGAAGAAGGCCGATTTCTGCTTCAAGTGGATCGACTCGATCCAGGACCTGAAGCGCATCGAGACCCGTGCCGAGCGTCGCCAGTTCCTGCTCAACCAGATCTGCTTCGCTGCGTGCATCGAAGGCCTGTTCTTCTTTGCTGCGTTCGCCTACGTGTACTACTTCCGTTCGCGCGGCCTGCTGCCGGGCTTGGCCTCGGGCACCAACTGGGTGTTCCGCGACGAAAGCGCGCACATGGAGTTCGCGTTCGAGTCGGTGCGCGTGGTACGTGAGGAAGAGCCGGACCTGTTCGACGACGAGATGAAGCAGCAGGTCTACGACATGCTGGCCGAAGCCATCGAATGCGAAGTGCAGTTCGCCGAGGACGTGCTGTCCGGTGGCGTGGCCGGCATCTCGACCCGTGACATGCGCCAGTACCTGCAGCACTGCGCCGACCAGCACTTCGCCAAGCTGGGCATGGAGAAGAAGTACAACGTGCGCAACCCGCTGCCGTTCATGGAGCTGCAGGACGTGCAGGAGCTGACCAACTTCTTCGAACGCCGCGTCTCGGCCTACCAGGTCGGCGTGCAGGGCGAAGTCGCCTTCGACATGAACTTCTGATCGAACCGGTCAGGCCTGTCGCAACGAGAAACCCCGGCCAGCGCCGGGGTTTTTTTGTGCTTGCTGCGCTCGCCGGGCATGGCCCGGCGCCACCGGCCGGCTTCGCGCGCGCCTGTGTAGAGTCGCGCCATGCTCGACTCACGCGTGTGGCGCGCAAGGGCATAATCTGCATTGATGGTCGATCATGGCCCAGTGTCGACTCTGGTGGAGTACAGGATGTTGATCGTCGAAAGCGAATTTTTGAATGGCCATCTTGCCGCGCTCAGGGAGGAGTTCCATTCATTCGCCGCGGCAATGGAATCGGCACTTTCGGCGTGCAGGGACAAGGTCGTCGATTGGAAGTACTCCGTGGGCGAGGCCTTGGAGCTTGTTCCCTATGAGCATCTTGTTCCCAGCGTTCTGGAGACGAAGGGGCGTGTGCTTCGCGAGCCGACGCGGAAGGAATTGAACTCCAAGCGCCTGGTGAAGCATGGGCTTGATGGAGGCGGGTTGCCGATCATCGAGATCCGCCGGCTGAATGCGGATGTTGAACGCTATGGGGAGCTGGTGAGATTCATCAGCGGTGACATGATCGTGAGCTGCCACCTTTTCGATAACGAGAAGCACCGCAACAGGTTGATGTCACTGACCAGAGTGATCAGGCAAAGCGATGCCGTACATTACGTATCTGCGAACCCGCCTCATCAATGGGCAGTGAGATCCGACCAGCTGCTTGGCAGCAGGATCTCCAGAAGTTCAATCATGGCGACAAGCTGGTACAAGCAGATGGACTATGACTTCGTGTACGGCACAACAGGACGGCTTGATGCAATCCTGATCGGTGACCATACGCATTGGTCGGCCGAGTAAGCCCGCAGCGATCAGGCAAGCGTCCCGTCCGCCGCTACCGCCGCCCTTCCACCGCCATGCGCACCGCCAGCCCGGCCAGCACCGTGCCCATCAGCCAGCGCTGCACCACCTGCCAGGTCGGGCGCGCGGCCAGGAAGCCGGCGATGCTGCCAGCGGTCAGCGCGATGATGCCGTTCACGGTCACACTCACCGCGATCTGGGTGGAACCCAGCACGATCGACTGCATCAGCACGCTGCCTTCGCCGTCCGGATGCAGGAACTGCGGCAGCAGTGACAGGTACATCACCGCCACTTTCGGGTTCAGCAGATTGGTCAGGAAGCCCATCGTGAACAGCTTGCGCGGGCTGTCCTGCGGCAGGTCGCGTACCGCAAATGGTGAACGGCCACCGGGCTTGAGCGCCTGCCAGGCCAGGTACAGCAGGTACAGCGCGCCACCGATGCGCAGCGCGTCGTAGGCGAACGGTACGGTCATCAGCAGGGCGGTGATGCCCAGCGCCGCGCACAGCATGTAGAACACGAAGCCCAGCGCGACGCCAGCCAGCGAGATCAGGCCAGCGGTCGGCCCCTGGCAGATCGAGCGCGAGATGACGTAGATCATGTTCGGCCCGGGCGTGAGCACCATCGCCAGCGAAACCAGCGCAAAGGCCAACAGGTCGGAGGTGGCGGGCATGGGCAATCCTGGCAGGGGGCGTGGCGCAGTGTAGCGCCGCCTGCACGGGGCCTGGCTTAAAATCGCCGTACCCCACACCGAAGCACCCCCATGACCCCGATCCCCGAGACCGTGCCGCCCACCGAAGTGCGCATGGCCGAAATCGTCTTCCCCAACCACACCAACCACCTCGGCACCCTGTTCGGTGGCCAGGCGCTGGCGTGGATGGACAAGGCCGCGTTCCTGGCTGCCGCCCGCTACTCGCGCCGCACCGTGGTGACCGCGCGCAGCGACCAGGTCGACTTCAAGCTGCCGATCCGCATCGGCCAGATGGTGGAAACCATTGGCCGCATCGTCGAAGTCGGCCGCAGCTCGATGAAGGTCGAGGTCGAACTGGTCGCTGAAGACCTGCACAGCGGCGAGCGCAAGCTGTGCACCCGCGGCCACTTCGTGATGATCGCGCTGGACGAGGAAGGCCACCCGATCGCGGTGCCGCCGCTGCCGGCGGCCTGAGCCCGCCGACTGAACCGGCGCTTGCGGGGGCGCTTGCGCGCCCCCATCTGGCAGCCATGACCCCACCGCTGACCGACTTCATCGACCGCGCCAAGCGCCTGTTCGTGCTGACCGGCGCCGGCTGCAGCACCGCCTCGGGCATTCCCGATTACCGCGATACCGACGGCCAGTGGAAACGCACGCCGCCGGTGACCTACCAGGCCTTCATGGGCGAGGCGGCCACCCGCCAGCGCTACTGGGCGCGCAGCCTGCTGGGTTGGCCACGCTTCGGCCTGGCCCGGCCCAACGGCACCCACCAGGCCCTGGCCGCGCTGGAAAGCCGGGGCAAGCTGCAGCTGCTGCTGACCCAGAATGTGGACGGCCTGCACCAGCGCGCCGGCAGTCACAACGTGATCGACCTGCATGGCCGCCTGGATCTGGTGCGCTGCATGGGCTGCGAGCGTCGCAGTGGCCGCGAGGACTTCCAGCAGCGCCTGCTGGACGCCAATCCCGGCTGGGACGCGCTGGAGGCAGGCATCGCGCCCGATGGTGATGCCGATCTGGAGACCGATTTTTCCACGTTCGTGGTGCCCGACTGTCCGCACTGCGGCGGCCTGCTGAAGCCCGACGTGGTGTTCTTCGGCGAAAACGTGCCGCGCGAGCGGGTGGCGGCGGTGCACGATCATCTGCAGCAGGCTGATGCGGTGCTGGTGGTGGGGTCGTCGCTGATGGTCTATTCCGGCTTCCGCTTCGTGCAGGCGGCGGCCAGGGCAGGGCTGCCGGTGGCGGCGCTGAACCGTGGCCGTACCCGTGCCGACGACCTGCTGTTGTTCAAGGATGAGCGGGACTGCGCTGAAGCGCTGGCGTCGGTTATCGCTGGATAGAGTCTGCTATCGCGTGCAGCGCGGGCTTTTCGCCGCCGTTGGAAAAGCAGTCGACTGGCAGTCGACTCTACCGAGAACCCGCCCCCGCGAAACAGCGATCCATCCAGACGGTTGATTCGCAGGCCGTGCGGCGGTGCAATACGCCCCCTCCATCCGCCTGACCCCCGCATCGCCGTGACCCAGCTGTTTTCGCCGATCTCGTTCGGCCCCCTGACCCTGTCCAACCGCATCGTCATCGCGCCGATGTGCCAGTACTCCGCCGAAGATGGCCGCGCCAGCGACTGGCACGCCATGCACCTGGGCAACCTGGCGCAGTCCGGCGCCGGCCTGCTGATCCTGGAAGCCACCGCGGTCGAACCGCGCGGCCGCATCAGCTGGGCCGACCTGGGCCTGTGGGACGACGGCACCGAGGCCGCGCTGGCACAGGTGCTGACCAGCGTGCGCCGCTGGTCGCCGATGCCGCTGGGCATCCAGCTGGGCCATGCCGGCCGCAAGGCCTCGGTGAGGCGTCCTTGGGACGGTGGTGGCCAGTTGCCGGCCGACGATGCGCGTGGCTGGGCCACCGTGGCGCCGTCGCCGCTGCCGTTCCATGCCGCCGATCCGGCACCGCAGGAACTGGACGAAGCCGGCATCGCCGAGGTCATCGCCGCCTTCGCCGCCAGTGCGGTGCGCGCCGAGCGCCTGGGCTTCGAGTTGATCGAGCTGCATGGTGCGCACGGTTACCTGCTGCACCAGTTCCTGTCGCCGCTGAGCAACCGCCGCACCGATGGCTACGGTGGCTCGCTGCCGAACCGCCTGCGCCTGCTGGTGGAGGTGTTTGATGCGGTGCGTGCGGCGGTGTCCGACAAGGTCGCCGTGGGCGTGCGCATTTCCGCCAGCGACTGGGTCGATGGCGGCTGGGACCTGGTGCAGAGCGAGGCCCTGGCCCAGGTGCTGGACGCGCGTGGCTGCAACTTCCTGCATGTCTCCAGCGGCGGCCTCGACGAGCGCCAGAAGATCACCGTCGGCCCGGGCTATCAGGTGCCGTTCGCAGCGGCGATCAAGGCCAAGGTGCGCATGCCGGTCATCGCCGTGGGCATGATCACCGAACCGGAGCAGGCCGAATCGATCCTGCGCCATCGCCACGCCGATGCCGTGGCCCTGGCGCGCGGCATCCTCTACGACCCGCGTTGGCCGTGGCATGCCGCCGCCGCATTGCGCGACAGCGTGGAACCGGCGCCGCAGTACCTGCGTTGCGAGCCGCGCGATGCGCGCGGCGTGTTCAAGGCGCGCTGAGGCTCACACCCGCCAGGCCGGCGCCATGCCGGCCTGCAGGTGCTCGAACAGCGCGCGGATCTTGGCAGTGAAATCGCGGCGGTCGCTGACGCAGAAATAGACTTCCATCGGCTCCGGGCGCCACGTCGTGTCGGCGCCGAACACCGCCTGCAGGCGGCCATCGCGCAGGTACGGCTCGGCCACGAATGCAGCCAGCCGGGTGATGCCGGCACCGGCCGCCGCCAGCGTCGCCAGCGCGTCGATGTCATCGCAGACCATGCTCGGCGGCAGCGCGGCGTCCACGCGCTGACCGTCCTTCAGCAGGCCCCAGCGCAGCGGCCGGCCATCGGTGGGGAAGCGATGCAGCAGCCCGCGATGGCCGCCCAGGTCGGATGGCTGCTGCGGGGTGCCGTGTGCCTTCAGATAGGCCGGCGAGGCGCAGAACACGAACGGCACGCGCGCCAGCTGCCGCGCGACCACACCGTCTTCCAGCTGCGCGCCGATGCGGATGCTGGCATCCACCGCCTCTGGACCATGCTGCACGGCGCGGTCGGTCAGCCGCAGTTCCAGCTGCAGCTGCGGGTAGCGTTGCTGCAGTGACGGCAGCAACGGTGCCAGCACGTGGCGGCCGAACGCGCTGCTGCTGGCGATGCGCAGCGGCCCGGCCGGTTCGATGTCACCGGAGGTGACCATCGCCTGTGCACGCGCCAGGTCGGCTTCGATGTGGCGCACCTGCGCCAGGTACAGCGCGCCGGCCTCGCTGAGCGCCAGCTGCCGCGTACTTCGGTTCAGCAACCGTACGCCCAGATGCGCCTCCAGCCGGTTGATGTTCTGGCCGACTGCGGTGGCGCTGATGCCAAGGATGCGGGCCGCGGCGGCAATGCTGCCGGTCTCTGCGGTGCGGGTGAAGCTGCGGATCAGTTGCAACAGGTTCATGACCGACCAGCTTGCCATGGAGAAACCAAAGTATCGCTTGGGACTGAACCAAGCAGGTCGGTTGCATCGGTGACCATCGATCCCGAGGACAGGCTGCTGCCCTACACTCGGGCGATGCGCCCCGATTCCATCCTCACCCTGTCCTGCCCCGACCGTACCGGCATCGTCTACCGCGTATCCGGCCTGCTGTTCGACCACGGCTGCAACATTCTCGACGCCCAGCAGTTCGGCGACGAGGAGAGCGGCCGCTTCTTCCTGCGCGTGCATTTCGATCGCGATGCTGGCCTGCCGCTGGAGACCGTGCACGCCGCCATGGCGACGCTCGCCGCCGGCTTCGGCATGGACTGGCAGCTGCATGATGGCCGCCGCCGCGCACGCCTGCTGGTGCTGGTCAGCAAGCAAGGGCACTGCCTCAACGACCTGCTGTTCCGTGCCCACAGCGGCCAGCTGAAGGTGGACATTGCCGCAGTAGCGTCCAACCACGCCGACTTCGCGCCATTGGCCGCGTCCTACCAGGTTCCGTTCCACCACCTGCCGGTGACCGCCGATACGCGTGCGGTGCAGGAGCAGCAGATCATCGACCTGGTCGAGCGCGAGCGCATCGACCTGGTGGTGCTGGCGCGCTACATGCAGATCCTGTCACCCACGCTGTGCCGCGCGCTGGCCGGACGAGCGATCAACATCCACCACAGCTTCCTGCCCAGCTTCAAGGGCGCGCAGCCGTACCACCAGGCGCACGCGCGCGGGGTCAAGATCATCGGCGCCACCGCGCACTACGTCACCGAGGATCTGGACGAAGGACCGATCATCGAACAGGACGTGGCCCGCGTGGACCACGCCATGGCGCCGCGCGAGCTGGTGCGGCTGGGCAGCGATACCGAATCGCTGGTGCTGGCCCGCGCCGTGCGCCGCCATGTGGAGCACCGCATCCTGCTCAATGGGCACCGTACAGTCGTGTTCCGGTAGTGCCGGCCGCTGGCCGGCACCGCAGAGATCCCGAGGCTGCCGGCCAGCGGCCGGCACTACCGTTTCGGGTCGGATTACCGGTAGCGCCGGGCCGTGCCCGGCGTTGGTGGCTCAGATGATCGCGATCCCCGCCTTGCCCAGCGCCTCGCGCACCATCGCGTCGTTGGCGTCGGTTACCGGCTTGGTCAGCTCCCACAGGAACTTCACCCGGAAGCCGGACTTCACCGCGTCCTGTGCGCTCCACAGCACGCAGTAGTCGCGGGCCAGGCCGCACACATGCACTTCGCGGATGCGGCGTTCGTGCAGCCAGCCGGCCAGGCCAGTGGCCGGGCGCTCGCCATCGGGGCCATGGTTCTCGCGGAAGGCGCTGTACGAATCCACCTGTTGGCGCGTGCCCTTGCGCAGGATCAGGTCGGCCACCGTCCAGTCCACGCCCGGGTGCAGCGCGGCACCGGCGCTGCCCTGCACGCAATGGTCCGGCCACAGGGTCTGCGGCTGCGCGTGCAGCAGGATGGTCTCGAACGGGCGCTGGCCGGCGTGCTGGCTGGCAAACGAGGCATGGTCGGCGGGGTGCCAGTCCTGGGTCGCCACCACGGTGCGGTAGCGGCGCTGTGCCAGCAGATCGGCAATCGGTGCCACCAGCGCATCGCCCTGGTCGCAGGCCAGCGCGCCACCAGGCATGAAGTCCGGCTGCAGGTCGATCACCAGCAGGGCGACATCGGCGGGCAGGGCAGTCATGGTGGGTCCAGCGCGAACTCAAGGGGCGACCAGCGTGGCCGCCCCATGCCTGCACGTCAATCGCCCTGCGGCGTCTCAGCGTCCTGCCCGTAGTACAGCAGGCCGATCTTGATCCGCTCGCGGCCATTCTCGCGGCGGTGGCGGTTGGCATCGCGCAGCGAGTACACGCAGCCGCAGTATTCCTGCTGGTAGAACTGCTCGCGCTTGCTGATCTCGATCATGCGGCTGGCACCGCCGCCCTTGCGCCAGTTGTAGTCCCAGTACTGCAGGCCTTCATAGCGCGAGGCGGCGCGGATGCCGCAGTCGTTGATCTGCGCCATGTTCTTCCAGCGCGAGATGCCCAGCGACGAACTGATGGTGTCGTAGCCGTGCTCGTGCGCATACAGCGCGGTGCGCTCGAAGCGCATGTCGAAGCACATCGTGCAGCGGATGCCGCGCTCGGGCTCGTTTTCCATGCCGCGTGCACGGCTGAACCAGTTGTCGGTGTCGTAGTCGCAGTCGATGAACGGGATGTCGTGCTGCTCGGCGAAGCGGATGTTCTCCTGCTTGCGCAGCTCGTATTCCTTCACCGGATGGATGTTGGGGTTGTAGAAGAAGATCGCGTAGTCGATCCCGGAGGCGGTGATCGCCTCCATCACTTCGCCGGAACAGGGCGCGCAGCATGAATGCAGCAGCAGGCGCGTGCCGTCGGCGGGCAGGGTCAGGGTAGGGCGTTGGAGCTCGGTCATCGTCAGGTACCGCATGGACCGCCGGCAACGGCGGTGGCCCATGCATCAGCGCGTGGGTGAACAGGTCTGGCCGGATACCGTGAACAGGACGCGCGCGGCCGCGCGGCCCGCATGCGCAGGACGACGACGGCCCCGGCAACCTCCCCGCGGAGATTCCAGGTCGAGTCAGGGGACGGTCGTGTCCCCCGGCCGGGGCCGGTATTCGGGCTGATGGACACGGGCCGCAGCCCACCTACTACCTGCCGCTTCCCAGGCGTGAGCCCAGTGCTGTTGGCAGGATTCGTTTCCATTCACCGCTGCGGGGCAGCTCCGGAATGGGCGCGCGAGGCGCCTTCACCGGATTCCCGTTTAAATCCCTCCCCGCGCCGGAGCGATGGGAGGGATACCTTCGGCGTGTGCAAAGTGGACCTATTGGTGGCGCGGGTCAAGAGCGCAGGGGTCAGAGCCCGTTGCGCTGCAACGGGATCCGACCCCAGCGGAAGGAAGGGGTCGGATCCCGCTGCCACGCAGCGGGCTCTGACCCCGGTCGGAATGCACCTTCAATGCCCCGCAGCGGCCCGCGTGCGGATGTCGTCCAGGCGCTGGTCGTGCAGCAGACGGCCGTTCTCCCACACGGTCACCATCGCATCCTCGAAGCCGTCCGGCAGGGTGTCGTCGCCGTTGGCCGGCAGCGGCACCGTGTGCAGGCTGCCGTCATCCAGACGCCGCAGCAGGCGCATGCGGCCGCGCTTGCTGGTCTTGCCGGCGTCGGTGATCGGGTCCTTGTAGACATCAATCCACTCACCGTCCACCCGTGCGGCCGAGCACTTCAGCGCGAACTTCTGCGTATCGCGGTCCAGCCGCTGCAGCAGTGCACCGCCCATGCCGAAGGCCACGTTGTCGGCGGCGTAGCCGTCGTCGGTGATGCGCTGCAGGATCGCCCGGATCGTGTCCGGATTGATGCCATCGCCCTGGATCACCCGCACGTGGTTGAGCACGCGGTAGCCCTTGCCGTTGAAGGTGTGGCCGAAGGCTTCGTCCAGCCGGCGCAGGCTTTCGGCCACCACCTCCACCGGGTCGCCCGAGTCGGGGCGGATGACCAGGGTGGCGCCCGAGGCGATCACTTCATCGCGCAGCGTCGTGCCCCAGTGCTCGCTGATCGCGTGGTAGATGTCGTAGCTGTCCGATACCACCGCCATGATCGCGCCGGGCTTGCCGAACCGGCGCAGCATGTTGCGGTAGGCGTCCACCTCGCGCTCGCGGCCCCAGCTGGTGATGGTGCTGTGCTCGGCGGCGGGAATCGAATAGCCGGCCATCGGCGCGTGATAGTGCGCACGGGCCAGGCACAGGGCCGAGACGGTATCGGTGCCGAGGAAGTTGACCAGATGCGCGGCACCGCCCAGCGCGGCCGACTCCAGGCTCGAGACACCGCGCGCGCCGAAGTCGTGCAGCTTGAACGGCAGCTGCCCCTGCGGGTCGTCGCTGGTCTGCTGCAGGAACGCGGCAATGGTCTGCCGTGCATGCCAGCTGATGGTGGCCACGGTGACCGGGTACCACACGCGCAGCAACAGCGTTTCCAGGTACGACGGTACCCAGAACGCGGCTGGATCGGTCGATTCGATGGTCATCAGGGCCTGGTGGGTGGGCACCACGCTGCCCTCGGGCACGGCGCGGATGCGCACCGGCAGGTGGCCGCCAAGCCGGTCGACGATATCGCGCCAGCCGGCTTCGTTGAACGGTTCGCCATGCGCGGCGAACACCGCAGCGGCGTCGTCGATGTCGGCGTGGGTGACCGGCCGCGCCAGCGCGTCCTTGAGGATCGCCTGCAGGCCGAAGAACACCGTGCGATCGTGCAGGCCGCCGCGCGATTCCACGTAGAAGAAGGTGGCATCGGTACCCGGCGGGTACTGCAGCCAGTGGCTGGCCTTGTAGCTGTCGGTGTTGAGGAGAAGATTATCGAGGTAATGCATGACGGAAGCTCCTTCGCGTCGGGTGGCACCGGCGGTCTATCCGCCAGTGGGAAAGCCGGGCCTGTCAGCCGCGGCCGAGGAAATACTCCAGGATGTGCAGGTGGTCTTCGTACAGCTGCGGGCCCATCTCCAGTGCTTCGCTCACCGGGATCCAGCGTGCCTTGTCAGCGTCGTCGCCGCCGCGCACCGGCGGCAGGTCACCGGCCGGAAACTCGAAGTGGAAGCCGTGGGTAATAGTGCGGCCGCGCTGGCTGCGGTCGGGGTGGTCGAATACCCGCTGGCCCTTCAGCGATCCCTTGAGCACCGGCAGCGGAATCTTCAGCCGGGTTTCCTCGCGCAGTTCGCGCAGGCAGCTGTCGAGCAGGCTCTGTTCCTGGCCGACGAAGCCGCCGGGCAGCGCCCACAGGCCCTTGCCGGGTTCCGAACGGCGACGCACCAGCAGCACGTGGCCCGAATGCACCACCACCGCATCGGTGGTGACGAAGGTGGGCGCGTAGGGCGCATCCTTCCAGGCGGCCTTGTACTGTTCGATGAAGCGGTACTCGGCCACCAGCTGGCCATACGCAGGCGCGCTCCTGCGGAACGCTTCGAGCATGTCGTACACCGGCGCCGGCACATTGCCACGCAGCATCAGCAGCGCGCCGTGGAAGTCGACGTCGCCGGCTTCGAACAGGTAGCGCCGCAGCTCGGTGGCCGACAGGGTGGCGGTGTGCTGCACGTCCACCAGCGGCCACTGCGGGAATTCGCGCAGGTAGTAGCTGGAGGCGTCCTTGTCCATGCCGATCAGGCCCACCTTTGCATCGGCGGCGGCACCGTCGTTGCGCAGGGCTTCGGCCACCTGGCGCTGCACATTGGCGATCCACTGCGCTTCGTTGTACAGGTGGTCGCGCAGCGGGCGGATCAGCAGGCGGTCGGTGTGGCCATCGAGGGCGGCCTGGATCATCACGGCGCGTTCGGCCACGGTCCAGGGATTGCGCAGGCTGCGGGGGGTATCGGCAGAGCCGACCAGGAAGATCAGCTTGCGGGCCCGGCTCAGGGCCAGGCGGGCAACGGCGGCATGGCCGTTGTGGAAGGGCTCGAATCGCCCGATGAAGACGAGATAGTCGAATTCCATGAGAATCCCTCATGTCGTTGTGGCAGCCGCGGGTCTGTCCCTTGGCTTGCTGCAGATGCTACGCCGATGGCGGGGCGGGTCAAGCCTGCAGGCATGCCTTCCGCTGAACGCCGAAGATTCCTGCCGGGACTGCGCTGCTGTTCTCAGGCCCTGAGAAGCCTCTGCGCCATACTGGCACCCACGCGGCGGACGGCATGCTCGGGGGCAAGACAGTGGCGGACAAGTACTGCGATCTGGTCATGAAAGGCGGCATCACCAGCGGCATCGTGTACCCCAATGCGGTATTGGCGCTGGCGCGCGAGTACCGCTTCAAGAGCATCGGCGGCACTTCGGCCGGTGCCATCGCTGCGGCGGTGGCGGCTGCGGCGGCATGCGGTGATCGCCGCCAGCAGGCCGGCGAGCACCTGCCCGGCGATGCCGGCTATGGCGGGTTGTCGGCGGTATCGGCGCAGCTGTCGCGGCGCGGCTTCATCTACAGCCTGTTCCAGCCGGCACGGGGTGCACGCGCCGCCTACCGGCTGCTGGTGGTGCTGACCGGCAATGCCAGCCTGCCGCACAAGCTGCTGTGCCTGGCCGTTGCGGTATTCGAGATCGCGCCGCTGGAAGTGTTGGTATCGCTGGCGTTGCTGCTGGGCCTGGGCTGGTGGGGCGGCGGCTGGAGTGGCGTGGCCGCCACGTTGTTGCCGTCGCTGCTGTGCGCGTACGGTGCGGGCGTGGCCGGTGCCGCGCTGCGGGTCGCGCGGGTGGCGCGGCGCAATCTGCTGGGCCTGTGCAGCGGTCTCGGCCGCGATGCACGCACGCCGGCGTTGACCGAGTGGCTGCACGCGTGCCTGCAGCAGTTGTCCGGCAAGCCGCTGGATGCACCGCTCACGTTCGCCGACCTGCACGATGCGCCACGCTATGCCGGCGAGCCGGACAGCCCGCATGCGATCAGCCTGCAGATGATCACCACCTGCGTGTCGCACAACGAGCCGCGTACGTTGCCGCTGGGCGGTGCGCAGTTCTGGTTCCTGCGCGAGGAGTTCGAGCAGCTGTTCCCGGCCAGCGTGGTGCAGTGGCTGGTGACGCAGGCCGGCCCGCCGCTGGAGGTGGAAGGGCGCCGGTACTACCACCTGCCGCAGGGCCCGAAGCTGCCGGTGCTGGTGGCCACGCGCATGAGCCTGAGCTTCCCGCTGCTGATCAGCGCGGTGCCGTTGCATGAGCCCTCGCGCCGCGAGCGTCGCTGCGAACCGACCGCACCTGCTGCCGACCAGGAGCACAACGTGGCCGACAGCATGGAAGGGCTGACCAGTGCCGGGCAGACCTGCGGCCCGGTGATCACCGCGTTCCGCATCTGCTGGTTCTCCGATGGTGGCATCAGCAGCAACTTCCCGATTCATCTGTTCGATGCCGCCCTGCCGCGTTGGCCAACCTTCGCCATCAATCTGGTTTACCCGCAGCATGCCGAAGACGTGAGCCACGGCAGCAGTGGCCGCCAGGCGCTGGAACATGCCGTGTTCCTGCCCACCGAGAACCGCCACGGCTGGCAGCGCACCTATCAGTCGATCGCCACGCCGTTGGCGGCCGCCGAGCTGGGCCGCTTCCTGTTCGCGGTGGTGGCGACCATGCAGAACTGGCGCGATCTGCTGCAGGCGCGCGCGCCGGGCTACCGCGACCGCATCGTGCACGTCAGCCTGCAGGGCGACGAAGGCGGCATGAACCTGGACATGCCGCAGGAGGTGCTGACCCGCATCGCCGACAAGGGCAGCCTGGCCGGTGCGCGCTTCTGTTCGTTCTCGTTCGAGAACCACTACTGGATCCGCTGGCGCAACCTGGCTTCGGCCTACCAGCGTTACACGCTGGAAGTGGCGCGCACCGATGACCCGGCACAGCAGGTGCTGGCGTATCGCGCGGCATACGCGATGGTTGCCCGCGGTGAACCGACGCCACCGTCGTACAAGCTGGGCTCGGAAGACAAGCGGCTGGCCTCGCAGCAGCTGTGGGGCTTGATGGTCGAGCAGGGACGTACCTGGGAAGACCTCGGCCCGGACCTTACTGACGGCGCACCGCGTCCGCTGCCGCAGATGAAGGTCACGCCGATCTACTGATCTCCGCCGCAGCCGATTGAACTGTTCTGGTGGGTGCCGACCTTGGTCGGCACGATCTGACCCCTGCGGTGCCTCATCGCCACGACGCCACCACCGCATCACCCTGCAACGGCGCATACAACGGCAACGCCAGCTCCTGCTTCACCCAGCCCGGATTGAGCGCACGCAGTCCTGCCAGATACTCGCGCGCCAGCGCCGTATCGCCCTGCCGCATGGCCAGGCGCGCAGCGCGCGCCCAGGTACGGTCCCAGCCATGGGCCAGCGACAACGAGGTCGCCAGTGCTGCACGCGCCCCTGCCACATCGCCTTTCTCCCAGCGCTGCTCGGCGCGGATGATCGCCTCGTTGGACAGGCGCATGTCGTACAGCTCGCGCAGCCTTGCGACCGCGCGTGGGTCAGCGTCCACGCGCAGGTCGGTGTCCTGCCAGTCGCCGCCGGGCGTGCGTACCAGCAGCGCCGCCGACCATTGTCCACTGCGCTGCCCGCCTGCTGCCTGGCCAGCTTCCAGCGCCGCCAGCAAGCGCGCCGCCAACTCACCCTGAGATGCAGCGAAGACGCGTTGCATCGATGCCAGCACCTCTGGCCCGGCCAGACCATTGCCCTGCACGCTCAGCATGCCCTCGCCCTGCGCACCGGCCCAATCCGCCTGCTGCGCGGTGGCGCCGGTGTACTGCGCATTGCCGCCGCGCGCGCTGACCAGCCCCACCTGGCGCTCGGCAAGCGTGGTGCCATCGAAGTTGCCGTCTTCATCGAGCAGCTGCTTCAGCACCTGGGCAGGCGTGCGGCCTTTGGTCATCAACTCCAGACCCTTCGACCCATAGGTCGGGTTGGTCTCGAACTGGCTGGCGACCGCACCCACCTTCGCCTGCGCCCACGGCACACCCACGCCGCCGACCGCCAGGTTGTGCGTGGCTACCGCCACCCCGCAGTCGCCGGCCTCGTTGCAGGCCGCAATGGAGAACGTCGCCCACGCCGGCGCAGCGAAGGCAGCGAGCAGCAGGACCAGGCAGGAACGCAGCAGGAACATGGCCAACTCCGTGGGCAGGCATTGCAATGGGATGCAGCCTACGCACGAAAGGTTTAGTAGACCCACGCCATGCGTGGATGGAACCCCATCGAAATCGAGCATTTCGAACATCGAAGAGCATCCACGCATGGCGTGGATCAAGCGTGTCGACCAAGGTCGACACCCACCAACAGCAGCGTGCCGACCAACGGTCAGCACCCACCAACAGCAGCCGGAAACTGTCGAAGGCGGGGTGGGTCCGGTTGCGGGGGTGTCCGCGGGATGGATGCCGCGGCCAAGCCCCCAGGGACGGGTTCACGGCGTCCCCGCAATCCGACACGACACCGCCCCGCCATTCCACGGAATGCCAGCTGTTGCTTTTGAGGTTGCCGGCCAGCGGCCGGCACTACCGCAGGTGCAGGGCGCAGCCCTGCCGAACCACCCCTACCGCCCCGGCAACTGCGCGAACGCGCGCTGCATGCAGTCCTCACGCGGACACACCCGGCAACCCGGGCCGATCGACACCGAATTGCCCGGGCTCTGCACATCCAGCCCCAGTGAATACACCAGCCGCTCGGCATGCTGCAGATCGCAGCCCAGCGCCACCGCGAACGTCTTCCGCGGTTGGCCATGGCCCACCGGGCCACTGCTGACCTGCCGCGCCAGCCAGAAGTGGCGCCGCCCATCGGGCATGCGCGCGGTCTGTGTCAGGATCCGCCCCGGCTGGTTGAACGCCTCGTAGACGATCCACAGCGGGCACG
Source organism: Stenotrophomonas sp. MH181796 (assembly GCF_009659995.1). NCBI lineage: Bacteria > Pseudomonadati > Pseudomonadota > Gammaproteobacteria > Lysobacterales > Lysobacteraceae > Stenotrophomonas > Stenotrophomonas sp. MH181796. Next base: position 322,097 of record NZ_RAHU01000008.1, read on the forward strand.
ACCCACCCACCTGCGAGAAGTGGAAATCGGTGGCCGAATGGCGCTTGGACACATTGCCGGCGCGATCCACGCGGATGAAGAAGAACGGCAGCCCGGGCGCACTGCGCCGCGCCAGCGTGCTCAGCCGGTGGCAGACCGCTTCGAAGCCGACGCCGAACTGATGCGCCAGCAGTTCGATGTCGTAGCTGCTGGCTTCGGCCGCACGCAGGAAGCGCATGTACGGCATCACCAGCGCGCCGGCGAAATAGTTGGAAAGACCGATCCGCGCCTGCGCGATGCGTGCCTCATCGGTGAACCCGGCGCGCGCCACCACCGCGTCGATCTGCGGCAGGTAGTCGTGAAGGGCCAGCTCGGCCGCCATCTGGAACGCCTGCTGGCCGGGCTCCAGGTAATCGGGCAGCCACAGCCGCCGCGCACCGGCATCGTATTGCCGCTTTTCGCGCCCGGCCTGCAGTGCGGCCACCTCCACCAGCACGCCATGGCGGTCGGCCAGCAGCTGGCGCAGTCGCGGTGCCACGTGCCCGGGCGACAGCCCCCATTCGGCGAACAGCTGCTCGGCCAGCTCGTCCAGCTCGGGAATGTGGTTGTGCATGCGATTGAAGAATTCGCGGACCTGGTCGCCGGCCGGCAGGGTGCTGCCTGCGCCGGGCTCGCCCAGCTGGAACTCCAGCGCGGCGGCATGCTCGCGCAGCGCCAGGTGGCGGCGGTGCAGGTCCAGCAGCGCGCGGCTGACCTGCGGCAGGTTGCCGGCCAGCGCGCGCAGTTCGGTGGCGCTGACCTCGGACAGGCCCAGGTCACGCAGGGTTTCACCCAGTGCTTCCTGCAGCGCGGCGGGCTCATCCTCGTCGAACAGTGCGGAAACGTCGCCCAATACCTCGCCCAGCTTCTTCTGCACCGCTGGCGTGAGTGGGCGCTTGTTGCGCTCGATCTGGTTCAGGTAGCTGGCCGACAGCCCCAGCGCCCGTGCCAGATCCGCCTGGCTGTAGCCGCGCTGCTCGCGCAGCCGCAGCAGGCGCAGGCCAAGTTGTCGCTGGGGGGCTGAATAATTCACAGAATTAACATGAATCGTCTGGCGTGTTCGCCAGATTAAGCGGATTCAGCCCGGAAATCGAGGTGGACGCTGTGAATAATGCCAAGCATCTTTCGCACCCTGTGGGATTGTCGTCATGACTGTTGCAGCGCCCCGTATCCGCATGCTGATCGATGGCCAGTTCGTTGAATCGGCCACCTCCCACTGGCAGGACGTGATCAATCCGGCCACCCAGGACGTGCTGGCCAAGGTGCCGTTCGCCACCACCGGCGAAGTGGACGCCGCCGTCGCCGCCGCCAAGGAAGCCTTCAAGACCTGGCGCAAGACCCCGATCGGCACCCGTGCGCGCATCTTCCTAAAGTACCAGCAGCTGATCCGCGAAAACATGAGCGAGCTGGCCCACATCCTTACCGCCGAACAGGGCAAGACCCTGCCGGACGCCGAAGGCGATGTGTTCCGCGGCCTGGAAGTGGTCGAGCACGCCGCCGCCATCGGCAACCTGCAGCTGGGCGAGCTGGCCAACAACGTGGCCAATGGCGTGGACACCTACACGATCATGCAGCCGCTGGGCGTGTGCGCCGGCATCACCCCGTTCAACTTCCCGGCGATGATCCCGCTGTGGATGTTCCCGATGGCGATTGCAACGGGCAACACCTTCATCCTCAAGCCGTCCGAGCAGGACCCGATGGTCACCATGCGCCTGGTCGAGCTTGCGCTGGAAGCCGGCATTCCGAAGGGCGTGCTGAACGTCGTCCACGGCGGCGAGGAAGTGGTCAACGCGATCTGCGACCACCCGGACATCAAGGCCGTGTCGTTCGTCGGTTCCACCCGCGTCGGCACCCACGTCTACAACCGTGCCTCGCTGGCCGGCAAGCGCGTGCAGTGCATGATGGGCGCCAAGAACCACGCCGTGGTGCTGCCGGACGCCAACAAGGAACAGACCCTCAACGCGATGGTCGGCGCCGCCTTCGGTGCCGCGGGCCAGCGTTGCATGGCCGCCTCCACCCTGGTGCTGGTCGGTGAAGCACGCAACTGGGTGCAGGACCTGGTCACCAAGGCCAAGACCCTGAAGGTCAGCGGCGGCACCGTGGCCGGCACCGACGTCGGTCCGGTCATTTCCTGCAGCGCCCGCGAGCGCGTGGAAGGCCTGATCGCCTCGGGCGTGGAGCAGGGCGCCAAGCTGGTGCTCGACGGCCGCAAGCCGCAGGTCGATGGTTTCGAGAAGGGCAACTTCGTCGGCCCGACCATCTTTGCCGGTGTCACCACCGACATGCGCATCTACCAGGAAGAAATCTTCGGGCCGGTGCTGGTCATCCTCGAAGCGGAGACGCTGGAAGAGGCCATCGCGATGGTCAACAGCAACCCGAACGGCAACGGCACCGCACTGTTCACCCAGTCCGGCGCGGCCGCGCGCAAGTTCCAGGAAGACATCGACGTCGGCCAGGTCGGCATCAACGTGCCGATCCCGGTGCCGGTGCCGCTGTTCTCGTTCACCGGTTCGCGCGCCTCCAAGCTGGGCGACCTGGGCCCGTACGGCAAGCAGGTGGTGCTGTTCTACACCCAGACCAAGACGGTCACCGCGCGCTGGTTCGATGACGAGACGCTCAGCCATGGCGTCAACACCACGATCAGCCTGAAGTAACGGCAGGAGCAGCCATGAGCCACTCGATGACGACGGAACTGGAAGAAGTGCAGCAGGCGTACCGCGAGGCGGCGCGCGACTTCGCACAGGCCGAACTGGCGCCGCACGCCGCGCGATGGGATGCGGAGGGCATCTTTCCGCGCGAGGCGATCGCCAAGGCCGGTGAACTGGGCTTCTGCGGTCTGTACATGGACCCGGAAGTGGGCGGCAGCGGCCTGAGCCGACTGGACGCCGCCGTCGTCATCGAGGAGCTCGCCAGCGTCGATCCGTCGACCGCGGCGTACATCAGCATCCACAACATGGCCTCGTGGATGGTGTCCAAGTGGGGCCAGCCGGCACTGCGCGATGCGTGGGGCCAGGATCTGGCCGCCGGCCTCAAGCTGGCCTCGTACTGCCTGACCGAACCCGGTGCCGGTTCCGACGCGGCCTCGCTGAAGACCACCGCCGTGCGCGATGGCGACTTCTATGTGCTGAACGGCTCGAAGGCCTTCATTTCCGGCGCCGGTGCCACCGAGCTGCTGGTGGTGATGGCGCGTACCGGTGGTGCCGGTGCCGGCGGTGTCAGCGCCATTGCGGTGCCGGCCGACCTGCCGGGCATCAGCTTCGGCCGCAAGGAAGAGAAGATGGGCTGGAACAGCCAGCCCACCCGTGGCATCACCTTCGAAAACGTCCGCGTACCGGTCAGCCACCTTCTGGGAGAGGAAGGCGGCGGCTTCAAGCTGGCGATGAAGGGGCTCGATGGCGGTCGCATCAACATCGCCGCCTGCTCGCTGGGCGCCGCGCAGGGTGCGCTGGACGCTGCACGCCGCTACATGGGCGAGCGCCGCCAGTTCGGCAAGGCACTGGCCGAGTTCCAGGCCCTGCAGTTCAAGCTGGCCGACATGGTCACCCAGCTGGTGGCCGCCCGGCAGATGGTGCACACCGCTGCGCGCAAGCTCGATGCCGGTGCCAGCGACGCCAACGTGTGGTGCGCGATGGCCAAGCGCTTCGCCACCGATGCCGGTTTCAACGTCTGCAACGAAGCACTGCAGATCCACGGTGGCTACGGCTACATCCGCGAATACCCGATCGAGCGCCTGCTGCGTGACTGCCGCGTGCACCAGATCCTGGAAGGCACCAACGAGATCATGCGGGTGATCGTTGCCCGTCACCTGCTCAACACCGAAGAGGAACTGCGATGAAGGATTGGCGTACCCAGGAGCACGTGGGCCTGAAGGTCGAGGCCGATGGCCACACCGCGGTCATCACCCTGCACAACCCGCCGGCGCATACCTGGACCGTGCACAGCCTGTCGGCACTGCGCGACCTGGTGGGCGCGCTCAACGCAGACCGCGAGATCTACGCGCTGGTGATTACCGGCGATGGCGAGAAGTTCTTCTCCGCCGGTGCCGACCTCAACCAGTTCGCCTCGGGCGACAAGGCCGCCGCACGCGAAGCCGCACGCCGTTTCGGCGAAGCCTTCGAGGCGCTGTCCGGTTTCCGTGGTGTGTCGATTGCCGCGATCAACGGCTACGCCATGGGCGGTGGCCTGGAATGCGCGCTGGCCTGTGACCTGCGCATCATCGAAGACCATGCCCAGGTCGCGCTGCCAGAGGCCACCGTCGGCCTGCTGCCGTGCGCCGGTGGCACCCAGAACCTGCCGCGCCTGGTTGGCGAGGGCTGGGCCAAGCGCATGATCCTGCTGGGCGAGCGCATCAACGCCGAGACCGCGCTGCGCATTGGCCTGGCCGAAGAAAAGGTCGGCAAGGGCGAAGCCAAGGCGCTGGCGCTGGAATGGGCGAAGAAGGCCGGCAAGCAGAGCCCGACCAGCATCGCCGCCTGCAAGACCCTGGTGCAGGCCACCCGCACCGGCACTCACGCTTCGGCGCTGGTGGCCGAACGCGAAGCCTTCGTCGACCTGTTCGACACCGCCGACCAGGTCGAGGGCGTGACCGCCTTCCTGGAAAAGCGCGCTGCGCAGTGGAAGAACGCATGAGCACCGACACCGCTGCCGACGACGCACCGGTGCTGTTCGAAGAGCGCGCAGCCGGCAATGGCACGCGCATCGGCATCGCCACGCTCAACGCGCCGCGCACGCTCAACGGCTTCTCGCTGCCGATGGCGCACCTGCTGCTGAAGCAGTTGAATGCCTGGGCCGACGACGACGGCATCGCCATGGTGGTGCTGCAGGGCGCCGGTGAAAAGGCGTTCTGCGCCGGCGGCGACCTGCACAGCCTGTACAAGAGCATGGCCGCCTTCCGCGAGGCCGGCCGCAGCGACATCCGCGAGAACGACTACGCGGCCGAGTTCTTCGACGTCGAATACCGCGTCGATTACCTCATCCACACCTATGCCAAGCCGATCCTGTGCTGGGGCCATGGCATCGTGATGGGCGGTGGCATCGGCCTGATGTCCGGTGCCAGCCACCGCGTGGTCAGCGAGCGCTCCAAGCTGGCCTTCCCGGAAATCACCGTCGGCCTGTTCCCCGATGTGGGTGGCAGCTGGCTGCTGCCACGCGTACCGGGCAAGGGCGGGCTGTTCCTGGCCCTGACCGGCGCACTGCTCAATCCAGGCGATGCCATCTATGCCGGCCTGGCCGATGTGCACGTGGCCGAAGAACGCCGCAGCGCGGTGTTCGACGCGCTGCTGCAGGTCGCGTGGTCCAGCAACGCCGCACACAACCACGAACGCCTCAGCCATCTGCTGCAGTCGCATGCCAGCGATGCTGCCACGGGTCCGTTGCTGGCCAATGCGGCGCAGGTTGATGCGTTGTGCGAAGACGATGACCTGCAGGCCATCATTGCGCGCATTGCCGGTCTGCAGACCGACGATGCCTGGCTGCAGGCAGCACAGAAGACCCTCGCCGCCGGTGCACCCGGTTCGGCACGGCTGTCGTACGAACTGCAGCGCCGCAGTGCCGGCCAGGACCTGGCCGCGATCTACCGCCTGGAGTACATCGTCGCCCTGCATTGCGCCGCCCACGGTGATTTCGCCGAAGGCATCCGCGCGCTGCTGATCGACAAGGACCGCAATCCGCAGTGGAACCCGGCCACCCTGGCCGAGGCCACCGGCGCGTGGGCCGACACCTTCTTCGCTTCCCCCTGGGCCGATGCCGCGCATCCGCTGGCCGACCTGGGCACTCCCCTTGTTGAAAGGAGCCTTGCATGAGCCGCATTGCATTCATCGGGTTGGGCAACATGGGTGGCCCGATGGCCGCCAATCTGGTCAAGAACGGCCATACCGTGCGCGTGTTCGATCTGGTCCCGGCCGCGGTGCAGGCCGCCGTCGATGCCGGTGCCAGCGCGGCCGCATCGGCGCGCGAAACCCTGGCCGATGCCGAGGTGGTGATCTCGATGCTGCCGGCCAGCCGCCACGTCGAAGGCGTGTACCTGGGCGATGACGGCATTCTTGCCGCGATTCCGGCCGGCGCACTGGTCATCGACTGCAGCACGATCGCGCCGGCCAGCGCCCGCAAGGTCTCTGAAGCCGCTGCCGCACGTGGCCTGCAGATGATCGACGCGCCGGTATCCGGCGGTACCGCCGGTGCCCAGGCCGGCACCCTGACCTTCATCGTCGGTGGCGAGGAGGATGCGCTGGAGCGCGCCCGCCCGGTGCTGCAGGCGATGGGCAAGAACATCTTCCATGTCGGCGCCAGCGGTGCCGGCCAGGTCGCCAAGCTGTGCAACAACATGGCGCTGGGCGTGATCATGGCGGTCACCGGCGAAGCCATCGCCCTCGGCGTGGCGCACGGGCTGGACCCGAAGGTGCTGTCGCAGATGATGGCCGTCAGCACCGGCCGCAGCTGGGCCACTGAAGTGTGCAACCCGTGGCCGGGCGTGCTGGAAAACGCCCCGGCGTCGCGCGGCTACAGCGGCGGCTTCGGCAGCGATCTGATGCTGAAGGACATGGGCCTGGCGGTGGAAGCGGCGATGAGTGTCGGCGCTTCGATTCCGTTGGGCGAAGTGGCCCGCAACCTGTACTCGATGAACCACCAGGCCGGCCGCGGCAAGCTGGATTTCTCCAGCGTCGTGCAGCTCATCACGAGCGAGAAGTGACCTGGTAGCGCCGGCCGCTGGCCGGCAACCTCATGCCCCCGTGCGGGACAACGAAGGTGGGATGGGCGGATGTTCGGTTTCGACCGGCATCCGCCCATTTTTTTTGGGGTCGGAGCCCTTTCGCAACGCGAAAGGGCTCTGACCCCCGAGTACTCTGCGATGGGGTCAGAGCCCTTTGCCGGTGGCAAAGGGATCCGACCCCGGCCGCATCAGGCAACGATCAGCGTCACGTCGATGTTGCCGCGCGTGGCATTCGAGTACGGGCACACGATGTGCGCCTTCTGCACCAGCTCTTCCAGCTGCTCGCGCGGCACGCCCGGAGCGCTGATGGTCAGCTCGGCTTCGATGCCGAAACCGGTCGGGATCTGGCCGATGCCGACCTTGCCGGTCACGGTGGTGTCGGCCGGCAGCGCGACCTTGGCCTGGCCGGCCACGAACTTCAGCGCGCCCAGGAAGCAGGCCGAGTAGCCGGCCGCGAACAGCTGTTCCGGGTTGGTGCCCGGGCCGCCGGCGCCGCCCAGCTCGCGCGGGGTCGACAGCTGGATGTCCAGCACGTTGTCGGAGGATACGGAACGGCCTTCACGGCCGCCGGTGGAGGTGGCCTGGGCGGTGTACAGAACCTTTTCGATGGACATCGGGATGCTCCTGGTCGGTGGGTGGGTGTTGCGTTGGAGCCTACTTTGCCCGGTTTCCGCGTACGTTGGGTTGCAATGCGTACGAAAAACTTGATCGATCGTCCTGCTGGCCTAGATCGTCCACTCGCGGTCGGTGGTGAACATGATGGTCAGCCAGCGGTCCGGCGAGGCTTCGCCCAGCGCATCGCCGATCTCGTCGCGCAGCTGATCCCATTCCACCAAGGGCCGCGGCGGGTCGTTTTCCGGCACCACGAAGAACAGCTCGATCTGCTCGCCACGCCCCACCTGGGCCACGTAGCTGCGGTGCTCGACGAAACCGTGCTTGGCCACGATCCCGCGTGCCACTGCATCCACATGGGCCTGCAGTTCCGGCGGGGTGACCAGCAGGATGCCGGCCAGCGCCCGGCGCACGGTGCCGAGCGGAGCGATCGTCACCAGCACGCAGACAAAGGCGAGGATGGCCGGGTCGATGTACGGCCCGACCCAGGCCCACGAGGTGCCCTGTACCAGCACGCCGCCGAGGAAGGCCAGCAGGTAGCAGGCCGACATGCTGGCGGCGATCACCCAGTTCTTCGCGTCCAGCGCGATGAACTCCGAACCGATGCGACGGTTGGCGCGCAGGATGAACCAGGCCAGCGCGGCTTCGCCCACGATCGACAGCCCGGCGAAGGCGATGGCTGGGCCGAGCGCGATATGGCGGCCCCCGGACATCAACGCGTCCACCGCATTGACCAGTGCATACAGCGCCGCACCGATCATCAGTGTGCCGCTCACCCCCAGCACGATCGGCTCCAGGTGCCAGAAGCCCATGGTGAAGCGCTGGTTGAGCCGCGATTGCAGCGCATCGGTCTGTGTGGACAGCGCGATCAGGCGCGCCACCAGCAGCGACAGCCAGGTCATCACCACATCGATCAGGCCGTAGATGCCGTCGAAGATGATCAGCGAAGAATTGGCCAGCAGGCCGAACACCACCGCCGCCGCGGCCAGCAGCAGAGAGGCGGCGATCGACAGGCGCAGCACGCCCTGTTCGGTAGTGGGGTCGAAGAACTTCGGGCGGTTGGCGGCCATGGTTCAATTGTAGAGCGGAGCCAGGCTCCGCTGCCTTCGCCGGCCAACCGCGCTACCCCCGTGGGGTCGCTTCCCGTAGACTGCGCCCCTCCCATGTACCGACGCCCGCCTGCAGTGATCACGCCACCCTGACCCTTGCCGCACATCGGCAGCCGGCCTGCCCGGCTCAGGAACCCGTGTCTTTCCACTGCAGCGCCATGCGGCCACGCCCGCCTGCGCGCGGAGCTTTCCCATGCAAACGTCCTACCCCCTGCGCCAGCAATGGCTCGGCAACATCCGTGGCGACCTGCTGTCCGGCATCGTCGTCGCCCTGGCCCTGATTCCCGAGGCCATCGCCTTCTCGCTCATCGCCGGTGTCGACCCCAAGGTCGGCCTGTACGCCGCGTTCTCGATTGCCGTCATCACTGCCATCGCTGGCGGCCGCCCCGGCATGATCTCCGCCGCCACCGGCGCGATGGCGCTGGTGATGGTCGATCTGGTCAAGGACCACGGCCTGCAGTACCTGTTCGCTGCCAGCATCCTGGCCGGGTTGCTGCAGGTACTGGCCGGCGTGTTCAAGCTCGGCGCGTTGATGCGTTTCGTCTCGCGCTCGGTCATCACCGGCTTCGTCAACGCGCTGGCGATCCTGATCTTCCTGGCACAGATGCCCGAGCTGATCGGCCGCGGCCCTGCGGTCTACGTGTTGTGCGCCGCCGCGCTGGCGATCATCTACCTGTTGCCACGCCTCACCCGCGCCGTGCCATCACCGCTGGTGGCCATCGTCGTGCTTACCGCCGTGGTGATCGGCTTTGGTGTAGACGTGCGCAGCGTCGGCGACATGGGCCAGTTGCCTGACAGCCTGCCGCATTTCCTCATCCCCGATGTGCCGCTCACCTGGGAAACGCTGCGCATCCTGCTGCCGGTGTCGGCCACGCTGGCCGTGGTCGGTCTGCTCGAATCGATGATGACCCTGCAGATCGTCGAGGACATCACCGAGACGCCCAGCGAGCGCAACCGCGAATGCGTCGGCCAGGGCGTGGCGAACACGGTCACCGGCTTCCTCGGTGGCATGGCCGGTTGCGCGATGATCGGCCAGTCGGTGATCAACGTGACCTCCGGTGGCCGCGGCCGCTTGTCCTGCCTGGTGGCTGGCGTGTTCCTGCTGGTGCTGGTGGTGTACGGCAGCGATCTGGTACGGCAGATCCCGATGGCGGCGCTGGTGGCGGTGATGATCATGGTCAGCATCGGCACCTTCAGCTGGCGCTCGCTGCGCGACCTGCGCACGCATCCGCGCAGTTCCTCCGCCGTGATGCTGCTGACGGTGGTGGTCACCGTGGCTACCCACGATCTGGCCAAGGGCGTGCTCAGCGGTGTGCTGCTGTCGGCCCTGTTCTTCGCGCGCAAGGTTGGCCGCATGCTGGACGTGCAGCGCGACGATGCCGGTGACACCCAGGTCTACCGCGTGCGTGGGCAGGTGTTCTTTGCCTCGGCAGGGCAGCTGGGTGCGGCGTTCGATTACCAGCACGTGGCGCCGAAGGTGCAGATTGATCTGCGCGATGCCCACCTGTGGGACCTGACTGCCGTGGCCGCGCTGGAGCGGACGCAGGAAAAGCTGGCCGCGCACGGTGCGGAGGTGACGGTGGTGGGGCTCAATGCGGCCAGCCAGACGTTGATCGAGCAGGTGGGCGGCGCGCGCGGGGGGCATTGAGTCCGCAGCGCGCCCCAGGTAGCGCCGGGCCATGCCCGGCGAGCGCAGTGGCTGCGATCAGGCGGTGCCAGCGGGTTGCTTGTCGGCTTGCACGATGAGATGCACCCCGAGCGCTGACAGTACCCGCTGCACGGTGTCGAAGCGTGGGTGTGCTCCGGGGCGCAGCGCCTTGTACAGGCTCTCGCGTCCAAGACCGGAGACCTCGGCAACGCCGCCCATGCCACGGGCACGTGCCACTGTTCCGAGTGCCTCTTGGAAGTGGCCCGCATCACCTGCTGCCAAGGCCTCGTTCAGATAGGTGGCGATTGCGACGTCATCATCCAGATAGTCGGCGGGATCGAAGGGAATCGTCTTCAGCTTGCTCATGGGGAGAGTCCTGGGAACGGCATGGAATCGAATGGTGGCTACAGCAACTCCGCGAGCCTGACCGCTTTCTCGATATCGCGACGCTGGCTCGACTTGTCGCCACCGTGCAGGAGCACGACGATGGATCTCCCGCGGCGTGTGAAATACACGCGATATCCCGGTCCATGGTTGATACGCAGTTCGCTCACGCCATGACCCACCGATCGAACATCTCCCTCGAGACCGCGGGCGACGCGCTGCAGGCGTTCCACGATCACGGCCCGGGTCCCGCTGTTATTGAGCCCGCGCAGCCAGCGCGTGAACGTCTCTGTTGCCTGGAGGGTTGCCATCCATGAATCGTATCCATAAGGATACATCGTTCAATTGGTATCTGCGTCAATGCGTGGCGTACTGCGCTGAACCCGCTGGTCGTATCCATGGAGAACGCGAATCCCAAGCTCCCCGAGGGCAGGAAGCGTCCGCCTCCGCCCCCCAGCCCGCCGCGGCCGCCAGCGGGAGCCGGGCCCAACCGGCGCTCGCCGCGCGGCTGACCGGGCGCATTCAGCCGCGCGGTGTAAACTATTGATCTCACTGGCAATGCCAGTCTCCACGATCAATGCCCCGATGACGTCCGCCACCGCCCGTTACGCCGATTCCCTGCGCCTGTCCGTTGCCCCCATGATGGACTGGACGGACCGCCATTGCCGCGTGTTCCATCGGGTGCTGGCGCCGGGCGCACGCCTGTACACGGAAATGGTGCATGCCAACGCGGTCATCCACGGCGATCGCGAACGCCTGCTCGGCTTCGACCGCAGCGAACAGCCGCTGGCGCTGCAGCTGGGCGGCAGCGATCCGGCCTTGCTGGCGCAGGCCGCGCGCATTGCCGCGGAGTGGGGCTATGACGAGGTCAACCTCAACTGCGGCTGCCCGTCCGACCGCGTGCAGGCCGGGCGTTTTGGCGCCTGCCTGATGCGTGAGCCGGCGCTGGTGGCCGAATGCGTCGCGGCCATGGTCGACGCGGTTGATATCCCGGTGACGGTGAAGTGCCGCCTGGGCGTGGACGAGGACAACGACTACGACGTGTTTGCCAGCTTCGTCGACCGCCAGGTTGCCGCCGGTGCGGCGATGGTGGTGGTGCATGCGCGCAACGCGTGGCTGAAGGGCCTGTCGCCGAAGGAGAACCGCGAGGTTCCGCCGCTGAAGTACGACTGGGCCTACCGTCTGAAGCAGGAGCGCCCGGCACTGCCGGTGGTGCTCAACGGTGGCCTGGCCAGCATCGAGGCGGTACAGGCGCAGGCCGCGCACGTCGATGGCGTGATGCTGGGCCGCGCGGCCTACCACGACCCCTACCTGCTGCATCAGCTGGAGGCGCTGCATACCGGCGCCCCGCTGCAGGCCCGTGGTGACCTGCTGCGCGCGCTGCGCCCCTACGTGGAAGCGCGGCTGGGCGAAGGCCTGGCACTGAAGCACATTACCCGCCACCTGCTCGGCCTGTTCCACGGCCAGCCCGGTGGCCGCGCATTCCGCCAGGTGCTGAGCGAGGGCGCACACCGCCCGGGCGCCGACTGGAGCCTGGTCGAACAGGCCTTGGCCGTCACCGAGCGCGACGCTGATCGCGCCGCAGCGTGACCGCAGTCACACTCCCGACTTGACAAGGGACGGCGATTCGTCCCGAATGTTCACTTAGCTGAACGACGCAGGCGAAGGGCCGGAAAAGTTCAGACCGGATTCACTGCCCCAAACCAAGAATTTGCAAAGGATTTGTAAAACGCCGGGTCCCGAACCCGGCACCCGGATTTACGACTTTTGAACGAATCGCCGAGCTCGGCTAGGATCGCATCGATGTCTTCCGCTCCCTTCCATTGCCGCATTGCCCTGGCCACCTGCGTGGTGCTGTCGGCTGTGCCGCTGTCTTCGGCGCTGGCACAACAGCCGCCGCGTGGCGAGCAGGCGAGGGCGGAGATGATGGAGCGGGGCGAGCGTGGCAATCGTGGCGACGAGCGATCGCTGTCCGATGCCGTGCGCCGCGTGCAGCGCACCACCGGCGGTCACATCCTCGGCGCCGAGCGTGTGCCGTTTGATGGTCGTGACATCAACCGGGTGAAGTACATGGACGACCGGGGCCGGGTCCGCTACATGGACGACCCTGCCCCGTCGCGTTCACAGCCGCGCACGCCGCGGTCGGATATGTCATCACTACGCGGCGATAACCCCTGAACAGGGATAGTCGTCGTTATCAACCCGTACCCCACAGGCCTCCGGGCCACACCCAGGACACTAGGGAGAGTTCATGCGTATCCTTCTGGTCGAAGACGAAGCCCCGCTGCGTGAGACCCTGGCAGCCCGGCTCAAGCGCGAAGGCTTTGCCGTCGATGCTGCGCAGGACGGCGAGGAAGGCCTCTACATGGGGCGCGAAGTCCCGTTCGATGTCGGCATCATCGACCTCGGCCTGCCCAAGATGTCGGGCATGGAGCTGATCAAGGCCCTGCGTGACGAAGGCAAGAAGTTCCCGGTGCTGATCCTGACCGCGCGTTCGAGCTGGCAGGACAAGGTCGAGGGCCTGAAGCAGGGCGCCGACGACTACCTGGTCAAGCCGTTCCACGTCGAAGAACTGCTGGCCCGCGTCAACGCGCTGCTGCGCCGCGCCGCTGGCTGGAGCAAGCCGACGCTGGAATGCGGCCCGGTTGCGCTGGATCTCGCCGCCCAGACCGTCAGCGTCGCCGGCAGCAATGTCGACCTGACCAGCTACGAGTACAAGGTGCTGGAGTACCTGATGATGCATGCCGGTGAACTGGTCTCCAAGGCCGACCTCACCGAGCACATCTACCAGCAGGACTTCGACCGCGACTCGAACGTGCTGGAGGTCTTCATCGGCCGCCTGCGCAAGAAGCTGGACCCGGATGGCGAGCTGAAGCCGATCGAGACCGTGCGCGGCCGCGGCTACCGTTTCGCGATCCCGCGCAACGAGGGCTGAGCCGGCTCACCCTGGCGATTACACGATGTCCGGCCGTCTGTGGTTCTTCCGACGCTGGCGGCCGCGCTCACTGCAGGCGCGCCAGATGTTCGCCGCGTCCGTGGGTCTGGTCGCGTTCCTGGCGCTGGCCGGTTACGCGCTCGACGCCGCCTTCGCCGATACGGCGAAGGCGAACCTGCGTGAGCGCCTGAAGAACTACGCCACCGCCTATGCGGCCGGCATCGATTTCACCCGCGACCGCTCGCTGTACATCCGCGAGCAGCCGCCGGATTCGCGCTTCGACGTGCCGGGCAGTGGCCTGTACCTGCAGGTGGTGATGCCGCACGGCAAGGGCAACTCGATGTCCGCCGAAGGCCCGATGCTGCCCACCGTCGGCGGCGGCCTGCTGGCACCGCGCCAGGAAGTGTTCGAAGGCCCGCTGCCGATGATCCAGATCGATGGCAGCCAGGGCTCGGTGTACCGCTATGGCCTGGGCCTGGTGTGGGACGCCGACGCCGACCCCGCCACCGAATTCCCGTACACCATCTACGTGATGGAAGACTCACGCGCGCTGGGCGCGCAGCTGCGCGTGTTCCGCAGCCGGGTCTGGTTCTACCTCGGCGGCATCGGCCTGATCCTGCTGCTGCTGCAGACCGTCATCCTGCAGTGGAGCCTGCGCCCGCTGCGCCGCGTGATCACCGAGCTGACCAAGGTGCAGCGCGGCGAGACCGAGCGCATGAGCGAGCGCCACCCGCGCGAGCTGGAACCGCTGACCGACAGCATCAACGCCTTCATCGAAAGCGAGCGCGAGAACCTGGAGCGCCAGCGCAACACCCTGGCCGATCTGGCGCACAGCCTGAAGACGCCGATCGCGGTGCTGCGCACGCAGATGGACAGCGGCGCCGGCGACGGCGCGCTGCGCGAGGAACTGGACGTGCAGCTGCAGCGCATGAACAACCTGGTCTCGTACCAGCTGGCACGCGCTGCGTCGTCGGGCCACAAGCTGTTCTCCGCGCCGCTGCCGATCGAATCCAACGCCGAGGAAATCGTGCGGGGCCTGGAAAAGGTCTATGCCTCCAAGGGCGTGCTGTGCGAATTCGACATCGACCCGGCCGCGCGCTTCCATGGCGAACCGGGTGACCTGCAGGAACTGCTCGGCAACCTGCTGGAAAACGCCTTCAAGTGGGCCAACCGCCGCGTGCTGCTGACCGCGCAGCCGCTGCCGGCACCGAACGCCCGTCGCGCCGGCCTGCTGCTGGCGGTGGACGACGATGGCCCGGGCATTGCCCCTGACGACATCGGCAAGGTGCTGCAGCGTGGCGTCCGTGGCGACGAGCGCGTGCAGGGCCACGGCATCGGCCTGTCGATCGTGCAGGACCTGATCAAGGATTACCGCGGAGAACTGGCCGTAGGCCGCTCCAGCGAGCTGGGTGGGGCGCGCTTCGAAGTGCGCCTGCCGCCGGGACCGTAAGCCGCGCGCTCCCGTCCGCCGGGCATCGCCTGGCGCAACAACGCGTGGTGTTCCGGTAGTGCCGGCCGTTGGCTGGCAACCTCATGATCTTCGGTGGCAGTGCCAGGATGCCGGCCAGCGGCCGGCACTACCGTATTTCGATCTTCGGCGGCTCGCCATAGAACCGCCGCAGCTGCGCGCTCCCGTCCGCGGGGCATCGCCTGGCGCAACAGCGCGTGGTGTTCCGGTAGTGCCGGCCGCTGGCCGGCAACCTCATGATCTTCGGTGGCAGTGCCAAGGTGCCGGCCAGCGGCCGGCACTACCGTATTTCGATCGCCGGCGGCTTGCCATAGAACCGCCGCAGCTGCGCGCTCCCGCCCGCCGGGTATCGCCTGGCGCAACAGCGCGTGGTGTTCCGGTAGTGCCGGCCGCTGGCCGGCAACCTCATGATCTTCGGTGGCAGTGCCAAGGTACCGGCCAGCGGCCGGCACTACCGTATTTCGATCGCCGGCGGCTTGCCATAGAACCGCCGCAGCTGCGCGGCCACTTCCGGCAACGCCTGCTGCAGCAGATCCGGCGCCGAGAAGTGGTACTCGCTGGCCACCGCGAAAAACTCTTCCGGCGCCTCGGCCGCATACGGATCGATCAGCGTTTCCTCGCCTGCGTCCACCTGTGCACAGAAGGCGTCGTAGGCGCGCTGGAAAATGCCCGCCCATTCGCGCTGCCATTCGCGCGGCAGCGGCGGCGTGCCGTCCATCGCACCATCCAGTGCATCCAGCTTGTGCACCATCTCGTGCACCGCCACGCAGTAGCCCTCGTGCGGCGCCGCCAGGTCGGCCTGCACATCGGCCCAGGACAGGATCAACGGACCGCTGTCCCACGACTCGCCAATCAGTTCGTCATCCCATTCGTGCAGCACGCCGGCCGCATCCATGTGGCTGCGATGTACGCGGAATGCATCGGGGTAGACGATCAGCTGCGACCAGCCTTCCAGGCCCACTTCGCCGAACTCCAGCAGCGGCAGGCAGCACAGCGCGGCCAGCAGCACACCGTCACCGGCCTGCAGCTGCAGCTCGCCGATCGGGGTAATGGTCTTCTCGTGCAGGAAGCGTGTGGCCAGTACGCGCAATCGCGCGCGGCGTTCGTCGTCCAGACCGTGCAGCCAGGCGGCGCGGCGGCAGGCCTCATTCCACAGTACATCGTCGATCGGCCGCGGCGCAGGCCGCACCCACTGCAGCAACGACTTGATCAGCGGAACATTCCCGGCAGGTAGCTGTGCCACTTCGGTGCGCGGATGCGCTGCAGCACGTCGTCGTCGCTGCCACCGCCGCCGGTGCTGGTGGCACTGCTGGCGGCCGGGCGTACTGCCGCCGGCTTGGTGGTGGCTGACGAGGCGGTCGCGGTCGGTGCGCGCTGAGAGGCGGCATCACCGTTGGACGACACGCAGGCGCCGCGGCTGTCGTCCAGCGCTGCTGTCGCAGACGCCGCGAAGGGCATCATCAGCAGGATCAGGCAATGGGCATAACGGCGCATTGACGACATCCACGTTAAGGGAAGGTGAGTTCCCGATTCTAGCCCGAACTTGCCGCTCCGTTGGAAGCCCCCACGGAACCCAGCGTGGCGGGCGTCGCTGGCGGCTTTCCCGCATAATTCCTTCCTGACTTCGTGGAAGCTGCCGTGGACGATCGCCAATTGCTGGCCAAACTCGCTGCCGGTCGCCTGTCCGGCGACGCCCTGGCCCGTGAGCTGGGCCAGACCCGGGCGGCCATTTGGAAGCGTATTCAAGGACTTAGAACCGCCGGTGTGGACGTCGAGGGCCGCGCCGGCGAAGGCTATGGCCTGACCCGCCCGGTCGACCTGCTGGACCCGGACGCGATCCGTGCTGGCCTGCCTGCCGGGGTTCTGCCCCTGCTGCACGACCTGCAGGTGGCCTGGACGGTCGACTCGACCAACGCCGAATTGCTGCGTTGCAGCGCGCCCCAGCGCGGGGTGAGCGTCCTGCTGGCCGAGCGCCAGACCGGTGGCCGTGGCCGTCGTGGCCGTACCTGGGCCTCGCCGCTGGCCGCGCATATCTACCTGTCGGTGCTGCGCCTGTACTCCGGTGGCCTTGGCCGCCTGGCCGGGCTGAGCCTGGTGGCCGGTATCGCCGTGGCCGAAGCGCTGCACGACCTGGGCTATACCCAGGCGCAGCTGAAATGGCCGAACGACCTGATCGTCGATGGCCGCCGCAAGCTGGTCGGCCTGCTCGCAGAAGGTGGTGGCGAATACGCGGGCCCGGCGCGCGCGGTGATCGGCATCGGCATCAACACGCACATGCCGCCGTCGTTCGCCGAGCAGATCACCCAGCCGTGGGTGGACCTGGATACGCTGGCCGGCAAGCCGGTGGATCGCAACGTGGTCGTTGCTGCCGTGCTGACGCGCCTGCTGCCGGCGCTGGAAGAATTCGATCGCGAAGGCCTCGCTCCGTTCCTGCCGCGCTACGCCGCGTTCGACATGCTGGCCGGCCGCGAAGTGCGCGTGGAACTGGACGGGCAGTGGCAGCACGGCACCGCACTTGGCCTGGCTGACGACGGCGCGCTGCGCGTGCGCATCGATGGCCAGGAACGCCTGCTGCACGCCGGCGAAGTCAGCGTGAGGGCGGCATGAGCGATTGGTTGTTCGACCTGGGCAACTCGCGCTTCAAGTTCGCGCCGTTGCAGGGTGACCGTGCCGGCGACGTGCAGGCCTGGGCGCACGGCGCCGAAGGCATGGCCGGGCAGCCGCCGCACAGCCTGCCCAGCGGCACCACCGCGTTCGTGGCCAGCGTGGCCGCGCCGTCGCTGACCAGCGCCATGCTGGACCAGCTGCAGCGCCGCTTCGAGCATGTGCATGTGGTGCGCACCAGCGCCGAATGCGCGGGCGTGCGCATTGCCTATGCCAAGCCGGAAAAATTCGGTGTCGATCGCTTCCTGGCCCTGCTGGCCGCTGCCAAGGCGCAGCGCCCGGTGCTGGTGGTTGGCGTGGGCACCGCCTTGACGATCGACCTGCTCGACGCCGACGGCCAGCACCACGGCGGCCGCATTTCCGCGTCGCCCACCACCATGCGTGAAGCGCTGCATGCCCGTGCCGTGCAGCTGCCCGCGACCGGCGGCGACTACAGCGAATTTGCCAACGACACCGCTGACGCGCTGGCCTCCGGCTGCGACGGTGCGGCGGTGGCGCTGATCGAACGCAGCGCGCAGCAGGCGCATGCGCTGCTGGGCGTGGCACCGTCGCTGCTGGTGCACGGTGGCGGCGCACCGGCGCTGATGCCGCTGCTGCCTGGCGCCGACTACCACCCGTCGCTGGTGCTGGATGGCCTCGCCCGCTGGGCGGTGCACCAGCCCGCAGGCTAGTATCCGCGCATGCTGACCCGTGCCCTGATCGTCGTACTGGCCATCCTCAATCTTGGCGTCGCCTGCTGGTGGCTGCTGCGCGATGCACCGCAGAAGCCTGCGCCGCCGCCGCAACCCGCTGGCGTGGCCGAGCTGCGCTGGGTGCCCGGTGGCGTGGATGCAACCGCGGCCGCCGCAGCCACGGTTGCCGCCCCGGCCTCGCCGCTGGTGGAACGCGAACCAGCGGCGAAGACCACCGTGGCTGCGACGCCTGCGCCAGCCGTGCCGGCAAAGCAGGACGTTGCCAAGCCGCAGACGGCCGAGGCTGCGCCTGCCGCTGCATCGATTGCCGCCGCTGCCAAACCCGTGGCGGCGCCCGCACCGGCACCGGAAAAGCCCGCAGCTCCGCCTGCGGTTGCCGAGCCGCCGCGCTGTATCGCGCTGGGCCCGTTCGCCGACCGTGCCTCCGCGACCAGTGCACAGGGCAGGGCCGGTGCTGTGCTCAACCAGGTGCGCCTGCGCGAACAGCCTGCTGCCAGCGGCGGTGCCCGCTACCGGGTGATGCTGCCGGCCGCCGCCAATCGCGACGAGGCCCAGGCCACGGTGAAGCGCATCGTCGCCGCAGGCCTGAGCGACTACTACATCATCAGCCAGGGCGAGGAAGCCAACGCCGTGGCGCTGGGCCAGTACCGCAACCGCGAAGGCGCCGAGCGCCGCATGGCAGCGGTGCAGGCCGCAGGCTTCCAGCCGCGCCTGGTCGCCAGCGGCGACGCCGGCCAATGGTGGCTGGAAGGGCAGCTGGCGGCAGGCACGCAGCCGGCCCAGGCCCAGCAGCGCAGCGGGGCGGCGCAGAGCCGGTCGCTGGAATGCGCGCGATTGCGCTAGAATCCCCCGGACCGCGGCACTGCCGCCGGTGATGCACCCATGCCGCTTTAGCTCAGTTGGTAGAGCAACTGTCTTGTAAACAGTAGGTCATCCGTTCGATTCGGATAAGCGGCACCATCGTACAGTCAGCGCCCCTTTGCTTTGCTCTTTCTGGACTTCGGCTGGAGTCTGGCAGCGCGCTGCTCGAGGTACTCGCCCAGCAGGCCGAGCGCCTCGGAGAACTTGATCCGCTCCCGGCCTCTATCCGACGTCCCCGCGCTCGCACTTCGACACGAGCGTCTGCGTGTTGCCCAGCCGTTCGGCCAGATCGACCTGCGACACGCCGGCCCGTTCACGGGCCCCCTTGGGACCCGGACGCCGTGCAGGTCCGGGACGTGTGCGCCAACTTCACTGAGGAGTTCGGCATCGTCGCCTGTGGCCGGGCCAACGCCAAGAATGAGTGTGGCGGGTACATCGGCCCCCTGGGCTTCATGTCGGGCGACAAGAGCGTCATCCTTTGGGGGATAACTTCGCCGTTGAAGAGTCGGGCGTCTGCCTGCAGGTCGAGGGTGGCAATTGGGCAGTGGCCGTTGACAGCGCATAGGATCATCAGAGGGCAAGGGAAGGGAATGCCATGGGGAGACAGGCAAGCCGCCGATGGATCGAACGGGCTTGGGGCGCGTGTTTGTTTGCTCTGGCCCCGCTTGCCTTGGCCGCTGATGACCCTTCGCCCTTGCATGCCCAGTTTCAACTGCCTGACGATCGTGTCGACTATGTCGCCGCCAAGCTGGTAGTGGATAGCATCATTGATCCGTCCACTGACACTGTGGCAGTGCGTCGGCAAGTCGATCAGTGGGAGCACGCTGTACGCGGCAATGTGCCTGGCAACCCGACGGCGCGACAGGTCCTCGACGCTTTGCTCAAGACGCTTTACATGCCGGGCGAGTGGAACCAGGGGAAGCCTTTTACCTACGACCTGTCGGACCCACTGGGTAAGAATCCGAAGAACAAGCAGCTAGCTACCTACTTGGCCACGCGCAAGGGCAACTGCGTCTCAATGCCCATTCTCTTTGTCATCCTGGGCCAGCGGCTGGGGCTGACTGTCGCGCTTGCTACGGCGCCCAATCACCTGCTGGTGAAGTTCGCCGACGACGAGCAGCAGATGTGGTTGAACGTTGAAGCCACTGCGGGCGGCTTCAAATACGACAGCAGCTACCAGCGTGAAACGGGGATCACCGAGGCGTCATTGGACAATGGACTTTACTTGCGCCCGCTGCTGCCGCACGAAGGGATAGGCGCCATCGCCAGCACACTGATGGAGCACTACGGGGCGAAGAAGGACGCCGATGCGCTCATGGCCGTGGCCGATCTGGCGCTGGCCGCCAATCCGAAGGACCCGGTAGCGATGATATGGAAGGCGAATGCCTACTACATCCAGACCCAGCAACGCATCCGCTCCAGGTATTCGAATGCGGAAGATCTGCCACCTGAGTTGCACGGGGAATTTCACCGTTTGACTCGCGAGAATCTGGCATGGCTTGCCAAGGCCGAATCACTTGGTTGGACGCAGAAAACGCCGGAGCAGGAAGCCAGCTACCTACAATCCATCCAGCGCGAACGCGCGAGAAGAGGACTGTGATGCGCATTGCCATTCCAGGGCTGTTGACCGTGGCGCTGTGCGCCATCGCTTCCAGTGCGTCGGCCCGGTTCGTTTCAGCCGATCCCGTACAAGCCGATCCAAATACGGGCGCCAACTACAACCGCTACTGGTATGGGAACAACAATCCCTATAGCTTTACCGACCCGGACGGGCGCCTGTCGCGTGGTACCGGCTGGACGGACAGGCAGTGGAATCAGTTCGACCGCGCCCAGCAGAGCGCCGCTGGCAGCTTGGAGAAAGCGGCGGGCAAGATCAACGGTGCACTGGCCGAAGGGGGCAAAGCACTCCAGCGTGCGGAGAAGTCTTTCCAACGCAACTTCGGTGCTGGCTCAGCCACTCCAGAGAACATGGCGAAAGCTGCCTCAGATATGAGCTCAATGGCTGCGGCATTGCGGGATACCAGTGCGGGCGCTATTCCAGCCAATGGTATGACGGGTGCGCAAATCAACGCGGCATATGGGGCCGGTGGAGATACCTTGGCGGGCGTGCCTACCACCGGGCCGAAAATGGTCATAGTCAATACTACGCACGTGAGTTTCAATGATCCGTCAAGGTTGGCTTGGGGGGCAGGTCACGAAACCGGGCATGCAGTGCTGGGGTATAAGGACCAGTTCTTTAATGGCGACACGGCATACAAGTTCGGATCCCCTCAGCAACAGAATATCTTCAAGACGCTGCCCAGCCAGCAGCGCCTTATCAATCCTGACCACATCATGGACCAAGCTCGATGAACAGGATTCTGGCAGGCACCTTGCTGTGCATGGCGATCGCTGCCTGCGCTAGTCCATTTCGGCGCGCAGAACCCCGGGATTTCAGTGTTTCGGTGGTTGATAACCCAACGAAGCGGCGATACGACGTAACCTTGGCGTCTGCCGTTGGCACGCCCTTATGCCTTTCGAAGGAAAGCTGGCCTGCCGAAGATGGCACATTTCCGATGGGGTACGAAGGTGCAGCCTTGACCACGGCCACTGGTCCTCTACATCCGAAGGCACTTATGACGACATACTGCCCTGGAGGATGTGGTGAGGTTCGCTTGGAGCCAGGCCAAACTTTACGGGCAAGCATTGCCTATGCTGCATTCGGTGATGCGGAGGTCATCGCAGCTGATCCCGTTCGCTCGCTATCGTTTCCCGTTTTTCCGTACTACTGTGCACGGTAGGTTCGACTTCCAATAGCGCTTTCGGCAACCTTTGATGGATGATCGGAAACGTTGGTATCGGCACGTGAGTCAGGCCAATACTATGTGAAATAACCGGTCTGACGATCTGGCCAGAGAATGGCCGGCAGTTGCCATGGCGGTCAAGGAGGCCTTCGGCGGCAAGAACAGCCGAGGCTCCCGGACACCGACTGATACGGGAGTAAGGGCCCATCTCTGCGACGAGCAGCCCGAACTACGCCCGTGTGGGTACTTGCCGCAGGCCTGTCACGGGAAAACTGGTATCGCGCACTGTCCGGCGAGCGCAGCCCTGATTTCGCGACCATCCTGAAGGTGACCCGTGCCTTGGATGTGAGGCTGCATGCCAGCGCCGTGTGAGGCATCAAGGCAGTGTGCTTCACCTCTTCCGCCTCGAGAACGCCGGAGCGATCAGCTTCAATCAAACCGAATGATGCGGATCAACCCTCTTCTTGCCGATCCATTTCCGAAGGCGGCCACGGTGCCATCGGGGAGTGCCTCCTTCGCACCGTCATGGTTGATGAATGAGATCGTGCAGTGTGCCCGCGTGCCAGGCGTGATCCGGGTGATGGTGCGGTCATTCAGTACGAAGCTGTACCACATGAGTTCAGGGCTTATCGAAAGCGCCATGGGCCGCGCGGTGGAGGCGATCATCTCGGCAACAGCGCCGCCGTGCGAATCCACTTCGTCCAATCGCAGCTCCACAAGTACAGGTTTCAGGTTTGGATAGGGTGTGCTCATGCCAGCAGCGGGCCTTCTTGATTCGATAACCGGGGCAGTGACGTTGTGAACCTGACAAACACGAGGGCCAAAATGCACCGCCCGCATTTTGATTCTCCTCACAGACCGCTTCCGACCCTAACCGCATACTGGGAGTACACATCCGTCAGGACTCGCCCATGCGTCGCCACGCCCTGCCGCTCACCGTCGCATTGTTGTCCGCCGCGTTCGCAGCCCCGGCCATGGCCGCCGTGCCGTTCTTCAACGCCAGCTGCCCGGGCGGTATCGATGTGCACGCAGATGAAGGCGGGCCGGTCTACGTGCAGGGCCGCGAGACGGCGTTGAAACGTTTCAACGACCGCTATTTCGAAGCACGCGATGTCAACAGCGGCATCACCCTGTCGATCAGCCGCAACGATGACGCCTCGCCGCAGGTCAGCTACACCGGCCGAGGCGGCGCCAATGGCATCTGCCAGGTCAGTAGCAGCGGTGCGCCCGCGCCCGCCACAAACAGCGCCCGCCCTGGCGACGCTGCCGCCGGGGATGCCGCGCTGCCGCGCGAAGTCACTTGCGAATCCACCGGCCAGCAACAGGTGTCGTGCGATCTGAATACCCGTGGCAATGTGGAAATCGTGCGCCAGCTCAGCCGTACCCGCTGCGAGGAGGGCAAGAACTGGGGCCTGTCGCGGCACTCGGTGTGGGTCAATGGCGGCTGCCGCGCGGTGTTCCGCAATGTGTCCTCGGTGACTACCCCCGCGCCGGCAGGCGATACCGCGTTGGGCGCCTGCAACATGCGCAAGGGCGCGCAGGGCGCTCTGGTCACCCAGATGCCGGTGGGCAGCGATTACCAGGAACTGATCATCGATTACCCCGATGGCCGCTTCCTGTGCATGATGCGCAACAACGGCCAGGTGCAGAGCGTGACGCCGGTGCGCCGCCGCGAACGCTGAGCGCGCAGCGGGTTGGGGCAGGCTTCAGCTGCAGGACCTATACAGCAACACCCACGCCAGCATCAGGGTGAACATGCCAACGAAGGTCAGGCCGAACCATAGCGCCGCCAGCTTCACGTTGCCGATCAATGCCGTCGCCACACGGGGCAGCTCGCTTTTCAGAATCGGGTGTTCGGCGTGTGCCTTGCGCATACGCTGCCAGCCAAGCCCAAGGAACACCAGGATGGAGAACGGCGCCAGCAGGAGCGCCGTCTGGATCAGCCAGCCGTGGTGTGGCGCATCGACCGTGCTGTTCAACAGAACCGCAAAAAGGGCGATGGGCAGCGCCCCGATGAAAAAGCGCGGCCAGGCCGTATTGATGAAGGGCGACATCGCAATCTTCCATGAAGCGGGGGCAGGTCCGCGCGGCATCATGCCATGTGATTGCCCTGCTGCACCGCCGCGAGTGGTGTCACACAGCTCTGGCTAGACTGTGCTTCTTTTTCCCCCGCAGGAGGCACCCATGGCCCATCCCATTTCCGTATCGCTGATTGGCGTTCCCACCGATGTGGGTGCGGGCCATCGCGGTGCCCGGCTGGGGCCGGAAGCGCTGCGCGTGGCGGGCCTGCCGGAGGCGCTGGAGGCGCGCGGCGTGGACGTGCGCGACCTGGGCAACCTGGATGGCCCGCGCAACCCGTGGACCGCGCCGGTGGAAGGCTACCGCCACCTGGATGAAGTGGTGGCGTGGAACCATGCGCTGATGGAAGCCAGCTATGCCGAACTGCAGGCCGGCCGCATGCCGATCATGCTCGGCGGCGACCACTGCCTGGGCATCGGTTCGATCACCGCGGTGGCGCGCTGGTGCCGCGAGCAGGGCAAGACCCTGCGCGTGCTGTGGCTGGATGCACATTCGGATTTCAACACCAGCGACGTGACTCCGTCGGGCAACATCCATGGCATGCCGGTGGCCTGCCTGTGCGGCCTCGGCCCGGATGCGCTGACCCGTCTTGGTGGCAGTGCACCGGCGATCACCCCGGCGCAGATGCACCAGATCGGCATCCGCTCGGTGGACCCGGAAGAGAAGCGCCTGATCAAGACCCACAAGGTCGATGTCTACGACATGCGCTACATCGACGAGAACGGCATGAAGCGCGCGGTGGAAGCCGCACTGGCCGGGATCGACGAGAACACCCACCTGCACGTCAGCTTCGATGTCGACTTCCTCGACCCGAGCATCGCGCCGGGCGTGGGCACCACCGTGCCGGGTGGAGTCAACTACCGCGAGGCGCAGCTGGTGATGGAAATGATTGCCGACACCGGACGCATGGGGTCGTTGGACATCGTCGAGCTCAACCCCTTGCTGGACAAGCAGAATGCCACCGCCGAGCTGGCCGTGGACCTGGTCGAAAGCCTGTTCGGCAAGTCCACCCTGATGCGCGACTGAGCACCCGGCCTGAACGGATCGTCGATCCGTTCACACCCGCTCCACGCCGCTGCCGCCAGATTGCACTTCACGCGGCGGTGGTGGGCGTTGGCCTTCTCCCGCCGAGCGAAAGAATCCCATCCGCGAATGAAGCGGTGTAGCGGCAAACCCAAGGAGAAGCCCATGAAGCGCGTAGTTGCCCTGATGCTGTTGTCGATGTTCTCGGTGGCCCTGCTGGCCGGTTGCAACACCATTGCCGGTGCCGGCAAGGACGTGCAGAAGGCGGGTGAGAAGGTTGAGGACACCGCCAAGGGCCGTTGAGCCCTGCACGGAACGGAAAGAGAAAAGGCCGGGGTTTCCCCGGCCTTTTTTGTGCGTGCTTTTCGCTGCGTGCTGTCGAAGCGGAGTGAACCATTCAAGCAGGTGAGCAGCGTTTTCATGGTCGGTTGACCGCTGCCCAACGGCTGCTGCGCGAAGCTGGAGCCACGGTAAGAACGCCGTTGCAACCAAGGACTCCCAGCAATGAACAAAGACATCATTTCCGGCAAGTGGTCGCAGCTGAAGGGCAAGGCCCAGGCCAAGTGGGGCGATCTGACCAACGACGACTTCGATGTGGCCGAAGGCAATGCCGAGTATCTGGCCGGCCGCCTGCAGGAACGTTATGGCTGGGCCAAGGACCGCGCCGAGAAGGAAGTCCGTGAGTTCCAGGACAGCGTGAGCAAGGACTATCCGGACTACAAGTAAGCCGCTTTCGTTTCCCCCGCAGCACAACGCCCGCACCGTGAGGTAGCGGGCGTTGTGCTGTCTGGGCGGGCGATCAGCGTGCCGGCGGATCCGGCACGTAGCGGTTGGGGAAGGCCTGCGGTTCGCGCGGCAGGCGCGACGGCGAATCCACCAGGATGCCGCGCGCGCGCAGGTTGCGGGCGCTGTCGTAGCGCAGCTGCAGCACCTGTGCGGGACTACGGCTGGCACGCTCGAAGTCGGTATCGCGCACCGAGGACTGTTCGCGTGCACCATGGCCGGTGCCCAGCGCTGGCGCCTGCGACTTGTTGGCGTAGCCCTCGATGCGGCTGGCGCTTGCGTCAGCGGCCGCTTCGGCGGCCGGTGCCGGCGCAGGCAGGCCACGGCGCAGGATCGGCTGCGGATACCAGCGGCGCGCCTCCTCGAACACGGCCACGCCGACCACGCCGATGTTGTCCGGGCGGCCGGTGCGGCTGGCATAGCTGCCGCTGGGGCTGCTGAACACGAACTGCGCCACTTCGTCCTGGCTCTTGCGCCAGCCGGTGATGTCGGCGCGCTGGCCGGGGTTGAGCACGTAGCCGGTCTGCGAAGGATCGGCATCTTCGCCGGAGATGGCGTTGACGCCGTCTACCGACAGCACCACCAGCACCCGGCGCGGGCTGTCGTTGTACAGGCGCACGGCGTAGCGATGGCCGCGCTCGCCGGCCACCCAGCGCTGGCCCTGGGCCGGGTAGCTGCGCAGTTCGGTGCCACGGTCGCGGTCGACCAGGGCCATGCGCACGGGGCCGCCTTCGTACACCGGCGGCGGCATCGGGGCCGGGCGGAAACCGGCCAGGGGCAGGATCAGCAGCAGGGGCAGCAGGCGTTTCATCGGGCGTCTCCAGCGGGGTTGCGTGAATGAACGCACCGCAGGCCCTGACGGGGTTGGTGGCGTGCAAGGTAAACTGGCCCCGTTCATCGAAGGTTACCCCACGCAGTCATGACGACCCGAGTCCTTACCGGCATCACCCCCTCCGGCACGCCCCACCTGGGCAACTACGTTGGCGCCATCCGTCCGGCCATCGCGGCCAGCCGCGCGCCGGGGATCGAGAGCTTCTTCTTCCTGGCCGACCTGCACAGCCTGATCAAGTCGCAGGACCCGCAGCGCACCCAGCGCGCGACCCTGGAGATCGCGGCCAGCTGGCTGGCCTGCGGCCTGGACCCGGAACATGTGTGGTTCTACCGCCAGAGCGACATCCGCGAGACCACCGAGCTGATGTGGTTCCTGACCGCCATCGCCAGCAAGGGCATCCTCAACCGCGCGCACGCCTACAAGGCGGCGGTGGACAAGAACCGCGAGGAAGGCGTGGACGAAGATGCGGGCGTCAGCGCCGGCCTGTTCATGTACCCGGTGCTGATGGCCGCCGACATCCTGATCTTCAAGGCCAACCAGGTACCGGTGGGCCGTGACCAGATCCAGCACATCGAGATGGCGCGCGATTTCGCGCAGCGCTTCAACCACGTGTACGGCAAGGAGTATTTCCCGCTGCCGGACGTGGTGATCGACGAGCAGGTGGCGACGCTGGCGGGCCTCGACGGCCGCAAGATGAGCAAGAGCTACCACAACACCATTCCGCTGTTCGTGCCGCGCGAGGAGCTGAAGAAGCTGGTGTTCTCGATCCTGACCGACTCGCGCGCACCGGGCGAGCCGAAGGACACCGAGGGCTCGGCGCTGTTCCAGATGTACCAGGCGTTCGCCACCCCGGAACAGACCGCGGAGTTCGCCAGGGCGTTCGCCGCGGGCATCAGCTGGGGCGATGCCAAGCAGCAGCTGTTCGAGCGCATCGACAGCGAGCTGTCGCCGCTGCGCGAGCGCTACAACGCGCTGATGGCCGAGCCGGAGAAGATCGAAGCATTGCTCAAGCGCCGCGGCCAGCAGCTGCGCGAGCAGCTGGCGGCACCGCTGCTGGACGAGCTGCGCCATGCGGTGGGCCTGCGCGACCTGTCCACTGCGGGCGACATCGCCAGCGAGGATGCCGGCGTGGCCCGCGTGGCACCGCCGCTGTTCAAGCAGTACCGCGAAAAGGATGGCCGTTTCTACTTCAAGCTGACCGCCGGTGACGGCACGCTGCTGATCCAGAGCGAAGGCTTCGATTCGCCGCGCGATGCGGGCCAGCTGATCGCGGTGATCAAGCAGGCCGAGCAGGGTGACCAGCTGCAGAGCGAGCTGTTCAAGCTGGACGCCGAGGTCGATGTCGTGCTGGCTGCCTTGGCCGTGCTGCGCGAAGCGTAAGGGGTAGTGCCGGCCGCTGGCCGGCAACTGCACGTTCCCCAGGTTCTCGGAAATGCCGGCCAGCGGCCGGCACTACCACGGCATTGACCCATGGCATGATGTCCACGCGCCTCCGGCGCGATGACATGGAGTCTGCGATGGCCTGGTTGTCGCTGCTGCTGTTCCTGCCCTGGTTCCTGCTGCTGGGCAGCCTGTACTGGCTGTTCCCGCGCCAGCCGCGTACCGCGCGGCGGCGCCTGTTCGATGGCACCACCCTGGTATTGGCGTTCGCGCTGAGCATCGTGTCGATGCTGTGGGGCTACCGCATCGGTGTGGTGCAGCCCGGCGCCGGCCCGATCTGGCCGCAGGTGCTGGCGGTGCTGTATGCCTACGGGGCGTTCCTGGCGGTGCTGGTGCTGGCCCTGTTGCTGCGGCCGCGGTTCGCATTGCGCTCCGGCTGATCGGTAGTGCTGGCCGCTGGCCGGCACATGCATTCTCCTGGTTATCCCGAGGTTGCCGGCCAGCGGCCGGCACTACCCGACCAAAGCCGCATCGAACCCGGGCCGCCTGCGCGCCTACCATGGGGGTCTGTTCCCGATCCTGCCAGGTGCGTGCCGATGACCGCCGACCCCAGCATCCACACCATCGATACCGGCTTCCAGCGCCCGGATTTCGACGCGGCTTACCTGATCGTTGAAAACGGCCGCGCTGCGTTCGTCGACTGCGGCACCGGCCTGTCGGTACCGGCGATGCTGCAGGCGCTGGCGGATGCCGGCCTGGGCGTGGAGGCAGTGGACTGGCTGCTGCTCACTCACGTGCATCTGGATCACGCGGGCGGTGCAGGCCTGCTGATGCAGCAGTTGCCGAATGCGAAGGCGGTGCTGCACCCGCGCGGCGCGCCGCACATGATCGACCCGACCCGGCTGATCGCTGGCGCCACGGCGGTATACGGCGCCGAAGAGATCGCGCGCAGCTATGGCCGCATCGAGGCGATTCCGGAGCACCGTGTGGTGGTGGCCGAAGACGGCCACCGCATCGACCTGGCCGGCCGCGAGCTGGTGCTGCTGCATACCCCGGGCCACGCGCTGCACCACTACTGCGTGTGGGATGCACGCAGCCGCAGCTGGTTCACCGGCGATACGTTCGGCATCTCCTACCGCGAGCTGGACAGTGCGCAGGGCGCTTTCATCTTCCCGACCTCCTCGCCGGTGCAGTTCGACCCGGAGGCGATGAAGGCTTCGATCCGGCGCATGCTCGATTACGCGCCGCAGGCGATGTACCTGACCCACTATGGGCGCGTGCAGCAGGTTGAAAAGCTGGCCGAAGACCTGTTCGAGCAGATCGATGCGATGGCCGCCATCGGCCGCCAGTGCGACGGGCGACCGGACCGCCACCGCTGCCTGCTGGCCGCGCTGCAGGCGCTGTACCTGGAACGTGCACAGCTGCATGGCTGTGCGCTGGACGATGCCGCGGTGACTGCAGTGCTGGCGATGGACATCGAACTCAACGCGCAGGGCCTGGCGTGCTGGCTGGACCGCGTATCGCGCTGACCTGGGCGCGCCCTATTGGCGGGAATCCGGTGTGCCACTGGTAGATCCACGCCATGCGTGGATGACGTGGGCCCATGCTGCGCCGTGATGTCACGACCACGTTACACTCTGGTGACTTCCAAGCTAGCCGTGGTACTGCCGTGAATCCGATGCGCGTGTTGCTGCTGTCGTCCTGCCTGTTCGTCGGTGGCCTGGCCCATGCGGCCAACGATCTGCCCGGCGGCGGCATCGATCCGCAGGCACTGTCGCGCCATGTGCGCGTGCTGGCGTCGGATGAATTCGAGGGCCGCGCGCCGGCCACCGAGGGCGAAGAGCGCACGGTGCAGTACCTGATCGAGCAGTTCCGCAGCTACGGCCTGCAGCCGGGCGGCGTGGACGGCAGCTGGGTGCAGCCGGTGCCGCTGGTGCGCGCGCAGCTGGACGGCGCGGCCAAGGCCAGCCTGTCGCTGAAGCAGGGCAAGCGCGCGCTGGCCAACGGCGTGGACGTGACCCTGCAGAGCCTGCAGCCGCGCAAGCGCGTGCAGATCAAGGATGCGCCGCTGGTGTTCGTCGGCTACGGCATCGACGCGCCGGAGCGTCAGTGGAACGACTACAAGGACGTGGACCTGCACGGCAAGATCGCCGTCGTGCTGATCAACGACGCCGATTTCGAAGCCGATGCGCCGGGCGCGTTCGACGGCAAGGCGGTGACCTACTACGGCCGCTGGACCTACAAGTTCGAGGAAGCCGCACGCCGTGGCGCCGAGGGCGTGCTGATCGTGCACGAGACCGCACCGGCCGCCTATGGCTGGGCCACGGTGAAGAGCTCGGGCACCTCGCCGCTGTTCGACATCGAGCGCAGCCAGGCCGAGGCGATGGCGCAGCACACGCCGCTGCGTGGCTGGATGCAGCGCGAACTGGCCGAGGCGATCTTCGCCGACGCCGGCCTCGACTTCGATGCCGAGAAGCGCAAGGCGATGCGTGCCGACTTCCGCCCGGTGGCGCTGGACAACGCGAAGCTGAGCGTTGATTTCGCGCTCAAGCGCGAGCAGGTGGTGACCCGCAACGTGGTGGCCAAGCTGCCCGGTGGTGAACACGCCGACGAGGCCGTGATCTTCTCCGCGCACTGGGATGCCTTTGGTATCGGCCAGCCGGACGCCAAGGGTGACCGCATCCGCCGCGGTGCGATCGACAACGCCACCGGTGTGGCCACCGTGCTGGAACTGGGCCGCGTGTTCGCCGCCGGCCCGCAGCCGCAGCGCACGCTGTACTTCGTGGCCCTGACCGCCGAAGAGAAGGGCCTGCTGGGTGCCAGCTACTACGCCGCGCACCCGCTGGCGCCGCTGGACAAGACCGCTGCAGTGCTGAACATCGAGATGTTCAGCCCGGATGGCGCGACCCGTGACATCGCCTCGTGGGGCAAGGGCAGGGTCTCGCTGGAGGGTGACCTGGAGCGCGTGGCCAAGGCCCGCGGCCGCAGCTACAGCCCGGACCCGAACCTGGAAGCCGGCTTCTTCTACCGTGCCGACCACTTCGCCTTCGCCCGCCTGGGCGTGCCGGCGATCACCATCGGCCCGGGGCTGGACAAGCTGGACGGCGGCGTTGAAGCCGGCCGCGCGCTGCGCGAGAAGTACTTCGCTGACTGCTACCACCAGGCCTGCGATGCCTGGACCCCGAGCTGGGACCCGAGCGGCCACGCCGCCGACACCCTGCTGGTCTACGACCTGGGCGCCGAGCTGGCCAACAGCCGCCGCTGGCCGACGTGGGAAAAGGAATCGGAGTTCCGCGGCGCGCGCGACAAGAGCGAAGCGGCCCGCCGTTGAGGTAGTGCCGGCCGCTGGCCGGCAACTCCCTGCTCTTTCCGAAGGTTCATGAGGTTGCCGGCTAGCGGCCGGCACTACCGAAAGAGGTGGCGTTGCCGGCCAGCGGCCGGCACGCCCGGGTATTCGTCAGCGCCGGCGCAGCAGCGTCCACGCGCCCAAGCCACTGGCGGCGAGCGCTGCCAGATAGCACGCCACCATCGTGCGCAGTCCAACCGGCGACCCTGCATTGATGCCGCGATGCAGGCGCAGCTGCAGCGAGCTGTGGCCGCTGCCCAGGTCCACCGCCAGCTGCAGCGCCAGCGCGGCGCAGAACACCAGCAGGGCAATCCCGAATCCGATGCGCGGCCACGCGGCCTGTGCGTTGGGGCGGCGCAGCAGCCAGGCCAATGCCGTGGCTGCGGCCAGCGTCGCCGCGATCCACATCAATGGCGTGGCGGGAGACGCAGCGGCCACCGGCAGTGCACCGGTGGCCGCGATCAGGGCAACGCGCTTACTTGCGGGTGCCGTCGAGCCAGTTCGGGCCCTTGTTGGTGAGGAAGAACACATAGACCACCAACGATACCGCGATCGTCGCGGTCACGTAGATGGCGAACCAGTCGACGTGGCCGGTCTTCAGCGCACCCTGGTACAGCAGCGGGGCGGTGCCGCCGAACAGCGAGTTGGCCAGTGCGTAGCCCAGGCCCACGCCCAGTGCGCGCACATGGGTGGGGAACAGCTCGGCCTTCACCACCGCGTTGATGGAGGTGTAACCGGTGAGGATGACGAACGCCATGGCCAGGGTCAGGAAGGCCAGGGTGGCGTCATGCTGGTGCGGCAGCTGGGTGATCAGGTACCAGCTGTACAGCACGCCGCCGACGCCGAAGAACACCAGCAGGGTCTTGCGGCCGATGATGTCCGACAGCCAGCCACCGACCGGCTGCAGCACCATCAGGAACGCCAGCACGCCCAGGTTGATCAGGGTGCCGGTCATCGGGTCGTTGCCGGCGAAGGCGCTCTGGATCATCTTCGGGCCGTTCACCGAGTAGGTGTAGAAGGCCACGGTGCCGCCAGCGGTGATCAGGAAGCACAGCAGCAGCGGCCGCCACTGGTGCACGAACAGTTCGTACATCGAGCCGGACTTCTGCGCCTTGCCCTCGCGCGCGGCCTCGATGGACGACTCCGACAGCGATTCGTCCATGCCCCGGCGCAGCCAGAACACCACCACCGCGGCGATGCCGCCGATGCCGAAGGCGATGCGCCAGCCCCATTCGGAGATTTCCGGCTTGCCCCAGAAGGTCAGCATCAGCAGTAGCGTCAGCTGGGCCAGCACATGACCACCGACCAGGGTGACGTAGTGGAAGGACGACAGGAAGCCGCGACGGCCGGGGATGGCGGCCTCGGACATGTAGGTGGCGCTGGCACCGTATTCGCCACCGGTGGCGAAGCCCTGCAGCAGGCGCGCGAACAGCAGGATGACCGCGGCCCAGATGCCGATGCTGGCGGCGGTGGGGGTGATGGCGATCAGGAACGAACACAGCGCCATCAGCGTGACCGACACGGTCAGTGCCAGGCGGCGGCCATGGCGGTCGGCGAAGCGACCGAAGAACCAGGCGCCGATCGGGCGCATCAGGAAGGTCGCCGCGAAGATCGCCCACACGTACATCGTGGAGTTCTTGTCGTCGGGCGAGAAGAACTGCGATTCGAAGTACACGGCGAACACCGAGTACACGTAGACGTCGTACCACTCCACCAGGTTGCCGGCGGAGCCTTTGAGGGTGTTGGAGATCGACCGCCGCAGGGCGGCGCGGTCGTTCGCGGGTACAGCAGGTTGGGACGTGGTGCTCATCTGGGTGGGAATCCTCGATGCGGCGCGTCCGTGCGCAGGGAAAACGGCGCCCGGCCTTGGGGCGGCGCGGCCGGGCAGCCCTCTTGGTACTGCATCGACCGTCAACACGGGGTAGCAGACCAGAGCAGGGTGCATGGATGGATGACAGCGTGCCACCGTATGGGGTCCCGGACCATACTCAAAACGTCCTAGAATCCGCCTTCCCCCGGCTCCCTGGTGTGTCATGTCGGCTCCCCCCTCTTCGTCTGCGGCTGCCCCCCGGGGTGGCCTTGTCGCGCTGGCACT
The DNA here is from genome assembly GCF_009659995.1 of Stenotrophomonas sp. MH181796. Lineage (NCBI taxonomy): Bacteria > Pseudomonadati > Pseudomonadota > Gammaproteobacteria > Lysobacterales > Lysobacteraceae > Stenotrophomonas > Stenotrophomonas sp. MH181796. The sequence goes on from NZ_RAHU01000008.1 coordinate 355,518, forward strand.
GCTGCTGGTCTACGTGGTCTGGGGCTCGACCTACCTGGGCATCGCCAAGGCCCTGCACGGCGGCGCACTGCCGCTGACGATGGTCTCGGGCAGCCGCTTCATCATTGCCGGCGGCCTGATGTTCCTTGCGCTGCGCCTGTTCTGGAAGCTGCCGAACCCGACCCTGCGGCAGTGGCGCAACCTGGTCATCATGGGCGTGACCATGCTGGTGCTGGGCAACGGCATGGTGGTGCTGGCCGAGCGTGAGGTGTCCTCGGGCCTGGCCGCCACGGCGGTGGCCTCGGTGCCGCTGTGGATGGCGCTGTTCTCGGCGCTGCGCGGCCAGCACGCCAGCCGTGGCGAGTGGCTGGGCATCGCCATCGGTTTCCTGGGCGTGGTCTGGCTCAACGCCGGCAGCAGCCTGACCGCCTCGCCGACCGGGCTGGTGCTGCTGCTGATCGCGCCGATCGGCTGGGCCTTCGGTTCGGTGTGGGCACGCGGGCTGGACCTGCCGGGCCCGTTCATGACCGCTGCCGGGCAGATGCTCTGCGGTGGCGTGCTGCTGGTGCTGATCGGCCTGGCGGTGGGCGAGCGCCCGACCACGCTGCCCGATACCGGTGGCCTGCTGGCGATGGCCTACCTGTGCGTGTTCGGCTCCATCGTCGCGTTCACCGCCTACGTGTGGCTGCTGCAGAACGTGCGCCCCGCGCTGGCGGGCAGCTACGCGTACGTCAATCCGGTGATCGCGGTGCTGCTGGGCGCACTGCTCAACGGTGAACGCTTCGGCTGGCGCGACCTGTTGGCGATGGTGGTGATTCTTCTGGGTGTGGTGGTGCTGACGATGGCAAGGACGAGAAAGAAATGAGCATGGATGAGAAAGAACAACGCCGGGGCCTGCTGGTCACTGCGTCCACCTTCGTGATCTGGGGCCTGGTGCCGGTGTACTGGCACCTGCTCAACGAGGTGCCTTCGTTCCAGATCATCGCCCACCGCATCATCTGGAGCACCGTGCTGGTGCTGGGCTGGCTGCTGATCAGCTCGCGCCTGGGTTGGTGGCAGAAGATCGCCGCGCAGCCGCGCGCGCTGCCGATCCTGCTGGTGTCGAGCCTGACCATCGCCTTCAACTGGGGCCTGTACATCTGGGCGGTCAACGCCGGCCATGTCATCGAGACCAGCCTGGGCTACTTCATCAACCCGCTGGTGAACGTGCTGCTGGGCGTGCTGGTGCTGAAGGAACGCCTGCGCCGCCTGCAGTGGGTTGCGGTGGCAATGGCGGCGGTGGGCGTGGCCTGGCTGACCATCGACGCCGGCACACCGCCGTGGATCGCGCTGGGCCTGGCCTGTTCGTTCGGCCTGTATGGCCTGTTGCGCAAGCTGGTTTCGGTCGACCCGGTGGCCGGCCTGGGCGTGGAAAGCATGTACCTGTTCCTGCCGGCGCTGGCCTTCGCGATCTGGGCCGAGAACGGCCATGGCGGCGCGTTCTTCCATGGCTGGGGCTGGCGCAACGACCTGCTGCTGATCTTCGGCGGCGCAGTCACCGCCGTGCCGCTGATCGGCTTCGCCTACGGCGTGAAGCGCATTCCGCTGTCGCTGGTCGGCATCCTGCAGTACATCGCGCCGAGCCTGCAGCTGCTGCTGGGTGTGTTCTTCTTCCACGAAGCGTTCGACACCGCAAAGGCGATCGGCTTTGCCGCGATCTGGGCCGGCCTGGTGCTGTTCGTCGGCGACAACATCCGCACGATGCGCGCCAAGCGCTAGCGCCGCGTCCGCTCGGCTGACACGTGTGCACAAAAAAGAGCGGCGCCCCGAGGGGCGCCGCTCTGCTTCCATCCACAGCCAGGAGAGAGTTGGCTGTGACGGGAACGCGGTTGCAGGCTTAGAAGCGCTGCTGGTACTTCATGTACATGAAGCGGCCGATGTCGAAGCCACCGTAGTAGGTGAAGCTGCTGTTCGGCTGGCTGTACATGATCGGACCCTGGTGGTTGAACACGTTGTTCACGCCCAGCGACACGGTGCCATCCCACGGCAGGCTGTAGCGCACCTGCAGGTCGTGGAAGGTGTTGGAGCCCACCTTGTTGGTCGGCGATGCACTGGTGTACGACGAACTGAAGCCCGGCAGGTTGCACTCGTCCATGTACGAGCACTTCTCCTTCATGCTGGAGTAGTAGCGCGCGGTCCAGCCGATGCCGAGGTCGCCGTACTGCCAATCCAGGTTGAAGGTCGAGCGGACGCGGAAGTCGCCGCCCCAGCTGGTGCGCTGCTCCACCGGCGTGGTCGCGGCGTTGTCGTTGCGCTGCTTCAGGTAGTCGGTGTAGGTGGTGTTCCAGTTGACGGCGAACTGGCCGAACGTGGTTTCCGGCAGGCGGTAACGCACGTTGATGTCATAGCCGGCGGTTTCGCGGAAACCGGCATTGACCAGCGAGCGGTCCAGGCTGTTGACCTGGCCGTTGCTGCCACGGGTGAAGCGGCCACAGGCGGCGTCCGAACCCTGCACATAGCACTGCTCGAGAATGCTGTTGGTGGTCTCGGAGACGATGGCGTTGTTGATGCGGATCTTCCACCAGTCGAGGCTGACATCCAGGCCGGCCACGAAGTCCGGGCTGTACACCAGGCCCACGGTCCAGGTCTTGGCGGTTTCCGGCTTCAGCGCCGCGTTGGAACCCGAGTTGAAGTCGACGGTCGACTGCTGGCCCGGCTTGGTGGCAACGGTGCCATCGCTGTTGAGCTGGCGGAAGTTGGCCGGCACCTTCAGCGCCTGGCAACGGGCAGCAACGGTCGGGCTGGTGGCCGCGGTACCGAACGAGGTATCGCACGGATCGGTGAACGAATCGCGGGTGCTGACGGTACCGCCGTACAGGTCATCCACGGTCGGTGCACGGAAGCCGGTGCCGTAGGTGGCGCGTACCAGCAGGCTGTCGATCGGCTTCCACTTCAGGCCGAACTTGCTGTTGGTGGTCGAGCCGAAGTTGTTGTAATCCGAGTAGCGACCGGCCACGTCCAGCGACAGTTCGCGCGCGAACGGCAGATCGGCCAGCAGTGGCACCTGCAGCTCCAGGTAGACCTCGTTGAGCGAGTAGTCGCCACGGGTCGGCTGGCCGGTGGTGCCGGTAATCTCACCCTTCTGCACCCGCATGTCCGGGGTGTAGCTGGCTTCTTCGCTGCGGTGCTCGAAGCCCATCGCGCCCATGATGTCGCCGGCCGGCAGGGTGAACAGCGAACCGGAGATGTTGGCGCTGGCCACCTTGGTGGTGCTCTTCATCTTGTCGACGAAGCGGGCGAACAGGTAGTCCTGTACGTCCTGGTTGCTCAGCGAGCCAGGGCCGGTATAACCCATCGGCGCAGCCGGGTTCCACGGCACGCAGCCGGCGATCACCGCACCCGGTGCGCCGCAGCGGGCCACGTTGCCATCCATGAAGGACGGGCCGACGGCCTGGTTGACGTGCGGCTGGTACATGCTGCCGGTACCGATGCGCTCGCCTTCATTGCGGTTGTACATGTAGCTGACGTTCCAGTCCCAGTACCGCGAACCGGTTTCGAAGCTGCCTTCCAGGCCGATGCTGGCGCGCTTGGTCTCCAGATTGTTCTCGGTGCCGCGCGGCAGCTCCTCGGAGCGGTGCGCGAACAGCACATCCTGGCCCCACAGGTTGAACGTGCTGTCCTTGGACAGGGCGGCACGGCTGCCGTTGCGCGCCTGGGCGGCGCTGACCGAGTACGGGTAGCCGGCTAGCTGCTTGGTCGATTCGCGCTTGCTGTACAGCGCGTCGGCGACGATGCGCAGGTCGTCGGTGATCGAGAAGCCGCCGTTGGCGAACACCGAGGTGCGCTCCAGGCCGGTCAGCAGGCTCATGTTGGTCTTGCTGTTGGCACCATCGGCCGGATCCGGCGCGTGGAAGTTGCCCTTCTGGCTCGGATCGCCGCCCGGGCCCACGGTCAGGTTCTTGCCACCGACGGTGACGTAGCCCCACGGGGTGTTGCCGTTCAGGTTGTCGGTCGGGTGGCGCGGGCCGTTGGGATAGCGGCTGAACTCGCGATCCTTGCCCAGCACTTCGTCTTCCTTGGTGCGCTCGGCACCCACGGTGAACCAGCCGCGGTCGAAGGTCTTGCCGAAGGTGGCGCTGTAGGAACGCTTCTGGCCGTCACCCTGGCCGTACTGGCCGAAGTAGACGCTGGCTTCGCCACCATCGAAGTTCTTGCGGGTGATGATGTTGACCACGCCGGCGACCGCGTCCGAGCCATACAGAGCGGATGCACCGTCGGTCAGCACTTCCACGCGCTCGACGATGGCCGACGGAATCGAGGCCAGGTCGGAGTAGCCGCCGGCGCTGACGCCCATGCGGCGGCCGTCGATCAGCACCAGGCTGCGTTCCGGGCCGAGGTTGCGCAGGCTGACGTACATGCCGCCGAAGTCGCGCGAGGATGTCAGCGAAGACGCGCGGCTCATGCTCGGCGAACCAGCAGCGGGAATGTCCTGCAGGATGTCGGCGACGTTGACGTAGCCCTTCTTCTCGATCTCGGCGCGGTTGAGCGCGATCACCGGCTGTGCGGTCTCGACACTGGCCTGGCGGATGCGCGAGCCGGTGATTTCGATGCGGTCGAGGGTGGTGGTGGCGTCGCCGGTGCTCTGTGCGAAGGCGGGGGTGGTGCAGCTGGCGGCCAGCGCGATGACGATCGCGTTGCGCAGCGGATTGGTTTTCAGGGACATCCGTGAAATCTCGTGCTTCAGAAAAAACATGCGCCCGTTCTGTGGGCGCGTGGGGTGCTGCAAACCAACGTGGGGGCGCGATTCTAGAATGTTTCCATTCGTAACTGTTTATCGCTGTGCCGCGGATGTGCGCGAAAATGAATCGCAACCAACAATCCACAGATGTGATGTGCGCAACGTCACGTGCGTTGCGTTGGCGATGGGCAGAGGCATCGATAGCGGCGGATTTCCCGCAATCTGTAGCAGTGCGTGTGTGCAGGCATCCATCCACGCATGGCGTGGATCTACTGGACGTACTGGTTCATCACCAGGCCCGGCTGCATCGCCCTGAGTAGATCCACGCCATTCGCGGATGACGCGCAAGAAAAAGGGACGGAGCGTTCGCTCCGTCCCCTGCGTGATGCGCAGTCTGTCGCTGCGTGATGCTCAGGTTTCGCGCAGCGCCGTGGTGATGGGTAAACGTGCCGCGCGCAGCGCCGGGAACAGGCCGCCGACCAGGCCGATGCCCAGCGCCCATTTCAGGCCGGTCCACAGCAGTTCCGGCGACACATGGAACTTGAACACCACTGCGCTGAAGTTGCTGCCGATGGTGGACACGCTGTAGCCATTGAACAGCAGCCATGCCACTGCGCAACCGAGCAGGCCGCCGAGCAGGGCCAGCAGCATCGTCTCCAGCATCACCGCCGTCACCACCGGCAGGCCGCGGAAGCCGATCGCGCGCATGGTGGCGATCTCGCGCGCGCGCGTGGCCACTGCTGCATACATGGTGTTGAGCGCACCGAACACCGCACCCACCGCCATGATGGTGCCGATCACCTTGCCGAGGATGTCGATCAGCTTGGTCAGGCCACCGCCCTGCTTGCTGTAGTACACGCGGGTGGTTTCCACGTCCAGTTTCAGGCGCGGGTCGGCAGCGACGGCGGCCTTGAACTGCTCGAAGCCGGGCTTGCCATCGGTGCGCACGCTGATCGACTGCCACGCACTGCGCTGGTAGGTGGTGGCCAGCGTATCGGCGTCGGTCCACAGTTCCGAATCGTGTGCATCGCCGGTGGCGAACACACCGACCACGGTCCAGGTCTGGTTGCCCAGCGTCAGCGTCTTGCCAACGTCCAGATCGCGGAACTGGCCCTTGGCGCCCTGGCCGACCACGATCTCGCGCAGGCCGGTGGCGAACTTGCGGCCTTCGACGATCTTGACCTTGTCATGCACCGCCCACGCCTGCGGGCCGACGCCGCGGAATTGCGCATTGACGTCGGTACCGTCGGACTTCGACACCAGGTTGACCACCTGCGACAGCTCCGGTGACAGCAACGGCCGGCCTTCGGCATCGCGGCTGATGCCGGGCAGGGTGGACAGCGTGGGTACCTGCTCGCGGGTGATGACCGAGTTGGTTTCGGCCTGCGAGCCGCCACGCAGCACGATGGCAGTGGTGTCATCGCCGGTGTTGTTGAGCGTGGCCTGGAAGCCTTCGCCCATCGCCAGCATCGCCACCAGCACGCCGACCACGCCAGCGATGCCGACCACGATCACCGAGGACGCACCCCAGCGCTGCGGCAGGCTGGCCACGCCGATGCGGGTGGCCGCTAGTGCCAGCCGCCCGCCACGGGTCAGCAGCAGCCACAAGGCCACCAGCACGGCGACGGCAAGCACGCCAACCCACGGCAGGCTGATCCACAGCACCAGGCCGATCACCAGCAGCAGCACCGTCACGCCGTTGCCCAGCCACTTCTTGAGTTTGCTCTTGAACATGTCTGCGTTCTCCTCAGCGGCCGGCCAGTGCGTCGACGATCTTCAGGCGCTTGGCACGCAGCGCCGGCAACAGGCCGACGATGATGCCGATCACCACGATCAGGCCCAGCCCCATCAGCCAGGTCGGCGTCGGCACGTGCGGCGGCAGCATGCCCATGCTCTTCGGCCCGATCGCCGGCAGGATCAGGGCGGCCAGGCCCATGCCGATCAGGCCGCCCAGGCCGATCAGCAGCACCGACTCCACCATCACCAGGGTCAGCACGGTGCTGTCCTTGAAGCCGAGCGTCTTCAGCGTGGCCAGCTCCGGCACGCGTTCGCGCACCGCCTGCGCCATGGTGTTGCCGGTCAACAGCAGCAGGGTGAAGAACACCGCACCCATGATCGACGTAACGATCATGCCGATGTCCGCGAACTGCTTGACGAAGGCCTGCTGGAACGCCGATTCGGTCTGGGTCTTGGTCTCGTGGTCGGAGTTGGCCGAGATCGCATCGATGGCCTGCGCCACCCGCGAGGACTGGTCCGGGTTGTCCAGCGTCACCGTGTACCAGCTCACCTGGTTCTTGATGTAGTCGTTGGATTCATCGAAGTACTTCCAGTTCATCATCAGCTGGCGTTCTTCGTTGGCGGCCAGCGCACGGTCCTTGGAGCGGTAGATGCCCTTCAGCTCCAGCGGCCAGTCGTTGCTGCCGCCACGCGGGAAGATGGTTGCCTGCAGCGGGATGGTGTCGCCGATCTTCCAGCCGAACTGCTTGGCCAGGGTCTCGCCGACGATGGCACCGGTGCGGGTCTGTTTCCAGTCCTCCAGCTGTGCCGGATCGATCTGCAGCTCGCGGTAGACATCGAAGTAGTTGGGTGACACCGAGAAGTTCGGGAAGAAGTTCTTCGGGTCCTGGTAGATGCCGCCGAACCACATGCCGTAGGCCACGTCGCGCACGCCGGCCACCTGCCGCACCTGGGCTTCCAGACGGATCGGCAGCGACTGGGTGATCGACAGCCGCGAGGCGACCACCAGCCGGTTGGCGCCTTCCACGCTGCCGCCGGAGGTGAATGCCACGCGTACCGAATCGAGCATGCCGAACAGCAGGAACGCGGCCACCACCGAAAGCAGGGTCAGCAATGTACGGGTGCGGCTGCGGAACAGCTGCGCCCACACCAACGAGAAATATTTCATCGCCGTGGCCTCCGTCAGTGGGCCAGCGGCGCGTCGGCCAGCTCGCCCTTGTCCAGGTGTACCGTGTGCGTGGCGTACTCGGCGGCCTTCGGGTCATGGGTGACCATGATGATGGTCTTGCCGTGCTCGCGGTTGAGCTGCTGCAGCAGGCCGAGGATCTCCTCGGCGGACTGGCGGTCGAGGTCGCCGGTCGGTTCGTCGCAGATCAGGAAAGTCGGGTCGGAGACGATCGCGCGGGCGATCGCCACGCGCTGCTGCTGGCCGCCGGACAGTTCATTCGGGCGGTGGCTGCGGCGGTCGGCCAGGCCGACCAGGGTCAGCGCGATCTCGGCGTTGCGCTTGCGCTGCGCCGCATTGAGATGGGTCAGCAGCAGTGGCAGTTCCACGTTCTTCTGCGCGGTCAGCATCGGCATCAGGTTGTAGAACTGGAACACGAAGCCGACGTGGTGGCTGCGCCAGGTCGACAGCTGGCCGCCACTCATCTGGTCGATGCGCTCGCCTTCGATGCTGATCTCGCCGCCGCTGGGGTTGTCCAGGCCGCCGATCAGGTTGAGCAGGGTGGTCTTGCCTGAGCCGGACGGACCCATCAGTGCGACGAAGTCGCCGCTGGCGATGTCCAGGTCGATGCCGTGCAGCACCTGCACTTTCTCGGGGCCACGCTGGTAGGTCTTGGTGATGTTGCGCAGTGAAACCAGGGTCGACATGGGTGGTTCTCCACGGAAGGCGGGAAACGGGGAAGCGCCACGGCGGGGGCCGCAGGCGTGCGTCGAGCGGTGCTGCCGGCGGCGCCCGTGGGCGCCAGGCCGCTACTGCGCTTGTTTCTGTTGCACCTTGGCGCCATCGCGCAGGGTGTCGGGCGGGTTCACCACCACCGACTCACCCGCGCTGACGCCCTTGAGGATCTGGCGATCCTTGCCCATCGCCTGGCCGGCCTCGACCGTGCGCTGCTGCACGCGGTTCTGGTCGCCCAGCACGAAGGCCACCGAGGCGCCCTCGCGCTGGACCACGGCGCCCGCCGGCACGCGCACGCCCTGCGGCTTGGCCGCCGCCTGCGGCTGCGCCTGCTCCAGGAAGCTGACCCGCACGCCCATCTCCGGCACGATGCGCGGGTCCTTCACCTTCAGTGCCACGCGCACCTTCACCGTGGCCTTGCCGCGGTCGGCGGTGGGGATGATGGCGATCACCTCGCCGGGAATTTTCCACTCCGGATAGGCGTTGAGCGTGGCTTCCACCGGCATCTTCGGCTGCACGCGGCCGATGAAGGCTTCGCCCACCTCGACTTCGATCTCCAGTGAGTCCATGTCGACGATGGTGCCGATGCCGGTACGGGTGAAGCCGCCGCCCGCCGACAGCGGCGAGACGATTTCACCCGGTTGCGCGGCCTTGGCGGTGACCACGCCGGAGAACGGCGCACGCACGATGTTGTTGTCGACGCCCAGGTCGGCGATGGCCAGCTGGTCGTTGGCAACCTTGACGTTGCGCTGCGCGGTATCCAGCTGGGCACGCAGGCTGTCGCGCTGGGCCACGGCCTGGTCGTACTGCGAGCGCGACACCAGCTGCTGGCCGACCAGCGCCTGCAGGCGGCTGGCTTCGGCGGCGGCCTGCTTCTGCTGTGCCTCCAGACCGGCCACCTGGCTGCGTGCGGCCTGCAGCTGCGAGGCATACAGGCTGCGCTGCGCGTCGGCATCGATCGGGTCCAGCGTGGCCATGATCTGGCCCTGCTCCACGCGCATGCCTTCCTCGATCATCACCTCGCGCACCTTGCCAGTGATCTTGGCCGAGACCGTGGCCATGCGCCGGGCGACCACATAGCCGCTGGCATCGAGCACCGAACTGCTGGCGCTGCCCTGCTGGATGGCCACGGCAGGTGCGGTTTCCACCTCCACCGCCGGCGCACGGCCGAACAGGAAGGTGACGGCGGCGGCGACCAGCAGCACGACCACGATGATCGCGATCCACAGCCAGCGGCGGCCACCGCCATTGCTACCGCCACCGGAGGCGGGCGGCGGCGATTTGCGGTCGATGCGGAGTTCCTTCAACAGCTCGGCAGAAGCGTTCATTCGTTCCATCACAGGCGTTCGGGCGGGTGTGGCCGGAAGAGCGGACGGCGGCGGTTCCGGCGGTGGAGCGTGCGGCACAGCATGAAGGCAGGCACAGCGATGACGGCAGTGACAGCTGTCACCCGATGACACTGACGGCGGCAACTGCGAAACGTGACCACGGCGGCACAGGATGGCAACGTCCCCGCTACCGGTACCGCCCATGGATCCGATCGCCCCGTCGCTGGCCCGCCTGCAGCAGGTGCAGGTGCGCTACCGCGACCATACCGCCCTGCAGGGCATCGACCTGCAGGTTCGCGCTGGCCAGGTGCTCGCATTGCTGGGCCGCAACGGTGCCGGCAAGAGTACCGCGATCAGCGTGCTGTTGGGCCTGCGCCGCGCCGACGCCGGCCAGGTCGAGCTGCTTGGCGGTGACCCGCAGCAGCGCGCCAGCTGTATCGGCCTGGGCGTGATGCTGCAGAGCACCAGCCTGCCGCCGATGCTGCAGGTGGACGAACTGGTGGCGCAGGCCAGCGCCTGCTATCCCGACCCGATGCCGTTGCAGGAGGTGCTGCAGCGTGCCGGCCTGCAGGCGCTGGCGCGCCGCCGCTACGGCCAGCTGTCCGGTGGCCAGCAGCGCGCCGTGCAGTTCGCCATCGCCCTTTGTGGCCGCCCGCGCGTGCTGTTCCTGGATGAGCCCACCACCGGCCTGGATATCCAGGCGCGGCAGGCGATGTGGCAGGCAATCCGGCAGCTGGTGGCCGAAGGCTGCGGCGTGCTGCTGACCACCCATTATCTGGAGGAGGCCGAAGCGCTGGCGCAGCAGGTGGTGGTGCTGGAGCAGGGCCGGGTGCTGGCCGATGCACCCTTGAGCGAGCTGCGCCTGGCCGACCGGCCACGCCGCATCCGCTGCCGCAGCGTGCTGACTGCTGAAGACGTACAGCAGTGGCCGGGCGTGCAGGACGTGCAGCGCGACGGCGAGCACCTGCAGCTGCTGGCGAGCCCGGCCGAGCCGGTAGTGGCGCGCCTGCTGGCCGCCGATGCGCAGCTGCGCGAACTGGAAGTACAGGGCGCGGCGCTGGCCGACGCCTTCCTCGACATGACCCGGGAGGCCGCATGAACACGATGACCCGTACCGGCACCACACCCGCGCCGCCATCTGCATGGCGCCAGGCACTGCGCCCGTACCGCGCCGAGCTGATGGCCGAACTGCGCCGCGCCTGGCGCACGCCGGCGTTCGCGGTGCCCTCGCTGCTGTTCCCGGTGCTGTTCTACCTGCTGTTCGGCGTGCTGCTCGGACGTGGTCACGCGCCGCTGTACCTGCTGGCCACCTACTGCGTGTTCGGTGCGATGGCCCCGGCCCTGTTCGGCTTCGGCGTGCAGCTGGCGCTGGACCGAGAAGGCGGCCTGCTGACCCTCAAGCGCGCGCTGCCGATGCCGGCGGCGGCACCGCTGCTGGCGCGGCTGGCGATGGCGGTGATGTTCGCGCTGCTGGTGGCGTTGCTGCTGATCGGCGTGGCGCATGTGCTCGGTGGTGTGCAGCTGCACGCCCTGCAGGTGCTGCAGCTGCTGGCGGTGGCGGGCCTGGCGGCGCTGCCGCTGGGGGCGATCGGCCTGCTGATCGGCAGCCATGTCAGTGCCAGCGCGGCACCGGCGATGGTCAACCTGGTCTACCTGCCGCTGGCCCTGCTGTCGGGCCTGTGGCTGCCGCTGTCGGCGCTGCCCACGCTGTTCTCGACGATGGCCCCACTGTGGCCGACCTGGCATCTGGCGCAGCTGGCGCTGCCGGTGGTCGGGCTGCCGTCGGTGGGCAGCGTGGCCGGCCACCTGCTGGTGCTGCTGGCGGTCACGGTGGTCGCGCTGCTGCTGGCGCGCCGTCGCCTGCGCCGGATCGGCTGAACTGGCATGATCGGCAGCGATCGTCCCCGCCTGGATTCTCCCGTGTCGTCGAGCTGGCTTGCGTCCCTGCTGCGCCCCGCACCGGATTCGGCGGTGGCCGAGCTGCTGCGACGTGGCAAATCGCCCTGGAGCGGTGCGATCCACCTGCTGTGGTCGGTATGGATCTTCCTCACCCCGGTGCTGGGGAACGGCTTCACCCTGCGCTGGCTGTTGCTGACCCTGGTCAGCTATCCGATGTTCCTGCTGTTCTACGCCAAGGTGATGCTGGCGCCACGGCACCATGCATGGCGCTACGCGCTGGGCATGATCGTGATGGCCCTGGTACTGCTGCCGTGGTATCCCTCGGGACTGAGCTATTTCGTGTTCGGCTGCGTGATGATCCGCATGAGCAGCCGCGGCGGCTGGTGGCAGTACCTGCTGCAGCTCACCGGGCTGAACCTTCTGTTCTGCGGCACCGCGCTGTACTTCGGTTATCCGTGGCAGGCCATGGTGTGGATGCCGGCGGTCTCGTTCATCGTCGGGCTGGTGGTGAACGTGGAGGCCCTGAGCCAGCAGCGCGACGTCGCACTGCAGCTGTCCCAGGACGAGGTGCGGCGGCTGGCCACCACCGCCGAGCGCGAGCGTATCGGCCGCGACCTGCACGACCTGCTGGGCCATACCCTGTCGTTGATCACGCTGAAGCTGGAACTGGCGCGCAAGCTGCACGACCGCGGTGATGCACGCGCGCGGCAGGAGATCGGCGAGGCCGAGGACATTGCCCGCGAAGCGCTGGCACAGGTGCGCAGTGCGGTGACCGGCATCCGCGCCAGCGATCTTGCTGGCGAGCTGGCATCGGCGCGCCTGCTGCTGGAATGCCAGCAGGTACATCTGCAGTACACGACGCCACCTGCGATGCCGGTGGACGTGGAACGTGGCCTGGCGCTGGTGCTGCGCGAGGCGGCAACCAACATCGTGCGCCATGCGCAGGCGACCCGGGTACAGGTGGATTTCATGCTTGAGGAACGACAGTTGGCGATGCAGATACGCGATGACGGCCGTGGCGGCGTGCAGGCCGAGGGCAATGGACTTTGCGGCATGCGTGAGCGGGCCGCAGCACTGGGTGGCCAGTTGACGCTGCAGTCGCCGCGCGGGGCGGGCACCGTGCTGACGGTGCGCGTGCCGTTGATGGCCGCGACTACGCCGCTGTCGCCTACGTCGTTGGCGCAGGACGGTGCCGCATGATCCGCATCCTGCTGGCCGAAGACCAGGCGATGGTGCGCGGTGCGTTGTCGGCGCTGCTCGGCCTGGAGCCGGACATCGAAGTGCTGGGCAGCGCCGCCGATGGCGAAACCGCGTGGCGGATGCTGCAGCAGCTGCAGCCGGACATCCTGGTCACCGACATCGAGATGCCGGGCCTGAGCGGACTGGAACTGGCGCAGCGCATCGCCCGCCAGGAACTGCCGATCAAGGTGGTGATCGTGACCACCTTCGCCCGTGCCGGCTTCCTGCGTCGCGCGCTGGAGGCGGGGGTGCTGGGCTACCTGCTGAAGGACGCACCGGCCGAGAACCTGGCCGATGCCCTGCGCAAGGTGAAGCAGGGCATCCGCGCGATCGACCCGCAGCTGGCACTGGATGCGTGGTCGCAGGCCGACCCGCTGACCGACCGCGAACGCCGCGTGCTGCGGCTGGCGGGCGAGGGCCGCACCGCCAGCGAGATCGCCGAGCAGCTGGGGTTGTCGCACGGTACGGTGCGCAACTACCTGTCCGAGTGCATCGGCAAGCTGGGCGTGGCCAATCGGATCGAGGCGTACCGGCTGGCGCGGCAGAAGGGGTGGTTGTAGGGGCGGCCTGCCTTTCCCGGTGATGTCATTTCCGCGACCGCGGGGGGTGTCACTTTCTTTGCTCGTGCACCACGCTGCAGGAGCAGCGTGGAACGGCGTAGCCGGCCCGCAGGGTGGCGCACATGGATGTGCGCCATCAAGAAAGTAACCAAAGAAACGCTCCGCCGGCCGCGAGCCGGCGTGCTGCGCACGCCGGTGCCCTGCGCTCCTCGGTCCGTCGAGGGACGGCGCGGGAACTCGCTGCGCTCAGACACCCGCACCTCTTCGCCCTCGCCGGACCTGCGGTGCTCGGCTCGCTCAAGGCGGACTTGAAGGGCAAGATCAACAGCTAGAGCATCCACGCATGGCGTGGATCTACTGGGTGCAGCTGTGGCATTTGACCTTGGGTCCGCCTTGAGCGAGCCGAGCATCGCAGGGGAATCAGGGGCGAAGAGGCGCCGGTGTTTGAGCGCAGCGAGTTCGGCGCCGTCCCCTGATTCACCGAGAAGCACAGGGCACCGGTGCGCAGCACCGGCTCGCGCTCTGGCGGCGCGTTTCTTTTGGTTACTTTTCTTTTCGCGCGAAAAGAAAAGTGACACCCCCCGCGGTCGCGGAAACAATCCGCCGGGAACGCCCGGCGAACCCGATCAATCCTTCCCGCGCGCCATCGCCTGGAACACGCCATCCCGCCGCACCCACAGGTGGAACAGCGCCGCACCCACATGCATCAGCACCGTGGCGAACAACACATATGCCAGCAGGCTGTGCGCATTGCGCAACGCGGCATACAGCGCCGGGGTGTGCGGCACGATCGGCGGCAGGTGCAGGCCGCCCCACAGCACGATCGGGTAACCGCCGGCCGACAGCATCGCCCAGCCGATCAGCGGCATCGCCAGCATCAGCGCGTACAGCATCCAGTGCGAGGCCTTGGCCGCCATCACCTGCCACACCGGAAGATCCGCCGGCAGCGGTGGCGGGCGATGGCGCAGCCGGTTGTACAGGCGCAGCAGCACCAGTACGCCGATCGCGATGCCCAACGGGCGATGCAGATCGATCAGCATCGGCCGCAGGTGCAGCGAGGCGACCATGGTCACGCCGATGAACAGCATGGCGATGATCATCAGTGCCATGGACCAGTGCAGCACCCGCGCCAGCAGGTTGAAGTGGCCGTTGCCGGTGCTCATCGTGCGGCCTCCTTCGGTTGCTCGACGTTGCCGGTGGCGCGCTCGCGTTCGCGGCGGTTGAAGGATTGCGAATACACCGCCGAGCGGGCCGCCAGGATCGGATCGTCACTGCCACGCACGCCACTGGGCAGGATCAGCGGATCGAAGTTGATCTGGCCGCACGCGCCTTGTTCCTGCGACTGCATGCGGTCCAGGCTGAGTACGCCGGCCACCACCTGATCACGCGATTCGGGCCACGGTACCGACGGATCATCGATGGCATCGCCAGGCTCGGCGGTGGTCACGACCAGGTTCCAGCGCACCGGGCCGCTGGCCAGGCGCTGCTGCAGTTCCTGGCTGAGGAAATCGACGCTGGCCTGCTTGCGGGTTTCCGCATCCATCTCGACCACCGGCGCCTGCGGTTGCCAGCGCCAGCGCACCGCGCGCTTCTGGCCCTGCGCGTTGGTGAACCAGAAGCTGTTGACGCTGTTGAAAGTGGTGTCGGCCCAGCTGCTGGTCCACGGCGCCGTCTTGGCCCACTGCTGGAAAGCCTGCGCACTGGGGTACCTGGCCAGTACGGCGGCCATCTTCTGCGGGTCGGGCTTGCCGGTGGCCGGGTCGGGGATGGCGGCGCGCGTCTGCTCGTAGAACGCCTCGGCGTTGGGCACGGCGAAGAACGGGAAGCTGTTCATCGCCATGCGCCATTCCTGGCCATCATCGCTGACCATCTGCACCGCGAGGCTGCGTACGCGTGCGGTGTTGTCGGCGCCGTAGGGATCGCCGCCGCCGATCGACAGGCGGCCCATCACCGGTACGCGTGACTGCGAGAACACGCGGGCGCTGGACAGGGTAGGGGCCTGCGCACTGGGTTCGAACCAACCGCTTACGCAGATGCCCTTGCTGTGCGCACGACGGAACCCGGGATGGGCGGGGCCGGTAGCTTCGATGGTGTCGGTGAAGCGCTGCGCGGTCAGGCGGTCGCCAATCCAGCCGGCCAGCCAGGCGAAGGCCAGCGCCACCGCACCCAGAATGAGTGCGATCAGTGCGATCCAGGGCAGCGGCGAATGCCTGCGCGGTGCGCCCGGCGTCTGGCCAGCGCGGGTGTAGCGGAAGAGCGACATGGTCGGAGTCCTGCCTTCACGGAGCGTGTGGGTGGTCGACCCACACATCCTCGCAGAACCCTTCCAGGCCCGGTATTCAATTTTTCGTCAAGTTTGCCGGGGACGGCGTGCCGACCAAGGTCGGCACCCACCCGATCAGTTGTAGCGCTGCTTCAGCATCGCCCACGCCGAACGCAGCGCCAGCGCTTCGCCACCGGCCGGACGGCCCGGGCGTTCGCCGTCGTTCCAGGCGTACACGTCCAGGTGCGCCCAGCGCTGGCCGTCTTCCAGGAAACGCTCCAGGTACAGCGCGGCGGTCACCGAGCCGGCCATGCGCGAACCGGCGTTGGCCAGGTCGGCGATGCCGCTGCTCAGGTAACGCAGGTAGGGGCGCCACAGCGGCATGCGCCAGACCGGGTCGCGTGTCGCGTCGCCGGCCTGCAGCCACTGCTGGGCCACGCTGTCGTCGTTGCTGAAGAGCGCCGGCAGGTCCGGGCCCAGCGCAATGCGCGCGGCGCCGGTGAGGGTGGCGAAGTCCAGCACCAGGTCCGGTTTCTGCTCGCTGGCGAAGGTCAGCGCATCGCACAGGATCACGCGGCCTTCGGCGTCAGTGTTGTCGATCTCCACGCTCAGGCCCTTGCGGGTGGCGATCACTTCGCCCGGGCGGAAGGCATCCGGTCCGATCGCGTTTTCCACTGCCGGCACCAGCAGGGTCAGCCGCACCGGCAGGCCGCGCGCCATCACCAGGCCGGCCAGGGCCAGCGCGTGTGCCGCACCGCCCATGTCCTTCTTCATGTTGCGCATGCCGTCGGCGGGCTTGATGTCCAGGCCGCCGGTATCGAAGCACACGCCCTTGCCGACCAGCACCAGCGCCGGATCGGTGTCCTTGCCCCAGCGCAGCACGACCAGGCGCGGTGCGCGGTGCGAGGCGCGGCCCACGGCGTGGATGGCCGGGAAGTTCTGCTTCAGCAGTTCATCGCCGGTGATCGCATCGACCTGCGCACCATGTGCATCGGCCAGCGCGCGCGCGGCATCTTCCAGCTGCTGCGGGCCCATGTCTTCGGTCGGGGTGTTGACCCAGTCACGCACGCGCAGGCTGGCGGCGATCAGGTCGGCCACTTCACCGGACGGTGCAGCCACCAGCTGAGCCGGGGCGCGGTTGCGCTTGCGGTAGCGGTCGAAGCGGTAGCTGCCCAGGCCCCAGCCCAGCTGCAGCAGCGCTTGTTCGGCGGCCGGCAGTTCGCTGGCCAGCTGCCACACGCTGCCCTCCGGCAGCGCGTGCGGGGCATGCGCATAGCTGTAGGCATCACCACGATCACCCACACCCATCACCGCACCGGCCAGGCCATCGGTGCCGGGCAGCAGGGCCACGCTGTGCGCGCCGGCGGTGAAACCCTGCGACGCCAGCCATGCCTGGGTGGCGGCCGGCTGGCCTGCCTTCCAGGACGCGAACTGCTCGCGGTCCAGCACGTACAGCGGCAGTGCTGCGGCGGTGTCGGCGGTGAAGCCTGTGATCTCGCTCATGCGTCAGATACTCCGGGGTGCGGCGGCATCGAGGTTGGCATCCAACCAGTCGGCCAAACCGGTGAGGGTGTCGAACTGCAGGTCCGGCTGCAGCTGCGGATGGGTCCAGGTGGCTGCTTCGCGGTTGATCCAGCACCCGCGCAGGCCGGCGGCGATCGCCCCGGCCACGTCCATTTCGGCATGGTCGCCGACGTGCAGTACCTGTGCCGGCGCCACACCCAGGCGGGTGCAGGCGGCATGGAAGATGCTCGCCTCCGGCTTGGCTGCGCCGTGTTCGCGCGCGCCCAGCTGGAAGGCGAAATGATGGGCCAGGCCGATTCGCTCCAGATCGGCATTGCCGTTGCTCAGCGCCGCCACCGGCACCCGCGCGGCAATCCGCGCCAGTGCGTCGATCGCATCGGGGTAGCACTCGACCTGGTTGCGCGCGGCGTAGAACACTTCATACGCCGGTTCCAGCAGCTCCAGGCTGGCACCGCTGGTGTGCAGCGCTTCGTGCAGGGTCAGCCGGCGCAGTGCGCTCAGGTCGTGATGGAGGTGCGGATGGGCGTGGTACAGGCGCTCGCGCAGTTCGCGCATCGCCGCCACCGGATACATTTCGGCGGTGGCGGGGCTGTGTTCACGCATCCACTCGTGCAGGACCAGGTCGATGCGGGCGCCGATCGGAGCGAACGGCCACAGCGTGTCGTCAAGGTCGAGGGTGATGGCTTGGACTGGGAAATTCACCCCGCCATTCTACCCCTGCCCGCACGGGCTTTCATTCCAGCAGCCGCGCCCAGCCCTGCATGCCGTCCAGCCGTGCCAGCACCAGCTTGATGCAGACCAGCAGCGGCACCGCCAGCAGCAGGCCGATCATGCCCCAGGCCCAGCCGAACACCATCAGCGCCAGGATCAGCACCAGCGGTGACAGCTTCATGCGCCGGCCCAGCACGATCGGGGTCACCATCTGCCCTTCCAGGGTGTGCAGGCCCAGATAGGCGGCGGCCGGCAGCAGGGCCTGCAGGGGGTCGCGGAACTCGACGAAGCCCATCAGCAGCATCAGCGCCACGCCGATCAGCGGACCGACATACGGGGCGAAATTCAGCAATGCAGCCACCGTGCCCCACAGCAGGGCTTCCTGCAGACCGATGCCGAACAGCATCAACACACCGGCGAACACCAGCCCGACCAGGGTGTTGATCACGCTGATGGTCAGCACGTAGCGAGAGACCTCGCGCTCGATCGACCGCAGGATGTCGCTGGTGAAGCGCTGCTGCTGGCGGTTCGGGAACAGGGCGATCGCTGCGCGTTGCAGGCTCTGCCCGTAGATCATGAAGAACAGGGTCAGCAGCACCACCGCCAGTACCGAAGCCGCCAGCCGCGGCGCGCGGGTCAGCATGCGGTACGGGTCGTCCAGCTGGGTGCGGATCACCTGCACCTTGTGGTTGCTGTCACCACCGGCCACGCGCGCGAAGTTCTCCGCCGCCTGGTTGGCCTGCTGCACCGGCTTGGTCAGGTCCTGCACCTGACGGGCGACCTTGCGCAGCTGCTGTGGGGCTTCCTGCGCCCATTCCATCGCCGGGCCGATCAGCTGCACGGCCAATGAACCGGTCACGCCCAGGCCCGCACCGAGGATCAACAGTGCGCCCAGCGCGCGCGGAATCCACAGCTTCTGCAGCAGGCGCAGGATCGGGTTGCCGACCAGCGCGAAGAACATCGCCAGCAGCACCGGCAGGATGATGTCCTGTGCGGCCCACAGCGTGTAGCCCACCGCCAGGGTCGCAAGCACCACCAGCGACATCGGCCCGCGCGGGCGCGACGGCGGTGGCAGCGCTGCCTCTGGCTCGTCGGGGCCGGCCGGTGGCGGGGACAGGAGGGACTCGCTCATCGACGCATCAACCGGAAAGGGGAGCGCATTATCCGCCGGCCGCGATCGGCGCGGCGGATTTCGTGGATCAACGTTCGGACAGCTCGGTGGCGGCCTCGGCCGGGCGCGGTTCGCGCAGTTCCGGTTCCGCGGCGGATTGCGCCGCTGGTGCCGGCCGAGCGGTGGATGCCGACGCGGTCGCCTGCACCTGCTCACTGGCTTCGTCGGCTTCTTCGGCCGCGTCGTCGGCGCTGGCTGCCGCCTGCGCCGCCATCGCCGTGGCGAACGCGGCCTGCGCGCTGGCGAACAGGTTCGAGACCGAACCCACCATCTGCAGCCAGCGGGCACCGTTGACCTTGCCGGGTACTTCCAGCTTGCCGGCAATGAAGCCACCGGCCAGACCGACCACCACGATGCGCAGCGGTGACCAGCCCTGTCGCCAGACCTGGCTGAGCGTGGACCAGTGGTCCTGGGTTTCAACCAGGCGCACGGTCACCACCTGTTCGCAGCGTTTCACCCGCCGTTGCAGCGCACCGAACTTCATGGCTTGCCCTCCGGCAGCTGCACATCGGCATCGGGATCGTCTTCGCTGGGCTCGTCGAACAGGCCCAGGCGTGACAGCTGGCGCCGGGTGGCGTGCATGCCGGTGTGGTGGAAGAAGTAGGACACCCGCCAGATCGCGTAACCGGTGACGGCCAGGCTGAGCAACGAGGTGATCAGCAGGGCCTGCAGCCAGCTCAGGCCCCAGCTCTGCAGCAGGGCGATGAGGGTGGCGGCCATCAGCAGCCAGGCAGAGGCACCGAACACGATCGCCACGCCGGCCCAGGCCAGCGCACGGCCGAACGCGCTGCGTGCCAGTGCGAAGTCGGCCGAGGCCAACCGGCGCAGCGAACGCAGCGAATGCTTGGCCGAATCGGCAGCGGCACGACCGGCCGCGCCGACCTGGCGGATGCTCTCATCCAGCGGCGGGGTGGCCGCCGGATCAGGGGCTTGCGCGTTGTCTTCGCTCACGCCGCGGCTTACTTGTCGCTGCTGCCGCGGGCCAGCTTGGCGATGATCCAGCCGGCAGCGAAGGCGACGCCGAACGAGGCCAGCGGACGCTCACGGATCAGCTCGGCGGCGCTGTCGATCAGGTCCTTGCCCTTGTCCATCAGTGCGTCGACCTGTTCCTTGGCAGCGGCACCACCGAACTCGGCGGCGGCCAGGCCGGACAGCGCGCTGTCGGACAGTTCGGCCTTGACGTTGGCCTTGCCGATGCGCAGTTCGTCGGTCGCGGCACCGGTTGCGCCCTTGATCGCACCGCCGGCGGCCGTGGCGGCCTGCTTCAGGTGGGAACCGGCTTCACCCAGGTGTTCCTTCAGGTTCTCGGTATTGGTGGGGCTCATCGAATCACTCCTGTTGCGATGGGGGAACGGGTGTCGGCGGTGCCGACCTGGACTGACAGCAATAGCATTGCCGGGGTATAGGAGGTGTTACGGCTGGGCGATCAGCGCATCACGAGCTGGCCCTGCTGCTGGCCATTGTTGCGCAGTACGCGCACGACCAGCGTTGGCGGGCGCTGCTGGAAATTGGCGCGCCAGCTGGCGAGGTCGGCGAATTCACCCACCGTTGCATCGGTGATGATGTCGCCCTGCTGCAGGCCGTTGGTGGCGGCGCGGCTGCCGCGCTTGACCTCGCTGACCAGTACGCCACCAACGCCCGATTGGCGCAGCGACTCCGGCAGGTCGACGAAGGTGGCGCCGCCCAGGCGCGGATCTAGGCTGTCGCCGGTGACTGCGCGGGCCTGTTCCTTCAGCGTTGCCTTGATCTGCAGCGGCTTGCCTTCGCGGCGCACGTCCAGCGTCAGCGGGCTGCCGACCGCGGCCAGGCCTTCCACGTTGTGCAGGGCTTCAGCGCTGTCCACGCGTTGGCCGTTGGCCGAGACCACCACATCGCCCGGCTTCAGCCCGGCTGCGGCAGCGGCCGAACCGGCCAGTACCCGGGTGATCAGCGCACCACGGGTTTCACCCAGGCCCAGCCCCTGCGCGATCTGTGCGGTCAGGTTCTGGCTCTCCACGCCCAGCGTGCCACGCACCACCACACCGTGCTTGACCAGCTGGTCGACCACGCTGCGCGCCAGGTTGGACGGAATCGCCAGGCCCAGGCCGATGTTGCCGGCCATGCTGCCCTGTGGGTTGAAGCTGGCGGTATTGATGCCGACCAGCTGGCCCTGCAGGTCGACCAGCGCACCACCGGAATTGCCCGGGTTGATCGACGCATCGGTCTGGATGAAGTTCTGGTAGCCCAGCCCGCGGATGCCGCTGCGGCCCACCGCCGAGACGATGCCCGAGGTGACCGTCTGGCTGAAACCGAACGGGTTGCCGATCGCCACCACGAAGTCGCCCACCCGCAGCTGGTCGCTGTTGCCGAGCTTGATGTCGGTCAGGTTCTGCGCCGGGATGCGGATCAGTGCGATGTCGGTATCGCGGTCCGAACCGAGGAACTCCGCCTTGACCGTGCGCCCGTCGGCCAGTGTCACCTGCACGTCATCGGCGTTGTCGATGACATGGTGGTTGGTCAGTACCAGGCCTTCCTTGGCGTCGATGATCACGCCGGAGCCGAGCGATTCGTTGATGCGTTCCTGCGGGATGTCCGGGAACAGGCGGCGGAAGAACGGGTCATTGAAGAAGGGGTTGCGCACGCGCACCACCTGCTTGGTGTTGACGCTGACCACCGCCGGCATCGCCTTTTCCAGCATCGGTGCCAGCGACGGCACCGCCTGCCCGGCCACCGAGGCCGGCAGTGCGGCGCTGGTCGGCAAGACCGCTGGCAGCGGTGCGGCATCGGCCCGGTTGTCCAGGTGCGCATTGATGCCGGTGGCAACGAAGCCACCGAAGGCGGCGGCGATTGCGAGCGTGAGCAGGGTGGGAAGCGGTCGCATGGGAGTCGGTTCGCTGGCGTGGGTGGGGGCGGTTCGGCCCTACGGTAAAACAAGCTGAATGAGTGTGTCGCGATCTGGATAAATGCGCCATGAAAACCGGGCGCCCGGAGCGCCGACCGCGCGCGCCGCGAATGAGCCGTTGGCGACAGCGCGATCCGTGCGCCACGCACCGTGGATACGCGCCCGGGCGTGGCGCGATACAGGCCGATACTTGCGCAGTTCTGCGCATCCCGGTGCCGCGATGCGCCATATCGCACGCCTTCGGCTGCAATTGAGCGGGCGCATGCGACGAACGCTTCCGCCCGCCGTGACCTTGCGGCGCAGCACTGAAAAGAAGGGGTTTCGTGCACGACGGCAGCGTTGATGAGGGTGGTGGGCTACACCATTGCCGTCGCATCAGATGCGATTGCGGGCGCATGCCCCGTTCCACGATCGTCAATGTCGGTATAGCATCGCCCCGTTTTGATACTTAAGGCCCCCAGGAGGGCAACATGAGCAACGGTAATGGTGTGTCGGTCGTGACCGACGCCGTCGAGAACGTGAAAGAAACCGCCACCAACGTCGGCGAGACCATCGCCCACGCCGCCGAAGACGCCGTGAAGTCGGTCAAGAAGACCGTCAAGCGCGCCACCAAGGCTGCCGGTACCCGCGTTGCCAAGGCCAAGAAGGCTGTGGCCAAGGTTGAGAAGACCGTTGCCAAGAAGGCCGAGAAGGCTGCCAAGTCGGTCGGCAAGACCGTTGCCAACGCCAAGAAGAAGCTGGAAGCCGCCAAGAAGAACGCCAAGGCCGAAGCCGCTGCCCTGAAGAAGGAAGTGGCCAAGAAGAAGGCGGCTGCAGGCAAGGCCGTGACCAAGAAGGCCGCTGCTGCCAAGAAGACCACCAAGGCCGCCACCAAGGCTGCCGGCAAGAAGGTCGCCACCGTGAAGAAGGCCGCCACCAAGAAGGCCGGCGTCGCCAAGAAGACCGTTGCCAAGAAGACCGCGGCCGCCAAGAAGGTTGTCGGCAAGAAGGTCGCTACCGCCAAGAAGGCCGTGGCCAAGAAGACCGTCGCCGCCAAGAAGGTCGCTGGCAAGAAGGCCGTGGCTGCCAAGAAGGTTGTCGGCAAGAAGGTTGCCGCTACCAAGAAGGTCGCCACCAAGAAGACCGCGGCCGCCAAGAAGGTTGTCGGCAAGAAGGCTGCTGTCGCCAAGAAGGCCGTCGGCAAGAAGACCGCTGCTGCCAAGAAGGTTGTCGGCAAGAAGACCGCCGTTGCCAAGAAGGCGGTGGGCAAGAAGGTTGCCGCCACCCGCAAGACGGTCGCCAAGAAGGCTGCGCCGCTGAAGAAGGTCGCCGCCAAGAAGGCTCCGGCCAAGAAGGCCGTGCGCAAGGTCGCCAAGCGCAAGTAATGGCGCCGTGACCGAAGGCCCTGCCACCCAACGGGTGGTGGGGCCTTTCGCGTTTCTGGGACACCCCATGGGGCAAGATGCAGGTTCTTCCCGCCGGAGCCCCGGGCATGCGTGGTATCGACTTCAGTTCCTGGCAGGGCGTGCTGTCCACGTTGGCTGGCCTGGTCCTGATCACCCTGCTGGGCGTGGGCATCCGCCTGCTGGTGATGCAGACCCTGCAGCAGCGCCGCGAGCGCGAGAACCGGCAGATCAATGAGCGGCTGCGCACGCTGATGGCGGCCTACAAGACCCTGGGCGGTTCCTTCACTGGCGAACTGGGCGTGGATCCCAGCCATCGCCGCGACCTGCGCCAGCGCGAAGATGCCGAAGGCATCGCCGAACCCCGCTCGGATCGCGCGCGCCGCATCCGCGATGCCGTCGAGGCCGCGTTGTCGGACATCCTGTTGCTGGGCACCGACGAACAGGTGCGGTTGGCCGCGCGCGCGGCCAACGAACTGGCACAGGGGCGGCCGGTGCACACCCACGAACTGGTGGTCTCGCTGCGCGACTTCGTGCGCGAAGCGCTGGATCTGGCGCCGATTCCGACCGACCTGCAGATACCGCCGCAGGGACCAACCCGACCCGCTGCCAGTGGTGGCGGCAAGGGCCGCAACGACGGCGATGCCAAGGGCGGTCGTGCGGGTGGTGGTGGCGGTGGCGGAATGGGGGCCGGCATGGGCGGTGTGGGCCTCGGCGCCGGCGCCGCTCTGGGCGCCGGCCATGCGTCTGCCAGCGATGACACGGACGCGCGCTGAGCACGTCCGCCGGATTCAGCGCGTCAGCTCGTAGAGCGGTACGAACCCACCGTAGATCATCCGCGCGCCGTCGAACGGCATCGGATTCTTCGCCGGATCAAACCGCGGGTCTTCCATCATCTTCTTCATGCCGGCGTCGCGGGTCGGCTTGTCCGGCCATTCGATCCAGGAAAACACCACCGTCTCATCCGGCGTGGCTTTCACCGCGCCGAAGAAGTCGGTGGTCTTGCCGTGCGGTACGTCGTCACCCCAGCATTCGACCACACGCAGCGCGCCGTACTCGATGAAAACGGGATCGCCTGTGCGTGCATGGGCGAGGAACTTCTCCTTGTTGGCGGTGGGCACCGCCAGGACGAAACCATCGATGTAGCTCATTGCCTGCCTCCGGATGGACCGTGCCGCATGCACGGCCTTCAAGTACCCGACGAACCAGGGCGTCATGGATCGACAATTCAGCAGCGCACGTTCGTTGTAGCCCATGAAATGCACGCGCGCCGCGCGCGTATGCCAGACGCAGCCTGAATCAAGCCAAAAAATTCAGCAATGCGAAGACCGCTGTTTTCAGGGAGCGTTGTGGCGAATAACGGAGAATTTACATTCCCGATGCGATGGCGCCCTGGCGCTGCTGCACACCATAAGAAAGTAAAGGTGTACCCCCATGAAGAATTCGCTGATTGCTCTGGCCCTGGCCGCTGCCCTGCCGTTCACCGCCTCGGCTGCTGAGAACCTGTCGTACAACTACGCCGAAGCTGACTACGCCAAGACCGACATCGACGCGTTCAAGGCCGACGGCTGGGGCGTGAAGGGTTCCTACGGCTTCCTGCCGAACTTCCACGCCTTCGGTGAGTACAGCCGCCAGGAAATCGACCACACCAACATCAAGCTGGACCAGTGGAAGATCGGCGCCGGCTACAACGTTGAAATCGCTCCGACCACCGACTTCGTTGCCCGCGTTGCCTACCAGAAGCGCGACCAGAAGCACGGCCTGGACTTCAACGGCTACAGCGCTGAAGCCGGTATCCGCACCGCCTTCGGTGCCCACGCCGAAGTCTACGGCATGGTCGGCTACGAAGACTTCTCGAAGAAGCACGGCATCAATCCGGAAGGCCAGTGGTACGGTCGCCTGGGCGGTCAGGTCAAGCTGAACCAGAACTGGGGCCTGAACGGCGAGCTGAAGATGAACCGCGACGGCGACAAGGAATACACCGTCGGCCCGCGCTTCAGCTGGTAATTGCTTCCTCGGCGCGCCTGCGCGCTGAAGATGCCTCGACAGGCCCGGCTTCTGCCGGGCCTGTTGCGTTGTGGGGAAACGAAACCGCGCCTGACCACACGCCCCGGTCGTGCTCTGTTGCAATAAATTGGATTCCGCTGACCGCAGCACCGACCTACGGTGGGTACTTCGTATTGCCGGATCTGTGTGATGCCGCCTGCCGTTCCCGCTCTGTGTCTCGACCGGCCCTGCCGCCTGGCCATGCTGGCGCCGCATCCAGTACTTCGGCTGGGGGTGGAAGTCGTACTGCGCCGGCACGCTGGCGTGCAGGTCTGTGCCAGCTTCACCTGTGAGCGCGAACTGTTCAACCTGCTGCAGCGCCAGCCCGGCGACATCGACCTGCTGCTGGTCGATCTGCTGGCATCGCATGGGCCCGGGGAAGGATTGTCCCTGCTTCGCCTGCTGTCACGGCGCTGGCCGCTGCTGCCGGTGCTGGTGCTGTCCGCACACTGCAATGCCAGCACGGTGACCCTGGCGATGCAGGCCGGCGCGCGCGGCTTCCTGTCCAAGGAGACTTCGCCGGACATGCTGCGACGCGCGGTCGATGTGTTGGTCCGTGGCGGACGCTTCGTACCGCCGGAACTGCGCACGCCGTTGAGTCGATCGCGGATGCGGCGGACACCGGAGCCGCTGCTCGCAGCATTGAGCCGACGTGAGCGCGAAGTGCTCCGGCTGGTCCTGCAGGGCTGCAGCACCGGCGAGGTCGCACGGCGTTTCGGCCGTACGGCCAGCACGATCAGTACGCAGAAGCGGACCGCCTATCGCAAGCTCGGCATCCGCAGTGACGGCGAACTGTTCCGCATCCGGCATCTGCTCGAATGAGGGTGAGCCGGCTTATTCGCCCTGGTACTGCTTTTCTTCCACCAGCGCCGAACCGGCCACGCGGTTGATCTCGTTCTTCACCTGCACGCGCTCGCCATTGGTGCCATAGACACCACGCGCCAGCTGGATGAACGCATCGTCGAACACCTGGGCTGCTTCCTTGTCGCGCAGCTGGTCCTGGATATCCCACATGCGCTCGTTGATCGCCTTCAGCTGCTGCTTCAGCACGGCCAGTGCCGGCTGTGCCTGCAGCTGCTGCTGCAGCAAGGGCAGCAGGCCGTCCAGCTCGGTGCGGACGTTGGCCAGCTTGGCCACATCGCCGATGCGCTCGGCCTTGATCTCGAGAATGGTGATCTTGTCGATCAGCTCGCCGATCGATACCGGGGTCAGGATGGCGTCCACGCGGTTGGTTCCTGGAAACAAGGCGCCATGATACCGCGCCGCTGGCACGCGGCCCCCGGTCCACGGGATTTACGCCGAATTTGCGCCACGGGCCCGGCAGCACCCTCGATCCGTTACGGCCACCACCTCGACACTGCGCTCCCGGCGGCGCAACCGCCTTCAACGAGGAACACAGTGCAGTGAACAGCAAGGGGATGATGGCGGCGATGGTGGCCGCCCTGGCAGGGCTGCTCGGCATCGGCAGCGCCCAGGCACAGGTGCAGGTCAGCGGCAGTGCCGCACTGACCAGCGACTACGTGTGGCGTGGCAGCTCGCAGAGCGATGGCGACCCGGCGGTGCAGGCGGGCGCGAAGATCTCGGTCGCATCGGGCTGGTATGCCAGCGTGTGGGGCTCCAACGTTTCGTTCAAACCGGACAATGGCGCGCGCAGCGAGTTCGACCTGGTGGCAGGCTGGTCCGGCGCGCTGGCACCGGACTGGACACTGGATGCCAACCTGACCCGCTATGTGTATCCAGGTACCGGCCGCGCGCTGGACTGGACCGAACTCAATACCACCGTGACCTGGAAGCAGCGCGCCTGGCTGCAGCTGGCGCATTCCAACGATGCACTGGCCGGTGGCCATCGCGGCACCTATGCCCAGCTGGGTGTGCGGGTGCCGCTGCACGAGCGGTTCCGCCTGGAAGCGGCGGTAGGCCAGTACTGGCTGGCCACCGCACAGGGGCCCGATTACCTGCATGGCCAGCTCAGTGCCATCGCCTCGCTGACCCCGGCGTGGGAGCTGCGGGCCACCGTGCATGACACCGACAACGCAGCGAAGCGGCTGTTCCCGGGCAACGCCGGTGGGCGGTGGGAGTTGGCGCTGCAGGGCAGCTTCTAGTCAGTCACCGAAGCCTGGCGTGCGCGCAGCGCGCCGGGCATCCACAGCAGCAGGGCCAGCACGGCCACTGCAGCACCGGCCACGCAGACCCCGGTCCAGCCGAAGCGCTGGTAGACCTGCGCCGACAGCAGCGAGCCCAGCGAACCGCCGATGAAGTAGCCGGTCATGTAGCCGGCGTTGAGCCGGTTGCGCGCCGCCGGTTGCAGTGCGTAGATCAGGTTCTGGTTGCTGACATGCAGCAGCTGCGCGGCCAGGTCCAGCACCACCACACCGGCCAGCAGTGCCAGCAGCGAGTGTGCCGACAGTCCCAGCGGCAGCCATGACAGGAGCAACAGCACCAGCGCGATGGCGGTGGCGCGTCCGGTCTGGCCGCGGTCGGACATGCGCCCGGCCAGGCCCGCAGCCAGCGTGCCGGCGGCACCGACCAGCCCGAACAGGCCGATGGTGGCGTCGCTGTAGGCGTAGGGTGGCTGCGCCAGCAGGAACGCGAGCGGGGTCCAGAAGATCGCGAACATGGCGAAGCTGCAGGCGCCCAGCAGGGTGCGCTGGCGCAGCACCGGCTCCTGCACGAACAGCACGCCGATCGAGCGCAGCAATGCGAAATAGCCGAGGCCGGCGCTGTGGTGGAATCGCGGCAGGCCGCGCTGCAGCGCCAGCGCGGTCAGCACCAGGGTGCCGGCGGCGATGGCATACACCAGGCGCCAGTCGCCCAGGCTGGAAAGCAGTCCGGCCACGGTGCGCGCCAGCAGGATGCCCAGCAGCAAGCCACTCATCAATGTGCCGACCACGCGGCCACGATGTTCCGGTGCGGCCAGCGTGGCCGCGAACGGCACCAGTACCTGTGCCACCACCGAGAACAGGCCGGTGATCGCGGTACCCACCAGCAGCCAGGCCAGCGACGGCGCACAGGCACTGATCACCAGCCCGCCGGCGGACAGCAGGCTCATCACCACGATCAGGCGGCGGCGTTCGAACAGGTCACCCAGCGGCACCAGCAGGATCAGTCCGGCGGCATAGCTCAGCTGTGCGGCGGTGACCACCATGCCGACCTGGCCGAACGGCACACCGAAGGCATCGGCGATGGTGTGCAGCAGCGGCTGCGCATAGTAGTTGCTGGCCACGGCCACGCCGGTAGCCACCGACATCAGCAGCACCTGCCAGCGGTGCAGAGGGGGAAGGGACGGACTCACGCGGTGTTCCAGGAAGCGGGGGAGCACAGTGTCCGCCTGCTGCAGCCATGATGGAAATGAATCATCATCATCCCTGTCATCTGGAAATGAGATGGTTGCGTGAATCTCAAGCAGCTCGAGTTCGCCGTCGCCCTGGCCGAGGAGGGTAACTTCACCCGCGCCGCCGAGCGCTGCCACGTGGTGCAGTCCGCGCTCAGTCACCAGATCGCCCATCTTGAGCAGGAACTGGGCACAACGCTGTTCGAGCGCCTGCCGCGCCAGGTGCGGGCCACCGCCGCCGGCGAGGCGCTGCTGGTGCATGCACGCCAGGTGCTGGCCAGCCTGCGCCACCTGCGCGCCGACGTGGCCGCCGTCACTGGCGAGGTGCGTGGCCTGCTGGCGATCGGGCAGATCTCCTCGCTGACCGACATCGATGTGGTGGCGATGCTGGCGGCCTTCCAGCAGGCGCACCCGCAGGTGGAGTTCCAGCTGCGGGTCGACAAGAGCGAGGACCTGATCGCGCAGGTGCAGTCGCGAGAGCTGGACGTGGCACTGGTCGGATTGGCGCCGTCGGCGGGGTTGGACGGGGTCTGCCACCAGATGCTGCAGGAAGAAGACCTGGTGGCGGTGCTGGCGCCGTCGCACCGCTTGGCCCGCCACAAGCGGCTGCCATTGACCGAACTGCAGGACGAGGCGCTGGTCGACTTTCCGCGCGGCACCGGTGCACGCCGCCAGACCGACGATGCCTTCGCCGCCGCTGGCCTGCCGCATACGGTGCGCTTCGAGGTCAATCTGATGGAACTGATCGAGCGCTTCGTCCGCCATGGGTTGGCGGTTGGCATCGTGCCAGCGTTGATCGCCGACGGGTTCCAGGGGGTGGTACAGATTCCGCTGCAGCCGACCCCGACCCGCCGCGTGCACCTGGTCTGGCAGCGACTGCCGACACCGGCGGCGCGGGCGTTTGTCGAAGCCGTGCTCAGCCGCGCAGGCGCAGGCTCAGGCCCTTGAGGAAATTGCGCAGCATCTGGTCCAGGCAGCGCCGGTAATTGGTGTGCCCGGGCTGGCGGAACAATGCGCCCACTTCCGACTTGGAGACGTTGAAGCCGGCGCTGGCGAAGATCTCCATCAGATCGACGTCGCGCAGCTGGAAGGCGACGCGCAGCTTCTTCAGCACCAGGTTGTTGTCGATGCGGGTTTCCACCGCACGCTGAGGCTGGCTCTCATCGCGACCGCGCAGGTGCACGATCAGGCCGTCGAGGAAGTGCGCCAGCGCGCTGTCGCTCATCGCTTCGAAACCGGCTTCGTCCTCGCGGCGCAGCCAGGCTTTCACCTGTTCCGGATCCACGGCGAAGGCGGGGTCGGCCATCTGGCACAGAGTCACCACGTGGTGGTCGCCCAGGTCCAGGGAGTAGCGCACGCTGCGCAGGACATCGTTGTTGATCATGGCCCCAATTGTACCGGCCACCCCGACAGGCGGGGCCGGATCTGGCCGATCAGGCAACGCAACCCCCGGCCGACGGTGCCAGAATGGGGGTCTGGTTTTTCCCCTGGAGTTGCCTGATGACCCGCACTGTCCTGATTACCGGCGCCACGTCCGGCTTCGGCGCCGCCGCCGTCCACCGCTTCGCCCAGGCGGGCTGGAAGGTGATCGCCACCGGCCGCCGCGGCGAACGCCTGCAGCCGCTGGTCGAGCGCTACGGCAAGGACGTGGTGCATGCCGCCGCCTTCGACATCCGCGATCCGGTGGCGATGGAAGCGGCGCTGCTGGCACTGCCGCCGGCCTTTGGCGAGATCGATCTGCTGGTCAACAACGCCGGCCTGGCGCAGGGCACTGCGCCGGCACAGAGCGCCAAGTTGTCGGACTGGACCACGATGATCGACACCAACATCACCGCGCTGGTGACCCTGACCCACCGCCTGCTGCCGCAACTGGTGGAGCGCAAGGGCGCAATCATCAACATTTCGTCGGTGGCCGGTGTCTACCCGTATCCGGGCGGCAATGCCTACGGTGGCACCAAGGCTTTCGTCAGCCAGTTCTCGCTCGGCCTGCGTTCGGACCTGCACGGCACCGGCGTGCGCGTGACCACGATCGAGCCGGGCATGGCCGAAACCGAGTTCACCGTGGTGCGTACCCATGGCGACCAGGCAGCGTCGGACAAGCTCTACACCGGCGCCAACCCGATGACCGCCGAAGACATCGCCGAACAGATTTTCTGGGTGGCCACGCTGCCGCCGCACCTGAACATCAATCGCCTGGAACTGATGCCGGTCAGCCAGTCCTTCGCCGGTTTCCAGGTCGCCCGCGAAGGCTGACCGCCGTCTGTAGAGTCGAGCTTGCTCGACTGTTGCTCTACCCCCAGTCGAGCATGGCTCGACGCTACAGAAACAAAAAAAGCCGGGCAGTGCCCGGCTTTTTCATTCACTTCGGCAGGCTCACTGCGCCTTGATCGCCATCGCCTGCAGGCCGGTGCCATCCAGCTTCTGCTTGGCTTCGGACAGTTCGCCGGCGCTGCCGTATGGCCCCATGCGCACGCGGTACACGGTCTTGCCGTTGATCTGCGCCGATTCCACGCGTGCCGCCAGGCCCATCATGGCCAGCTTGGCCTTGGTGGCTTCGGCGTCGCCGGAGGCGCCGAACGCACCCGCCTGCAGGATGTAGCGGGCGTTGTCGGCAGCAGCCGGTGCCGCAGCGGCCGGGGGAGTGGCCGCGGTCGGCGCGGTTTCCGCACGCGCTGCCGGAGTGGCGGCGGTGGTGCTGGTCGACGCCGGCGGCGTCGCCGCAGCCGGTCGTTCGCTCAGCGGTGCCGGCAGCGGACGGCTGGTGGCGGTCACCGGTGCGGTGCTGGCCACGCTGGCCGTGGCCGTCGGTGCCGGCGCGGTAGCCGCTGGCGGCGGAACCGGCTTGCCTTCCAGTGCCGCCTGCGCGCGCTGCGCTTCGGCCTTGGCCCGGCGCTGGTCCTCGGCACGCGCGCTGGCGGCCAGTTCGGCGTCGGACATTTCAACTTCCTTGCCCGGCAGCAGGGTATAGAAGTCGTACTGGGTGGCGGCCGGCTTTTCCGGTTCGGCCGGCTTCGGCGTGGTCGGCTGCGCGGCCGGCTGGGTGCCGACATCGCTGTCGGCATCAGCAACCGGGGCCGGCTGCGCATTCGGGTTCGGCTGCGGACCGGCGCGCAGGAAGCCATCGCCTTCGCCCTTGAACAGGTTCGGCGCCGCCAGGAACACCACGGCCGCGATCGCTACACCGGCCACCAGCCACACCCATCCGGGTGTGCCCTGGCTGCCGCTGTTGCGTCGTGCCTGGCTTTTGCCGCGTCGTGCTGCCATGAGTACTGCGTCTCCTGATGCTTACATTTTTTCCGGGGCGCTGACGCCCAGGAGGTCGAGGCCATTGGCCAGCACCTGGCGTGCCGCGCAGGCCAGGGTCAGCTTGGCATTGCGGTCGGCGGTGTCTTCCACCAGCACCGGCGTCCCGTGATACCACGTGTGGAACGCGTGCGCCAATTCACGCAGGTACTGCGCCACCAGATGCGGCTCCAGCGCCACGCCGGCTGCTTCCACCACTTCCGGATACCGCGAGATCTCGTTCATCAGCAGCAGCGAGGCGTCGTCGGCCAGGCGGCCGAGGTTGGCCAGGCCGTTGCCCTGTTCGTACACCAGGCCCTTCTCCTGTGCCTGGCGCAGCAGGCTGCAGACGCGGGCGTGTGCATACTGCACGTAGAACACCGGGTTGTCGTTGCTCTGCTGGCGGGCCAGGTCGATGTCGAAGGTCAGCTGCGAATCGGGCTTGCGCGCGATCAGGAACCAGCGGGTCGCATCGCGGCCAGCTTCCTCGATCAGGTCGCGCAGGGTGAAGTAGCTGCCGGCACGCTTGGACAGCTTCACTTCCTCGCCGCCGCGCATGACGGTGACCATCTGGTGCAGCACGTATTCCGGCCAGCCCTGCGGGATGCCCACTTCCATGGCCTGCAGGCCGGCACGCACGCGCGCCAGCGAGCCGTGATGGTCGGCACCCAGCTCGGTGATCGCACGCTCGTAGCCGCGCTGCCACTTGGACAGGTGGTAGGCCACGTCCGGTACGAAGTAGGTGAAGGTGCCGTCGGACTTGCGCATCACGCGGTCCTTGTCGTCACCGAAGTCGGTGCTGCGCAGCCACAGCGCGCCGCCTTCCTCATAGGTGTGGCCCGAAGCCTGCAGCTTGGCCACGGCTTCGGCAACCTTGCCGTCGGCGTACAGCGAGCTTTCCAGGAAATAGATGTCGAAGTCGACGCCGAACGCGGCCAGGTCCAGATTCTGCTCGTTGCGCAGGTAGGCCACGGCGAAGCGGCGGATCGCCTGCATGTCGTCCGGGTCCTTGGCACCGACCACGGTGCTGCCTTCCAGATCGACACTGGCGCCGGCCATGTAGGCGCGGGCGACGTCGGCGATGTATTCACCGCGGTAGCCACCCTCCGGCCAGCCATCCTGGTCCGGCGCGATACCCTTGATCCGTGCCTGGGTGGACAGCGCCAGGTTCTCGATCTGCACGCCGGCGTCGTTGTAGTAGAACTCGCGCTTGGCGTTCCAGCCGTTCGCATCGAGCACGCGTGCCACGCAGTCGCCGATCGCCGCCGCGCGGCCATGGCCGACATGCAGCGGGCCGGTCGGGTTGGCCGACACGTACTCCACACCCACCGTGCGGCCATTGCCGGACAGGTTGCGGCCGTAGTCGTGGGCTTCCTTGATGACCGAGGCGGTTTCGCGCTGGTACGCGGCCGGGGCCAGGTGGAAGTTGATGAAGCCGGGGCCGGCGATCTCGACCTTGCTCACGTCCTCGCTGCGCGGCAGCGCCTCGACCAGCGCCTGTGCCAGTGCGCGCGGATTGCTGCGCGCGGCCTTGGCCAGCAGCATCGCGGCATTGGTGGCGAAGTCGCCGTGATCGCGGGTCTTCGGGCGCTCGACCACGAAGTCCGGCGGCAGGGAGTCGGCGGGCAGGGTGCCATTGGCGCGCAAGGCTTCGATGCCTTGGCTGATCAGGGCGCGGAGGAGATTTTTCACGAGGCCTGCTGTGAGAATGAGCGGCGGAATCGCCCATTTTAGCGCAGATACCAGCGGCCACGCTGACCGAAACCTGCCTGTGGGGGCGACCGATGGCGCCTGGAGGGCGGGCGCTCAGCCGAACAGGCGGGGCTGGGGCGGCGACAGCAGGCCTCGTTCAGCAAACGAAACGGGGCGGCCCTCACCGACCACGAAGTGGTCCAGCAGGCGCACATCCACCAGCGCCAGCGCCTGCTGCAGTTCGTCGGTGATGCGGGTATCGGCACCGGAGGGTTCCGGGTCGCCGGAGGGGTGGTTGTGGCTGAGGATCACCGCCGCCGCGTTGTGCAGCAGGGCGCGCCGCACCACTTCGCGGGGGTAGACCGGGGCGGCGTTGATGGTGCCGTGGAACAGTTCCTCGCAGGCGATCAGGCGGTGGCGGTTGTCCAGGAACAGCGCCATGAAGATTTCCCGCGCCTGCCCGCGCAGGCGGTGCTGCAGGTAGCGGCCGACCGCGGCCGGGTTGTTGCCGACCGCTTCGCCGTGCTCCAGCTCTGCCGCCAGGTAGCGGTGGGCCAGTTCCAGCCCGGCGGCCAGCGTACAGCTGCGCGCCGGGCCGAGCCCGGGCAGACGGGCCAGGTCGCCTGCGGAGCGGTCCAGCAGCACCCGCAACGGGCCATGCGCCTGCAGCAGGTCGCGCGCGGTCTGCACGGCATCGCGGCCACCGAATCCGGAGCCGAGGAACAACGCCAGCAGTTCGGCGTCGGAAAGTGCGGTGGGCCCACGTGCGATGAGCTTCTCGCGGGGGCGTTCCTGTTCGGGCCAGTCATGGATGGGCATGCCTGCATCATCGCCAGCCCGCGTGGCGGCTCCCATCGGTGCACACCGCAGCACCGGGTCGGGCGATGCCTCACCCGCGCCGGGTCTGCAGATAGTCGAACAGTTCCTGGTTGTTCTGCAGGCCCAGCTTGCGCTTGGCTTCGGCCTTCTGCCGGCTGATCGTCTTGGGGCTGCGCCCGCAGCGTTCGGCGACGGCATTCACGCTGAGCCCGGCCGCCAGCAGATCCAGCACTTCCTGTTCCCGCGCCGACAGCGGCGCCGGTTCGCGCGGGAACAGCAGGTCGCGGGCCTGCAGGTGGTGGCGCAGTTGTTGGGAAACGAACACCTGGCCGGCCAGTGCCGCGCTCAGCGCCTGCGGCAGCTCGGTGAAATCGGCGCATTTGTCGACCAGGCCGCTGATGCCCTCGCGCAGCAGGCCGTCAAGCAGTCCAGGATGACGAGCTCCGGTGAGCACCACCACCGGCAGCCCGGGATGGCGCTCGCGCAGTGCATCGATCAGTTCCGGGCCATCCGGGCCGTCGCCCGGCATCGACAGATCGGTCAGCACCGCATCGCAGTCATGCCGATCCAGCAGCTGCAGCAGCTCCGCGCCGTCACTGGCGCTGCCGACGATCTCCATCAGGTGGGTCTGCAGCACGATGCGGATGCCGTGCAGAACCACCGGATGGTCGTCGGCAATGATGATGCGCGGGTGCACGCGGCTCCTCGGGGATCGGACGGACCGCAGCACACAGCGGCCAACGCCTGATTCTGCAAAAGGGCAGGGCCGCAGAGGTATAGGAAAGGTCCGAAACCGATGCCCGGCAAACCCCGGGTCAAGCGCAGCGCGCTCCATCTGCTGATAGCTGTCCGCTATGTGCACCGTGCACCGGGACATTACCGACCATCGGGTAAGCTAACGCCCTCGTTTGCACAGGAATTCCAGGTGGCTGACTCCCCCAACGCTTCCCCCGCGCCGGCCCGCGCGCTGGAAGGTCAGAAACTGCTGTTGTGCGTCGGAGGCGGGATCGCGGCCTACAAGGCCCTGGAGCTGGTGCGGCGCCTTCGCGACGCCGGTGCCCAGGTGCAGGTGGCGATGACCGCCGGTGCCCAGCAGTTCGTCACTCCGCTCAGCTTCCAGGCCCTGTCCGGGCAGCCCACCCGCACCACGCTGTGGGACAGCGCCGCCGAACAGGCCATGGGCCACATCGAGCTGGCGCGCTGGGCCGACCGCATCGTGGTTGCCCCCGGTACCGCCGATCTGCTGGCGCGGCTGGCCCAGGGCCACGCCGATGACCTGGTCAGCACGCTGTGCCTGGCCAGTACCGCGCCGCTGACCGTCTGCCCGGCGATGAACCACCGCATGTGGCTGCATCCGGCCACCCAGGCCAACATCGCCCTGCTGCGCCAGCGCGGCGCACAGGTGATCGGCCCGGTCGACGGCCCGCTGGCCGAAGGTGAATCCGGTCCCGGCCGGCTGGCCGAACCGGCCGACATCGTTGCCGCGCTGGCCGCCAACGGCGGTGCCGCCGCTGCGGTTGCCGCACCGGAAACCCGCGCGCTGCAGGGCCTGCGCCTGCTGATCAGTGCCGGCCCGACCTATGAAGACATTGATCCGGTGCGCTATGTCGGCAATCGCAGCAGCGGCAAGATGGGCTTTGCCCTGGCCGCTGCCGCCGCTGCGATGGGTGCTCAGGTGGTGCTGGTCAGCGGCCCGGTACAGCTGCCGACGCCGCCCGGCGTGCAGCGCGTCGACGTGCGCTCGGCCGCGCAGATGCGCGATGCCGTGCTGAAGTCGCTGCCGGCCGACATCTATATTGGTGCCGCAGCGGTGTCCGACTACACACCGCGCCAGGTGGCCCAGCAGAAGCTGAAGAAGACCGCCGACAGCCAGTCGCTGGTGATCGAGCTGGTGCGCACGCCGGACATCCTTGCCGAAGTCGCCGCGCAGACCCAGTCGCTGAAGCTGGTGGTCGGCTTCGCCGCCGAGACCCACGACGTGGAGAAATACGCGCGTGGCAAGCTGGTCGACAAGCGCCTCGACCTGGTGATCGCCAACCAGGTCGGCATCAGCGGTGGCGGTTTCGAGAGCGACAACAATGCCGCCACGGCCTTCTGGCAGGACGGTGAACAGGTATTCCCGGCCACCTCCAAGCGTGAGCTGGCCGAACAACTGCTGGCGCTGATCGCGCGGAGACTCCAGGCATGACCCAGGCTTTCACTTCCCAACCGCTGCAGGTCAAGCTGCTCGACCCGCGTTTCGGCGACAGCTGGCCACTGCCGGCCTACGCTACCGAGGCCAGCGCCGGCATGGACCTGCGCGCGGCGCTGGATACCGCGCTGACCCTGCAGCCGGGCGACACCGCGCTGGTGCCCAGCGGCCTGGCCATCCACATCGCCGATCCGCACCTGTGCGCGGTGATCCTGCCGCGCTCGGGGCTGGGCCATCGCCACGGCATCGTGCTCGGCAACGGCACCGGCCTGATCGACGCCGATTACCAGGGCCCGCTGCTGATCAGCGTCTGGAACCGTGGCCGTGAGGCCTTCACCATCGAGCCGGGCGATCGCATCGCGCAGCTGGTGGTCGTGCCGATTGCCCGCGTCAACCTGCAGGTGGTGGATACTTTCACCGACAGCGTGCGGGGAACGGGTGGATTCGGCCATACCGGGGTGCGTTGACGGGGGACATCGATGAGCGGCATCGGGGAAGGACAGCGGGGACGGTCGTTGGGTCGCAGTGCACCACTACTGGGGGTGCTGCTGATCCTGCTGGCCGGCTGGTTCGGATGGAGCGCGG
This sequence comes from Stenotrophomonas sp. MH181796, assembly GCF_009659995.1. Taxonomy (NCBI): domain Bacteria; kingdom Pseudomonadati; phylum Pseudomonadota; class Gammaproteobacteria; order Lysobacterales; family Lysobacteraceae; genus Stenotrophomonas; species Stenotrophomonas sp. MH181796. Next base: position 392,755 of record NZ_RAHU01000008.1, read on the forward strand.
TGCAGCAATGGCGTCAGGAGGCCAACGGCCAGGCGCTGGAAGAAGCACGTGACCAGGCCGTGCAGGGCCTGCAGGACGCGGCCGCCGGCCAGCTGAAGCAGCTGCAGCAGCAGCTGAAGAACGAACGCGTGCAGCAGGCGTTGCAGGCCGGTGATGCCGCGGCAGCGGCGCTGGCCGTGCGCGAGAGCTGGACCGGCGTGGAGCAGGCTGACGTGCTGACTGCCGATCTGGCCAACGCCTACGCCGACCCGGCCGCCTTTGGCTATGCCCGATTGGCGCTGCTGGAAGCGGCATTGGCCGAAGGCAAGCCCAGCCTGCGCGTGGTCCGCGATGGCGGTGGCAATCGCCTGGGCCTGGCAGCGCCGGTTCAACTGGGCAGCCTCGGCCCGGCGGTGCTGTATGTGCGCCAGCCGTTGCTGCGGCTGACCTCACCGCTGGATCAGGTCAGCGCGCCGTCCACGGGTTTCCTCGGATTGCGCCAGGGCGCGCACGACCTCGTCGCCCAAGGCGATTCCGGCCTGGCGGAAAGCGCCGAGGCACTGGCACGGCCGGTCGCCGGTACACCGCTGCGGCTGGTCGCCGCGGTGCCCAATGTTGAAGCCGGCCCGCTGGGCCTGGGCGCGCTGGCCAGCGCCATCGTCGCGCTGCTGCTGGCGTTCATCGCCGTGCTGCTGGTGGTCGGTCGTGGCCGACTGCCGAAGACCCTGCCACTGCCGCGCCGTGCCGCTGCAGCGGAGGCCGACCATGGCCCGACCCTGAGCGAGAGCCTGCAGATGGCGCCGCCCCCGCTGGCCGCCGCCAGCGAGGAAAGCACGCCACCGCCGCCGCCGCCGGTGCCGGCCGAGGAACTGGCCGCCGGCATTTTCCGCGCTTACGACATCCGCGGCGTGGTTGGCAGCGAACTGACGCCGAAGACCGCTGCGTTGATCGGTCAGGCCATCGGCACCGTGGCCCTGGAACAGGGGCTGCGCGAGGTGGTGGTCGGCCGTGATGGCCGCCTGTCCGGGCCGGAGCTGGCCGCAGGCCTGGCCGAGGGCCTGCGTCGGGCCGGTTGTGCGGTGATCGACATCGGCCTGGCACCGACGCCGCTGGTGTACTACGCCGCCTTCCACCTGCGTACCGGTACCTGCGTGGCAGTCACTGGCAGCCACAACCCGCCCGAGTACAACGGTTTCAAGGTGGTCATCGGCGGCGAGACGCTGTCCGGCGATGCCATCACCGATCTCTACCAGCGCATCATTGAAGGACGGTTGGTGCAGGCCGCCGAACCGGGCGATTACCAGCAGCGCGATATCAGCGCCGACTACATCCAGCGCATTGCCGACGACGTGCAGCTGGATCGCCCGTTGAAGGTCGTGGCCGATGCCGGCAACGGCGTGGCCGGCGCGCTCGCGCCGCAGCTGCTGGAAGCGATCGGTGCGGAAGTCATCCCGCTGTACTGCGATGTCGACGGCAGCTTCCCCAACCATCATCCCGACCCCAGCGAGCCGGCGAACCTGGAAGACCTGGTGCAGACGGTGAAGCGCTTCGGTGCCGATCTCGGCGTCGCCTTCGATGGCGACGGTGACCGCCTGGGCGTGGTCACCGGCGAAGGAAAGATCATCTATGCCGACCGCCTGCTGATGCTGTTCGCCGCCGACGTGCTGATGCGCAACCCCGGCGCGATGGTGATCTACGACGTGAAGTGCACCGGCAAGTTGTCCGACCACGTGCTGCGCAATGGCGGCAGTCCGCTGATGTGGAAGACCGGGCATTCGCTGATGAAGGCGAAGATGCGCGAGACCGATGCTGAGTTGGCCGGCGAGATGAGCGGCCACTTCTTCTTCAAGGAACGCTGGTTCGGTTTCGACGACGGCCTGTATGCGGCTGCGCGGCTGCTGGAGATCCTGGCCCAGCGCGAGGAGACCCCGGACGAGGTACTGGCAGAGCTGCCGGAGATGGTGGCCACGCCTGAGCTGAAGGTGCCGGTGGCCGAAGGCACGCCGCATGCGCTGGTGGCGATGCTGGTGGCGGCGGCGCAGTCGTCGGACAACCCGTATGTGGGCGGTCGCCTGTCGACCATCGACGGCCTGCGCGTGGACTTCCCCGATGGCTGGGGCCTGGTGCGCGCCTCCAATACCACGCCGGTGCTGGTGCTGCGTTTCGAGGGCAATGACGAGGCGGCGCTGGAACGTATCCAGGCGCTGTTCCGCAGCCAGCTGCAGCCAGTGCTGGGCGACACCCCGCTGGGGTTCTGATTGATCGGGATTGGATCGATCGGGTAGTGCCGGCCGCTGGCCGGCAACCACAGGATGGTTCTGGGGTTCAGGAGGTTGCCGGCCAGCGGCCGGCACTACCCCTTGAACCGCAAGCCCACGCCCGGTTCGGTGAACAGGTAGCGCGAATCCAGCGCTGAATCGCCCAGCTTGTGCCGCAGCTTGCCGACCAGGATGCGCAGGTAGTGGGTGTCGTGCTGGTGGGTCGGTCCCCAGATCTCCTGCAGGATCTGCGGCTGGGTCACCACCCGCCCGGCGTTGCGCAGCAGCAGCGACAGCAACGCGTACTCCTTGCGGGTCAATGCGACGGGTTCGCCGTCGAGCGCCACTTCACGGCGCACCAGGTCCACATGCAGGTGGCCGTCGTCGAACACCGGCGGTGTGCCGTCGCTGGGCACGCTGCGGGTGCGCAGCAGCGCCCGCACCCGCGCCATCAGCTCCTGCGTGCCGAACGGCTTGGTCACGTAGTCGTTGGCGCCGGTGTCCAGCGCCCGTACCTTCTCGGCTTCGCCGGCGCGCACGGTCAGCATGATCACCGGCACCTGGCTCCACTGCCGCAGCTGTTCCAGCACCTCGTGGCCTTCCATGTCCGGCAGGCCGATATCCAGGATCACCAGATCCATGTCCTCGCTGGCGGCCAGTTGCAGGCCTTCCTGACCGGTGGCGGCCTGCCGTACCTGGTAGCCCTGCGCGCGCAGGCTGATGTCCAGGAACCGGCGGATCTGGGTTTCATCATCGATCACCAGCACGCGCGCGGCCGGCACGCTGGCATCAATCGGGGTCGGGCTCATCGTGGGAGGCTGGCTTGAGCAGGGGCAGGGTGATGCGGATCAGAGTACCGCGACCGTCGCGCCCGGGCAGCGCCTGCACGCTGCCGCCGTGCGCGCCGATCATGCCCTGGCAGATGGTCAGGCCCAGGCCGGTGCCGTGGCGGCCACGGTCACCGCGCTCCACGCTGTAGAACATGTCGAAGATGCGCGCACGCTCGTCGTCGGGAATGCCGGGGCCGGCATCGATCACGTCGATGCGCAGCTGGCCGTCCAGCTCGCGCGCCTGCACCTGCACGGCCGCATCCGGCGGTGAGAACTTGGCCGCGTTTTCCATCACGTTGAACACCGCCTGTTCGACCAGCGCCGGGTGTACCCAGATCGGCGCCAGCGTGGCCGGAATGTCCAGTTCCAGCCGCACCTTCGGCTGGTAGCGCTGCAGGCGCCGTGCGGCCGAGCCGATCAGTTCGTCCACGCCGATCCAGTCGCGGTTGATCTTCAATCCTTCGTGGCCGAGGCGGGTCATGTCCAGCAGGTTCTGGATGTAGCGGTCCAGCCGCTCGCCCTCGACCAGGATGGTGTCGAGCAGGGCACGGCGATCGGCCGTATCCATTGCCGCACCGTAGCTGGCCAGGCTGTCGGCCGAGCCGATCATCGCCGCCAGTGGCGAGCGCAGGTCGTGCGACACCGAAGAGAGCAGCGCCGAGCGCAGTCGCTCGGTCTCGTTGCTGACGTGCGCCTGCTCCAGTTCGGCCACCAGCCGCGTGCGCAGCGCGGCCTGCGCGATGTCGTCGACCATTGCTTCGGCCAGCTGCCGTTGTTCGGGCAGCAGGCGCGCCTGTGCGCCGGGCAGGTACAGGCCGGCCACGCCGATCGCGCGGTCCTCGCCATCCAATAGCGGCAGGAACCACCACTGCGCACCGGCCAGGGTATCGGTGAAGCGTCCACTGGGCTGGCCATGGCGCAGCGCCCAGTCGGCGGCGGCCAGGTCGGTGTCGCCGGGCTGGCTGCGGCCACCGGTTGCGGTGTCGGCGCCGATCCGCAGCCATGCCGGCACGTCCATCGCCTGTTCCAGTGCATGCCGACCCGCCTGTGCCACCTCGCCGTTGCCGGCGGCACTGGCCAGCTGCCGGCCCAGCTGCTGGCGCGCACGTGCATGGCGGTTGGCCGCACGCAGCGCGATCACCTGCATGCGCAGGCGCGAGGCCAGGCGTCCGGCCACCAGTGCGGCGGCCAGGAACAGGAAGACGGTGATCACGCCCTGGCGTGCGCCGATGGCGAAGGTAAAGCGCGGTGCGATGAACAGGAAGTTGTAGGCGAGGAAACACAGGATCGCCGCCATCACCGCCACGCTGGCACGGGTGCGTGCAGCCACCAGCACCACCGCCACGATGAACACCATCGACAGGTCGGCCATGCCCACCCAGCGTTCGGCCAGCCAGGCAACCACGCACGCCAACGCCGTGGCGATCAGGGCCTGCACGGGTTCATGGCTGAAACCACGCACCGGTGCCATCAGCCCCTCGCGGCGCGAGCGTGCGCGTGCCTGCGGCGTGCTGATGATGGTGATCTCGTAGTGCGCGCCGCGCTGGATCAGCTGCTGGGTCAGGGTGCGGTTGAACATCCGCGCCAGCGGACGTTCGCGGGTCCGGCCGAGCACCAGGGTCGACACGCCGTTGTGCGCGGCATGGTCGAGCAGGGCATCGGCGATGCTCGATCCGTGCAGCAGTTCGGCGTCGCCGCCCAGGCGCCGTGCCAGTGCGAAGGCCGCATCGATTTCGCGCCGGGTCGCCTCGTCCTGGCGTCGGCCCTGCACGGTCACCACCGTCCACGGCGCATCGCGGCGTTCGGCGATGCGACGCGCCACCCGCACCAGGTATTCGCTCTGACCGCCGCCATCAATGGCCACCAGCACGCCGCGACGCAGCGGCAGGTTGCTCTCGCCGCGTGCGGCGCGTGCTTCACGCAGACTGCTGTCGACGCGGTCGGCGGCTTCCTGCATCGCCAGTTCACGCAGCGCGGTCAGGTTGGCCGGCGAGAAGAACGCCTGCAGCGCCTGCGCAGCCTGTTCGGGCACATAGACCTTGCCCTGCTGCAGGCGCGCGATCAGTTCGCGTGGCGGCAGGTCGACCAGCACGATGTCATGCAGGCGGTCGAGCACGCCGTCCGGCACGGTCTCGCTCACGCGTACGCCGGTGATCCGCATCACCACATCGTTGAGGCTTTCCAGGTGCTGGATGTTGACCGTGGTCCAGACGTCGATGCCGGCGTCCAGCAGCTCCATCACGTCCTGCCAGCGCCGCTCATGGCGGCTGCCCGGCGCATTGCGATGGGCCAGTTCGTCCACCAGCACCAGCGCCGGATGCCGTGCCAGCACGGCATCCAGGTCCATCTCCTGCAGGGTATGGCCGTGGTAGGCCACTGCCTTCAGCGGCAACTGCGGCAGGCCCTCCAGCAGCGCCTGGGTATCGGCGCGGCCGTGGGTTTCCACCAGGCCCACCACCAGGTCGACACCGCGGCGCAGCTGTTCCTGTGCGCGGGTCAGCATGGTGTAGGTCTTGCCCACGCCCGGCGCCGCGCCGAGGAACACGGTCAGCTTGCCGCCGGCTTCGCGTTGCAGGCCTTCGACCAGGGCATCGGCCTGGCGGGTACGCGCATCAGTCATGGGTGCCATTGTGCGCGCAGCCGGTGCAGGCCGGCATCACGGTGCCTTGGCTGCGTGGTCCAGCGCGAAGTTCAGCGTCACCACGTTCACCCGCGGCTGGCCGAACAGGCCCCACTGGCGACCTTCGGTATGCGCCTGCACCAGTGCCTGCACGCGTTCCACCGGCAGGCCACGGGCGCGCGCCACGCGTGCCACCTGCAGCTGCGCCGCGGCCGGCGACAGCTGCGGATCCAGGCCACCCGCGGACTGCGTGACCAGGTCTGCCGGTACCTGCGCCGGGGTGACGCCTTCGCGCGCGGCCACCGCAGCGGTGCTGGCGGCAACACGCTCGGCCAGGGCCGGGTTGCTGCGCGCCATGTTGGAACCGGCCGCGGCCATCGGGTCGTAGTTGGCTGCCGACGGACGTGCCTGGAAGTAGCCGTCACCGTTGAACGGCTGCGACAACCATGCCGAGCCGCGCACCTGGCCGCTGCCATCGCGCAGCAGGCTGCCCTCGGCCTGGGTCGGGTAGGCCAGGCCGGCAAAGCCGGTGGCGATGCCGGCATAGACCGCGCCGGCCAGCAGCAGGGTGGCCAGGCCCAGGCCGATCGCCGGGCGCCAGCTGGCGCCATCCTGCAGGCTGGCCACGCGGGCCTCGGCTTTTGCTTCGCGCGAAAGGGAGGTGGAGGTGGAAGCGGAACGGTTCATGCGCCGAATACCAGGACAAGAAGGAGGTCGATTGCCTTGATCGCTGCGAACGGCAGCAGCACGCCGCCGAGGCCGTACACCAGCATGTTCCGGCGCAGCAGCGCGGTTGCAGTGGCCGGGCGGAAGCGCACGCCACGCAGGGCGAGCGGGATCAGGGCGGGAATCACCAGGGCGTTGAAGATCAGCGCTGCCAGCACCGCATTGCGCGGGCTGGACAGCTGCATCACGTTCAAGGCGGCCATGGTCGGAACGGCCGCGGCGAACAGCGCCGGCAGGATCGCGAAGTACTTGGAGACGTCGTTGGCCAGCGAGAAGGTGGTCAGCGCGCCGCGGGTGATCAGCTGCTGCTTGCCTACTTCCACCACCGCCAGCAGCTTGGCCGGGTCCGAATCGAGGTCGACCATGTTGCCGGCCTCCTTCGCCGCCTGCGTACCGGAGTTCATCGCCAGGCCGATGTCGGCCTGGGCCAGTGCGGGGGCGTCGTTGGTCCCGTCACCGACCATCGCCACCAGGCGGCCGCCGGCCTGCTCCTGGCGGATGCGTGCCAGCTTGTCCTCCGGGCGAGCCTCGGCGATGTAGTCGTCGACGCCTGCTTCGGCAGCGATCGCGGCGGCGGTCAGCGGGTTGTCGCCGGTGATCATCACCGTGCGGATACCCATCGCCCGCAGCTGCGCGAACTTCTCGCGCATGCCGTGCTTGACCACGTCCGACAGCTCGATCACGCCCAGCACGTGGCGGCCCTCGGCCACCACCAGCGGGGTGGCACCATTGCGTGCGACCTGCTCGACGCGACCGGCCAGTTCCGCCGGCACGTTGCCGCCCAGCGCCTGCACGTGGGTGCGGATCGCATCGGCGGCGCCCTTGCGGATCTGCCGCCCATGTTCCAGATCCACGCCGGACATGCGGGTCTGCGCACTGAACGCCAGGTACTCGGCGTGGTCCGGTTCGGCGGTGGCACAACCCTGTTCGCGCGCCAGGCGCACGATCGACTTGCCTTCCGGGGTCGGGTCGGCCAGCGAGGACAGCAGTGCCGCCTCGCGCAGTTGGCTGGCGTCGATGCCGGCCAGCGGATGGAAGTGGCTGGCCTGGCGGTCGCCGTAGGTGATGGTGCCGGTCTTGTCCAGCAGCAGCACGTCGACGTCGCCGGCCACCTCCACCGCCTTGCCCGACTTGGCCAGCACGTTGGCGGCCAGCGCACGGTTCATGCCGGCGATGCCGATGGCCGGCAGCAGGCCGCCGATGGTGGTCGGGATCAGGCACACCAGCAGCGCGATCAGCAGCAGCGGGTCGACCTTGACGCCGACGGCGGCACCAATGGCCGGCAACGTGGCCACCACCACCAGGAAGGTCAGCGTCATCGCGGCCAGCAGCAGGGTCAGCGCGATCTCGTTCGGGGTCTTCTGGCGGTTGGCGCCCTCCACCAGCGCGATCATCCGGTCCAGGAAGCTGTGGCCCGGCTCGGCGGTCACCCGCACGATGATCTGGTCGGACAGCACCTTGGTGCCGCCGATCACGCCGGAACGGTCGGTACCGGCCTCGCGCAGCACGGGGGCCGATTCGCCGGTCACCGCCGCTTCGTTGATGGTGGCCAGGCCTTGCACGATCTCGCCATCGGCCGGCACCAGTTCACCGGCGCTGACGATCACATGGTCGCCCGGGCGCAGTTCGGCGGCCGGCACCTGGGTTTCGGCGGCGCCCGGCTGCGGCGCCGCCAGCCGGCGTGCCACCAGGTCCTGGCGGGCACGCCGCAGCGAGGCGGCCTGGCCACGGCCACGCGCTTCGGCCACCGCTTCGGCGAAGTTGCCGAACAGCACGGTCACCAGCAGGATCACGGTCACTGCCAGGCCGAAGCCCAGTGGCGCATTGCCGGTCAGGGTGACGATCGCGGCCACGATCGTGCCGGCCATCACCACCGCCATCACCGGGCTGCGCACCAGATGCATCGGCGACAGCTTGCGCACTGCGTCGACCAGCGCACGGCGCAGGCCGGCGCCATCCAGCAGGGCAGGGCGCGCTGCATGGGTACTACGGGTTGAACTTGCTTGGGTACTCATCAGGGTGTCCTTAGTGCAGTCCCAGGCTCAGGTGGTCGGCGATCGGGCCGAGTACCAGCGCCGGCATGAACTGCAGCACGGTCAGGATGACGATCACCGAGACCAGGGTCAGGGCGAAGGTCGGGGTTTCGATCTGCAGGCTGCCGGCAGACTCCGGGGCCTGGCGCTTGGCAGCCAGCTGTGCGGCCACCACCAGCGGAATGATCAGCAGCGGGAAGCGGCCCAGCAGCAATACCAGCGAGCAGCTCAGGTTCCACCACAGCGTGGCGTCACCCAGCCCTTCGAAGCCCGAACCGTTGTTGGCGTAGGCCGAGACGTACTCGTAGAAGACCTGGCTGATGCCATGGAAGCCGGGGTTGGAGGTCCCTGCCAGGCCGGGTACGGCCAGGGTGATCGCGGTGAACACCAGCAGGGTGATCGGCTGCAGCAGCACCAGCAGGGCCAGCAGGCGCACCTGTGGCGTCTCCAGCTTGCGGCCGAACAGTTCCGGCGTGCGCCCGGTCATCAACCCGGCCAGGAACACACCCAGCAGCAGATAGACGATGAACTGCTGCAGGCCACAGCCGATGCCGCCCCAGATCGCGCTGACCAGCATGTTGACCATCGCGATGCCGCCACTCAGCGGTGCCAGCGAATCGTGCATGCCGTTGACCGAACCGTTGGAGACCTGGGTGGTCACTGCCGCCCACAGCGCAGTGCCATCGGCGCCGAAGCGCACCTCCTTGCCTTCCATCAGCAGCGGAGTGGCGGCGCTGGCGCTATGCCCTTCGCTCCACATCATCGCGCCGGTGGAAAGCAGCGACATGCCCAGCATGCAGCTGAACACCAGGGCGCCGAAGCGACGTCGGCCGGTGAACGCACCGATCATGAAGATCACCGCCATCGGCACCAGCAGGATGCCGACGATTTCCAGCGCGTTCGACAGCGGCGTCGGGTTCTCCAGCGGGAAGCTGCTGTTCGGGCCGTACCAGCCGCCACCGTTGGCGCCCAGCTGCTTGGCCGCGACCATCGCCGCGACCGGGCCCAGCGGCAGCTTCTGTTCGGCCAAGCCGGCGCTGGCGTCGATCGGCGTGGCCTGCGGCCCACCGGTCATCGTCGACGGCACGCCCTGGCTGGTCAGCAGCAGGGTCCACACCAGGCACAGCGGCAGCAGGAAGCGCACGCACAGGCGCACCACGTCCACGTAGTAGTTGCCCACCGCCACCTGGCGGTCATCGCCGGTACCCGTCGCCGCCGCCTGCGGCGCACGCGAGAACAACGCCCGCAGCGTCGCCACCGCCAGCGCCAGGCCCATCATCGGCGTCACCACCTGCAGGCCGGTGATGCCGGTCATCTGCGAGAGGTAGGACAGCTGCGCCTGGCCCGAATAGTGCTGCTGGTTGGTGTTGGTCAGGAACGAGATCATCGTGTGCAGCGCGGTGTCCCAGCGCATGTTCGGGATCTGGTCCGGATTCAGCGGCAGCCAGGCCTGGGTCATGAACACCGCCTGGGTCAGTACCGCGACCACCACGTTGCTCAGGACGAAGGCCAGCACGTAGCCGCGCCAGGACATCGAGCGCGACGGATCGACCCCGAACACCCTGTACAGCGGCTTCTCGATCCAGTGGAACAGCACGTCGACCTTCATCGGCGTGCCACGCATCACGCGGGCCAGGTACAGGCCCAGCGGCCACGCCAGCAGCAGGCTGGCGGCAATAATCACAAGCATCTCAGTCATGGCCGGCTCCGCTCAGAACGACTCGGGCCGCAGCACGACATAAAGAAGATAGGCGGCGGCGACCAGCACCAGCACGCCACACAACAACGACAGCCAGGGGGACATTGCAATAGCGTCCTGGTGGAACCCCTCCACCTCAGGCCGTCATCGTCGTCCTGCCGCCCATAAACGCACTACGCGCCGGACCGGGCCGACGCGTAAAGAGTGCATAAATTCCGTGGGCCAACCCGTAACCAGGCGCCGCCTGCTGTAGAGCCGAGCCCATGCTCGGCTGCTCTTTCCCAAGGTCACGCAGAGCCGAGCGCGGGCCCGGCGCTACAGGCGAATTACGGAGCCTGGCTCGCCGGCACCAGCCCCTTCAGCTCGCGATAGCGCTGCAGGGTGCTTTCAATTTCCACCTTCAACGCCTGCTGCTGCTGCAGGAACCCGGCCTGCAGGCGTTGCTGCGACTGCAGTTGCACGTGCCGCTGGCGGATCGCCTCGGCCTGCTTGTCGGCCACCTTGCCACCGGCCAGTTCGCGGTCACCTGCGGCCGCCAGCAGCGCCACCAGCGACTCACGCAGGCTGGTGACGTTGTACTCGGCGGTCTTCAGGTTGTTGTCCAGCACTTCCTGGCGCTCGGCGAACACCCGGCGCAGGTCGTCCTCGCTGCCATAGGTGGTCAGCATGGCCTGCTCGGTGCGCTGGCGGGTCTGCGCGGCCATCAGGTCCAGCTGCTGCTGCGCCGCCTCCGTGCTGGCGGCGGCGCGCTCTTCGTCGGTCAACGCGCGCTGGACCTGCGCATTGCGCAGGCCGCTCTTCGCGTTGAACTCCTCGCGGGCATGGTTGACCGCGTCGGCCGGCAGCGAATCACTGCAGATCCGCTCCTTGCCCTCGTTCCAGCAGTACAGCTTCTTTTCCGTCTTGCCGCTGTCGCGCGACTGCGCCGGTACGGTGAACGGCACGGCCAGCAGCAGGCCGGCAAAGAGGACAGCAGGAACTCGGGACATGACCTTTCCCCTGGGTCGGTCAGCGGATCGAACGGACGCCGTACTGGGCCCGGTAGGCTTCCAGCGGCTGCCGGTAACCCACAAGTTCCGGGTTGCCGGAGGCGAAATCAAGCAGGTCGGCCAGTGACGCCACGGCGATCACCGGAATGCCGGCCTCTTCGGCCACCGACTGTGCCGCCGAACGGCGATCGGTTTCCGAAGCGATCTCCTGGCGGTCCAGCGCCACCACGATGCCGGCCGGGGTGCCACCGGCGGCGCGGATGATGCCCAGCGCTTCACGGATCGCGGTGCCAGCGGTGATCACGTCGTCGACGATCAGCACGCGCTTGCCGTTCATGTCGGCGCCGATCAGCTGGCCGCCTTCACCGTGGTCCTTGGCTTCCTTGCGGTTGAACGACAGCGGCAGGTCGCGGCCACGCTGGGCCAGTTCGCAGGCCATCGCGGTGGCCAGCGGAATGCCCTTGTAGGCCGGGCCGAACACCACGTCGTACTTGATCCCGGTGGCATCGATGGCATCGGCGTAGCAGGCGCCGAGCTGCGACAGCAGCGAACCGGAGTCGAAACGACCGGCGTTGAAGAAATAGGGGCTCAGCCGGCCGGACTTGAGGGTGAACTGGCCGAAGCGCAGGGCGTCGGCGGTCAGGGCCAGCTGCAGGAAACGGTGGCGGTGGTCGCTCATCAAAACTCGATTCATCTTCATTTGGAGCACAAATCCTAATCCAGCTGGGCGTTTCGCGCTCGTCCGGGGCCCTGTGAAGGGTGTCGCGGCCCGGCCTGGCGGACTGCGCAGCCCCGCGGGCAACCGGTATGCTTGCCCGGTTTCCCGCCGCAGGTCCCCCGCATGCGCATCATCAGTTTCAACGCCAATGGCATCCGCTCCGCCGCAACCAAGGGCTTCCTCGACTGGTTCCGGTCCCAGGACGCCGACGTCCTGTGCATCCAGGAGACCAAGGCCCAGGAAGACCAGCTGACCGATCCGATGTTCCGCCCGGACGGCCACCACTGCTTCTACCGCGACGCCATCACCAAGAAGGGCTACAGCGGCGTGGCGATCTACAGCAAGCGCGAGCCGGACCAGGTGATCACCTCGCTGGGCTGGGCCCCGTTCGACGACGAAGGCCGCTACATCGAGGCGCGCTACGGCAACCTCAGCGTGGTCTCCTTCTATATCCCGTCGGGCAGCTCGGGCGACCTGCGCCAGGGCTTCAAGTTCGAAGTGATGGAATGGCTGCGGCCGATCCTCGAGGAATGGGCGCGCAGCGGCCGCGACTACGTGCTGTGCGGCGACTGGAACATCGTGCGTTCGGCGCTGGACATCAAGAACTGGAAGTCCAACCAGAAGAACTCCGGCTGCCTGCCGGAAGAGCGCGACTGGCTCAACGCCCTGTGCGCCGACCATGGCCAGGCCACCGATGTCGCCGCCGGCCGTGGCTGGGCTGACGCCTACCGCCTGCTCAACCCCACCGGCGAGGACTACACCTGGTGGAGCAACCGCGGCGCTGCCCGCGCCAACAACGTTGGTTGGCGCATCGACTACCAGTTCATCACCCCGGGCCTGCGTGACCGCCTGCGCAGCTGCTCGATCTACCGCGACGAGCGCTTCTCCGACCACGCGCCGTTCATCGTGGACTACGACCTGTGACCGAGGCGGCCACGCCGGTCAGCTACAAGGGCTGGGCAGGAATCAAGCGTGCCTTCGGTACCCCGTCGGCGCTGACCATGGCCATGCTTGGCTTCGGCAGCGGCCTGCCGTTCCTGCTGATCGCTTCGCAGACCCTGTCCACGCGCCTGCGCGACGTCGGCCTGGACCTGGGCAGCATCGGCCTGATCAGCCTGGCCAGCTTCTTCTACCTGCTCAAGTTCCTGTGGGCACCGTTGCTGGACCGCTATGCCTTCCCGTTGCTGGGTGGGCTCGGTCGCCGTCGTTCGTGGCTGCTGGTGTCGCAGGCGCTGGTGCTGGTCGGCCTGGTGGCACTGGCCTTCGTGCGGCCAGAACAGGGTGTCTGGCCGCTGGTGATGTGGGTGCTGGTGGCGTCGTTCGCCGGCGCCACCCAGGACTCCGCCGTCGATGCCTATCGCATCGAGATCGCGCCGCAGGCCGCCCAGGCTGCGCTGGCTGCGACCTATACGCTGGGCTACCGGATCGGCTTGATCCTGGCGGGCGCTGGCGCACTGTACCTGGCCCAGTTCGAAGGCTGGATCGTCGCCTATCTGGCGATGGCGGCACTGATGCTGCTGCCGATCGTCACCACCCTGCTGTGTGCCGAGCCGGAGCGCCCGGTCACCGCCGTGCAGCGCCGCATCGATATCGCCGAAGCCTTCATCCAGCCCATTTCCAGCTTCTTCAGCCGCAATGGCGTGGCGCTGGCACTGGTGCTGCTGGCCTTTGTCGGCCTGTTCAAGTTCCCCGACCAGGTGATCGGTGTGATGGCCGGGCCGTTCTATCTCGATTCGGGGTTCGACAAGGCCGACATCGCCACCGTCTCCAAGCTGTTCGGCGTGTGGATGGGGATCGGTGGTGCGTTCCTGGGCGGTATCGCGGTGGCCGCGTTCGGCTTCCGCCGCATGCTGCTGGTGGCCGCACTGGGCGTGGCGCTGTCCAACCTGGCCTTCCTGCTGATGGCGCACAACCCGGGCAAGCTGTGGGCGTTCTATGCCGCACTCAGTGCCGACAACCTGTTCCAGGGCTTTGCCGGCACCGTGCTGGTTGCCTTCATGTCGTCGCTGACCGACCGCAACTTCACCGCCACCCAGTACGCGCTGCTGGTGTCGCTGGCCAACCTGCCCGGCAAGTTCGTCGGCGGTGTCTCCGGCTACATCGTCGAAGCCACGTCCTACAGCACGTTCTTCATCCTCAGCTCGATCACCGTGGTGCCGACCCTGTTGCTGCTGGCGTGGCTGTGGCCGCGGATCGCCGACCGCGGGCCGCCGCCGGTCGCCTGATTGCCTGCCCGCCCGGTCTGCGGGATCATCGCCCCCGACGCGCCGAGGGGGCGGTGCCTTGCGAACGGGGAAGTGAGCATGGCCGACGTTGTGCTGCGGGACCTGGACCCGCTGCTGCTGGAACGTATCCGACGCGTCGCGGTCGCCCGCGGCTGGACCCACGAACAGACCTGCACCGCCTTGCTGGAGCAGGGCCTGTTCAGCAGTGAACTGGAGGTCCGCTCCGGCTTCGGTGATCCCGAAGTGGACGCGCTCTCCGACGCCATCGCCGCCCTGCAGGCCCTGCCCGCAGGGCAGGGCTTCGATTAGTGCTTTTGTAGAGCCGAGCCATGCTCGGCTGCTCTTGGCCCGGCCCGCGCGAAGCCGAGCATGGCTCGGCTCTACAACGGCGCCTCACCTGCGTGGATGACGCCACCTCACGCCAGGTGGATCGCACCCAGGATCCGCGGCCCCGTCGCCCCGGTCACGCTCGGCAGGTTGCCGGCCAGCCCGTCCATCGTCCGCTGCGCCAGCCACGCAAAGCCCATCGCCTCCACGTACTCCGGGTCCAGCCCATGCACCGCGCTGGACTCCACCTGCACCTCCGGCAGCCGCGCCGCCAGCCGCTTCATCAGCTGCCGGTTGCGCACCCCGCCGCCACAGACCAGCAGGCGCCGGGTCTGCGGCTGCTGCGCCAGCAGCGCATCGGCCACCGTCGCCACGGTCAGCTCCAGCAGGGTGGCCTGCACATCAGCGGCGGCGTACTGGCCTTCGCCCATGTGTGCCTCGGCCCAGGCCAGATGGAACTGTTCGCGGCCGGTGCTCTTCGGAGGCGGCAGGTCAAACCACGGCTCCGAACGCCAGCCGGCCAGCAGGCCCTCGTCCACCGCGCCACTGGCGGCATACGCGCCATCGGCATCGAAGGTGCGGCCGGTGTGGCGCTGGCACCAGGCATCCATCAGCGCGTTGGCCGGGCCGGTATCGAAGCCACGCACCGCGCCTTCGCGCGGGATCAGGGTCAGGTTGGCGATGCCGCCCAGGTTCAGCACCGCGCGGTCTTCGTCGGCGGTGCCCAGCATGCCGAGGTGGAAGGCCGGCATCAGCGGCGCCCCATGGCCCCCGGCCGCCACGTCGCGGCGGCGGAAGTCAGAGACCGTGGTGATCCCGGTCAGCTCGGCGATGCGGTTGCCGTCGCCCAGCTGCACGGTGAAGGCGGGGTTGGCCAGCGGACGATGGCGCACGGTCTGGCCGTGCGAGCCGATCGCGCGCACCTGGCTGCGGTCCACCCCGGCCTCGGCCAGCAGCTGGTTGGCGGCCTCGGCGAAGTTGATCGCGATCCGCGCGTCCAGCTCGCCCAACTCCTCCAGCGAGTCCAGCGGGCCACCTTCGCCCAGCGCCACCAGCCGCGCCCGCAGCACCGGCTCCCAGCGGGCAGTCAGGCCGTGCACGAAGCGGCAGCCGCCACTGCTCGGGAACTGCACCAGTGCGGCATCGATGCCGTCGGCGCTGGTGCCCGACATCAGGCCAAGGTACAGGGGGGCGTCAGCGTCGGTAGTCGTGTTCATGGCGGGCATAAAAAAAGGACGCGGCAAGCTTGGGCTGCCGCGTCCTTCTTCGTCAACGCAGGGGCTCAGCCGCGCTTGCGGCCGGTCGCCTGCTTGTCCCTGGCGCTGGCCACCTCGGGGGCGGCTTCGTCGCGGCTGGTCGGCGCCGGGCTGGCGTCGGCGTAGATCAGCTTCTCCATGCCCTGGATGCGGGCCATCGCCGGTGCGGTCTGCGCGCGGAAGGCGACCAGCTCGGCGCCCTTCAGCGGCTCCGGCGGCGGCATGGTCACGGTCAGCGGGTTGCGGTGCTCGCCGTTGACGCGGAATTCGTAGTGCAGGTGCGGGCCGGTCGCCAGGCCGGTCGAGCCGACATAGCCGATCACCGTGCCCTGGGCCACGCGCTGGCCGGTCTTGATGTTCGCAAAGCGCGACATGTGGCCGTACAGGGTGGTGTGGCCGCGGCCGTGGTCGAGGATCACCACGTTGCCGTAGCCGCGCTGCACCCCGGCGAACTGCACGCGGGCGTCGCCGGCGGCCATGATCGGGGTGCCGGTGCGCGCGGCGTAGTCCACGCCCTTGTGCATGCGCATCTTGCCCAGCACCGGGTGCTTGCGCGCGCCAAAGGTCGAGCTCAGCCGCGCGAACGGGATCGGCATGCGGATGAAGCTCTTCTTCAGCGAACGGCCGTTGATGTCGTAGTACTCGGACTTGCCGTTGCGGTCGAAGCGGAAGCCGGAATAGGTCTTGCCACCGGTGGTGAAGGTCGCGGCCAGGATCTTGCTGGTGTCCACCTTCTCGCCTTCGCGCCAGGTTTCATCCATCACCACGCTGAAGCGGTCGCCCGGCTGCAGGTCCTTCGAGAAGTCGATGTCATACTTGAAGATGTCGTCGGTCATCGTCGCGATCGCCGACGGCGACAGCCCGGCGCGCCGGGCCGCGGCATACAGCGAGCTGGTGATCTCGCCGCTGGTGACCACCGTGCGCGTGGAGGTCTCGCGTTTGGTCACCTTCTCCTTGATGTCATCGCCGGCCAGGCTCAGTTCCACCCGGTTGTCGGCATCGCGGTCGAAGCGGATGCTGCGCAGGTCACCGGACAGCGGCATGTCGAAGGCGATCTCGGCCCCCGGGCGCAGCTTGGTCAGTGCCTCGCGCGCGCCGGGATGGTCCAGCACCCGGTGCAGGGTGGTGGCCGGAATGCCGGCCTTGTCGAACAGGTCGCTCAGGGTCTGGCCGCGCTGCACCCGCAGCACCTGCCAGCTGTCGCCGGGCACCTGCTGCTGGCGGGCCATGGTCAGCGGCGGCAACGGCAGCGCCAGGCTGGTGTGGCTGTCGGCGAAGGGCGCGTCGATGGTGTGCGAGAAGCCGGGGACGATCGTCGCCACCAGGGCGCCGATGGTCGCGAACAGACTGGCATGCATCCAATGGCGGCGGGTCCAGCGCTCATTGAAGGCGGCGGGAAGATGTTGCCTGAGCTTCCGATGCAGGGCGTTGTCGTGCAGGACGTGGAGGCGTTCCTGGAAGCGCTGCTTGCGTGCGCGCCCTTGTTCGGAATTGTGCATCGGCGGTTTTTTCCTGGCGGCCCGGGAGCGCGGGCCTGATCGCCGGTTACCATAGACACCTGAGAAAACCGCGTCAAACCCTTGTGCCCATTGGCTTTTGTGAAGCCAATCGGGTTAACTTCGCTTTAACACCCCACACAAGAATCGGCGTTGCCGGGAGTAGTCACGTGTCCTCGATTGAAGAAGCCCTTGCCCTGATCGGCCGCGGTGCCGACGAGATCCTCAAGCTCGAGGATCTGCGTGCGCGCCTGCAGGAAGGCCGTCCGCTGCGGATCAAGGCCGGCTTCGACCCCACCGCGCCCGACCTGCACCTGGGCCATACGGTGCTGCTGAACAAGATGCGCCAGTTCCAGGACCTCGGCCACCAGGTCATTTTCCTGATCGGCGACTTCACCGGCATGATCGGCGACCCGTCCGGCAAGAGCCTGACCCGCAAGCCGCTCAGCCGCGAGGACGTGCTGGCCAACGCCCGTACCTATGAGGAGCAGGTGTTCAAGGTGCTGGACCGCAGCCGTACCGAAGTCCGCTTCAACTCGGAGTGGTTCGGCAAGATGGGCGCGGCCGATATGATCCGCCTGGCCGGCCAGCACACCGTGGCGCGCATGCTGGAGCGCGACGACTTCGCCAAGCGCTATGCCGCCCAGCAGTCCATCGCCATCCACGAGTTCCTGTACCCGCTGGTGCAGGGTTACGACTCGGTGGCCCTGGAGGCCGACGTCGAGCTGGGTGGGACCGACCAGAAGTTCAACCTGCTGATGGGCCGCGGCCTGCAGGAGCACCATGGCCAGAAGCCGCAGGTGGTGCTGACCATGCCGCTGCTGGAGGGCCTGGACGGCGTCAACAAGATGTCCAAGTCGCTGGGCAACTACATTGGTATCAGCGAGCCGGCCATCGACATCGTCACCAAGACCATGAAGGTGGACGACACCTTGATGTGGCGCTGGATCGAGCTGCTGTCCTTCGACATCAGCCAGGCCGAAGCCATGCAGCTGCGCGAGCAGGTGGCCAATGGCGGCCTGAACCCGCGCGTGGTCAAGCTGCGCCTGGCGCGTGAACTGGCCACCCGTTTCCACGACGCCGCGGCGGCCGAGCAGGCCATTGCCGGCTGGGAAGCGGCGGTGACCGGGCAGGGCGACATCACCCAGCTGCCGCTGCAGGACGTGGCGATCCCGGCCGAAGGCCTGCGTATCGCCGCACTGCTGACCGCGGCCGGCCTGACCCCGAGCAACTCCGAAGCCAACCGCAAGCTCAAGGAGCGCGCGGTGAAGGTGGACGGCGAAGTCGTGGAAGATGGCCAGCAGGTGCTGCAGCCGGGCTTCGAAGGCCTGCTGCAGGTCGGCAAGCGCACCTTCGCCCGCGTGCGCCTGGTCGCTGCCTGACACCAGGGAAGAGCCGGCGCAGCCGGCCCTTCTGATGCTCTTGTAGAGCCGAGCCCACGCTCGGCTGCTCTTCGCGGGGTCCTCCCGCAGCGCGATGGATGAACGGATGCAACATCCGTTGAA
>NZ_RAHU01000009.1:0-187463 GCF_009659995.1 Stenotrophomonas sp. MH181796
CGACTCCTGTTTCCGGCACCAGTTGTAATGGAAAGCCCCGGCCCGTGGTCGGGGCTTTTTTTGTGCTCCGGTAGTGCCGGCCGCTGGCCGGCAGCTCCAGTAGTGCCAGCCCATGGCTGGCAGCCCAGGATTTCCGAGTCTCGCGGCCTACTCGCCCCACCGGCTTCCCAGGCGCTTAGCTCTTCGCACAGTTCCTGACCTGGCAACTGCAGCCAGCCATTCCTGTGCTATGAATACCCAGCCTTGCTCCAAGGCTCTTTCAGGGATTGGAAGGATGCGCAGGTTCGGGGGAGTTGCAGGCGGTGTATTTACCCGCTTGAGGGGATTTGAAGATCGAATTCGGAAGCTGGGGGCATCAGGCGCCTGGCTGTGCTGCGTGCTGCTGATCGGCTTTGGCTTGTCGCCAGCCGCAATCGCCCAGGAGACGGTCACCTACATCCACACCGATGCCTTGGGCTCGGTTGTGGCCGAGACCGATGCCAATGGCACCGTGGTCAAACGCTATGACTACGAGCCTTACGGCGCCGTGGTGGGCGGGGAAGTCACGGACGGACCAGGGTATACCGGACATGTGAGCGATTCGGCTACCGGGCTGAGCTACATGCAGCAGCGGTACATGGATCCGCAGTTGGGTGTGTTCTTATCGGTTGATCCGGTGACGGCGTATCAGAAACCGGTTGAGCAGTTCAATAGGTACCGGTATGCAAACGGGAATCCGTACACCTACGTAGATTCTGATGGAGAAGCCGGAAAAGTTGCATGGCTCGTCAGACTCACCGCAAACCAGGCCCATAAGATTGCACGACTGACTCAGGAGCAGGCCGTCAGTGCGCGCCGGGCGCAGCAGAACGTGATAGCGGACAGAAGACAAGTAGCGAGGCAGATTGAGACATCCGCACACGGGGCGGAGGGCCAGCTCAAACATGTGGGCCATGAACTAGAGGGGGGCGGCAAAGGACTTCCGCATTACCAGACAGAGAGCGTAAGGGGACACTCCTTCTGGGGTAAGGTCAGCGTCGGCGCACTAGCTCTGGCCGGTACGCTTGAGCAAGTTGCTGATTCGGCAGAGTACATCCCTGACCCGGTTCCTAGACCTGCTGAGCAGTCTGATATTGCAAGATGGAATGGCACTATGGGTGCGATCAGCGAGAAGACTGGCCTGCCTATGCCGGGCGTAAAGATGGGGGAGGATGGTGGATTTCAGGGTTATTTTCGAGTTGACGGAAGGATTGATTCTAAAAGGCTGGATCAAGAGCTGAGCAAGGGGAGATAGGCTTGTGAGATTCTATGAGTTCATGGTTGAAGGGATCTTTGTTCGAGCGTCTGGCCTCGGGGCTGATGTTGGCGGATTCCAAGCGACGTTTTTCATCAAGTCATCGAATGTTGCGACTGCAGTTGATCGCATGCGGTGGGTACTTTTGGATCGTATGGGTTCACATTTCGTATCGACTATTGAGATGGGATTATTCAGAACATATTTTTCAATACGTGATGTTTGGGAAATTTCTGAAGGGAGGATGTTTGAATTCGAAGGGCGTGACCTGGGTTTTACTTTTTTTAGGATAGGCAAGGTTGAGCGCATGTGTCTTGCGTTCCGGCGTATGCTGCTTAGGATCTTTCGGCCGCAGCGTGTGTTTTTCCCGCGCCGGAACGCTTAGATGTGGGCTGTGATGCACTGATTTGGGCTGGATGTATCCAGCAAGAATGTGGCGGCGTTCGAAGGATTTGCCTTGATTTGCATTTTCCCGCGACGATTGAGAGCGCACGAATTTCTTGGTCGCGGTCAATCCTTGTCCAATCACCGCCTCGCATCTTGTCCTAAGTTGGTCTTATGGCCACTTATGGATCCTCCGCCTGATGTCATCCGCCCTCACCAAACGCATTGTTCTCACGGCTGAGCTCCGAGACCGCCCCTATGAGCTTAGGGATGCCCAGGTTCGAGGTCTGATCCTGCGAGTGCAGCCTTCAGGGCACAAGGCTTGGATCGTGACCTGGGCCCACGGTAAGCGTCGAACCTTGGGTTCGGTTGAGCATCTGACGCTGGATCAGGCCCGCGACCAAGCCCGGCAAGCGGTCGCTGAGTAGGTTCAGTCCGGATTGCCTGCGCTTGCGAAGTCGAAGCCTACCAGTTGCACTCTCGAAGCGCTCCTCAACGATCACCTCGAACCCCGGGCGGTTGCTGAGCTCAAGGGTGGTCGTCAGTACCCGGGCCGCATGGCTTCCGATCAAACAATGAGTTGGAGTGACGTAGATCATGGAAACTGAAGCTGCGATCATTGAGATGACGACGCTTGTGAGAGAGTTCGCGTTGGGTTCCGTTGATGCCCAAATTTTTATTGAGAAATACTCGAATTTCTACTACTACGAAGCGCTGGACGGACATGAAGCTTCAAGTGCGCTGCATCCCGAGAGCAAAATTAAGCTCGGTCCCGCTATCGAGTTGCATCGCCGCGTTCAGGAAGATGTGGTGAACAAGATCTCGTTCGATGCGGGGCTGTCAGCTGAAGCGATGAGGATGGCTGGGCGACTCTCCCCGACGGAGGCGCGGCAGCATCCAACCACCGCCTCGCATCCTGTCCTAAGTTGGCCTTATCCCCACCTACGAACAGTTCGGCCAATGTCAGCCGCCGTTGCCAAATGCATCGTTGTCTCTGCTGTGCACCCGAGATCGTCCATGGCAGCTCAAGGATGCTCGGGTTCGCGGGCTGGTTCTTCGTACGCAGTCCTGGGTTTGCAGCCCTAGGGGGGGGGGCGTCAGTCACGCAGGCTCAGGGTCAGCTTGCCGCGTTCGGCCCTTGAACAAAGGCTGAGTGAATGATATTCATCCGGTTCACGTTGAGTTCACTTGCCTGATCGGATGGCGCATGCGTCTTCCGTGCACCCAAGGAGTGGTATCTCGCTATGGAAGCCATGAAGACGCACGCGCGAAGCTGTCGATGCCTGATCGGGCTGATTTTTCTGGGGATGTTCAGTGCTTCGGGCGCAGCTGCGCAGGATACCCAGCCCGGCAAGTATCCCTGGGAGGAGTTCGACAAGCGCTTGCAGAGCAGCATGGGCGTTGCCAGGTTGTCGGACGATTTGCTGGGAGACAGCGTAGGTCTTTCAAATGGCGCCTTGTCATTCTCGGCGGCTGACGTATCGCTGGAAAGTCATCACGCGTTACCAGTGAGCCTGAAACGCAAGTACGTGATGAAGAATCGCTATCAGTACGAGAACGATGCGCTTCTTGCTGACTGGGACCTGGACTTGCCCAGCATCAGTGGCGTTTTCTCAACAGACTGGGTCATGGGGCATGCCGCAGCGTCGCCCGGTGCGCGCTGCAGTGTCAGCACAGTGTCCCAGGCGCAGCCGTCCATTCCATTCAGCGGGTCGATGGATGTCAGTGACGTGTGGTCCGGAAAC
The DNA here is from genome assembly GCF_009659995.1 of Stenotrophomonas sp. MH181796. Taxonomy (NCBI): domain Bacteria; kingdom Pseudomonadati; phylum Pseudomonadota; class Gammaproteobacteria; order Lysobacterales; family Lysobacteraceae; genus Stenotrophomonas; species Stenotrophomonas sp. MH181796. Next base: position 3,403 of record NZ_RAHU01000009.1, read on the forward strand.
TCGATGAACATTCCGGGCGTGACCAGCGGGGAAATGCTGCTGATCAATGGTTCAACGGCCAGACCTGCCCAAGGGGGGCCGTACTACTGGATGACCAACGACCAGGTCTTCGTTGGCTGCCTGCCTGCCATTCGCAACGGCACCGGCGAGGGATTTCTGGCGGTCGGGCCAGACGGCACCCGCTATTGGTTCGACTGGATGGCCCAGTACGTCGAGCCGCAGATCAAGAATCCGTTGAATGGTACAAAGCGGCTGGATCGTAGGCTCAATGTGCTGTACGCCACGCGTGTTGAAGATCGGTTCGGCAATAGCGTGGCGTACAACTATGCCAACGCAGCCAATGCCCCCGCTCGACTGCAATCCATCGTTGCCAGTGACGGGCGTCAGATCAGTTTTTCCTATAATCCACGAGGTCAGATCGAGACCGCAACCACGAATGGCCGGACTTGGCGCTATCTGTATCGAAGCGACGGCAAGGTCTCGCTGTCGGCGGTCATCCAACCTGATGGAAGCCAGTGGAAGATCGACTTCTCGGGCCTCTCCAATGCCGCGTACTACGCCACGCTGCCTATTCCAAATGAGCCAGTCCGCAGTTGCTTCATGGACGGAACTCCGCTCGTGGGGCCGCAGTTGGCAACTGGCCGTATCGAGCATCCTTCCGGGGCCGTAGGGACATTTACTGTCGCCATCCGCGAGCATGGCCGGAGCAACGTCCCGATATCTTGCAAGAATTTCACGACAGGGATAGGTGGAAACGACACCGGTGATGATGTCAACCAGTGGGCGATTGCGTACAAGGCCTACACGCTGATCGAGAAGACCATCAGCGGACCGGCCATTTCTCCGATGGCCTGGAAGTACAGCTACAGTTCCGCAATCAGTTCCATTTTTTACCCGGGTGGAACGATGGATCGGCCATGCCCATTGACGGGTGGAGTGGTGTGTGGCGAACCGATCTGCACGAGTGACAGCTGCGCGGGTCGCGCAACGACGGTGGTGGAGGGGCCCGGCGCTGAGTGGACCCGCTACACCCACGGAAACAGCTTCAAGTATGACGAAGGAAAGCTCTTGCGCATTGAGCGTGGCAAGGGCGGCGATATCCTGCAGGTTGTCGAGAACACTTACGCGCTCTCTCCTGCAGGCCGGCCGTATCCCGCGCGTTTTGGTGTCAGCGCGCAGGATACCGGCGACAACTTCCCCCGCGAGGCGATCCAGCCAGAGCTGTCAACCGTCACGCGCCTGGACGGGGTGGTCTACACCCGTCGCACGAACAGCTTTGACAGCCTGGCTCGACCACTGAGCGTCTCCCGGTTCAGTAGTCAGGGAGACGCCCGTACGGATGTGACTGAGTATGGCGACAACCTTGGCCTCTGGGTGTTGGGTCAGGTGGCGCGCGTTTCCAGCTCGGATACGGCGTCCGTGATCACTCGCACCACCTACGACGGTCGGGCACTTCCGATCGAACTCCACCGCCACGGGCGCCTTCTGCAGCGCTACAGCTACAATCCGGATGGCTCACTCTCGAGTATTGCCGATGCGAACAATCACATCACCCATCTGGCGAACTGGAAGCGCGGCGTTGCGCAGACGCTGAAGTTCGCAGATGGCACGACACTGGTTCGTGGCGTGGATGACAATGGCTTCGTCACGTCGGTCACAGACGAGATCGGTGCCGCAACCGGGTATGAATATGACCCGATGGGGCGCATCTCGCGCATACGCTATCCAGCGGGCGACACGGTGGCATGGGCGGATACTGTTCGCAGTTTCAGCAAAAGCAGTGCAGATGAGTATGGGGTCGCTGCAGGCCATTGGCGTCAGGATGTTTCGACCGGAAATGCACGCAAGCGCGTCTACTACGATGCATTCTGGCGGCCGCTGCTGACCCAGGAGTTTGATGCGGCGTCGCCTGCTGAAACCCAGCGATTCGTGAGAGCCAGCTACGATCTACAGGGGCGCCTTGAGTTCCAGTCATATCCGTCGGCATCGGCCAATGCCTCCACGGGCACTTGGACGACGTACGACGGCCTGGGGCGAGTGGCATCTGTTTCGCAGGACAGCGAGTCTGGTTTGCTGACGACTACGACCAGTTATCTTGCTGGTGGACTGGTAAAGGTGATTGATCCGAAAGGTCGGGTGACTACGACTGCATACCAGGCCTTTGATCAGCCCAGTCAGACGCAGCCGATCGCCATTGCACATCCCGGGGGGGTGTTCTCCGAGATTGTCCGTGACGTTTTTGGCAAGCCACTTTCCATCAAGCGGCGAAACGCGTCTTCTACTGAAGCGCTGACGCGCACCTATGTCTACGACGGTCACCAGCAGCTTTGCAAGTCGATTGAACCGGAAACTGGCAGTACCGCGATGGGATATGACCCTGCGGGAAATCTGCTGTGGACGGCATCCGGGCTCGCATTGCCCAACGTCGCCTCCTGTGATGCTGCCGCAGCCTTGTCGTCTTCGCGCCGCGTGGACCGGACGTACGATGCGCGGAACCGTCTAGCGACACTGCGTTTTCCCGACCGGAATGGTGATCAGGACTGGCTCTATCATGCCGATGGCAAGCCCGCGCAGGTGACCACTCTGAATGACGGGGGCGGGGCCGTAGCGGTGAACGGCTATACCTACAACAAGCGTCGGCTTCTTACCGGTGAGTCGCTGCAGGAGTCGGCCGGACCCGCCCTTTCGCTGGGGTATGGCTACGACAGCAACGGTAACAGGGCCGGAATTGCCTATCCGAGCGGGATGTTCGTCGGCCTTGCCCCAAATGCGCTCGGGCAGGCAACCCAGGCCGGCCCTTACGCGACTGCAGTGAGTTATTACCCTAATGGAGCGATTCGCCGATTCACTTACGGTAATGGCGTCGTGCACAGCATGCAGCAGAACGCCCGCCAGCTGCCGGCGCAGGTTGTTGACGGCAACGGAGTGCTCGACTATTCGTATCTTTATGATGGCGCTGGAAACGTCGTCACCATCCTCGATGGCGTCGACAGCCTTCGTGATCGTCGGATGGAGTATGACCAGCTTGATCGCCTTCAGCAGGCGACCTCTGCGATGTTTGGCGGCAATGGTGTCATGCGCTACACCTATGACGCACTGGATAACCTTCGTAGCAGCAGCCTCGCCGGAGTGAGGGACCACCAGTACTGGTACGACGCATTCAATCGGCTGACCAATGTACAGGCGACGGGTGGTTCCACGATTATTGGCTTGGACTATGACCCGCAAGGAAACCTTAGGAATCGAAACGGCGTTGTTCACACGTTCGATGTCGGCAATCGGCTGCGAAAGGTGGCCGGGGCTGAGTCGTATCGCTATGACGCATACGGGCGACGAGTTTTGTCGTCTGCCGAGAATGAGGATCGCCGGATTTTCTCGCTGTATGGCGAGGATGGCTTGCTGCGGCGACAGAACAATGAGCGGACGGGTGAAATCTCTGAATATGTCTACCTGGGCAGCAGTCTCGTAGCGAAGGTCGTTGGGCATGTTGCACCGGGCGTTCCGTCGCTGTCGGTTCCGCCTTCGTCGGAGACGGGGAGCTTCAGCGTAAGCTGGGGGGAAGTCGGTCGCGCGGCGCGCTACGAGCTTCGTGAGCAGCGAGACAGTGGCGGCTGGACCACGGTGTATTCGGGGGCTGGTAGAGCCTGGGCGGCGAGCAATCGTTCGGCCGGTATCTACGGATACTCGGTGCGCGCGTGCTCGTCGAATGCGTGTGGTGCCTGGAGCAGTGTTGGCGCGATCAACGTTCAGGCTGAGCCGGTTGATGTTCCCATTGTCACAGTGCCGGCCACGAGCTATTCAGGAAGCTACGTCGTGACCTGGAGCACAGTCGCCGGCGCCAGTCGCTATGAGCTGCAGGCATCCACTGGAGGTGCGTGGGCGACCCTCCTCTCCGCCAATGTCGCGAATCATCCCGTTAGTGGGCAGCCCGCCGGCTCCGTGCAGTACCGCGTGCGCGGTTGCAACGGGCGTGGATGTGCAGCTTACTCGGCTCCCGCTTCCATCCAGGTCATCCTCAAGCCGGCGGCCGCGCCGACATTGTCGTTGCCGGCCAGCAACAGCTCCGGTGCGTATGTGGTTTCCTGGAGCCAGGTGGCAGGGGCAGCCCGCTATGCCCTGGAGCAACGCTCCGGTACAAGTGAATGGACGCAGATCGCGAACGCCGCCAGGACTTCGCAGGATGTTGCGGGGCGCCCCAGCGGTGAGGATGGCTATCGCGTCCGTGCCTGCAATGATGCCGGGTGTTCCAGCTATTCCGCCGTCGCGACCACCCGTGTCCTGCGCATCCCTGCCGTGGCGCCTGTAATGAGTGGCAACTCCGCGCAGTATGGCAGTCCGGTCGTTGTTGGCTGGAGCGCCGTGCCCGATGGTGCGAGCTATGCGTTGGAAGAGCAGGCGCCGGGTAGAGTCTGGGCCCAGGTGCAGAACTCCAGCGCGATCGCCGCAACGCTTCCCGAACGTTCGACAGGGACGTACGGCTATCGCGTGCGAGCCTGCAATGCCAGTGGTTGCGGACCGTTGTCCTCGGCGCTGCTTGTCGCCGTGCTGCGGGCGCCGTCTGCACCTGGTCTGTCCATCGATTCGTCAAACGTTGGAAGCGGTCAAGGGTTCAGGGTCTACTGGGGAGCCGTTGCCACTGCGAGTTCCTATCGGCTGGAGGAGCAATTTGCAGCAGGGCAGTGGACGCAGGTTCTGGACTCGGCCGAGACCCAGTTCGCTGCGGGTGCTCGCGGCGCGGGTGGCTACGGCTACCGTGCCCGTGCATGTAATGCCGCCGGGTGCAGCGGGTACTCCGCTGTGGCTACCTTCACGCTGGTCCTGCGCCCGGTGCCTGATGTGCCGGGGAACCTCAACGTCGCCGAAATGCGGAGTTCCTGTGAAATGGCCTGGGGAGCTTCCGCACGCGCTGAGCGGTATGAACTGAGCAATGACGGTGGCGTGGTTTACCAGGGGGCCAATACGTCCTTCTCACAGGCAAATCCGCGTCGATGCGTTTCACCGTATCGCGTCCGTGCCTGCAACAGTACTGGCTGTTCTGAGTGGTCGCTACCTGTCTATCATGGTGGAGGGGCTATGCTGTTGCGGAGCCGATGATCAGCAGGCCGGCAATCCATTGCGCACCGACTGCCGCAGGACGGTTTTCAACCGCGCCGCGTCGGTCCTGCGCGGGTCGCTCAGGTAGATCTCATGATGGGGGCCGGCAAAGGTGTAACCCAGTGCGGGCATCAGCTCGCCGTGCAGATGGGCCAGGATCGGGCCCTCGTCATCGTAGGCACCCACATGCAAGGTCTGCAGGCAGAGGCCTTCTTCAAGAATTTCATGGCGAAGGCTGGCCGGGACCTCGCCCAGTTTCTTCGCCGCATTGGCGATGGCAGCCTCCCACTGCTCTGGACTGATCCCGTTCGGCGTACGGATCATCACCGTCCACCTCCACTCATCCTTGCGGCGTGCGACAAAGCTCGACGGATCCCCGGCGCTCCACAGCGCTTCCAGCGGTGGCACCACGTAGTCCTGGCCCATGGCCTTCAGCGCGAACTTCAGTGCATAGCTCACCGAGTACAGCCACTGCACGGCCTGCAGGTAGGCGGGGGCGGTATTCGGATCACCGTGGCCGTCGACCATCACGTAGGGCAGGGGCGGTACGTCCACAGTCACGAACCGGCCCACCGGGGGCTGGTACAACGCGCGATCGCGCTTCTTGAAGTCGATCTTGTCCACGGACCCTCCTCCTGCGCCGAGCATCCCACGCCGGGCACCCATCAGCACGCCTGAACAGGTTCAGATGACTTTGCCGAACGAGGGCGGACCGCCGGCCAGCACCTGATGCTAGGATGCCGCCCCCGGGCGTTCTGCCCGCCGCGCCTGCGCGGTGCGACAACGTGTCGCAGCCAGAATCGGGCCTTTCCTGCGCTCGATCATTGTCAATGCCTTTCTTAAATGGTGGGTGACGGCCTAAAATTGAAAGGCTGACTCGACCCCACCTCCCTGCCTGTCTTCCGGACCGGTGGGACCGGCTTTGGCCGGAACAGGCAGGACGGGGAACGGCATTCCCTCGCAATTGGATCGACCGATGATTCCGTTGAAAACCCTTGGGCGCTGGTTGCGCCCGGGCCTGCTGCTGTCGTTGCTGGTGATGCTCACCGGTTGCGATGCGGTGGCCATCCTCAGTCCGAAGGGCCAGATCGGCCAGGATGAGAAGACCCTGCTGATCACGGCCACCGTGCTCATGCTGCTGGTCGTCATCCCGGTCATCATCATGACCCTGACCTTCGCGTGGAAGTATCGCGCCTCCAACACCAAGGCCCGCTACGAGCCGAAGTGGTCCCACTCGACGGCGATCGAGGTGGTGGTGTGGTCCATTCCCTGCATGATCGTGCTGGTGCTGGCGGTCCTGACCTGGCGCTCGTCGCACGCACTGGACCCGTATCGTCCGCTGGATTCGGACGTCAAGCCGGTCACCATCGAGGCGATCTCGCTGGACTGGAAGTGGCTGTTCATCTATCCGGAAGAGAAGGTGGCGGTCGTCAACGAAATCAAGTTCCCGGTCAACACGCCGCTGAACTTCAAGATCACGTCCGATTCGGTGATGAATGCGTTCTTCATCCCGCACCTGGGCAGCATGATCTACTCGATGGCTGCGATGGAGACCAAGCTCCACCTGATCGCCAACGAGACCGGTGAATTCCCGGGCATGTCCTCGCACTACAGTGGTGCCGGCTTCGCCAAGATGCACTTCACCGCCTACTCGGTTACCGATGCCGAATACCGCCAGTGGCTGGACCAGGTCCGTGCCGGTGAGCAGACCCTGGACAAGGCCTCGTTCAAGGCCCTGGGTGAAGCACGCAATGCCGAGTGGTACCCGGTCACCTACTTCGGCAAGACTGAAGAAGGCCTGTTCGACTGGGTCATCGCCAAGCACATGGGCGACAACAAGCATTACGGCATGAAGCACGAGCACAAGGCCCCGGCCGACGGTGCCGCTGCTGAAGGTCACGATGCCCATGCAGGTCACGAGGGCCATGAAGGCCACACCGACGCTGCCGCCGCTCCGGCCGAACACGCCGGACACACTGCTGACGAGCACGCCGCCGCCGGTCACGCCGGCCACGCGGGCTCGGGAGAATGAACATGTTGGGTAAACTCTCAATTGAGTCGATCCCCCACGATCCGATCGTGCTGACCACCCTGGTCGGCGCGGTGCTGGGTGGCCTGGGCGTCATGGCCCTGATCACCAAGTTCAAGCTGTGGGGCTATCTGTGGAAGGAGTGGTTCACCTCGGTGGATCACAAGAAGATCGGCGTGATGTACCTCATCGTCGCCTTCGTCATGCTGCTGCGCGGTTTCTCCGACGCCATCATGATGCGTACCCAGCAGGCGCTCGCCGTCGGCGGGTCCGAGGGGTACCTGCCGCCGCACCACTACGACCAGATCTTCACCGCCCACGGCGTGATCATGATCTTCTTCGTGGCGATGCCGCTGATCACCGGCCTGATGAACCTGGCCGTGCCGCTGCAGATCGGTGCACGCGACGTCGCGTTCCCGTTCGTCAACTCGCTCAGCTTCTGGCTGTTCGTGTCCGGTGCGGTGCTGATCATGCTGTCGCTGTGGATCGGTGAGTTCGCTGCCACCGGCTGGCTGGCGTTCCCGCCGTTGTCGGGCATCGAATACAGTCCAAGCGTAGGCATGGACTACTACATATGGGGTCTACAGGTCGCAGGCCTGGGTACCACGCTGAGCGGTATCAACTTCTTCATCACCATCCTGAAGATGCGTACCCCGAGCATGAAGCTGATGCAGATGCCGGTGTTCACCTGGACCGCCCTGGTGACCAACGTGCTGATCGTCGCTGCCTTCCCGGTGCTGACCATCACCCTGGTGCTGCTGACCCTGGACCGTTACCTGGGTACGCACTTCTTCACCAATGACGGTGGCGGCAACGCCATGCTGTACATCAACCTGATCTGGATCTGGGGTCACCCGGAGGTGTACATCCTGGTCCTGCCGGCGTTCGGTGTGTTCTCCGAAGTCATCGCGACCTTCTCGCGCAAGGCGCTGTTCGGCTACAAGGGCATGGTCTACGCCACCGCCTGCATCGGCGTGCTGTCGTTCATCGTGTGGCTGCACCACTTCTTCACCATGGGCTCGGGTGCCAACGTCAATGCCTTCTTCGGCATCACGACGATGATCATCTCGATCCCGACCGGCGTGAAGATCTTCAACTGGCTGTTCACCATGTTCCGCGGCCGCGTGCAGTTCACCACGCCCGTGCTGTGGACCATCGGCTTCATGGTCACCTTCACCATCGGCGGCATGACCGGCGTGATGCTGGCGATCCCGGCCATCGACTTCGTGCTGCACAACAGCCTGTTCCTGATCGCCCACTTCCACAACGTCATCATCGGCGGCGTGGTGTTCGGCATGTTCGCCGGCATCACCTACTGGTGGCCGAAGATGTTCGGCTTCCGCCTCAATGAGTTCTGGGGCAAGTGCGCGTTCTGGTGCTGGTTCATCGGCTTCTACGTGACCTTCATGCCGATGTACGTGCTGGGCTTCATGGGCATGACCCGTCGTCTGCAGAGCACCGTCAACCCGGCCTACGAGCCGCTGCTGCTGGTGGCCGCTGCAGGTGCCTTCATCGTGGGTGCCGGCATCCTGTGCCAGATCATCCAGGTGGCCGTGTCGATCCGCGACCGCAAGAAGACTGCCGACCTGACCGGCGACCCGTGGGATGCCCGTACGCTGGAGTGGGAAACCTCTTCGCCGCCGGCCTTCTACAACTTCGGCACCCTGCCGGAAGTCACCGAGCTGGACGATTTCTGGGAGCGCAAGCAGCGTGGTGAAGCCTGGCCGAAGCCGGCCAAGTACACCGACATCCACATGCCGCGCAACACCGGCACGGGCGTTGTCATCGGTGCCTTCAGCCTGGTGTTCGGCTTCGCGATGATCTGGCACATCTGGTGGCTGGCCATCGTCGGCTTCGTCGGCATGATCGCCACGTTCATCTACCGCACCTTCGACCAGGACGTGGACTACTGGGTCCCGGCCGCCGAGGTGGAACGCATCGAGAACGAACACCGCAAGCACCTGGAAAACCAGGGCCTGGTGAAGTCGGAGCTGAAGGCATGAGCACCAATACCTCGACCCTGAGCCACGGGCACGCCGCGCATGCGGCGGCCCATGGCCATGACGACCACGAGCACCACGACACCGGCGGCAACACCGTCTTCGGTTTCTGGGTGTACCTGATGAGCGACTGCCTCATCTTCGCCTCGCTGTTCGCCACCTACGTGGTGCTGTCCGGCGGTACTGATGGTGGTCCCACCGCGAAGGACCTGTTCGAGCTGCCGTTCGTGGCGTGGGAAACCGCGCTGCTGCTGACCTCGTCGCTGACCTTCGGCCTGGGCATGATCGCCATGCACCGCAAGCAGATGGGCCAGATGTACCTGTGGCTGGGCATCACCTGGCTGCTGGGCTTCGGCTTCATGTGCATGGAAGTGTGGGAGTTCCAGCACCTGATCCATCAGGGCTACGGTCCGGACCGCAGTGCCTTCCTGTCGGCGTTCTTCGCCCTGGTCGGTACCCACGGCCTGCACGTCAGCGCCGGCCTGCTGTGGCTGCTGGTGATGTTCGTGCAGCTGAAGAAGTACGGCCTGACCCCGACCAACAAGACCCGCATGGCGTGCCTGAGCCTGTTCTGGCACTTCCTGGACCTGATCTGGATCGGCGTGTTCTCCGTCGTCTACCTCAATGGAGCGCTGTAATGGCACATGACAACCATGCACACGACCACGCCGCCGGCGGCGAGAGCCACGGCAGCGTCAAGTCCTACCTGATCGGCTTCGTGCTGGCGGTGGTGCTGACCGTCATCCCGTTCTGGATGGTGATGTCGGGCGACTTCTCGCGCACCGTCAACGGTGTGGTGATCGCGGTCACCGCGGTGCTGCAGATGCTGGTCCACCTGGTGTTCTTCCTGCACCTGGACCGCTCTTCGGAAAGCCGCTGGAACGTCAACGCTGCAGCCTTCACCGTCGTGGTGATCGGCATCATCGTGATCGGCACCCTGTGGGTCATGCATAACATGAACGTGCACATGATGCACTGACGTCCGCGCGACGTTGCCACGCAGAAAGGCCGCCCTCGGGCGGCCTTTTTGTTGGCAGGTGGATGGGGTCGGATCCCTGGCCGCAGGCCAGGGCTCTGACCCCGGGGGCCGGTAGATCCAGGCCACGCGTGGATGGGGTTGCGTGGATGGAGTCAGAGCCCTTGCCCGCGGCAAGGGATCCGACCCCGAAACCGGGGCCTCACCCCACCCGGCGCAGGAACTCCTCGGGCTCCATCGGCCGCCCCAGGTGATAACCCTGCAGCTGGTCGCAGCCCAGCTCGCTCAGGTATTCGCGCTGTGCCTGCGTCTCCACGCCTTCGGCCACCACCTGCAGCTGCAGGGTGCGGCCCAGCGCGATGATCGATGAAACGATGGCGGCTTCTTCGTCATTGCGTTCCAGGTCGTGTACGAACGCACGGTCGATCTTCAGTTCGGTGGCGGGCATGCGCTTGAGATACAGCAGGCTGGAATAGCCGGTGCCGAAATCATCGATGGCGATGTGCACCCCCATCGCGGTCAGGTCGTTGAGGATCGCCAGGCTGGCATCGACGTCCTTCATCGCCGTGGTCTCGGTGATCTCCAGGGTCAGCCGCGAGGGGTCGATCCGGTGCCGTTGCAGCACCTCGCGCACACTGTCCAGCAGCGCCGGCGAGGCGAACTGCAACGGTGACAGGTTGACCGCCATCGACCATTCGCTGTGCCCTGCGTCGTGCCAGGTACGCAGCTGTGCACAGGCACGGTCCAGTACCCAGTCACCGATGGGCAGGATCAGGCCGCTGCGTTCGGCGATGGGAATGAACACATCCGGCGCCAGCAGGCCCAGCTCCGGATGCTGCCAGCGCAGCAGCGCTTCGGCGCCGGTGGCCGGTGCGCCGGCGGCAGGGAACTTGGGCTGGTAGTGCAGCACCAGCTCGTCGCGGGCGATGGCCTTGCGCAGGTCCTGCAGCAGGCGCAGCTGGCGGTTGGCGCTGAGCTGCATCGAGGGGGTGAAGAAGGTATAGCCGTTCCGGCCGGTTTCCTTGGTGTGGTACATCGCCGCATCGGCGTGCGCCATCAGCTCGCGCTCGTTGCTGGCGTCATCCGGGTACAGGGCGATGCCCAGGCTGGCACTGACCTGCAGCTCGGCCGCATCCAGCGTGAACGATTCGCCGGCAGCGGCGATGATGCGCTCGGCCACCACCACCGCATCGTCGGGAATATCGATGGCCAGCACGATCACGAACTCGTCGCCGCCGAGACGGGCAAACGTATCCTGTGGCCGCAGCAGGCCGCCGATGCGCTGCGCCACCGCCACCAGCAGACGGTCGCCGAGCTGGTGGCCATAGGCATCATTGACCGCCTTGAAGCCGTCCAGGTCGCAGAACATCACCGCCACGGCGCGGCCACGGCGGCGCGCCTTCTCGATGGCCTGCTCGATGCGGTCCTGCAGCAGCATGCGGTTGGGCAGCTGGGTCAGCGGGTCATGCAGGGCGGCCTGGATCAGCTTGTCGTTGGCGTGCGCCAGCGAATCGGCCAGCAGCCCGGTGCGAACGCGCATCTGCCGGTCGAACAGCGAGGCGACCAGGGCGATGCCCAGCGTGGCCACGGTGGTGACGATCACCAGCACCGCCAGCCAACGCGTGTCGATGCCGCCGCTGCCGACCGCACCGCAGATGCTGCCTTCGGGGAAGCGTGCGGCGGCCATGCCGGTGTAATGCATGCCGACGATGGCCAGGCCCATCACCAGGGAGGCCAGTGCGCGCAGGCGCATGGTGTTGCGCTGCTCGGCACGCAGGCGGAAGGCGATCCACAGCGCCGCGCCGGCGGCACCGATGGCGACCGCGATGGAGGCGGCGAACCATCCAGGGTGATAGTCGATGCCCGGCTGCATGCGCATCGCCGCCATGCCGAGGTAGTGCATGGTGGCAATGCCCAGGCCCATCAGCACGGCACCGGCCAGCAATCGTCGCCACGGCAGGCTGGGCCGCGACACCAGCCACAGTGCATAGGCCGAGGCGCCGATCGAGACTGCCAGTGAGTACAGGGTGATGCCCAGGTCGTAGCCGACCGGGATCGGCAGGTCGAAGGCGAGCATGCCGATGAAGTGCATCGACCAGATGCCCAGGCCCATCGCCGCCGCGCCACCGGCCAGCCACCAGCGGGCCACGCGGCCTTCGGCCGTGGCCAGGCGGCCGGCCATGTCCAGCGCCGTGTACGAGGCAAGAATGGCCACCAGCAGGGAGATGGCGACCAGGCTCTGACTGTAACTGCCAGTCATGTTGAATCCAGAGGGGGAGGGAGGGGCGCCCGCAAGGCGCACGCCCGCGACAGCTATCGGCGCGGGTGGGCGGGACTTGAGCGGTCGCAGCACCTGCGACCCGGCTCGGCTATCCTGCCACGCCTGTTCCCGTTGCTGGAAATCATCCGATGGCAAAAGCCCGCACCGCCTACGTCTGCAATGAATGCGGCGCCGAATTCAGCAAGTGGCAGGGCCAGTGCACCGAGTGCAACGCCTGGAACTCGCTGTCGGAAATCGTGCTGGAGAGCGCGGCGGCGGCCAAGGCGCCGGCCTCGCGCCGGGCCGGCTGGGCCGGCAAGATCGACCCGCCGAAGATCACCGCCCTGAAGGACGTGGAGCAGACCGAGCATCGCCGTGTCTCGACCGGCATCGGCGAGTTCGATCGCGTGCTGGGCGGTGGCCTGGTCGAGGGCGCGGTGGTGCTGGTCGGTGGCGATCCGGGTATCGGCAAGTCGACGCTGCTGCTGCAGGCGGTGGCGAAGATGGCGGCCGAGCTGCCGGTGCTGTACGTCACGGGCGAGGAGTCGCTGGCCCAGGTGGCCGGGCGCGCGCACCGGCTGGAATTGCCGCTGGACGGTGTCAACGCGCTGGCCGAGACCGGCGTCGAGTCGATCCTGCAGCATGCGTCCAAGGCCGGCCCGCGGCTGATCGTGGCCGACTCCGTGCAGACCCTGTGGACCGAGAGCCTGACCGCCGCGCCCGGCTCGGTCAGCCAGGTGCGCGAGAGCGCGGCGCGGCTGGTGCGTTTCGCCAAGGAGACCGGCACCGCCGTGTTCCTGGTCGGCCACGTGACCAAGGAGGGCGGTATCGCCGGCCCGCGCGTGCTCGAACACATGGTCGATGCGGTGCTGTACTTCGAAGGCGAGAGTGGCAGCCGCTTCCGCCTGTTGCGCGCGTTCAAGAACCGCTTCGGTGCGGTCAACGAGCTGGGCGTGTTCGCGATGGGCGACAAGGGTCTGAAGGAAGTCTCCAATCCGTCGGCGATCTTCCTGTCCGGCGGCAGCACCCACCAGCCGGGCAGCTGCGTGATGGTCACCCGCGAGGGTACCCGGCCGCTGCTGGTGGAAGTGCAGGCGCTGGTGGATGCGTCGCCGCTGTCGAACCCGCGCCGTGTCGCGGTCGGCCTGGAGCAGAACCGGCTGGCGATGCTGCTGGCGGTGCTGCATCGCCATGGCGGCGTGCTGGTCGGCGACCAGGACGTGTTCGTCAATGTCGTCGGCGGCATCCGCGTGCAGGAGACCGCTGCCGACCTGCCGGTGTTGCTGGCGGTGCTGTCCTCGCTGCAGGACCGGCCGCTGGCGGAAAAGACGATTGCGTTTGGCGAGGTTGGCCTGTCCGGCGAGATCCGACCGGTGCCCAATGGCGAAGACCGCTTGCGCGAAGCCGCCACCCATGGCTTCAAGCGCGCCATCGTGCCCAAGGCCAATGCGCCGAAGGGCGGTTCGGTGAAGGGTATGGAAGTGATCGCGGTGGAGCGCCTGTCCGAGGCCATCGACGCGGCGTGATCGCGCCGGGCATGGCCCGGCGTCACCACCGCGCACGTGGAATACGGCGGCCGACACGGCAACGGTCAGCCTCCCTGTGCTAGTTTTTCCCGCTCGACGAAGGCGCCCTCTGGCGCCTTTCCGTGCCCAGGAGTAAACGATTACATGCAGGACACCGCGCTCACCGCCCCCAACGCCGAAATCCGTCGCGCCGGGGTCGATCTCAATGGACTGATGACGGTGCTGGGCAAGCACCTGTATTCCACCCCGGTGGTGGCACTGCGTGAGCTGGTGCAGAACGCGCACGACTCGATCATTCGCCGCCGCATCGAGCAGCCCGGCGTCGAGGTGCCCTCGCGCATCGCGGTACAGGTCGATGCCGGTGCCGGCGTGCTGCGCATCATCGATACCGGCGCCGGCCTGACCCGCCAGGAGATCCACGATTACCTGGCCACCGTCGGCGTCGGCTACACCCGCGGCCTGCGCCAGGGTGGCGAGGACGATGAGGGCCTGATCGGCATGTTCGGCCTCGGCTTCCTGTCGGCCTTCGTGCTGGCGCGCCGGGTCAGCGTGCGCACCACCTCGTACCAGACGCCGGAACTGGGCCATCTGTACGTGTCCAGCAACGCCGAGCAGTACACCGTCAGCGAAGTGCCGGCACGCGCGGTCGGCACCGAGGTGGAACTGGAGCTGCATCCGGACTTCCTGCCGCTGGCCAACGAGGCGCGCCTGCACGAGGTACTGGGCCGCTACTGCGCGCTGCTGTCCGAGCCGATCTTCATCGGTGCTGCGGGCGAGGCGCTGAACCCCGAGCCGCCGCCGTGGCGCGGCCAGGGGGAGGTTGCCCTGCATCCGGTGCAGGCGCGTCGCCAGGCGCTGCAGTTCGCGGCGCGCTTCGAGCACGACTTCGAGCCGATCGTCACCCTGCCGCTGCGTGCGGATGGCAACAGCGATGCCACCGGTCTGTTGTGGGTGCAGGACGGCGCCACCTACGGCACCAGCGACAACCGCAACCTGTCGGTGTTCGTGCGCGGCATGCTGCTGGACGACGACGCGCGCGACCTGCTGCCGCCGTGGGCGGGCTTCATCGGCGGGGTGATCGAATCCTCGCGGCTCACGCCTACCGCCAGCCGCGAAGACCTGCAGCGCGATGACCAGTACCGCGCCGTGCAGCATGCGTTGCTGGAGGCGCTGATTGATGGCCTGGCCGACGTCGCGCGGCAGCAGCCGGAAGCGTGGCGACGTGTATTGAGCCGCCACAACGAGGCGCTGCTGGGCGCGGCGCTGTGCGATGACCGCCTGTTCGACCTGTTGCTGGAGCACGTGCGCGTGCCGACCTCGCAGGGCGATCTGCCTGCCAGTGCGCTGCCCGCACGCGGTGCCGTGCATGTGATCCTCGACAACGGTGGCGGCTTCGAGGAAATGCTGTTCCGTGCGATGGGCGTGCCGGTCGCGCATGGTCATCGCTATGCAGTAGTGCCGTTCCTGCGGCGCTGGGCCCAGGCCAAGGGCCTGCGCTTGGTTGAACTGGGCACCGAACAGGGCAACCGTGCGCTGTTCCGCAGCGATGACAGCCTCGACGAGGCGCAGCTGGCATGGCTGCGCGAGCAGCTGGGTGACGGCGAACAATTGCTGCCGGCACGCTTCAGTCCCGAGTCGCTGCCGGTGGTGGTGGTGCCCGACCGCGAAGCCGAGCTGAAGCAGCGCCTGGAAGACGATGAGAACGACAAGCGCGTTTCAATGGCGGCGCTGCGGCTGGCGCGTCAGTTCACCGCGCGCATCGAATCGCGTGCGCCATCGCGGCTGTACCTCAACCTCGACAACCCCGCGGTGCAGGCGCTGCTTCGCGCCCAGCGCGAGGGCCACCCGCAGGCCGAGGCCGCAGCGCGCCTGCTGCGCTCACTGAAGATCATCGTCGCCGCGCAGGGCCGTCCACTGGCCCGCGCGACCGCCTCGCCCGGCCCGGATCTCAACGGCGCCTTCACCGATATCGCCGGTGCCCTGCAGCAGATGCTGCGCTGAGCACCGCATCCTCTCATCCAGCCTTCGCTAGACAGGAGTACTTACCCCATGGACATCTGGAACTGGGTTGAAAAACTGCAGGGTGACCTGCGCCAGGCCGGCCAGGCGCAGAATGCGCACCTGCTGAACCGCCTCGCCGACGAGGTGAGTGAACTGCGTGTCGATCGCGTCGACGCGCTGCTGCCCGAAGCGCGTGCGCTGGGCAAGGCGCTGGACAACCCGTGGGTCGACGTCTACGTCGGCCACTGGGCGCTGCGCAACCGCGTCGGCAACCGCGTCGAAGGCGAGAGCGCGCTGGGCGAAGCCGTGGCGCTGTTCGAGCGTGCGCATCGCGAGGACACCCTGGAATGCCCGCAGTCGATCTGCGTGACCCAGGATCTTGCCGCCTGCTACGGCAACATCGATGGCCCCGGCTGGGTGCCGGAGCGCATCGAGGTGTGCGACGAGACGCTGGGCCGCATCGACCCGAGCTGGGCCTGCTTCCAGTGCCTGAGCTGCGAAAAGGCCGATGCACTGCTTGATGATGGCCGTGGCCAGGATGCACTGGATTACCTGCAGGTGCAGTCCGACGCGATCGAGGCCTGCGGCAAGGAAGTGTTCGACAGCTTCCCGGAGATGCAGATCAAGATCCTGCTGGGCATGGGCCGCGCCGAAGAAGCGCTGCTGCTGATCGAGAAGCGCGAGGCCGAAGTGGCCGCGTCCGGCGAGTACGAGCCGGCCAACTGCACGGTGCCGCGCCGCCTGTCCAAGGCGTGGGCGCTGGCCCAGCTGGACCGCGACGAAGAGGCCTTGCAGCAGCTGGTGCCGTGGAGCGAGCTGACGCCTACCTACTGGCGGCTGTGGGCGAACACCGCCGCAGCGCTGTGCCGGCGTGATCCCGCACGCAATACCTGGGACCTGGGTACGCGCTTCAACACCATCATCGAACACTTTGCCGAGGTTGGCTCGCACCGCCTGCTGATCGAAGTCGCTGCGCTGAGCCTGGAGCTGGCCCTGCAGCGTGGCGCACGCTGGGTGGCGATGCGCCAGCTGGAACTGGCGCGTACCCATCTGGCACAGCTGCGCCAGGACCGTGGGGCGGCTGCGCTGGTGGCCGGCCTGGCCGCGCGCATCGATGCATTGCCGGACGTGGCACCGCTGCCGGTGCCGGCCGGCGAGCTGCTGGCATGGCTGGAGACGCAGGGCGAACAGAACCAGGTGCGTGACCCCGAGCGTGAGGCGCAATGGCTGCTGCAGGCGCATGCCGAGCTGCCGGATGATGAAGCGCTGGCCGAGATGGCTGCCTCCGCGCTGAGCGCCTGTGGGGCGCAGACGGAAGCGCGCGCATTGCTGTGGCGCTTCGTGCGCGCACATGCGCAGGATGATGGCCCGGCCGCCTACACGCTGATGCGCTGGCTGACCGAGCAGGGCGACGACGAAGGCCTGCGCCAGTTGGCTGATCTCTATCGTGGCAGCGTGCCGGTGTTCGCGCACTGGTGCGAGGTGCAGCGCGCCCGTCGCGTGTCCGACTGGCCGGCACTGGAGCAGGCCGCGCAGGCGCTGCTGGCGGCCTCGCCGGGCTCGCATGGCGCACGCGGTACGCTGGCGCGGATGTACATGGAAACCGGTCGCTTCAGCGAGGCGCAGGCCTGCTATGCGCAGCTGGTGGAGCTGCTGGAAGAACCCAACGCCGCACACTGGGACCACATGAGCGCGGCCAGCGCGGCACGCGACTGGGATGCGGTGCGCCGTTCGGCGGCAGCGATCGGCATGGAGCTGTCCAGCCAGGACGGCGTGGTCGAGGAGCCGTGGGGCTGGGTGATCATCCGCAGCGAAGAGAACGGCGAGCCGATGGAGTACTACGCGCGCCGCAGTGGCCCGGTCACCGCGCGTATCGTCGAGAACGCGCCGGCCAACCGCGCCCAGCAGGTCGGTGACTGGGTGGTGTTCGATGCTGCCTTGGTACATCCGGCGCCGGAGGAGGAAGAGGCGCGTGAGCACTTCATCCCGACCTATGCGCAGGTGCATGTGCTGGAGCGTGGTGGTTTCGCCCGCAGTTGGCTGATCGACGGTGCGCACCCCGGCGAAGAGGCCTGGAACGACTTCGTGGAAGCGGCCGAAGCGCAGGGCTGGAAGGTGTGGTCGCACAGCCGTGCGGACTACACCGTGACCGATCCGGATATGGAGGAAGGCACGCTGCCGGGCCTGCTGTTCACGGTTGCCCAGCCGCAGGACCATGCGCCGTTGGCGCTGCACCGCTTCCTGCAGCAGGAGACCGCGAAATGGCTGTATCCGCATTGCTGGCTGCGATTGGCCGAGGCGTGTGACCAGGATCGCCGGCCGCACCTGGATGTGATCGAGCGTTACGGGTTGTAAGCCTGGTCTCGGGTAGTGCCAGCCGCTGGCCGGCAACGCCATGAGATCCTGTGTTGCCGGCCAGCGGCCGGCACTACCTCAAGGAGAAATACATGCGAAAGACTGGGATGTTCGTGATCATCGGCCTGCTGCTGGCCCCCATCGCGCAGGCTGCGCCCGCCTGCCAGGAGCCCACCGCCGTGGCCCGTGCCTTCTACGAGGCAACGACGGGCGATGGCGACCTGCTGGAGCCGCCGGCCGCACTGGTCAGCCCGGCCTTTGGCAAGGCGCTGCGCGGCGAACGCGCCTGCCAGGTACGCGAAGAGGGCATCTGCACGATCGATTCCGACCCCTGGCTGGATGCGCAGGACGGCGACATAGAAACCCCGGTGCGTTACAGCTGGAAAGAGGCGTCGGCCACCGCCGGCCAGGTCGAGATGCGCTATTCGGTATGGAAGAAGGCCTACGTGACCCGCCTGCCGATGGTGCGCCAGGGGCAGGGCTGCTGGCAGGTCGATGACATCCTCACCAACAGCGGCCGTTCGGTACGGAAGATCCTGGCCCAGCCGGTGCCCTGACCTTCTGCGGCATCCACGCAGGGTGCGGCCCTGTTGCCGGCCAGCGGCCGGCACTACCGGGGTGGGTGCCGACCGTTGGTCGGCACACCGCCTATCGCGTGTGCCCGAACACCAGTTCGATCACGAACTGGCTGCCGAAGAACGCCAGCAGCAGCAACAGCATCGCCGCCAGCGTCCAGTGCACCGCCTTCATGCCGCGCCAGCCATAGCGCCGGCGGCCGATCAGCAGCACGCCGAACACGATCCACGACAGCACGCTCAGCACGGTCTTGTGTACCAGCTTCTGCGCCAGCAGGTCGTCGACGAACAGCACGCCGGTGACCAGGGTCAGGGTCAGCAGCGCGAAGCCGACAGTGATCACCCGGAACAGCAGGGATTCGAGGTCCGCCAACGGCGGCAGGGCACGCAGCCACGGCCGGAATTCACGGCGGCGCAGGGCGCGTTCCTGCAGCCACAGCATGATCGCCAGCAGCGCGGCGATGCTCAACGTCGCGTAGGCCAGCAGCGCCAGCCAGGCGTGGCTGGCCAGGCGCCAGCCCAGCACCTTGCTCGGTTCGTGGCCGTAGCCGTGGTAGGCCAGCAGCAGTACCGCGGCCAACGGGAACACCACCACGCCCAGTGCCGACATCCGCCCGCGCGCGCCGACCAGCGAGGTCAGCCAGGCCATGCCCAGGCCGACCAGCGACAGCGCGGCGAAGAAGTGCATGTCCGGCCCGCCGTTGGTGCGCATCGCCACCATCACGTGGTAGCCGCCATGCAGCAGCATCGCCGGCAGGGCCGGCCACAGCCAGATGGGGGAGCCGGTGCTTTCATCGCGGCCGAGCGCGCGCACCAGCAGGGTACTGGCAGCCAGGTAGAGCAGGACGGCGATGAGAACGATTGTCATCGTTGCAGTTTCGCATACCCCCGCGGTGGTGGCGACGGCCGCGGCGTCGCAGTCCGGCAGGCGTGGCGGACCCGTTATACTGTCTGCCTTATTGTCCCCCGTTTTCAGACAGGTCGTACCGCATGTTCGAGTCCCTGACCCAGCGCCTTTCCGGCACCATCGAGCGCCTGCGTGGCCGCGGCCGCCTGACCGAGGAGAACATCCGCGAGGCCACCCGTGAGGTCCGCATCGCGCTGCTCGAAGCCGACGTTGCGCTGCCGGTGGTGCAGGCCCTGATCGAGCGCATCAAGGTGCGCGCGGTCGGCCAGGAAGTGCTGAAGTCGCTGACCCCGGGCCAGGCCCTGATCAAGGTCGTGCGCGACGAGCTGACCGCGGTGATGGGCGCCGAAGCCAGCGACCTGAACCTCAATGTTCCCGCTCCGGCCATCATCCTGATGGCAGGCCTGCAGGGCGCCGGCAAGACCACCACGGTGGGCAAGCTGGCCAAGCACCTGAAGGAAAAGCGCAAGAAGAAGGTGATGGTGGTCTCGGCGGACGTCTACCGCCCGGCCGCGATCGAGCAGCTGAAGACCCTGGCCGAGCAGGTCGGCGTGCTGTTCTTCCCGTCCAGTGCCGACCAGAAGCCCGAAGCCATCGTCCGCGCCGCCATCGACGATGCGCGCAAGTCGTTCGTCGACGTGCTGCTGGTCGATACCGCCGGCCGCCTGGCCATCGACGAAGCGATGATGGCCGAGATCAAGGCCCTGCATGCTGCGGTGAACCCGGCCGAAACCTTGTTCGTGGTCGACGCCATGACCGGCCAGGACGCGGCCAACACCGCCAAGGCCTTTGGCGATGCGCTGCCGCTGACCGGCGTGGTGCTGACCAAGACCGACGGTGACGCCCGTGGCGGTGCCGCGCTGAGCGTGCGCTACATCACCGGCAAGCCGATCAAGTTCGTGGGTGTGAGCGAAAAGCCGGAAGGCCTTGACGTGTTCCACCCGGACCGTATCGCCAGCCGCATCCTCGACATGGGCGACGTGCTGTCGCTGGTCGAGCAGGTCGAGCAGCAGGTCGACAAGGACAAGGCCGCCAAGCTGGCCGAGAAGGTCGCCAAGGGCAAGAAGTTCGACCTGAACGACATGCGTGACCAGCTCGAGCAGATGCAGAACATGGGCGGCATTGGCGGCCTGATGGACAAGCTGCCGGGCCTGGGCAACATCCCGGACCATCTGAAGCAGCAGGTCAGCCAGGGCAAGGAAGTGCCGCGCATGATCGCCATCATCGGCTCGATGACCAAGAAGGAACGGCGCAACCCGAACCTGCTCAATGGCTCGCGCCGCGCGCGCATCGCCAAGGGCTCGGGCGTGACTCCGGCCGACGTCAACAAGCTGATGAAGCAGTACATGCAGATGGAAAAAATGATGAGCAAGATGGCCGGCGGCGGCATGAAGGGCATGCTGCGCAGCATGAAGGGCATGATGGGCGCCATGGGCGGCCGCGGCATGCCGTTCCGTTGATGTCTGAAAGGGGGAGAGGGCGCAGGTGCCGGGACCGGCACTTGCGTGGCCAGCCCCCTGTTGCTTGACTACGTGTTGATCTGACAAGGGAATGCTCATGAACAAGATGATCGTGGTAGCGGCGCTGGTGCTGGCGCTGGCCGCATGCAAGGACGACACGTCCGTATCGCAGAAGGCCGGCAGTGCCATCAGTGGCACGGCGGCCGATTTCGTCGCCGGCCTGGGCGAAGGCGTGGACAAGCGCATGAACGTGACGCTGCAGGCCGATCCTGGCCTGGCCGCACATGGCCTGACCGTGACCCTGGGCAAGAGCCGCGGCATGGGTTCCAAGGAAGCGGCGGTGTATGTGGTGGCCGACAAGGCCTTCAAGGGCAAGCTGGTGGCGCGCGCGCTGGACGCAGAGGGCACCGAGATCGGCCGCGCAGCGGCCGAGGTGGAGTTCGCCGCAGACGACGCGCGCTACGTGACCTTCCAGTTCAACGAGGAAATGGACAGCCAGCTGGTGCGCACCTACGCGGTGGTGGCGCGCTGATCCTTGCGCGACCGGGTCTACGGATCCGGTCGCGGCGACTGGCGTATGCTGGGTGGTGACTTCTCCCACAGGTATGTCGCGTGAACGCATCGCCGATCCTTGAGCGCGCCGACACCTTCTGTCGGCGTTTTTCATTGCAGCTTCCGATCCTGCTGGCCCCGATGGCCGGCGCCTGCCCGGTGCCGTTGTCGGCTGCGCTGGCCAATGCCGGCAGCATGGGGGCGATGGGCGCAGTGCTGTCGTCATCGGCCGATATCGGCCACTGGATGGATGACTTCCGCGCTGCCTCGACGGGCCCCGCACAGGTGAACCTGTGGGTGCCGGACCCGGCACCGACCCGTGATGTCGCCGCTGAAGCCGCCAGCCGCGCCTTCCTTGCACAGTGGGGCCCGGACGTGCCAGCCAGCGCTGCCGACGCCACGCCCGCCGATTTCGAAGAACAGTTCGCCGCGCTGCTGGCCGCGCGCCCGGCGGTGGCCTCGACCATCATGGGCGTGCTGCTGCCGCGCCACGTGCAGCAGTTGAAGGATGCCGGCATTGCATGGATTGCCTGTGCGACCACTCTGTCCGAAGCGCGCGCGGCACAGGACGCCGGTGCAGACGCGGTGGTGGCGCAGGGCGTGGAGGCCGGTGGTCATCGCGGTGCGTTCGATCCGGCGATGGCCGAGCGCCAGCTGGTCGGCCTGTTTGCGTTGTTGCCGCGCCTGGCCGATCACCTGCAGATTCCGGTGATCGCTGCGGGTGGTATCGCCGACGGCCGTGGCATTGCTGCCGCACTCACCCTGGGGGCCAGCGCCGTGCAGATCGGCACGGCCTTCCTGCGCACGCCCGAAGCGGCGATCGCTTCGGCGTGGGCCGATGGATTGGCGGCCAGCGAACCGGAAGATACCTGGCCGACCCGTGCCTTCAGTGGCCGCCTCGGCCGTGGCCTGGCGACCCCCTATGTGCGCGCCGCCGCTGCGGAAGGCGCCCCCGCGCCGCGTCCATACCCGGTGCAGCGCGGCCTGACCGCGCCGATGCGCAGGCAGGCCGTGCAGGAAAACCGGCTGGCGGCGATGCAGGCCTGGGCCGGGCAGTCGGCGTGGATGGCACCGGCACAGCCGGCCGCTGACGTGTTGCGTGGCATGTGGCAGCAGGCGCAGGCGATGCTGCGATGACGCTGACCTGCAACGGCCGGCTGGCGCAGGTGGAGGATCTGCTGCCTGCACTGGTCAACTATGGCCACTTCACCTCGCTGCAGGTGCGCGGCCACGCCGTGCAGGGACTGGACCTGCATCTGGCGCGGCTGTCGCAGGCCACGCGCGAACTGTTCGGCAGCGAACTGGATGTGGCGCAGGTGCAGGGCTGGATGGCGCAGGCGCTGCAACAGGCCGGCCTGGCCGATGCCTCGCTGCGGGTGACGGTGTACTCGCGCCGCTTCGATTTCCGTAATCCGCTGGCGACGGTACCGGTGGACGTTCTTGTGGCCGTGTCTGCACCGGTGGCGCTGGTCGCGCCAAAGCGGGTGCGTAGCGTGGTGTGGCAGCGCGAGCTGCCGCAGATCAAGCACGTCGGTACGTTTGGACTGTTTGCCGAGCGTCGCGCGGCGATGGGCGGGGGCTTTGACGATGCCTTGCTGGTCGGCAGCGACGACTGCATCAGCGAAGGCACGACCTGGAATCTGGCCGTGCACGACGGTCACCAGTTGCTCTGGCCGCGCGCCCCCGCTCTGCGGGGTACCGCCGAGAGTCTGCTGAAGCAGCACTGGCCCGGCCCGCAGGTCACCCGGCCCCTCCCGCGGGCGGCCCTGGCCGGTGTGAAGGCGGCCTTCGCCTGCAACGCCAGCGGCCTATGGGCGCTGGAGGCCATTGACGAGCATGTCCTGCCCGGCTCGGAGGCGCTGGCTGAACAGGGCAGGGCAGTGCTGGCGGCGGTGGCTTGGGACGGCTTGGGGTCAGATCCCTTTTGCGTCGCAAAAGGGATCTGACCCCGGGCGAGCCCCCGGGGTTGGCTCGGCCGGGCTCTGCCGCTATAATCGCCCGCTTACCTCGCCATCCTGGCGACTGGGCAATAGGAAAAACACCATGGTCAAGATTCGACTGACCCGCGGCGGCGCCAAGAAGCGTCCGTTCTACCACATCATCGTCACCGACGTGCGCAGCGCGCGCGACGGCCGCAACATCGAGCGCGTTGGCTTCTACAACCCGGTCGCCCAGGGCGCCGAGAAGCGCATCGAGCTGGACCTGGCCCGCGTTGACCATTGGGTCAAGAACGGCGCCCAGCCGACCGACAAGGTCCGCAACCTGATCAAGGAAGCGACCAAGTCCCAGGCCGCTGCGGCCTGATCCTGACGGGCCACGCTTCGGCGTGGCCCTCTTGGTTGAAGCAGATGAAAGATATCGAGCGCCGCATCCTGCTGGGCAGGGTTGTCGGCGCTTTTGGTGTGCGCGGCGAGATCAAGCTCGAGTCCTGGACCGAGCCACGTTCCGCCATTTTCCGTTACCAGCCGTGGATCGTGCGCAGCCCGTCCGGCGTGGAAACCACGATTGAAGGTGTACGCGGCCGCGACAGCGGCAAGCACCTGGTCGCGCGTTTCCCCGGCGTCGAGGACCGCGATACCGTCGAAGCGATGCACGGCACCGAGATCTACGTGGCCCGCAGTGCATTGCCGCCGCCGAAGCCCGATGAGTATTACTGGGTGGACCTGGAAGGCCTGGACGTGAGGACCGCCGAGGGCGTTGCCCTGGGCCAGGTCTCGCACCTGTTCAGCACCGGCGCCAACGACGTGGTGGTGGTCCGTGGTGACCGCGAGCGGATGATTCCGTTCGTGCAGCCGGACTTCGTCAAGTCGGTCGACTTCGAGGCCAACCTGGTCGTGGTCGACTGGGATCCCGAGTTCTGAGTGTGAGCATGCGTTTCGACGTCATCACCCTGTTCCCCGAGTTCCTTGCCCAGTCCGCTGGACTGGGCGTGGTCGGGCGCGCGCAGGAGAAGGGACTGTTCAGCCTGCATGGCTGGAACCCCCGTGATTACGCCGAAGGCAACTACCGCCGGGTGGACGACCGTCCGTTCGGCGGTGGCCCCGGCATGGTGATGCTGATCGAGCCGCTGCAGGCCTGCCTGCAGGCGATCCGTGATGCTGATCCGACCCCGGCGCGGGTGATCCATCTCAGCCCGCAGGGGGCGCCGTTGACCCAGGCCAAGGTGCGGGAACTGGCGGCGCTGCCGCGCATGGTCCTGCTCTGCGGCCGCTACGAAGGCATCGACGAGCGTTTCCTGGAGGCCAATGTCGACGAGGAGATTTCCCTCGGCGACTACGTGCTGTCCGGTGGCGAGCTGGGCGCGGCGGTGATCATCGACGCCGTGGCCCGCCTGCAGGACGGTGCCCTGAATGACGCTGAATCGGCGGCGCAGGACAGCTTCGAGGGCGACCTCGGCCTGCTCGACTGCCCGCACTACAGCCAGCCGGCCCAGCACCCGCTGGGTGACGTGCCGGACGTGCTGCGCTCGGGCAACCACGCGGCCATCGCGGCCTGGCGCCGCCAGCAGTCGCTGGTCCGTACCGCCCAGCGGCGCCCGGACCTGCTGGATGAACAGGCGCTGGGCAAGGCCGACCGCAAGCTGCTGGAGCAGGGCCGTCAGGCCCAGAAATACAAGGCCAGCCCCTAGCGCAGGGCTGGCTTTATCGGCTATCATGGCCAATTCCCGCCGGCCCCGGTCGGCGCGCGCAGTACCCAAAACAAACGTGCAGCACAGTCCGGTGACTGCATGAGCCTACGTTGTCGATACGACACGCCCACCCGAACAAGAATCGGTGTAACCCATGAGCAAGCTGAACAAGTCCATCGTCGCGGAATTCGAATCCGCCCAGATCACCCGTGAACTGCCGAAGTTCAGCCAGGGCGACACCGTTGTCGTCAACGTGAAGGTGAAGGAAGGCAGCCGCGAGCGCGTGCAGGCCTACGAAGGCGTTGTCATCGCCACCAAGAACGCCGGCCTGAACTCCTCGTTCACCGTCCGCAAGATCTCGCACGGCTACGGCGTCGAGCGCGTTTTCCAGACCCACAGCGCCATCATCGACTCGGTCGAAGTGAAGCGTCGTGGTAAGGTCCGCGCCGGCAAGCTGTACTACCTGCGTGGCCTGGAAGGCAAGGCTGCCCGCATCAAGGAAGACCTGGCTGCCGCTGCTGCCGCCAAGGCTGCCCGTCTGGCCGAAAAGGCCTGATAAACAACTTCGGTTGTTGCCGCGACGGCCACCTTCGGGTGGCCGTTTGCGTTTCCGGTATCGCATCGGCCACGATCAGGTGATGAACGACATCAACCCGCGCTATCCCGCCGTGATCCAGTCGGCGCTGCGCTTCCTCGACGGCAAGGGGCTGGCGCGCGTGCAGTCGGCACCGCTGCTGCATCGCCTGCTGTGGCGCTTGGGCATCGCGCTGCCACCGCCGATCCTGGCCAGCTTCGGCATCAATGCGCTGGTGCAGGGGCTGTTGTTCGGGCTGTTCTGGACCGGCCTGATGTGGCTGATGCTGTGGCAGGGCAGCGAGCGTCCGCTGGCGCTGTTGCTGTTGGCCGGTCTGTTGGCCGGTGCCCTGTTCGGCATGGTGATGGCGGCGCTGATGCGCTCGCTGCGCCGCCACCGCAAGCTGCCGGACTGGCAGCAGTTCCGGGCGCGGCAGGCGGACTGAGCCGATGGCGCACCGCGCCGTGACCGGCAGGTGCGAGCCGCGCTAGGCTGCGGTTTCATCCTGATGGACGTGCCGTGCGATGCCTGCCAAGCGAACCGCACCTTCCGCCGCGCCCACGCTGCTGTCCGGCGGCAACCCGCAGATTGCCAAGGGCGAGGGCGATGCCCCGGTGCAGGCCTATATCGCGGCGATGCCGGACTGGAAGCGGCCGATCGGAGCACAGCTGGACGCGCTGATCGAACAGGCTGTACCCGGTGTGCACAAGGCAGTGAAGTGGAATTCGCCGATGTATGCGGTTGCGCCGGGCGAAGGCTGGTTTCTCAGCTTCCACTGCTTCACCCGCTACATCAAGGTGGCATTCTTCCGCGGCGCTGCGCTGAAGCCGGTGCCGCCGGAGCCGTCGAAGAGTGCCGATACGCGCTACCTGCACATCCAGCAGGAGGGTGCGTTGGATGAGGCGCAGTTCCTCGACTGGGTGCGCCAGGCCGCGGCATTGCCCGGCGAGCGCATGTAAGTGCATCGTTCCGATCTCCCTGCCGACGAGAACCGCTGATGGCCACGCATGCACCGAACCCTGCCGATGCCGGAACCCCGGCCGCTGAACTGATCGATGCACGCATCGCCGAGCTGGGGGATTGGCGTGGCGAAGCGCTGGCACACGTGCGCGCGCTGATCCATGAGGCGCTGCCGGACGTGCAGGAAACCTGGAAGTGGCGCGGTACACCGGTGTGGGAGCACAACGGCATCCTGTGCACCGGCGAGACCTACAAGCAGGCGGTGAAGCTGACCTTCGCCAACGGTGCCGCGCTGGCGGACCCGAAGGGCCTGTTCAACGCCAGCCTCGAGGGCAACACGCGGCGTGCGATCGACATCCATGAAGGCGCGATGCCGGATGCCGCTGCGTTCAAGGCGCTGATGCGCGCGGCGGCGACGTTCAACGCGGCGAAGAAGAAGCGGTAGAGCCGGCCGCTGGCCGGCTGTTGCGCGATGCCCCCGGAGGGGTTTGAGGTTGCCGGCCAGCGGCCGGCACTACCGCAGCGGCGCCGCATCCGGGTCGGCCACCGGCGACGGTGGGCAGGCGGGAATTTCCGAGGGCGTGGCCAGTTCTTCGGCATGCGAGGGCTTGCCCATCATCTTCGCCTTGCGCCAGCCACCCCAGCGGTAATACGCCAGCGACAGCAGCATCGACACCAGTGAGCTGACCGGGAAGCTCCACCAGATTGCGTCGGCGCCCCAGTACGGCTGCAGCAGTTCGGCGAACGGGACGCGTACGCCCCACAGCGAGCCGGCCAGGATCAGCAGCGGCGGAATCACCGCGCCGGTGGAGCGCACCACGCCGGAGATCACGAAGCTGACGCCGAAGAACAGGAACGAGCCGATCACCACGTGGTTGAGGTGGCGGGCGATGTCCAGCGCCTGGCTGGCCGGTGGCAGGAACAGCGCCAGCAGCTGGCGGTCGAACACCACCAGCGGCAGGATCAGCGCACCGGTCAGCAGGAAGTTGAACAGCACGCCCTGGCGCGCGGTGCCGCGCACGCGATCCCAGCGCTGCGCACCGACGTTCTGCGCGGCCATCGACGAGCAGGCCGCACCGATCGCCATCGCCGGCATCTGTAGGTAGTTCCACAGCTGCAGCGAGGCGCCATAGCCCGCGCCGGTAGCGGTGCCGTACTGGTTGACCATGGTCATCAGCAGGATCACCGACAGCGAGATCAGCACCATCTGCAGGCCCATCGGCACGCCCTTGAGCACCAGCGCCTTGAGGATGGTCAGGTCGAGCTTGAACAGGCGCATGTCGGCGCGGCCCAGCCACAGGGTGTGGCGCTTGTGCCGCATGTACAGCAGCAGGCCGGCCAGCGACAGCGTCTGCGCGACCAGCGTGGCCCAGGCCGAGCCGGCGATACCCAGCGCGGGGAACGGCCCCATGCCGAAGATCAGTACCGGGTTCAGCACGATGTCCAGTGCCACCGACACCATCAGGAAGCGGAACGGCGTGCGCGAGTCACCGGCACCGCGCAGTGCGGCGGTGAGGAAGGCGAACGCGTACAGCGTCGGCATCGCCAGGAAGATGATCTGCAGGTAGGCCTCGGCCAATGGCAGCGAGGCGGCCGGCGTGCCCATCGCCGCCAGCAGCGGATGGGCCATGAACCAGCCAGCGATGGCGATGATCACCGACAGGCCGATGAAGAAGGTGGCGCTGGTGCCGACCACGCGCCGCGCCTGCGCGATGTCACGCGCGCCGATCGCCTGGCCGATCAGGATGGTCGAGGCCATGCCGAAGCCGAACACCGAACCGATCAGGAAGAACATGATGTTGTTGGCGTTCGCGGTGGCGGTCAGTGCCGCCTCGCCGAGGAAGCGCCCGACCCAGACCGCATTCACCGAACCGTTCAGCGACTGCGCGATGTTGCCCGCCAGGATCGGCAGGGAAAACAACAGGAGATTGCGGCCGATCGGGCCGGAGGTCAGGTCAAGCGGCGCTTTGGCCATGGAGTGGTGATCGAATCCCGGGAGGCGCACACTAGCACCAAGCCGGTTTGCGGGATGTGGCAATGCATCAACGACTGCAGGTGAAGCGAAGCCTGGCACTGGCCTTGATCGGCACCGCGCTGGCCGCATGTTCGACAGGTGACCGGCTGGGCGATACCCAGGTGCGGCCGACCGACCGCCCCGAGTGCCTGGTCGGCAGCCAGCGCCAGGATCTGTCTGCTGGCGTACCCACCTTGATCGGGGGCAGCGGTTGCCGTACCGACCCCGATCATCCGCGTCCCCTGAACAAGCCACCGGAGTAGCACGCACCAATGCCCGAGCTTTCCCCGCTGTCGCCCAGTGTCCGCCTGGACATCTGGCTGTGGGCGGCCCGTTTCTTCAAGACCCGCAGCCTGGCCAAGCAGGCCATCGAAACCGGCAAGGTCAGCGTCGCCGGGCAGCGCCCGAAATCCTCACGCGCAGTGCGCGTCGGTGAGCAGCTGCAGGTCGACCGCGGCGAGGAACATTTCGAGATCCAGGTGCTGGGGCTGAGCGATCAGCGTGGGCCTGCGCCGGCGGCGCAGCAGCTGTATGCAGAGAGCGAGGCCTCGAAGGCACGCCGTGCCGAACAGCGTGCACTGCGCATCGCTGCACGCGATGGTTTCCAGCCGCCGGAACACAAGCCGGACAAGCGCGCCCGGCGCTTGATCCGTGCGCTGGGCGATATCGACGCGTTGTAGGTAACGGGGCGCCGGACCAGTTCCGGCGCCCGCTTGCCTCAGCGCTTGCCGCCCAGCAGGTTGCCGCCGAGCTTGAGCAGGTCGCTCATGCCGAACTGGCCGTCGCCGTCCTGGTCCAGCACGCTGCCGAGCAGGCCGCCGGCGATGCCGCCCTGCTGCTGCACCTGCTGCTTTTCCTGGCCGAGCGCCTGGCTGAGCGAGCCGGCATCGGCCTGGCCGCCACCGAGGCGCTGGGCGAGGAAGGCCATCACGATCGGTGCGAGGATCTGCAGCAGCTGGCTGGTGCGGCCACTGTCGAGCTGGGTGGCCTGGGCCAGGCCGGTTTCCACCTTCTGCTGGCTGCCGCCGAAGATGTGGCCGAGGATGCCGGCGCCGTCGCTGGCGGCACCACCGCCACCGCCGCCCAGCACCGAGCCGAGCACGCTGCCCAGGTCCAGGCCGCTGTGGTTGTTCTGCAAGGCGCCGAGCAGGGCCTGCGCGCCCTGCGGCTGCGAGGCGTTGTTGCCCAGCGCGCCCATCAGCACCGGCAGCGCGGCACTGATCGCACCGGAGGCCTGGGTATCGCTGATGCCGAGCTGCTGCGACACCTGCTGCAGCGGGGCGCCCTGCAATTTGGCGAGAAGTTCGTCGGTCAGGCTCATCTGCGGAATCCTTGATTGGGGTTGGGCGTGCAGAAGGTACGACGCAGACCGTTAAAACGGCGACGCCGCCTCACAGGGAGGCGGCGTGCCGTACACGGAGCAGGGCGATCAGAGCTCGATATCTTCGGCGCCCGGGGTCGCGGTGGGGAAGTCCGCTTCCGGCTGTGCCGGCTTGAACGGATCCGACGGCTGGCTGGCCAGCGCCTTCAGCGCCGCGGCAATGCCGGCACCGTAGGCCGGGTCGGCCTTGCTGCAGTTGTCGATGTGGCGCTGCTTGATGAAGTCCGGCGCATCGCCCAGGGCACGGGCGGTATTGGCGAACAGGCGATCCTTCTGTGCCTGGTTGTAGCTGCGGAACAGGGCGCCGGGCTGGCTGAAGTAGTCGGCGTCGTCCTCACGGAAATTCCAGAAGTCGGCGTCGCCCCGGATCTTCATCGGCGGCTCGCGGTACTGCGGCTGCTCCTGCCACTGGCCGTAGCTGTTCGGCTCGTAGTGCGGCAGGCCGCCGTAGTTGCCGTCCACGCGCATCGCACCGTCGCGGTGGTTGCTGTGCACCGGGCAGCGCGCAGCGTTCACCGGAATCTGGTGGTGGTTCACGCCCAGGCGGTAGCGCTGCGCATCGGAATAGGCGAACAGGCGCGCCTGCAGCATCTTGTCCGGCGACGGGCCGATGCCCGGCACCAGGTTGCTCGGCGCGAACGCCGACTGCTCCACGTCCTGGTACCAGTTGACCGGGTTGCGGTTCAGTTCGAACTGGCCCACTTCGATCAGCGGGTAGTCGCTCTTCGGCCACACCTTGGTCAGGTCGAACGGATGCACGCGGTAGGTTTCCGCCTCCAGCTCCGGCATGACCTGGATGAACAGCTTCCACTTCGGGAAGTCGCCCTTCTCGATCGCGGCGAACAGGTCGCGGCCGTGGCTTTCGCGGTCATGGCCGACCAGGATCTGCGCCTGCGCGTCGGTCAGCGATTCGATGCCCTGCTGGCTGACGAAGTGGAACTTCACCCAGAAGCGTTCGCCGTCGGTGTTGGTGAAGCTGTAGGTGTGCGAGCCGAAACCGTGCATGTGGCGGAAGCTGCGCGGAATGCCGCGGTCGCTCATCACCACGGTCACCTGCAGCAGGGCTTCGGGCAGCAGGGTCCAGAAGTCCCAGTTGTTGCGCGCGCTGCGCAGGTTGGTATGCGGGTCGCGCTTGACCGCCTTGTTGAGGTCGGCGAACTTGCGTGGGTCGCGCAGGAAGAACACCGGCGTGTTGTTGCCGACCAGGTCCCAGTTGCCCTCTTCGGTGTAGAACTTCAGCGCGAAGCCGCGGATGTCGCGCTCGGCGTCGGCGGCGCCACGCTCGCCGGCCACCGTGGTGAAGCGGGCGAACATCTCGGTCTGCTTGCCGACCTTCTCGAACAGCTTGGCGCGGGTGTACTTGCTGATGTCGTGGGTGACGGTGAAGGTGCCGAACGCGCCCGAGCCCTTGGCATGCATGCGGCGCTCGGGAATGATCTCGCGGTTGAGGTTGGCCAGCTTTTCCAGCAGCCAGACGTCTTCCATCAGCAGCGGGCCACGCGGGCCGGCGGTCTTGCTGTTCTGGTTGTCCACCACCGGTGCGCCGAAGGCCGTCGTCATCGGCGTGACCGGATCATCGCCGTGCTTCTGCTTGGGCGTGGTGCTCAGCTCGCGCTGCTGCTCGGCGCCCTGCTCCGGCGACGGGGCGGTGTGATACGGGCACTTGGCGTTGTTGTTGTCGGACTGGCTCATCGGCTGGCTCCTGGTGGCGGTGAAGACGTGGGAGAAACATCTTCACTCGACTGTAGCTAGGGCCAGATGAAATGAATAATCGAATGATCCATTCAGGTTGATAGATTCTGTCAATTGAAACGCAGAATCGGATTTGCATAGCCTTTCAACAGGCCTCCCGCAAGGTAGGCGAGAGGCCTTGGGCGTGCGCTGCGACTACAGCAGTGCCTTCAACCGGTACAAGGCTTCCAATGCCTGCTTCGGCGTCAGTTCGTCCGGGTCGATGGCCGCCAGCGCATCCTGCGCCTTGCTGGCCGGTGCGCTGAACAGGCCGAACTGCTGCGGCGCATCCAGTGCCTGCGGCGCCAGCTCGGCGGCATGGCTCTCACCGCCGCGATGCTCCAGCTCGGCCAGACGACGACGTGCCTGTGCCACGGTGGCGCGCGGCAGGCCGGCCAGTGCGGCCACCTGCAGGCCGAAGCTGCGGTTGGCGGGGCCGTCCTTCACCGCGTGCATGAACACCAGCGCTTCACCGTGCTCGACGGCATCCAGGTGCACGTTGGCGATGCCGCTGCGGCCGCCCTCGTGCTGCTCGTCGGCCAGCGCGGTCAGCTCGAAGTAGTGGGTGGCGAACAGCGTGTAGCAGCGGTTCTGGTAGGCCAGGTGGCGGGCCACTGCATCGGCCAGCGCCAAGCCATCGTAGGTGGACGTGCCGCGGCCGATCTCATCCATCAGCACCAGCGAATGGGCGGTGGCGTGATGCAGGATGTAGCTGGTCTCGGCCATCTCGACCATGAAGGTCGACTGCCCGCGGGCAAGGTCGTCGCCGGCGCCGATGCGGGTCAGGATGCGGTCGATCGGGCCGATCAGCGCGCGGCTGGCCGGCACGAAGCTGCCGATGTGGGCCAGCAGCACGATCAGCGCGTTCTGCCGCATATAGGTCGATTTACCGCCCATGTTCGGGCCGGTGATGACCAGCATGCGCCGGTCCGCATGCAGATCCAGATCATTGGGTTCGAACGGCTGCTCGCGCACTGCTTCGACCACCGGGTGGCGGCCGCGCTCGATCTTCAGGCACGGCTCGGCCTGCAGCTCTGGGCGCGCCCAGTCCAGCGCCTGCGCGCGTTCGGCGAAGGCCGCCAGCACGTCCAGTTCGCTCAGCGCGGCGGCACACTGCTTCAGCGGTTCCAGCTGCCCGCCAAGGGTGTCCAGCAGCTGCTCGTACAGGTACTTCTCGCGCGACAGCGAGCGGTCACGCGCGGACAGCACCTTGTCCTCGAACGCCTTCAGTTCTTCGGTGATGTAGCGCTCGGCATTGGTCAGCGTCTGGCGGCGGGTGTAGTGCACCGGCGCGCGGTCGGACTGGCCCTTGCTGATTTCGATGTAGTAGCCGTGCACGCGGTTGTAGCCCACCTTCAGGGTGGGAATGCCGCTGCTCTCGCGCTCGCGCAGTTCCAGGTCGACCAGGAACTGGTCGGCATGGGTGGACAGGCGGCGCAGCTCGTCCAGCTCTTCATCGAAGCCATCGGCCAGCACGCCGCCATCGCTCAGCTTCAGCGGCGGCATCTCGGCGATGGCGCTGGCCAGCAGCTGCGCGCACTCGTCGTGTTCGCCCAGCGCCGCATGCAGCGTCTGCAGGCGCGGCGAATCCAGTGGTGCCAGCACCTCGCGCACGGCCGGCAGCAGGCCCAGGCCGTCGCGCAGGGTGGAGAAATCACGCGGGCGCGCCGAGCGCAGCGCGACG
Organism: Stenotrophomonas sp. MH181796; assembly: GCF_009659995.1. Taxonomy (NCBI): domain Bacteria; kingdom Pseudomonadati; phylum Pseudomonadota; class Gammaproteobacteria; order Lysobacterales; family Lysobacteraceae; genus Stenotrophomonas; species Stenotrophomonas sp. MH181796. The sequence goes on from NZ_RAHU01000009.1 coordinate 37,110, forward strand.
CGGGTGAGGATGCGTTCCAGGTCGCCGAGGCGGCGGAACTGTTCGCGGATGTCGGCGTCGCTGCCGCGATCGATGAGGGTTTCCACCGCATGGTGGCGCTGTACCAGTACCTCGCGCAGGCGCAGCGGGCGGTGCAGCCAGCGTCGCAGCAGGCGCCCGCCCATCGGCGTCACCGTGCTGTCGAGCACGCCCAGCAGGGTATTGCGGGTGTCGCCGTCGACGCGCGTGTCCAGTTCCAGGTGGCGACGGGTGGCGGCGTTCATCGCGATCGCCTCGCCGGCGGTTTCCATCGCGATCGAAGTCAGGTGCGGCAGGCGCTGCTTCTGGGTTTCCTCGACATAGCCAAGCAGGGCGCCGGCCGCAGCGGTGGCGCGCGGCTTGTCGTCGATGCCGAAGCCGCTCAGGTCGTGCAGCTTGAAGAAATTCAGCAGCTGGCGGCGGCCGCTGTCGGCGTCGAACAGCCACGGCGCGCGGCGACGTACGCCGGTGCGCTGGCGCAGGAACTCCGGCCAGTTCTCTTCATCGGGGACCAGCAGCTCGGCCGGTTCCAGCCGTGCCAGTTCGGCTTCCAGCGCGTCGTCGGTTTCCACCTCGTTGACCAGGAAGCGGCCGCCGGCCAGGTCGGCCCAGGCCAGGCCGTAGCCCTGCTTCGTGCGCGACAGGGCCATCAGCAGGGTGTCGCGGCGTTCGTCCAGCAGGGCTTCGTCGGTGACGGTGCCGGGGGTGACGATGCGCACCACCTTGCGCTCGACCAGGCCCTTGGCCAGCGCCGGGTCGCCGATCTGCTCGCAGATCGCCACCGATTCGCCCAGCGCCACCAGCCGTGCCAGGTAGCCTTCATAGGCATGTACCGGTACGCCGGCCATCGGGATCGGTGCGCCCCCGGAGCTGCCGCGCTGGGTCAGGGTGATGTCGAGCAGGCGCGCGGCCTTGCGGGCGTCGTCATAGAACAGCTCGTAGAAGTCACCCATGCGGAAGAACAGCAGCAGGTCCGGATAATCGGACTTGGCCGCGAAGAACTGCTTCATGAGGGGCGTGTGCTCTGCACTGGCCTTCGATGCAGACGGTTTCGCTTTTGAATCAGTGGTTTGCAAGAGAACTTCCTACGGGTTGTAGCGATCAATCCAGGCCACTTGCGGCAAGTAACGGGGTTCTTCGTTGCGCCGCGGTTGCGCCAGTCACTCAAAGAGGATCAAATCGATGTTGCGACGGACAGACGGCGGATCGACCATGGATACGGTTGTTGCGGCGCAGGCAGAGGCCCCGCGCCGCCGAGGCACCAAGTTTAAGCTGACCTACCGGCAAATCTGCGAACTGAGCGTGGCCAAAGGTCCCGTCGAAGGCAAGCAGGGAAGGGTAGTCATCGCCCCTCGACTGCCCGAAGACGCCGGGAAGCCTTACCGCGTCCTGGACGGCAATCAGGGAGCGCCAACGGGCTTTGGCTTCTACGTGGGCACCACCCGCACCACTTACGAAGTCGTGGTCCGAGGCCCGGCGGGGGTTCGTCGGTTCTCCCTGGGCAGCGTCACCGACATCGGACCGGAGCAAGCCTACGAGCTGGCGCGACGGAAGTTGGCGGTCGTTCGAGAAACGGGCGAGCATCCTTCGAAGGAAGAGGCCCGAGCCGAGCAGCTGGTGGAGCTGAAGGGGCTGACGCTAGCGGATTGCTTTGCGGCCTACGTTGAGGACCTGAAGAAGCGCGTGCGCAACAAGAAGGCCAAGCCCGCCAGCATCCGAGCGATCCAGGACAGCCTGGCGCGGTTTGCCCGCCCGGAAGTCGGGCTGGCGGACAAGCCGATCCTTCAGCTGTTGGACAAGGACATCCACCGTGCGTTCGACGGCCTGCGGCGATCGTCCATGGTGCGCTCCAACCGGATCCCTACCCCGATGCGCCAAGCGCTGGCTGATCAGCCGGATTGGGCTGCGCTCTCCACGCAACAGCTCGAAGCGTTGGGCGTGACCGGGAAGTACATCCAGCGAGTCAAAGCGGCCGGTTTGGCGTCGACCGAGCACGCGTTCACAGACGCGAAGAGGGCGGTCGACCTGGCGCTGAAGCGGGAACGCAAAGCGGCGGCTCAGCAGCAGCGGGAGCCGGTGCTGCGTTACAACCCGTTCCAAGTCATCCACGACGACGACATGCTGCGGGACTCGCAAGCACTGCGCCGACACTACGAGCGCGCGGAAGTGCGCAATCCGTTGGGGGACGACACGCTGCCCACCGTCCTGAAGGTGATTTTGGCCAGGCGGGACGAGCAGGGCGGCTTGAACGCCACCGGCGCGGACTACCTGCTGCTGACCCTGCTCTGGGGCACCCGCCGCGGCGAGGCCGCTCCCCTGCGCTGGTTTGACCGGTGCTCCCCGGGCGAGCTGCGCCAGTCGGAAGTGTCCTGGGTATGGTTGGCCGGGCCGGAGGAGGTCAACCCTTACACGAGGCGGGCAGGGTCTCAGGTCTACCTGTTTGACACCAAGAATGGCGAGGAGCGCTACCTGCCGGTGGCCTACTTTGCTGAAAAGATTTTGCAGCGGCGTTTCGACGAGCGCGCGGACGAAACCAGGCTCAAGCAAGACTTGGCGGACGCGGAAGAAGTGTTGGCCGCCGCCCGAGCCAGGCGTGCTCGCCGGGATCTGCTGGACCGGCTGGAAAAGGAGGTGGAGAGGGCGCGCCGCGCGCTGGCCAAAACCATGTTCGTGTTCCCCGCCCGATCGGACCGAAGCACGACGGGGCACTACTCGGACAGCAAGAGCATCGTGGCAAACGTGCGCCGGGACGCGGGGTTGCTCGATCTTCGGGCAGAGGTCGACATCGGTCTGACCATCCACGATCTGCGCCGGACGCTCGGCCGTTACGCCGCCCTCCTGTTTGGCGAGAGCCGGATCGTGTCCCAACTGCTCCACCACAGAACGTTGGGCCGCGGCGAGGATCGCATGGCGGCTGTCTCGGAGCGCTACACCGAGCAGGAGTGGTCCAAGCTCCGCGAGGCCATGGGGCGGGTTGAAGAGCACATGGTGGCCACGAGTCCCCGTGTTTGGAATCGTTTGAAGGGGACGGACAAGCCTCGGCTGGACGAGTCCGGCGATGCCCCAGTCTCCATTTTCTCAGCAAGAAACCGGCGCGACGCCCAGTAAGGAGCGACCCAATGGAATGCCAGCGTAAAGAAGAGGACTACCTCGAACAGCGCTCTGCAGCACTGGATGCTGAACTGAACAAAGCCGCCGCAGGCTTGCCGCCTCCGACGATCAGCTCCAAGGCGGCGGCGCGTTACCTCGGGGTGCACTTCGACACGCTCGGGGAGTGGCGCCGTCGAACGCCTCCTGCAGGGCCGCCCTTTGTGAAAGGCGCCGGCCGCGTTGGTGGCGGGGCGAACGAGCACGTTCGTTACCCCTACACGGAACTTGTCGCTTGGCAGGCCTCGCGCGTGGGGCGCAGCGTCAGAGAGCGTCGCTTGATCGATGAACTTGACGCGGCCCAGCAACGGGTCCGTGAGCTGGAAATCGAACTGGCCTTGCGGCAGGCGCGGGACGACGCAAGCCGGCTGCAGAAGAAGTTGGGCCGCATCGCTACGCTGGCCACGCTCGATGACATAGCCGGGGTGTCCCACGAGTGGGTGCTGGTGGACGGTCGGTTAGCTGGCCATGTCTTGGTGGTGAGCGACCAGGTGCTCAGCTGTGCGCTTGAACGGGGTGACGTTTGGGATGCTACGGTCGAGGTAGCCCTTCAGGCACCTTGGGTCGACGGAGAGGCGCGTGAGCCCTACCACGCCGCTTACGCAAAGGTGTTGCAGGCAGCGATGCATGAACTCTGCGAGGCGCAAGCCGCCCAGCGAGCCAACGATCTGGAGGCGCGTTGGGCGCCAGGGGATGCGATGGGTGTGCCAGTGCGGCCTTTTGCCCGAGACGAAGCAGGGTCGTGACGCGGCAGACGACCCCGGGAAAGGCGACTACCGGCATATTTTACAGACAGCGCGCAATTGACCTAAGCCGATGCCGTAGCGCGTAGCACCCACTTGGATAGGTGATGGTTCTTCAACCTCAGAGAGGAAAAGATATGAACGCAAGCATTGCAGCCGCCATGGGTTTCGACGACCTCTACGGGGGCAGTGAGGCTTTCCGCGAGCGCTTCGATGAGATGCTGGACGCAGTGAAGGCGCTGCCAGTAGGCCTGCAGGAGCGTGGGCGGTCACTGATGTATCCCCAACTGCACAACGCCTGCGTGATGGGGGATGTCGAACTTGTGACGGCGCTATTGGCTACTGGGCTGGACCCGGACGCGTATACCTATACAGACGACGATGATGATCAGCCTCCGTTGGTCTGGCTAGCCCGTGACCTGCAGCTCGATTTCAAGGCGAAGCGTCAGATCGCCGAGGCACTGCTCGCGGCGGGGGCGAGCGTGGAAGAGGGAGAGCTCGAGGGGGAGGCCAAGAGCATTGGTGACGACGGTTTCGCTCGCTTCCTGAGGCCGAGGACTCGCGTGGGTTGACGCCCTTTCATCCGCCCCTCCGCCCGGTATTCATACCGTCATCGGACGCAGAAAGGGCCAGATCAGGAAGCGCATGCCCGGATCCTAAGTAATTGATTTTTATAGACATCAAAGCTCGGAGTGGTGCACTGCCTTTCGTTCGTTCATTGTTAGGCTTTGGAAGAAGCTTCTCATCGGTCGGCGCAAACGGCTTGACTTGCGCTCTCAATGCAAAAGAAGTAGCTTCTATTAGTGAAGAAATAAGATCAGACGCCATGAAAGCCACGACTTCAAAACGAAGTGCTTCTAGGTCTAAGCTAAGAGTGCACCCTGCCGCCGAATATGGTTGGAGGGCGTTGACGGCTTCTGCTCGCAAAGCTTTGAGTGCTGAGGTTACTAGCTCTCGCCATATAGAACAGACCAAATTGCCGGATACTTATTCGGCAAAGAACGGTGATGTGCGTGTGATCTTCAAAAAAGAAGAGAGTGGTGCAAGCACCATTATTTCAGTTTTCACTGCGCGCGAGTTTAATGCCTTTCGTTAGGTTTTTTTGTTTGGCTCCGCTCAAGGAAGAACGTGGCTCTAAAGAAGAATTCCAAGGTAACCAAATCTGCCGCTCAGGGCGGCTCGGCGCAGGCAAATCTGGTTGTACCCAGTACCTTTCATTCTATTGATGCTAATGCCATCGGACAGAGGTGGGATGCGGATATTGACGCTCTTGAAAGGCTGCTCGCAACCGCTGTTGCTACAGGAGCAGGGCTAGATGAAAAGACATTGGTCGATTGGTTCGGCGCCAGCGTAGAGCGAATTTCTCTGTTGGCATTCGCTGTGCATGGGTTCATGCCTAGCTTTGTCGCTAGAGAGATGACTCTATCTAATTTTCGTGCTGATTTCGCATGGATAATTCTTGCCGAGAACAAGGTTGGTACGTCCACAGTCTGCTTCGCGGAAATGGAGGGTGCCCTTCCTGATACACTGTTTCGTCAGTCGACTAGATCGTATCCGTATTATGGCGCAAAATTTCTAGATGGATTTAGTCAGTTAGTTGATTGGTGCTCGTTCGGTCATGGCGAAGCTGTGTCGCACCCTAAGGTCTCAGTCGCATTAAAGGGTACGCCTCCAGGAAGTGGTACTGCTTATCAATACTGTCTCGTTGCTGGGCTTGATCATTTCTTGGATGCGCATACCAAGGGGCGGCTCGCTTGGTGGCGTGATAATGTGAAAATTGGGCATGGGACGAGTTACATGACTTTCTCTGAAGTTGTAGAAATAGCTTCGTTCCGGAGAAAAAATCTGAAATCGCTGTACATGTAATGCGCTAAATGCTCCCTGTTGCGTGGTGTCTCATGGGTATTTTAAAAATCACCTTTGTGGAGGCTTTCTATCTCACTTGGGAAGTCGGATTTAATCTGTAGTCGATTGTGTCCAGCAGTCTCCTCTGAGGTTGGGGGGTAAGTCATCCATAGGATCGTGGATCCTATGCCGCGTTGTGGCTGAATTGAAATCGCCTTGGCTAGAGCTGTCAATTTATTTGGTTTTTCTAACGACCGCCCTCGACCTGGATCCATTGCGAATACAATCGAGTGCGCGAGCCTCGTTCACTTCGGTGCTGATGTTAGTAGTAATCAGTGCGCGCCAATAGCTGCTGCCCTGTTGACTCAAGTCGATATGACGCGCGCTCACTTAGGAAGGAGACGGCAGGGCGCTCTGGCAGTGAGCGATCAAGATTGTCTCTTTATGCGCATGGCGCGGAAAGACCAAGGGCAGTGGAGGTGTCGGCCCGAAGCAGCCGACGGTGGACTCGTTTGCTGAGAGCGTGCCGCACCTACCAGTTATGGCGTTGTTGAAGTGGCTCTATGACCAACCCCCACAGCAGCTCTGCCGCCCCCTCCTGGGTGAGCTTCCGATCATGCTCGCGTCCGAACGATGACATGCCCATGCTGGTCAGGAAGAGCATTTGGTCGTCAGCCTGGACTGACAGAGACTCATTGGACGAGTTGCTGCTGTCGGTTTCGCCTTGAAGGTAGTTGATCCCGCCCAGCATGCCACCCATATAGATGGTCGCTCGTGCAACGTCCTTGCCATCCTTGTAGATCGTGGCAAAGAAGCGGTTAGCATCCACCCGCCGGAACATGCCTTCAAATCCTGGGTTCCTTGCCTGCAGTTCAGCAAGAGAGTTCTCGAAGTAACGGGCAATGTATTCGAACGTCTCGGCCTTGAAATGGTCCTTGTCCCGTTGGGTGAAGGTCTTGGACAACCGCAAGTTGCTCGAGCGTGGGCTTGTTATTGATTGGCTGGCATCACTTTGTCTGACGGTTGCCTTCGGCGAGGGATTTTTCACGGTAGCCGGAGCTTGGCTCCCTGAAATGCGTCCGGCGGCGTCCCGAACCGATCTGGCCACCTGGAGAAACGCTTCATCTCGGTCCGGCCATTGGGTGACAGGCTTGCCGTCTTTGGGTGTGCCGAGTAGCTTTCCGAAGGGCGCATGGTGCCAGTCGCAAGCACGCAAAATGACGGGGATGACGATGGCTTCGCCTGCTTCGTGGCGTTCCATGGCCCGCTTCATCTCGATGTCGTAGCAGTAATCGGAGGCGATGAAGTCCGGACTGACCAATAGCAAAATGATGTCATCGCTGTTGATGTGATCATCGATCACCTGACCGAGCTCTTGCCCCGCGCCAATGCGGCGATCGTGCCAAGTCTCAATCACACCTTGCCGCTTGAGCATGGCCAACTGCTTCTCAAGCTGGTCCCGAAGGTCCTCGTCGGCGTGGGAGTAGGAAAAGAACACAGTGGGCACAACGTTCTCCTGAGCAGGTGAAGTTATTGCGATTGCATGGGCGGACTAGCCTGGTCAGACGCCTTTGCAGTCGATAGGTGAGTTCTTATTTCAATGCCATCGTTTTTGAGAGTTCGCACCGTCTTCAGCTCGCTGTCGTAGATTGCGATCCAGCTGTCGCTCGCCTCAATAACGCGGCCTTCGGCAAGGCGCTCTGAATCCTTCCAGAGTTCTGAGCCCTTTGCCGAGGCTTCCGCAAGAAGCAGCTTCTTTGTTTCGTCGGCTTTGCTTTTGCCAAATTTCTCCCCTACAAGGCCCGGCACGATAGCCAATAGCAGGACAAAGCAACCGACGCTCGCTGCGGCAGAGAGGAACACCGCTGATCCCAGGAGCGCAACGATAGGTTGTCTGATCCAATAGGACCGCCGCTCAAGCCACGCTCGCATCGCGGTGTTCTCCTTGACGGGCGCACGGGCGATGACAATGGACAGCGTGGACATTCCGATCATGGTAAACACGATGCCCCAGGGAACATCGCTGATCAGCCGAATGCCTTGGATGATGACCACGTAGTAGCCATGGATGATTTTTGCATCGGTGGCCTGGGGGAAGAGGGCCGCAGGAACACCCATCTCGGTCAAATAGGTCGAATGCGCGACATCACCGGACAAATGGAGGAAGAACCCGATCAGGGTAGCCACGGCCAAGATGCCGCCCGCCATCGTTGTCAGCGCGGAAGCGATGTGCGAAGGCGACTTCGCGCCTGACTTGCCTGTTTCCTTCTTCGTCTGCTCCCGGTCATCTCCAGTGTCCGCCATTCCCTTGCCTCTCTGATATGCGTCCTAGAATCCTTGTGCCAGATTTAATGCATGGACGCAACGCACAGGCCCCGCCGAAGCGGGGTCTTTTGAGGGGGGGAATCAGGAAGCACCTACTTGCGTGAGGTCTGGTGCGTCATGCTATGGAGAATTGCCACTAGGCCGGGCGGCGCCACATTCGGCGGCACAAGCGCCAAAACGAGGAGGCTGAAGATCGCTCGGTTTTGGTCAGGACGGTGCAGTAGGTCGGCAAAGCCTGTCCCGAGGAAAGCGGTCAAGTGGGCAGCCATCATTATCGCCCAAGTCACCAAGCCGCCTGCGCCCGAGAAAACTACTGCGATCGCCTATTCGGGATGCGCCAACAGGCGCTCAATGGCTTGCTTTCGCTTTCCTGGGGGGAGCGCGGTCAGCTCTTCTAAGGCTTTAGACAGCTTGGCCTGCTGGGCCTCGCTTTCAACGCCCAGCGCCAAGATGGCGTCGGCCATTGCCGGCGTCGTCGCCAACAGGTAAGCCGGTGGCACGTCCAGTGCCTGCGCGAGCTCAAACAGTGCTTCCAGGCTCACCGTCATCGATTCGCTCTCATAGCGACTGATGCGAGCCGATGCAGTGTCTTTGTCCAGGCCCATCCTGACCCCCACTTCGCGCTGGCTAAAGCCTCGAAGGATCCTGGCTTGGCGCAGTCGCGCCGCCACGATCGCTCGCGGAGTTGTCGGCGTAGTCACAGGCTGAACGGATGCAGTGCAAGCATGCACCGATCATGACGCAAGCCCTACGCCCCGGGTAGACTCTACGTGCCACGTAAGTTTGTGGCAAGTCCATCCATCACGGAACGAGGGGCTGTATGAAGAACGGGGCAGTTCTGGCTGGCGCGCTCGCGCTGGCCGTATCGACGGGCGCCAGCGCCCAATCCACGACCGCATCGGGCCTGCTTCGGCAGATCGGTGGGGTCCTTCCAGGAAAGTCCGGCTCGCAGGCCAAGGTGTCCCACCCCCTGTACGCCGAGCCGGCTGGCATGTATTGGGACCTGGACGGGGACACCCTTGAGGGTGCTCAGCACCTGCGCGAAGGGCTGTCCTCCAGCGGCGCGCAAGGGATCGACATGTGCGACATGGGCCTGCTGGCGATGGCCCATTCCACCTACCAGCTGAGGCCTGACAAACGGCAGTGGTGCTTGCGGCAGGCGTGGGTGGCCGCAAAGAGGACGACGGGCAGCAAAGAGGCGCAGCCGCCTGCTGCGGTGATCGAGGAGCGCTTTGGCCCTGCTTTCGACGCCCGGCTGGAGCGGTTCAAAGGGATTCGGCGGTATGCCATTCGCCCGAACTTCAAAGCGCTGGGCGGGGTCAGCTACAACCCGGATCGGGGCGTCATGGAAGTGTTCGTGCCCATGCCGCAGATCTCGCTTGCTGGCTTGAGTGTCACCGGAAAGAACTTCGTCCCCTGGATCCGCAAGACGCCCACCGGCGTGTCCAGCCCGCCGAACGCCGGGCGCTACCGGCTGCTGATCCGGATGGACCCCGCTGAAGCGGCCAGCCTCGCGCGGCAAGGCCGCTCGTTCCAGGACGACCGTGTGGTCTTCTCGGTCAATCGGGTTTGGATCGACGGCACGGAACCCAAGATGGACGTGACCGTCGAGAAAGTGAGCTTGGGCTATCGGAACGAAACGATCGAAGTGGACGTCACCAAGAACCAAGGAGAAGGTGCATGAAGCGTGGAATGGTGGCCGCTGCAGTAGCCACTGTCGGCTTGGCCGCATGCAGCAAGGCGGACCAGGGGCCGTCGATGGAGCAGGTGGCGAAGGGTTACGAGCAGTATTTGAACGCGAACCTGTTGGCCGAACTGGGGCAGCGGGTGGAAGTGCGTGGCTGGGAGGACTTGAACGCAGACTGCAATCCGAGCGGGCCCGAGCGAACGACGTGCGTCACGGGCGGCACCCTCGATGTGATTGGTTTCCAAGGTGGGCGCCAGCTGAAGGAGGCTCCTGCGCCCGTGCCGGCCCGCGCCGACCTGGTGTTTGAAAAGCGGGCAGGGCAGTGGGTGCTCATTGACGCACAAAAGAAGCCCTGATTGGTCCTTGTAACCCGCCCAAGGTCTCGCTCATTTGGAGGTTCCATGAATGCCCATGCCCGCTCTCACTCAACCGCGTCCTACATGCAGTGGGGCCTGCTCGCACCCGCAACGGTCCTCCTGGGTGGCGGTGGCCTGCTCGCCTTCGCTGGCGCTGTAGAAATTTCTGGAGAGCTGGGGTTTGCCTGGCAGGCTGTGGCAGCGTTTGCAGCCGGTGTCGGCGTGCTGACGCTCCTCCTGCTGCTTTACGTGCTGAACTGGCGGGCGGCGCGCGTTCGAGCTGCCAAGGTGGCCAATCCCTTTCTGGAACCGAGGCGCGGGGGCTTTTGGAAGGGAGCATTGATGGGCACGCTGGTCGTGGTTGCTGTCCAGATCGGAAGCATCGGAGTGGGGATCTTCTACCCTGGCCTGACCGAGTCGGAACGCAACTTCTTCGTGTCCGTCCCGCCCTTGGCGTTGGCCGCCCTCTACACCGTCTTCCCGATTGCGCCACTGGTGGGTGGGTTGATCGGGCGCGCGTGGCGCGCCACCAATCTGTAGGGCGGGCGGGGTGCTTCCAACAATCGTAAAAGGGGTAGGTGAACCCAGGCAGCAGTTCGAGAAAGATGTCGGCTGGGCGCGTCTATCAACGTCAGAGTTAGATTCTGGCAGTCCACGCTGCGTTGGGCAGCCTGTGCCACGCTAGCGAAGAGGATGGTCCGGCTCCAAACAAGCCGGACCATCCACCGCAACCTGTTACTTCTTCTTGACCGTAGACTGCGCCTGCGCGTCGCACCGGTCCTTCAGCGCCTTGGTCTGAGGATCGGCAAGATCCACCTTGAACTTCGTCCGGTCAGCCAGCTGTTCACACGTCGCAGGCTTTGCCTTGGGCGCCTCCTTCACTTCCGACTCGGCATGAAGCGCCGGATCATGTGCGAAGGCCGATGCGGACGCTGCAATGGAAGCGAAAAGGACGCAGATGTGGGCAATACGATTCTTCATGTTGCTTCTCCTGGGTTGATTTCGGCGTTATGCCGGGTGTTACGGCCGGTAGAGGTCGGCCTGGTAGCCGGTAATTTGCACCTCGATGATCACGGGGGTGCTGCCGCGGTTCTGCCAGTACCACCCATGGGTACCTTCAAAGGGAGCAATGAACGTTCCCTCAGCCTGACGCTGGGCGCCTTCAACGGCGTAGCTGGTCCAGGGGCCCTTCACGTCGGGACGCTCGCCATGCATATCCACGGCAACATCAGACGTGGCCTTCCAGCTGAAGACCATCCCGGCGCCCTGAGCCATATGGGCCTTCACTTCCTGGCCCTTACCAGGGGCAAGCTCGATCGTCAGTGAGTCCTGCCGCAGCGGAGTGTTGGCGAGAGAGACAGCGGCGGGCTCGAAGGCCTGCTTGGCATTGCTCCCGAAGGCAACCTTGGCCTTCTCGAACAGCGCCGAGACTGCTTCGGCGCCGCCCGCAGATGCTGGACCAAGTGGAGCTACGGCCCCTGCATCGTCACTGAGGGCAAGAGCGTCCAGACCCAGAACCTTGCCTACGCCCGTAGGGTCGATTCCGTACTCTGCGGGAAGCACGGTGGTGAGCAGAATCACTCCTGCAACTGCAGCGGCTAAGGCGGTGGATTTCAGCAGTTTGCGAGTGCTGGGCAACTGATTGGAAAGCGTGATGGACATGAATGCCTCTGTAGATTCAGGAAACGAAGTAGCCGGTGAGCTGCATGCCAACGAGCACGAAGCCAGCGCACATAAGGGCGGTATTGATGCTGTACGCCTGCCGATGGAATGACGGCAATCGGCGCCAGAAGCCCATCACGATCAAAATGCCTGCGAGCGCAAGCAGCTGTCCGATCTCGACTCCAACGTTGAAGGCGAGCATGTTCGGGACAAGCCCATCAGGAGAGAGCGAGAAATCCTGCAGCTTTGTCGCCAGACCAAATCCATGGAAGAACCCGAAGATCAGCACGGCGGCTTTGGTGTTGGGCTGTACGCCAAACCAGCGCTTGAACGCACCCATGTTGTCCAGTGCCTTGTAGACAACGGATAGACCAATAATGGCGTCGACCAGGTAGGCATTCACATGCAATCCGCCCAGGACACCTAGCAGCAAAGTGGTGCTGTGGCCGATCGCGAACAATGTCACGTAGATGCTTACATCACGCATCCGGTACAGGAAGAAGATCACCCCAAACAGAAACAGGAGATGGTCGTATCCAGTCACCATATGCTTGGCACCGAGGTACGTGAACGCGATGAGCTGCAGGCCGGTACTGTCCTCCAGGAAGGCCTGGTCGCCTTCACTGACGCCATGCGCCCAGGCAACGTAAGGCAGAAGCATGGCTGCAAGCAGGTAGAGCCAAGCTTGGGTTCGTTTGGAAATGGTCAACTGCATGTTCCTAGGAGGGGTTGAGATGGACGGGTTCACGCTGGGTCCTCCTTCCGCTCATCCCCTTCTCGATGGATGAGGCGATAGAGCGCCGGCAGCACCAGCAAGGTCAGCAGCGTGGAGGAAATGATTCCACCGATAACGACTGTCGCCAGGGGGCGCTGCACTTCCGCGCCGGCCCCAACGTTCAGGGCCATTGGCAGGAAGCCCAGGCTGGCAACCAGGGCCGTCATCAGCACAGGACGCAGGCGGGTCAGTGCACCTTCGGTTACCGCTTGGTGCAGGGGAGTGCCCTGTTCCCTAAGGCTCTTGATGAAGCTGATCATGACCAGGCCGTTGAGCACGGCGACGCCCGACAGCGCGATGAACCCCACGCCTGCAGAAATCGACAGGGGTATGTCGCGCATCCACAGGGCCACCACGCCACCGGTCAACGCAAGTGGAACGCCGCTGAACACGATGGCAGCGTCCTTGCCCGAGCCGAACGCCATGAAGAGCAATCCGAAGATCATCACCAGCACGACCGGAACGACCACGGACAGCCGCTTGCTGGCAGAGATGAGCTGCTCAAAGGTGCCGCCGTACTCAATCCAGTAGCCTTCTGGCAACTGCACCTCCTGGCCAACCTTCTCCCGCAGCTCCTCTACGAATGAACCAAGGTCGCGACCACGTACGTTGCTGGTGATGACGACGCGACGCTTGCCGTTCTCGCGACTGACCTGATTTGGGCCGGGCGCAACTTCGACCTTGGCCAGCTGCCCCAGCGGAACGAACGCTCTCTGTTCGCCGGAACTGGCCCCGGCGGCGACGGCTACCGGCAGCGATGCGAGCGTCCGGGTGTCCTGGCGCAGGTTCTCGGGCAGACGAACGACGATGTCGAAGCGACGATCACCCTCAAAGACCTGACCGACCGCCTCACCGCCCAACGCCACCGAGATGGTCTTCTGGACCTCATCGATCGAAACGCCATAGCGGGCCAAAGCATCCAGGTCAGGCGTGATGGTCATAAGAGGCAGGCCACTGATCTGCTCCAACTTCACGTCTGCGGCTCCTGGGATGGAACCCGCGGCGTCCTCGATCTGGCTGCCGATCTGCGCCAGCTGGTCCAGATCGTCTCCGTACAACTTCACTGCCACCTCAGCGCGTACACCGGCAATCAGCTCGTTCATGCGCATCTGCACGGGCTGGGTGAACTCGTAGTTGTTGCCGGGAATTGCCCGGACGGCCTTTTCCAGCTCAGCAATGAGCTGCGCCTTTGGCTTGCGGGGATCAGGCCATTGGTCGCGATCCTTGAGCATGATGAAGGTGTCTGCGACCGACGGCGGCATGGGGTCGGTCGCTACCTCCGCTGTGCCGATCTTTGCGACAACTTCATCGACCTCGGGGAACTTCTTGATGGTCGCTTCAAGCTGGCGCTGCATGCCGATGGCTTGTGTCAGACTCGTGCCGGGAATGCGCAGCGCGTGAAGCGCAATATCACCTTCGTCCAGATTCGGAATGAACTCAGTGCCCATGCGACTGGCCAGAAGACCCGCCAGTACGGTGAGGACGGCTGCACCACCCACGACCAGTTTTCGAGCGCTGACTGCCCGTTCCAGCATCGGGCCGTAGAGCTTGGTCACGCCCCGCATGGCCTTGGTTTCCTTCTCTGAGACCTTGCCCGTGACAAACTGGGCAACTGCAGCGGGAACGAACGTGAGGGACAATGCCATCGCACCGGTCAGCGCGATAACGACGGTCAGGGCCATCGGGTGGAACATCTTTCCTTCCACGCCGGAGAGCGCAAAGATCGGGATGTAGACGGCGGCAATGATGAACAAGCCGAACAAGCTGGGCTTGATCACCTCGGCACTGGCGCTTGCGGCCAAGGCAAAGCGCTCATCCCGGGTCAACAGACGCCCCAGGGCGTGCTGACGCTCGCCGAAGCGGCGCAGACAGTTCTCAACAATGATGACCGCGCCGTCCACGATCAGACCGAAGTCCAGCGCACCCAAGCTCATCAGGTTAGCTGAGACACGGTTCTGGACCATGCCGGAGATGGTCAGCAGCATGGTCAAAGGAATGACCGCGGCCGTGATCAGTGCGGCGCGAAGATTTCCGAGCAGAAGGAACAGCACCGCAATGACCAGCAGGGCACCTTCCAGCAGGTTCTTCTTAACGGTTTCAATGGTGCGGTCGACCAGCTCCGTACGGTCATAGACCGGGTGCGCGCGGACACCTTCTGGAAGCGTCTCGTCGATCTCCTTCAGCTTGGCTGCGGTTCGCTGAGCGACGTCGCGGCTGTTCTCACCAATGAGCATGAATGCGGTACCAAGTACCACTTCCTTGCCATCCTTGGTCGCTGCACCCGTTCGCAGTTCGGTCCCCTCGTGAACGTCTGCGAGGTCACCGACGCGAAGCGGCAGCCCATCGCGATTGGCGACCACGATCTTGCGCAGGCCGTCCATGTCCGCCACTTGGCCAGGAACGCGCACAAGGTACTGTTCACCACTCCTTTCGATGTAGCCGGCACCCACGTTCGCGTTGCTGCGCGCCACGGCTTCCATCACATCCTGCATGGTCAGCTCGTACGCCTGAAGCTTGCGCGGGTCAGGCGTGATGTGGAACTGCCGCACATAGCCGCCGACGGTGTTGACCTCTGTCACACCTTTCAGATGGCGCATCTGGGGGCGTACCACCCAATCCTGGAGGGTACGAAGCGCCATCGGCGTCCAGGTCTCTTCAGCTCCCTTCTCGGCTTCCACGGTGTACATGAAGATCTCACCGAGACCGGTGGCGACCGGGCCCAGCGTTGGCTTCAGCCCAGTTGGAAGCTGGGATGCGGCTTGCTGCAAGCGCTCGGCCACCTGCTGCCGTGCGAAGTAGATGTCGGTACCGTCTTCGAATACAACGGTGACCTGGGAGAGACCATAACGCGAGATGGACCGCGTGTACTCCAGCTTGGCCAGGCCGGCCAAGGCTGTCTCGACGGGGAACGTTACCCGCTGCTCTGCCTCCAGTGGAGAGTAGCCTGGTGCTTCGGTGTTGATCTGGACCTGGACATTGGTGATGTCAGGGACGGCGTCGATTGGCAGCTTGCTGTAGTTCCAGATGCCCAAGCCTGACAGCGCCAGGACCAGAAGCAGCACAAGCCATCGATGCGCGATGGACGCGCGAATGATTCGCTCTAGCATGATGGATCCTTAGTGGTCGTGGCTGGCGCCAGACTTCTCGATGTCTGCACGGATCAGATAGCTCTGCTCGGCGACGTATCGCGTTCCGGGCTTCAGTCCGCCAAGAACCTCTGCCCACTCGCCATCACGCTTTCCAAGCTCAAGCATGCGGACCTCATAGGTATCGCCCACCTGCGCAAAGACGACGGTAAAGTCGCGGAATCGCTGGAGCCCTGACTCTTTGATGGCAAGTGGAACAGGTGTCTCGGCAATGATGACCTCGGCCGAGACAGCCATTCCTGGACGCCACTTGCCGTCACCATTGGGGATACTCACGCGCGCAACCACGCTTTGACCGCTGCTTGCCAGCGGAAGCAGGCTTTGGAGCTTACCTTCAGTCTCCAAGGCACCCGTGGCAGAACGGATCCGCACTGCTTGACCTGGAGCGAGACGCTCGGCGTCAGTGCCCAGAGCTCGTAGATCGACCCAGACCTCTGACAGATCGGCAACGTCGAACAGTGTGTTGTCGGCGGCCACATCACCAACACTGGTGTTGCGCGCAAGAACGATGCCGCTGAAAGGAGCAATCACCGCGTAGGTGCGCATGCTGTCATTGCCTTCAACCGTTGCCAGCGTCTGCCCTGCCGAAACGCGTTGGCCCATCTCGACCGACACGCTGCGGACGATACCTGGAAATCGTGCTTTGACGGAGGCCTGGCGGCCAGTGTTGACCGCGATGTTCCCCATCAGCGTGACCGTATCGCGGATAGTGCCAGCGGTAGCCTCTTCCACCACCACACCCGCATCCTTGGCAGCGCTTGGCTCGATGGTGGTACGGCCTTCATAGGACTGATAGGACCAGGTGTGTGTCTTTCCTCCTACCACTGCGTCTGCCTTCACGTCGAAAGAATGAGGTTCCACGACCTCGCCGTTCCCCACGAGATAGTCGTTTTCGGCGGTGAACGTGAAATCATTGACCTCACCGTCGAGGCGCTTCAACTGCATTGTTGCCTTCACCTCATTCGGTGAGATCGGCTTGTCATTTCGATAGGCGTAGAGGCGGAACTGAGGAGGCGTGTTGGTTTCATAGACGGTGACTTCAAGTGCGAAATCACCATCGCGGAGCATGCGACCGCGGTTAGGGCCGCGCTCGTAGTCGCCGGCCGCGGCGGCGGATTCTGCGGCTTCTTTCTCAGCCGGCCTTTCACCGCCACAAGCGGCCAGTGCCAGCGGAAGCAACATAAGAAGGGCGTAACGATTCATGGGCGGATATCCTGGGCGGAGGCGGTGAGGCGATCTGCCTCGACCAGCAATCGGAGATAGAGCGCGGCGGACTCGACTTCGCGCTCGCGAAGGTCGAACAACGTCTTCTGCGCCTGGCTCAATGCGAGATAGGAGAATCGACCCTCCTCGAAGCCACGACGGCTTTGATTCATCGCCTGCTCCGCCTTGGGGAGCTGCCGCTCACGAACGGAGGTGACCTCCAACTGGGCTTGGCGCAGCTGTTGATAGACTCCGAACAGCTCCTGGTTGAGCTCCAGCATCTGTGCTTCGCGGCGTGACTTGAGCGCACTCAGTTCGTAGTCGACTTCGGATACCGAGTAGGCTGATCGACGCCGGGTTCCCAAGGGAACCGAGATCGACATGACCAAGCCACTGTCCTTCGTTGCTTCAAGACGGCGAAGTCCAAATCCAACACTCACGTCAGGCTTCGCGCTGGAAACGGCGACATCGCGGCGCGCGGCAAGAATTCTGGACTGGGCATCGAAGGCACGTTGCTGTGGCGCGTTCTGAAGTCGTTCGGACAGCGTCTGGTAGTCATCGAGCGGGGGGAGGATGTTTGTATCGCCGGCGACGGTGACGAAGTCAGCGGTGAAAGAGCCCCAGGAAGACGCAAGCGCCATGCGCGATGCCTCCAACCGCTGGACCGCTTGATCACGCTTGAGCTCTGCATCGGCCAGGGCGATTTCAGCGGCCCTCAGGTCTGAGTCCGGGTTCCGTGCCGCAGAGACCCAGCGGGCCACCTCTCGCTGGAGCGCGCGGGCCATACGAATCCGCTCTTCCGCATGCTCGACATGCTCCTGCGCCGCAAGCACGTCGATGAATCGACCAGCAGTGCGTGTGGCGATGGCCACCCGGGTCACATCAGCCTCTCGCTGGGCTGCATCCACCTCAGCGCCGCCAAGCGCTTGGCGGGCCGCCCGCTTGCCACCCAGTTCCAGAATCTTGGATACCCGGAACGTTGCCTCGGCAGCGTCCATACCTCGCACGCTGCCACTACCGGCCACGTTTTCCAGTTCTCCGCCGAGCACCAACGGGGCTGCTAAGCCCTCTCGCGCCGCACGGTTCTTTGTCGCCTCTATTTGTGCGGCATCTGCCTGCACGCTTGGGTGGGTGCCAAGGGCGCGGGCAACCGCATCCTCCAGGCGCAGCACTTCGGCGGCGTGGCCAGGAACGGCCACACCGCAGGCGCCGGCAACAGCCAGCGCCCACACACTACGGAATTTCACGGAAGCCTCCGGAAAGAAAGTCAGAACGACGCGCCGCGTCCCGCTACACGGGAGGCGCGCTCAGGCTGCTAGAGCGCAGCTAGGGTCGTCAGACGATCGGAGGTCGGAAGGGTGACGCCGGGTGCCCTGCAGGCACCCTCAGAAGTCGCAGAGTATGGACTTCATCGGCCAGCGGTAGTGAAGCCAGGTAGACGTGGGGCGTGAACAAGCTTCCAGCGAAACTCGCGTCTGCCTGATGCAGTACCGCATGAGCGCCAGTGGCGTGATCCGGGTCCAGATTGTCGCCCGCACCGCCGGCATGTGAATGGCCATGGTCCACCGCTGCTGCGATGTCATGTTCCAATCCGTGCAGTTCGCTGAGCTGGATCACCATCGGCCGCGCAACGACACTCAACAGCATCAGCGCAAAGAGGCTGATCCTGAGGGCAAGGCCGTGGCGGGCGGAAAGGCGCATATGGGGCTAGCTTAAGCGTGGCTGGCTGGGGTTGTCGAGGGGCCGAAACTGGGCGCAGCCCGTCGGAAACACCGCACATAGGGCAGTGGCCGGGCCTGAAGCGCACCCGGCCACCGCTCACCGCTGCGGTTTACATCTTCTTGATCAGCTCGTACTCCCCTCCGGTGCGGAGCAGCAGCGTTACGGGCTCCTCGCCCCTGTTGCGCCAGAACCATCCGTGGTTGCCGTCAAAGGCAGCCAGGAGCACCCCCTGCTTGGTGGCCTCCCCTCGACCCTTCTCATAGCTGATCGCTCGACCGCCGCCGTCGCCGTGGGTGTCGAAGTTCACGACGCCGCCTTCAACAGACCACTGGTAGCTGGCGCGCTCGCCCGCCTTCATGGCGAGCTTGATCTCGGTGCCTTGGCCCGGGGCTAGGACAACCTGTTCTTCGTCCCGCCATTCGGCAGCGGCGGCCGCATTGCTTGCGACGGGCTTCTGCGCAACTTCAACGGTCTTGCGGTTCTGCGTGGACACCTGGGTGAGCAGGGCGGCGGCCTCGTCTTCGGCGGCCTTCGCGTCCATCGCCGCGTCAGCGGCCGCTTCCTCGGCAAGCTGTTCCTTGATCTCCCCCATTTCCTTCAGGCCGAGTACCCGACCAACACCAGTGGGATCGATTCCGTATTCAGATGGCATCACCACTCCAACCAGGAGGACGATAGCGATGCCGGCGGCAATTGCGGTGGTGCGTGCCAGCTGGCGGCTGGTGGGGAGGTCGCCTTCGGCGGGCTTACTGTTGTACATGATGTAGGTCTCTTGAAAGTCAGGAAACGAAGTAGCCAGTGAGCTGCATGCCGATCAGAATGAATCCGGCGCAGAGCATGGCGGCATTGGCGGTGTAGGCGTGCTTGAAGAAGCTGGGCGTGCGGCGCCAGTAGCCCATTGCGATCAGAATCGCGCCAAGCGAGAGGATCTGGCCGATCTCCACGCCGACGTTGAACGCAAGCAGGTTGGGCAACAGACCATCGGGGGAGATGTCGTACTCGATGATCTTGGTTGACAGACCAAAGCCGTGAAACAGGCCGAAGATCAACGTCGCAACCTTTGTGTTTGGCTGGAAGCCGAACCAACGCTGGTAGGCGCCCAGATTGTCCAGGGCCTTGTAGACCACAGACAGACCAATGATCGCGTCGATCAGGTAGCTGTTGATGCCCACGTTGAACAGCACACCCAGCAGCATCGTTGTGGAGTGCCCGATCGCGAATAGCGTCACATACAGCGCGACATGCTTCATCCGGTACAGGAAGAACACCACGCCCAGGAGGAACAGGATGTGGTCATAGCCGGTGGCCATGTGTTTCGCGCCCAGATAGGCGAATGCGATCAGATTTACTCCAGATATTTCCTGGATGTAGCCCTTGTCGCCTTCGGCGATCGCGTGAGCCAACGCCCCGTCAGCTGTGAGTAGCAGCATGAACAGGGAAAGCAGTGCGAGTAGAGTTCGCGGCCAGTGCGACCGTAGTGGGGGTTGGAGAAGGACGCGCGAGAGCGCCCCGGATTCAGAACTGGGGATCATTATGAGGATCTACGAATGCGGTCAGCGGACCTCCGCCAAAGCTATCCGCTACGACACTGGGAACCGGCGCAACGTGCTACGAGTGCGCAGAAGGCGCGCACGGCACGTCACACGGATCACTGCGCGTAAGCGGGGTCCGGGCGGGGAACGAATGAATAATTTCTTGCAGCGACGAACGTCCAGTAAGGATTGACTGGACGGGCGCTGCCAAGCCTCTGCTCAGTGCGAGCACGAGGCCTGGGTCTCAGGCGATAGGAGGCCTGAACAGGGATGAGCGATGATGCTGAAGCTCTGCCGCTGGCTGGTGCCAGGGATGGATATCGCTCAGATCAACTCGAGCGGGTCCAGCAAGGCTGGCCAAGATGCCTACAGAAGCCGTCAGATCGGCCTGGTGCAACAGGCTGTGCAATCCAACCGCGTGTTCAAGATCACGGTCTGCGGCATCACTCACCCCAACATGGGGGTGACCATGTTCCACCGCAGCCTGCACGATGTGCTGCAAGCCGTGCAGCTCACCCAGATGATTCAGGACGGGTCGCACGAACAGGCTCGCCACCAGCATCATGAAGATGCAGCTGCGCAACAGCACGCTGGTTGGTAGACGAAGGGATCGCACGGGCAAAGACTAGAGGCTTGTTCTGGCAAAGTCGATATGACAACGTCGGGCGTGAGCGGTGAAAGTGCCCTCTCGCGCCCCTTGTTCAAGTTTCCGTCATCCAGGCCAACGAGGGTGCACCTCGTCGATGACATACCGATGTGAGTGCTTGCCGTTGGAAGAGGCGTGTTCCGCCCAGTGGGGATGGTCCGCAGCCAGATCGTCGTGACCGTGGGAGATCTCGTCCGGGTCATGGGCGGGCCAGATTCTCCAGGCGAACACGAATCCGGCGATGCCGACTACTGCCAGTGCCATGATCGCCACTGGCATTCCAAACTTCGCACCCACGGCTCCCGCCAGAGGGTAGGCAATCAGCCAACACACGTGGGAGAGGGAGAACTGCGCTGCGAACAGGAATGGCAGATCGGTGGATTCCGCTGATCGTCGCAGCAGTCTGCCGCCAGGAGTCACCAGCCCCGCATAGCTCATCCCCAACAATGCCCAGCCGGCGAGCACGATGGGCCAACCTATGGAGGAGGGCGAGAGCAGCCAGGTAAGCCCGAGGGTCACAAGTACGATGCACATTGCAAGGGCTGAGGAGAGCATCACGCGCCTGTCAGCCACCCGATCGAGAACCTTGGGGAGGACAAGCGCCGTCAGCATCGAGCCGCCACCGAAAGCTGCCAGCGCCCATGCAACCTGTGACTCTGCTCCGCCGAGAACGTTGCGCACTACGACGACGGTGTTCACGAACACCATGGCGCCGCCGGCGGCCGCACACAGATTAAGGGCAAGCAACCCTTTCAGCCTGGGCGTCTTCAGGTAGATCCGCATTCCTCGAATCGCGCGGGCGTAGGGACCGTCCTTTCTTAGGGACGGAGCAACGAAGGGGAATGCAGTTGAGAACACCAGGATGGCGGATATCACGAAGCCTACGGACGTACCAGCGAACAGGCCGTGGAAGCTGATCAGCGTCAGCAGAGCAGCGGCCAACGCGGGACTCAGCAGGCTCTCCAGGTCATAGGCCAGGCGCGACAGGGACAGTGCTCGGGTGTAGTCGCGTTCCTCCTTCAGGATTTCCGGGATCGTCGACTGGAACAGGGGGGTGAAGCACGCGGAGGCCGACTGCAGCAAGGCAATGAGCAGGTACACCTGCCAGATCTGGTTGACGAACGGCAGACAAAGCGCTGCGCCCGCCCGCACCAGGTCGAGTGCAATAAGCACCGGTTTGCGTAGATTTGCCGGGACGATCGCTCCGGACAGAGGGGCCAACAGCACGTAGACAATCATCTTGATTGCCAGAGCCGTACCTAGCACAGCGCCCGCCTCAGCCCCCGCCAGGTCATAGGCCAAAAGAGAGAGCGCCACGGTAGCCAAGCCCGTGCCGATCAGCGCGATAACCTGCGCAGCGAACAGGTTCCTGAATGTTGGAAAGCGTAGGACCTCGATCATGGCTCACCTCTAGATGGAACAGTGGAAGGCGCCGCTGCCCTGCGGATCGTAATCCGATCCGTAGGGCAGGACGTGAAGCCGTGGAAGGGGCTTGTGCTCAATCGACTTCGGGTACCGGCAGGGGGTCTTCAATGCCCGCGGCCTTCCTGCGCGCAGTTCTTCGGAGTACCAGCCCGCACAGCGCAGGCAGCACGAACAGTGTCAGTACGGTTGCCGTGGCAAGACCCCCGATAACCACTGTAGCCAGCGGCTTCTGCACTTCGGCGCCCGTGCCCGTGGCAATCGCCATGGGGACAAAGCCCAGGGAGGCAACCAGCGCGGTCATAAGAACCGGTCTAACGCGCTCCATCGCACCCAGTTCGACCGCCTCATCCGGCGGAAGCCCCTCGTGCAGGCGCTTCTTGATCGCGGAGATCAGAACCAAGCCGTTGAGCACCGCGACGCCAGATACAGCGATGAAGCCCACAGCAGCCGAGATCGAGAACGGAATTCCTCTCAACGCCAATGCAAAGAACCCACCGGCCAGAGCAAGTGGCACCGCAGTCAGTACCGTACCTGTCAGCAAACCGTTGCCAATCGCCATGTAGAGGACGGCCGCGATGAGGATGAAGCAGAGAGGCACAATGATCGCCAGTCGCTTCGTTGCCGCCTGCAGATTCTGGAACTGCCCGCCCCACTCGATCCAGGAACCCGTGGGCAACTGTACCTGCTGGCCAATCGCCACCTTGGCGTCGTCAACGAAGCTACCCAGGTCACGCCCGACCACATTCGCTTCCACATAGATTCGACGTTTGCCATTGTCACGGCTCACTTCGTTCAGACCCTGGGTGAAGCGGAAGCTGACCAATTCACGAAGCGGAACAGACTGACGGCCTTCCTGACTGCCTGGCGGCAGCATGACCGGAACGGCTCCCAGTACATCGAGATCGCTGCGGTCCACACGGGGCAGACGAACCACCACGTCGAAGCGCCGATCACCTTCGAAGATCTGGCCCGCCATGCGACCTGCCAGAGCAGCAGACACTGTGTCGGCCACTTCCTTGACGGTCAGTCCGTAACGGGCGATCGCGGCCCGGTCGAACGCCATGTCAAAGGTCGGGAAGCCTCCCGTCTGCGCCACACGGACATCCGATGCGCCCGGAATCTTCTTGAGGACGGCCGCAATCTTGTCAGCGCTGCCGGCAAGCGCCGTCAGGTCTTCGCCATAG
Organism: Stenotrophomonas sp. MH181796; assembly: GCF_009659995.1. Classification (NCBI taxonomy): domain Bacteria; kingdom Pseudomonadati; phylum Pseudomonadota; class Gammaproteobacteria; order Lysobacterales; family Lysobacteraceae; genus Stenotrophomonas; species Stenotrophomonas sp. MH181796. The sequence continues at coordinate 60,526 of NZ_RAHU01000009.1, forward strand.
ATCTTGACTGCAACGTCGCTACGAACGCCGCCGATCAGCTCATTGAAGCGCATCTCGATGGGCTGGGTGGCGTCATAGTTGTTACCAACAAGAAAGGCTGTCTTTTCTCGAATCCTCTCGATCACCTGCTCTTTGGTCTTCACTCCATCCGGCCATTGGTCCTTGGGCTTGAGGATCACGTAGTTGTCTGACGCATTGGGCGGCATGGGATCTGCGGCCAGGCTTGCGGTACCGGCCTTGGAGTACACCGTCTGTACCTCCGGCAACGTCATCAGTGCCTTCTCAAGAGGAAGGTCGATGGCGACGGACTGCTCGATCGATGTGGACGGGATGCGAACGGAGGACAGGTTGAGATTCTGCTCATCCAATGTGGGCATGAACTCCCGACCCACAAAGCCAAAGGCCACAACGCCGGCCACCAGGACACCAAGACCACCGGCCAGGTAAGGCATGGGTTGGCGGATTGCGCTGCGAAGCATCGGCTGATAGCGGCTCTTGGTGGCAGCTACTACCCGTACTTCCTTCTCGGAAATGTGGCCCTTGAGCATGACCGCCACCATCGCCGGAACGAAAGTGAGGGAGAGCACGAATGCAGAGGCCAGCGCCAGCATCAGGGTAATGACCATCGGAGAGAACATCTTCCCCTCGACGCCCTGGAAGGTCAGGCAGGGCACGAAGACCAGGAAGATGACCGCCTGCCCATATACGGTCGGGCGGACCATCTCCTTGGACGAGGCGATCGTTTCATGCAGGCGCTCCGATAGATTGAGCGGGCGCCCAAGTGCATGCTGTCGCTCTGCCAGGCGGCGCAGTGCGTTCTCGACGATGATGACCGCGCCGTCGATGATCAGGCCAAAGTCGAGCGCACCCAGGCTCATCAGGTTGCCAGAGATCCCGAGCTTGTTCATGCCAATCGCGGTGATCAGCAGGGACAAAGGAATCACCAACGCAGCAATGACAGCAGCTCGCCAGTTTCCGAGCAATGCAAACAGGATGACTACGACTAGAAGAGCGCCTTCGGCCAGGTTCTTGGCGACGGTCTTGATCGTTGCGACAACCAGCTGGGATCGGTCCAGCGTGGGAACAATTCTCACGCCCGGCGGCATGGTCTTGCCGATCTCCTGCAGCTTGTCACCCACTGCGGCCGCCACAGTTCGGCTGTTGGCGCCAACCAGCATGAGTGCGCTGCCAACGACGGTCTCGTAGCCATTGCGGCTGGCGGCACCGCGACGGAGCTCACCGTCAACGACCACACGTGCGACGTCTCCCACCGTTACGGGAACTTCGTTGCGATTGCCCACAACGGCACGGGCAATCTCGTCCACGGAGCGGATGCGGGCGTCTGCCCGCACCAGATAGGACTCGCCCGACCTCTGGATGTAGTCTGCTCCGACCGACAGGTTGGCATCCTGCAACGCGTCGGCCAGGTCGGTATAGGAGAACCCGTACTCTGCGAGCTTGCTTGCATTGGGCTCAACGACATACTCCTTGACGTAGCCGCCGAGGCTGTCGACGTCTGCTACACCCGGTGTCGTGCGCAGCTGAGGCCGCACAATCCAGTCCTGGACTGTGCGCAAGTAGGCCAGACGTGCCATGTTGTCCGTCAGCCGTTCCCCCTGATCAGTCAGGAACGAACCGTCGCTCTGGAAGCCAGGCTTGCCATCATTTCGCGGGGCATCTTTGCCATCCGGGTGGATGAATTCAACGCTGTAGTGGAACACTTCGCCCAAGCCGGTCGAAACCGGGCCCATCAGCGGTTCGGCGCCCTCCGGCAACTGGGGCCGAGCCTGAGTCAGACGCTCGGTGACTTGCTGGCGCATGAAGTAGAGGTCCGCGCTCTCATCGAAGATCACCGTGACCTGGCTGAAGCCGTTGCGCGAGAACGACCGGGTGTTCGCGACACCCCGAAGTCCTGCCATCGCGGTCTCGATCGGGTAGGTAACGCGCTTCTCGACCTCCACCGGACTCAGCGTCGGGATGACGGTGTTGATCTGGACCTGCTTGTTCGTGATATCCGGGGTCACGTCGATCGGTAGCAGGTTCAGTTGCCACCCGCCGATCAACGCAATCACCAATGTGATGAACAGAACCAGCCAGCGGTGCCGTACGGCACCCGTGAGTACTTGCTCGATCATTACTCGTCTCCGCCCGACTTCTTCATCTCGGCCTTCACCAGAAACGCATTGCGGGTAGCAACCGGGGTTCCCGCAGTGACGCCAGAAAGGACCTGCGCCATACCGCCGCTACGGAGGCCGATGAAGACCGGCTGTGCGGTGAAGCCCTTACTGGTTCTGACGAAGAGGACGTCTTTTCCGTCGATGTTCTGGACCGCCTCTTCTGAGACAGACAACCCTTCACCTGAACCAGAAGCGGTGACCAGCCGGACCTGCACACCGTCACCCACAACCAATCCATTCGCTTCTGCGCTCGGGGTGATGACGACTGTGGCAGCCCTTGTCAACCCACCTACGGCGGCAGCGACTGAACGGACCTTGCCTGAGGTGACGCTTCCGTCGGAGCGGGTAATGGACGCGCTGTCGCCGGCCTTGATCCGACCGGTGTCACCTGCACGAACAGAGGCCTGAATCTCCACGCCATTGGAACCTGTGACCCTATAAAGGGAGGCCTGCGGCTCGACGAAAGCGCCCAGAGTCACTTGCGAGCTGCTGATGGTTCCATCGATGGGGCTGATGACGTTGACGCTGCCTCCTCCATCCACATTGGCGGTGCGAGCCACCAGGGCAGCGCGCTGTGCTTCCGCTTGCGCTGTGAGATAGGCGGCGCGACTCGCCTCAGCCTCTTGTCGTGCCAGCACGCCCTGGGCGAGCAACGACTCATCGCGCTTGACGTTCTTTTCGGCGAGGGAAAGGCTGGCGCTGGCCACACGAAGGTCAGCCGCAATACGGGCCCCATCAGGGCTGGCTACGCGTGCCAGCACTTCGCCCTTCTTCACCTTGTCGCCCACCTGCCGGATGACATCGGTGACGTTACCGGCCGCACGTGCCACCACGACGGCCTCACCACCGGGGATTGCCACGACCGAACCCGATGCGGTGATATTCGCCGCTACCTGAGCGGAAGTGACGGGCTCCACCGAGATCCCCGCAGCGGCAACATACTCCTTGGGAATCGCGACTTCCTCAGCCGCCTCCGCCGGCGCACTGGCGCTGGCTTCGTCTTTCGCGGGGTCGACCACCGGCTCTGAATGGGCGGATAAGCGTGCAATGCCAAATCCCGCGCCAAGCGCCAAGGTAGCCACGCCGATCATCGTCAGGGTGTTAACAGCCGGAATACTTCTCTTCATCTACATGTCTCCAAAGGCAATCTGACCGCTGGCCACGGCGAGCGATGCGTAGGCGGCAACGCGTGCGAGTCGTGCATCCACTACGCTCAGCCTCGCGTCCGTCAGCATGCGACGGCTAAGCAGCAGCTCAACCAGTGGGGTTTTACCGGCCTCATATCCCAAGCGCGCCATTCGGTAGGCTTCCGTGGCTGCTTCCTCTCCCTTGGAGGCAGCGATCAGTCCTCGCTTGGCGGCGTCAACACGCGCAAGCGCAGTCGCACGGTCCGCCTGGCTCTGGAGGCGTGCTGCATCCAATCGAGCACGGGCGGCGTCGCTCCGTGCTCGAGCTGCACTGATCCCGCCGCTGTTCCGGTCAAACAATGGGACGCTCAGGGACACGCCGACGACCAATGCGTCCCCACCGGCGGCGAAGTTGCGACGGCCTGCGGTGAGGTTCAGGTCCGGTGCCCGCTTGAAGCGTTCAGTGCGCAGAACCGCATCGCTCGCGTCGACGTCTGCCTTCGCAGACAGGACAGATGCCGAATCGACGTTCGAAATCGCGGGAGCAACCCACTCGCGCACCAGGAGTGACTCGGACGTGCCTGAGTAGGGTTCTGCTCTTCCCGCCAGTACTGATAGTTGCTCGAGAGCTGCGGCCGCCTCTGCCTCTCTTGAGGCGGCAATCGCTTCTGCTGAGCTCAAGCCGGCTTGGGCTTGTGCGACGCGCAGGCTGGCCTCCTTTCCTGCGTCAACCAGCGCCTGAGCTGCCTTCAGGTCGCCTCTGGCGCGATCAACATCTTCGGCAGCAATGTTGCGCCGTATCAGCCCAGCCTCGGAAGACGCGTAGGCAACGGCCAAGGCTGCAGCGAATTCGACTTGCGCCTGGTGCTGGCGAGCTTCGGCCGCCTGCAGCCCTTTCTCTCCCGCCTGGATTCGAGCCCCACGTTGGCCAAAGATCTCGAGTGGCTGGCTGATGGTGTAGGTCGTCTGCCGCTGGCTCGCGCCATTGCTGGGGGGAGCGTTGAGATTCTCTGCAAGGGCATCAATGGTGGGATTACGCAGCGCTCGCGCTTGGCGGGCTTCGCCCGCGGCAGCGGCCGTGTCAAATCCCTTTTCTTGAAGGAAGGGGGATTGGGCCTTGCTCTGCTCGAGCAGCGCGTTGAAGCTTGGGGCGTCGGCAGCATAGGCTTGGGAAATGCTGGTCAAGGCCAGCATCACCGTCAGAGCAAGCAATGATGGTTTCATGAGGATCCGGTGCAGTGGGGCCGCAGTCTCGGCCGTCTTTCTGCACTACGCGGCCTGCGCGGCCTTCCCCTCGAATCCGGCGAAAAATTTATTTCCCGCGGCTCAGTACATCTGTCAGCTTGGCCCGCGCTCTCAGCACCCGACCCTCTATTGTTTTGAGGCTGATACCCAGGGCGGAAGCTGCTTCAACCTGGGAAAGGCCGACGAAGGCAGTCAGAACCAGAGCTTCACGCAGGCTCGGGTCGATCGAGTTGAGAACCCTTCTTACTTTTGCGAGCTCAAGCTGAGAACCCGCAACCTGTTCTGGCCCGGCTTGCTCGGAATGCAGGGCGCGTCCTTCCTCATCATCCAAAGGCTTGGCCCGGAAGAGGAAGTGGCGGACCCGACGGAAGCGTTGTGTATCACGAACCTTGTTGATTCCAATTCGCATCAGCCAAGGAAGTACCGAGCGCGTCGGATCGTATTCCGATAAGCTGCGCCAAGCGGCAAGGAATGTCTCCTGCACAACATCATCGACGTCGGTTTCGGGCAGGCCCATGCCTCGAACCATCTGCTTGATCGCTGGCGAGTGGCGGCGGACCAGGCGAGCGAAGGCCTCAGCATCACCCGCCGCCGCCTCAACTGCCCAGTTGTTGTCGTCCTCGATGGTCACAACGTTCGTGTGGCTCAGGGAGAGTCAGTGCGAAGTGCTTCAAGCAGTGCCTTGTCGTAGGCCGGTCGGTGCTCTGGTTTCAAGCCCTGGCGCATCTCGAACACGTGCTCGAGCGTGATGCGCTGGAGATCGCCCGCAGCCCGCTCCACTTCGCGGCTTGCACGTTCCACCTGGGAGTTCCATTTGGGGTCAGCTGCGATGGCATCCGCTAGCTGGCGGTTGGCAATCCGCAGGCGCGCTTCGATCTCACCTCGCCTTGTTGCGAACAGCTGTTCCTTGGCCTGGAGGATCTGCTTCTCCGAGTCGTCCAGCGGCACCACGGCGTGAAGGCGTTCATGAAGATCGCTGTGCCCAGGATTGAGCGAGTGCCAGGTCCAGCCAATAGCCAGCGCGCACACGACTCCAATGATGGCGCCAGCGATTGTGGCCAGCGGCAGCCTCATAAGGGGTCCGATGGCCATCAGCGTTCCACCAGCAGAGCATATGGGGACATGGAAGCTGGGGCCGCGACCCATGTCGGGCGCGAAGGTGCCTGGGTGACAAAGAAGGCGGAGCCTACTCCCCCACAGGTGAGCACTGCCGAGAGGGCCGCGCATGCCAGCGCCCTGCGGAACTCGCGCTTCCCAGCCCATTGTGAGGGAGGGGGGTCCAAGGACAGTCGTTGCAACAGCGCGTCGGTGGCCCTGTCGTTGCCATCCAGCTTTGTGGTGGCCGAGGCCCTTTTGAGCCAGTCATCTAGATCATTCATCTGGAGATCTCCTCATCCTTCCTTTGTTATACGCCTGCTGGGGGTACTTCCCCTTGACTCTGTGTCCCCCCGTGGGGCTTCTGGCCCGAGCATCAGCGTTGGAGGGCCGGCATGATGGCATTGGTGGCAAGAACACAATCAAGAATGTGCACGCGTATGACCGGAAGCTAGCGCCCTGGGGCGCACGGGGAGCGGGGCGGCTTTGGCGGTGAACTGCTAGGGAGCGGGCATCGTGTCGTCCCCCAGACTCCACCGGCGACGTCGGTAAGGCGGCAGCCAAGTTGTCTGCGACAGCCACGCCGGAGTTTGGGGCATGTACTCCGACAGCTCTTGGGTATCTGCGGTAGGGTGCAAGCGATGAGCCTAAGGGCCGGACAGGGATGGGTCTGCCCGGCCCCCTGATCTCTATGCAAGAGCGCTGGTCTGACAAGTCAACGTGCGCAGGGCTTGCTGAATTGCGGCCGTGAACACTGGCCCGTCATTTCCCAAGTGAGTTTCGGCTGCGGCGACCAAGGCAAGCTCCCAGGTAAGGCCAAAGGTCTTCGGCTCGGGATGAGCGGCAATGAGCGCTCGGATCCCATATTCCAGTCCTTTGATGTAGCCACGATGGGCCTCCAGATCCGTTTGACAGGCCTCCAAGCGTGCGGCCAGCTCTTCGAGGGTAGGGGCCATGACATGACTCGACAGAGGTTGGGGTAGGTTAGATAGTAGGACAGGGGCCACAAGACTTTTGTTATGAGCATCCTCAATGTTCTAGTCAGTGCTGACCAGTTGGTCGTGACGGTGGATACCTGGGCGGAGGACGCCCTGAGTGGCCAAGCTTCGGCTGGGGCGAAGGTGCTGCTCATTCCTCAGCACCAGATCTTGCTGGCAACGAGGGGTTCAGCGCAGTTTTTCTTGCGCATCTATCAGCTCTCCTTGGAAGCCAGCTTCCGAGCGGACTTCTCCCTGGAACAGCTGATGGCGGAGCTGGGGCGGGTCATTGACCAGCTTTGGCCGAACTACGCCAAAGCCGTGGCTGAAGCGGGCTTGCCGGCAGAATACTGCACCACGGAGCTGGTGCTGGGCGGATGGTCCCCCAAAAACGGACGCATGATGGCCACCGCCTATGCCAAACACGACGCGGCGGTGCCCGCAGTGGTCCAGCCGATCACGGGGCAGCTCTCGTCGCCTGGTGAGCCCTTGCAGGGCTGGCCGGCCTCAATGGCAACGCCGGCTCTGTTTGAGGCGGCCCGGCGGCAGGCGCAGTGGCTCAACGAGAGAAGTGGGCGGAAGGTGGCCGGAGGACGGTTGCTACTGGGGTTCCTGCAGCAGGGCCAAGCCGTCGTGAAAGACCTCGGCGCTCTTTAAAAACTTGACCTTCTTCCCCTGGCTGGAAAAGCCAAGCTTCCGTAGGTAGGACGGACCAGGCCGCTGAAGCACGCGGGGGCCCAGATGGGCCGCATGGGCGGGAACTCGTGTCCCGGCAGATTGGAACAGGAATGGTCAGGTCTGAGCGATTTCTGAGTACAGGCGATCAACGTCTGCGCGTTCCTCATCGGTGTAAGAATGGCCTAGATAGAGTCCTGAATAGTCCATGGCAAGCGCGATGAATCGGTGTGCAGCTTGCGCAGCGGCGGGATTAGACAAGTCAAGGAACGCACAAAAGGCATGACCGGTTTGGGCGGCCAACTTGCCTAGCTCCTCCAAAAGTGCGCGCAGCGCCGTCGGGTCAAGAAATGGCCCGTTGTGCGCGTCCATCCCCATTGGCCGAAGCATCGCAAACCCTTCGACCGAGGGGTGTCCAGCCAGGCTGGAAAACGTGGCATAGATCTGTTCCCGCCGACTGCGTGCGACTCCCATGTCCGCGTCCAAGCGCTTCCTAACCGCTGCGGGAGCGAAGAGTGCCTTCTTCGTCTTGCGGTCAGCCGTACGCCACATGGCAATGTGGGTAGGGTCGATGTGGAAGGCGTTGATCAAGTAGGTGGTTTCAACAACGTCTCGGAGAAGGAGCGCAGCCGCTTGGTAGTAGCCCGAGGCCGTCAACTTCCATGACCCAGCAAAGTGATTGAAACAGCGTATCGCGAGGTGGCTCACGGTACGCTCGTCATCATTGGCTTGGTGGTGCTGGCGGAGCACGTCCAGAACGTCCATGGCCCGCTCTACCAAGGCCAAGTGATCTGAAAGATCTCGATGGGATGCGATCAGAGCAACGGAGCGCTCATGAAGTTCCTCTTCGCCTTGATGAAGCAGTTTCATGTTGCGCGGGATGTCGAACATCCTGGTTCCTTCAGCAAGCAGAGAGTGATTCGTTTCGCCGAGCCATTCTTTTCATTTCCGAGCACAACAAGCCGGTTCTCGATTGCTAGAGTCGACACAACTCTATGGAAGAGGCCGTCGTCCTTCCGATCCAGTCCTCCTGCGCAGGCAGCAAGTGGGGCGGCACTCTCGAGGTGGCCCTTTCGTTGTGGATCATTGCGGACAAATGAACAGCGGGAAAGTGCGGCGCGGTGCTGGAGAGCAGTGCTGCCTCTTGAAGGTCAAGCGCCCAAACTGCTGAAACTGGATCATATGCAGGATTGAGAAAGCTGTCCGCAGGCACGCCCACCGTCCCGCCGGCTTGGCCGGCTTTGCTCAGCGAAGGTCGGTGGGCATGGTCTGAATGGAGCACCTGTCCGGTGGACTGGCTTAGATGTAACTGCTGCGGTCCAATCGCATAGACCACTTCACCAGCCACAGGTGCTTGGCTGATCCCGTTGAGCGAACGAAAGGCGCCCTGCAGGAGATGCTGGTTAATTGCGACAACGTAGCTCTCGCCCGGCAACACGACACCTTTGGCCAAATAGCCGGCGCTCTTCCCTGGATCTCCCACAAGTTTCTGGTGCTTTTCCTTCAGCGCGCTGGTGTAGCGCAGTGCGATCACTTCGTGGGGATAGGTCCACACGCCTTCTTGGTGGGACACGTTCAGCCAGTGAGGGTCGATCCCCTTGGGCTCGGGAGTAATCAGCTCGATCCACACCGAATGACCGTTCTTCGCTGCGTTGAAGTCCGGTCCAGCAGAGGCGCTGGTCAACGAGAAGCCATCATCTCAAAGGTACTTTGCCAAGAGCATCTCCGCGAGCCTTTGGTGGTGTTCCGCGTGAGAACCCCGAGCCAGAAGTCTGGAGAAATGAGGGTCGGCCAACCCCATCTGGTGAAACTGGTCAAACAGTGTTGACATCGTCTGAATGACCTCCAAGCGTCGCCGCAGCGGAGGCTTGGTCCACCGTTGGCCCACCCTATCGAGGAACTCTACCTTGAGCACGCCTGCGAGTGGGCGCATGTCCTGTCCTGAAATGTTGGGTGGAACCGATCGGTGCCTTCGCTCGAGTGTATCCGCCGCCCATGGCAACCGGTCTCAGACCTTCCCATGCGCCCGCGTGCGTGCCGACAAAGGTCCTGGGCGTTGATTCGCCTTTGATCTTCGACCTGCACTTTGGACTACTTGATCAAGAACTCGCTGGAATCCTTCCCTTTCTGGACCAGAGCAGCAAGCCACCTTGGTTGGCGGCCACGTCCGGACCACGTTTCGCTGGGGTTGGCCGGATTGCGGTACTTAGGGGCGACCTTGCTGCCGGTGGACTTCGCGGGTTTGCGGCCAGTGCGCTTCTTGGATGACTCGGAAGAGGCCGTTGAAACCGCTCCGTAAAGCTCCTCAATCGTATAACCGTGGTCTTTGACGTATTGGTTGATCTTGGCTCGCATGGCGGCAGCCTTGGGCCGGGTCAGCACCTTGGTTTGTTGCTTCTCTGCTTGAGCGATCAGGGCTTTGAGTTCTTTGGCCGACAGGCCGCTGACATCGATCGTCATCTGTGTGGTCCAAGTGTCGAGGGCTTTAGCGTAATTCCAAATGGAATTCGATGCGAATGCTCCCTTGACCAGCCCAGGTCCCTCGTCATGAGTTGGTTGGACCTGGGCAGCAGCTGCTGGTATCACGGATGGAACTTGGTCGGGTCCCGCAACTGTTCCGCAAACTGCCCGCGCTCGTAGCGCGGCAGTTCCACGTTGGGCTGATACAACTCCAGGGCGCTGATCTGCTTGCTGCGCGTAACCTGCGGTTTCTTGTGGAGGTAGTGCTTGCGCAACACCTGGACCCGATCCCGTGGATCGGTGCTGTGGCGGGTGACCAGTGCAATCTCCTTCTCTGGAACGTCGTTGACATCCAATTCGGTCGCTAGGGTGTGGCGGAAGGCATGGAACCCGATCCCCTTGGCAAATCCCAGAGTCTTCAAGTAACGGCCAAAATCCACCACGAATTGCTGGCTGTAGCGCGCGTTGGTCTCCCCGCTCTTCCGGTTCACGCCGGCAGATAGGAGGGGGAACAGCCGCGGGTGGCCAGTGGCCTTCATGTCTTCGACGAACTCGAGGAAACCGGCGTCCAATAGGGGCTTGGCGATGGGGACGATGCGCATGCACCCGGCGCCCTTCATGCTTTGCCGGCTCCGCCGTTGGCGCTTCGGATCCGCGGCGAGGTCTTCATCGATGGTCTTTTGGAAGGCGATGCACCAGATGCCGCGCTCCTGGAGGATGTCGGTCAGCTTCAGCTGGCAGACCTCGTTGACCCGAGCGCCCGTGTAGAGGCCAATCATCGGTGCCCACCAGTGCTGCGGCTTTCTCGCCCAAGGGATGAAGGTGGCCGGGTCGAAGATGGCCTGCAGGTCTCCGTCCTCGAACAGGCGGATGGCCTTGTCGGGATCGATGGCGTGGTCTTCTTTTGGTTTGCGGAAGGCCTTCATGGGCGAGGACGCGATGGCTTGCCCGTTGACCAGGTGGTTGAAGAAAGCAACCAGGAAGCGGCGGTGGCGCTCTTCGGTGGCCGGAGCCAAGGGCTGTACGTCCTGCTCCTTCCCCAAAGTGATCGCGTCATCGAAGCTGAGGCGTTTCAGCAAGGGATCCGACAACAGGTTTTTCGGAGCCCAGCGCAGCAGCTGCCACAATGCTTGGATATGCTTGTAATCCACGCGGCAGGCCGAAATGTTGCCGCAGGTCAGCAGGAGAAGCTTCAGAGTGCGCTCGGTGGCGAGCACGGTCTTGGGATCCAGCTGCCGGCGGCGCATGTCCGCGAGGTGATCATCGATCTCTTTGGCCAAGGGACGAGCCGGTGTACCCATGGGCAGTTGCTGGGGATAGCGGGTTCCGTTCTTCAGCGCGCTCTTGCGGCCGATTTCGTCCAGCGCTGTCAGGATGCATTCCTGAAGATTGATTGCAGCTTCGCGGCCTTGAATCGTAGCTCGTTCAATCCGGAAACGACCGATGTGGATGCCCTCCAGATGAAGGGTGCCAAAGGGTGCGGCGATGTAATCGGTGAGTGCTGCGGAGGGTAGAGCGGTCATTGGTTCACTTCCATCTGGGGGATGGAAGTACGGATAAAACAGGCCGCAAATTCGTCAACAGGGTTGATACAAAAAGTTTCGCCCCACTCAACACCCCTAGATGTTGCTCTGGCTGCGAGGGTGCCCTCACCAACTCGCTAAATCAGTTATCTCTGTGAAAGCCTTTGAAATAAGGGTTTTCCGGCGGATTCTAAGTCAGTAATCGCAGTCATTACCGTACTGTTTGCACTGAACAAGCTAACAAAGTCCTTCAAAAACGAAGATCTGAAAATGAATGAATGATAAATGGAAGTTTCTGTCGTTAGTTTTATTGAGTAAATGATTTAGGGGCGGGCGTTGTCAGCTGCACCTGCGCGGGAACTCAGTCCTGAGCGTATAGCGCGCCGTTTACATAGTCAGCACGGGGGCGGCGGCCCGGCTCGTCCACGCCTGCGCCAAGCCAGGACTTGGCCGGTCACGGCGGTGAGCAATAGCAATGCGTTGGTCACGACAAAGACGGTTGAACCTAGGAGAGCGCTGTAGATCGTGAACAGCGTGGATGCGGTCATTTGACCGACGAACAGCCACTTCGACACGGTTTCAGGGTGGGGCGATCGCCACTGTTTGACCATTTGGCGGACCAGGGTGGCGATCAACACCACGGTCGCGGCCCAGCCGAGGATATCCGGGTGCATCGATTTCCTTTGACCAGCGTTGGCACGGTTCACTACACCATGCCCGGGCCGCCCCGGAGGTCGTGTGAGTGGCCCCTATAGATGGCGTGAGCGTCCACCCGGGCCGGGCGAGTGTCTGTCGCATATTGCGCCGTTGATGGCCCAATAGCTGCCCGCTAATCTCTCTTTCTGAGGAGCTGGAAGAGAAGGGCTATGAGCGACGAAGATCTGGATCAGAGGGTTCGCCAAATCGATGGTTGGATTCGGGCCTTGACCAGCGAAGTACACTTCTTGGACGAACGGGTCCATTTGCTCAAGCCTCTGGTAAAAGACAGTGATGTGCAGGCTGCCATGAAGGCTAAGCTTGACCATTCGCAAGGCGTGGGGCTCTGGAACCACTTGGTGCCACTGTTGGGTCAGGACTACATCCGCGAACTTGCCAGGCTATTTCTCGACAAGGGAGAGAAGACCGGTAGCCTCATGAACATCTGGCGCAAGCTTCAGGTGCCGGGGGTCCGCGATCGCTATCGGGACAGTTATGGCGGTATGTTCGATGATCTCGAAGAAGAACCGATTGAGGGCATCAGTGAAGCGACGAGAGAAGAGTGGCGGCAGCGACGACGCGACCGAAACAAGGACGGTTTTGACAATGAGTGGGCGGCCGTCTCAGTAGCGATGAACGAGCTTTCCAACGATCATGTGGGCAAAAGCGTCAAGACGTTCCGTGACAAAAGGCATTCCCACTGGGAGATGCAGTTGATTGGTCAGGAGCCTGCGCCCTTTGACATCGGCACACTGGACCTCACCTACGACGGCGTGTTTGAGTTTGGCAGGCGGTGCGAAAAGGTCTTGGCAGATCTTGGTAAGTTGCTCACCCATACGCACTGGGAACCTTCCGAGTTCAGTGAGATGAGCGCCGAGCAGGGAAGGGCACTGTGGTTGACCCTGGCTAATTGAGACAAGGTTGGCGGAGATCATTAGGGAATTTTCAAGACGATTGGGCTGACCGGAACCGGGTCGTCGTTGAAAGGTCGTGCTTCCAGTGGATTGCTTGCAATGGCAGGCTGTGCCCGGACGTGTGATCCCATCTTTGACCGTCGGAGCAGTCATGGAGCCTATGCCCTTAGCGCTTTTCGCCGTGTTCGCACTCTCTTTGCCCAGGGGGTTGGGGTTCGGTGATGACCTTCCCGTAAGCGCGTGGAAGAGCTCGGATGGTATCACGGTGTGTGCGCTGACGAAAAATGTGATCACGGGTAACTTCGGAGTGCTTGTGATGCGGCGCCAAGTGGACGATGTCTGGGTCGTCCTGCGCAGAGAGGCAGACGCCTTTGATCTGTCGCGCGCCATGGAGATCATCAGGGATGCTTGCGGAGAGGCCGCAGGCAAGCTGCCGGTCCCTCCTGGGGTGAAGCACCGTCCTCCACTTGTGGGCAAGGGTGCTAGGGAGTTCAGCGAAATTTTCAAACTTCTCGCGCACCCCTGTAGACGGCGCGGGGCATCGATGCTCAATGAGCTCTACTTGGCGATGCCAAACCCAGATGCCAATTGGGCCAGCGACTGTCGCACAGGAAATTTCCACACCCGACTCTGGGAAGCGCTTCTGTTTGCGAGCCTGAAGGAACAGGGCCTGTGGGTCGATCAGAATCATCCGTCGCCAGACTTCTATGTGCGGAATCGGACGGGAGACGACGCATGGATTGAGGCCGTCACGACTAACCCCGTAGTGCCTTACGATCACGCCCATTCTCAAGAGGCCGAGCCACCTTTGAACCGGCGAGAAAGAATGCTGGGAGGGGCTGCCGAGCGTTATGCAAAGACCTTGAAGAACAAGTTGGACAAAGCGTATGTGCGCATGGATCACGTCGTTGGGAAGCCCTTCGCCATCGCCATTGCGGATTTCCATGCGCCCGGTTCGATGGTTTGGAGCCGTGTAGCGCTGATGGCGTACCTCTATGGGTTCTATGCGAAAGAGATAGAGGTGCGGGGCAAGCGGGTGGCGGTCTCTCAAGATGTGCATGTCCTGCCGGGCGCTCCCAAGATCCCGGCGGGCTTGTTCTTCACTCCGGAGGGTGAAGAGTTGTCGGCTGTGATCTTCAGCCAAGGCGCGACCCTTGCAAAGCTCAGTCGCGTCCCTTACTCGTTCGATCTTCCCGCAGACGACTACCGTTACGTTCGCTTTGGAGAACTCAGCGATTTTACGCCCGGTGGCTTGCGCGGGGTGCCGTTCTGCATGGACGTAAACACAGACGAATACCGCGCGCTTTGGGCACCCTATGATCACGAGCCCTGGACGGCAGAGATGGAGGTGTTCCACAACCCGAACGCCAAGTATCCGTTGAGTCCCGCGCTTCTTCCAGAGGCCACGCACTGGCTTTCGGTTGATGGCGTGCTGGACTGCAAAGCCTTCTTTCAGAACACTGTTCTGAAGTCAAAAACCTTGATTCAAGGCGTAGATAGGCCTGTTCCGACTGTGGACGACCTGATCTTTAGGGAGACAACCGAAGGCGAAGAATGAGCGCTGCCAGTGGCCGGCAACGTCTCCCAGAGCGTGTGTAAGCCGCATCGGCGGTTTTGTTGCCTCAGTGCAGCCCGCGTGAGCCTTTCGCTGCGTCGTCGAGGAGCTGGTTTCCCCGCATCACAGCAGCTTCGCGCACAGACGGTTCCGCGCGCGCGTGCATGTGATTGGAAAGGGCGCCTAACAGTTCATCGTCATCGATCTTGTCCGCTCCAGCTAGAATCGCGAGGCCCGCGATTCGTTTGCGACGCTTGGCTTGCACGCGCCTTTCAAGGTCCTTTGCTTTGCTGTCTCGCCTTTGCTGTGCCAGCAAGTCTCTCGCTTGCAGCTGGGCGAGCCGTTTGGTCGCGCGGGCAATGCGTTCTTGGTAGTGATCAGTTGCGCTCATGTAGTTCTCCAGCGAATTCACGCCCAGTCAAGCAGAGAAATGCACGCCGTCAAGGATGCCTTTGAGTTCGATTCTAAAAGTTGCTGCGTGGGCGCTGGCGGCTGAATTCAACGCATCGTAGCGAAACGCAAGAGCGCACCTAGGCGTTCCTGCGGAACGCGTGCGCAAAGGGCTTCGCCCCTTGAACCCCAATCGCTTCCAGCGCTTGCGAAAATCCAAAGCCACGGCATAAACAAAGCCACATCCACTGCTTTGGAGCCGCATGGCCATCTACCACGCCAACGTCAAAACCTTCAGCCGAGCCAAGGGGCACTCGTCCGTCGCGGCAGCCGCCTACCGTGCCGGACTTCTTCTCGAAGATACGCGCACCGGGCAGCGCCACGACTACCGTCGGCGAGACGGCGTGGTTGAATCACGCTGCATCATTCCCGACGACGCACCAGGTTGGGCCCTGGTGCCTGCCTCGCTTTGGACGGAGGCCGAGGCCGCGGAACGCCGCAAGGATTCCACCATCGCACGGGAGTTCGAGTTTGCGCTGCCCCACGAGTTGGACGATGACCAGCGATCGTCTCTTGCCCTCGCGGTGGCGCGGGCATTGGTGGACCGCTACGGCTTTGCTGCACAAGCCAGCATCCACAGTCCCGGCAGCAAAGGAGGCATGAATTGGCATGTCCACATTTTGGCAACCACGCGCCGACTTGGCCCTGACGGCTTCCTGGACAAAACCCGAGAGCTCGACGGAGGCCCTGCGGGTCGGGCCGAGGTCGAGTGGATTCGGGAGTTGGTGGCCGCGACGACGAATGCGCATCTGGAAGCTGCGAATCTGGACGTTCGCGTAGATCACCGAAGTCTGAAGGCCCAAGCCGACGAGGCGCTCGCGCGCGGGGATCTTGTGGCTGCCGCAGTCCTGTCACGCGCGCCCACGCGTCACCTGGGAAAAGACGCGTCAGCCATCGAACGCCGAGGGGAGTACTCAGAGCTAGGGGAGAGGAACAGGTCCATTCAGGAGGCGAACCAACACGCCTTCGATGAAGTGCTAGCCCGGTTTGAACAGGAAAGCCGGGCCGCGGCGCCTGAGGGGCACAGTGAAGCGCAGGCCCACCGCGAGGCAAGGCGCTCGACCATCGATCAGACGCTTGCCTTCTCCGATGGTCAGATCGTTGTATCGTACGGGTTGGGCAAAGCCATCGGCGAGAGGCGCTCCGACGGCAGCACCGAGGGTGTTTCCAGGGAGGCCCCCTCGGTGGAGGCCATCCGGATTGAGGTGGTCCGTCAAGGCGACGCGCTCAGGGATGAATTGGCTGCCCATGCGCTCCATTCCACGCTGAAGGCGGTCAGTGCACTGGCGAGCGGAGAAGTCGTTCCCGAAGAGTGCAAGGAGCATCGTTCGGCGCTCAACGCACTGCTGCTGGGCTTGAAGCGGTTTGCAGCAGCATTGGTGCGTTTCCCCAAGCGTCTTAAAGCTGTGCGCCGTGCGATCCGATTGCGGCACATGGCCGAACAGGCGTGGGACGACTTTGTGGCGAACCACCCGGAGCCTGGAGTGTCTTGGACAACTCGTGAGTGGGCCAGGCGTCGCGGCCGCCGGTTGGCAGCTCTGGAGCAGCGGTCTGCTGAGTTGGCTTCAGCCCAAGCTGCCGCAACCCCGGAGCAGGAGGCGATCTTGGCCGAAGACCTACGCTTGCGCGAAGAGTGCTTGGAGGCCGCGAGCGTGGCTGTCTTGGAACGTTGCTCTGTTCGAGCCGAGCCAACCCGGGAGGCGCAGTCGGACTTCCAGGAGTGGCCCGTCGCGTCGGACGCGTCCCAGCCATCCGCCATTCCACGGCGCCCCAGGTTGCACTAAACGCAACGAGCCCCGCCTAGCGGGGCTCCTCTCGTTTCAGGTGGCATCCTTCAATGGATAGAAGGCCCCGAGTTCCGCGACACTGAAGGTGACGTGCTCTTCTTGGCGCGGCTCCGCCGCCATTCGTCTGTCGGGATGAACGTGCGGTCCACCACGGCTTCACGTGTGCGCGTCTGGGGCACCGGCGTTGGGGGTGTGAACTTGCCACGCCGTGGCTGGTCCTCCTCCCACTGCCGAATCAGTTCGGCGGACACGTCCAAAGCATGCCTCACGTCTTCGACGCGATCGCCCAATTGGCGAGAGGAGCCTTGTGACATGAGCGCGATAAGCAGTTGGCTGGCGATTTTGAACTGTGGGTGAGAGAACACGGTTGAGCTCCTTTGGGCCGAGGTGGTGTGCTCATCAAAGCACCATCGCCTCGCTTGGCAACCCAGGATTTTGGGCCTTCTTTCACAGAAGCCGAAGTTGGTCATGCTTGAAAATCATCAGCTTTGGCCGTGCTGAAAACGCGCATAGGCATTCCGATCGCACCCTGGCAGGACTGATCGTTGACGGGCTCGCACTGGGCTAGGAATTGCTCTGAAGACTAGATAGGGAAGCTCAGCGGGCTACCCTGACTTGAGAAGCATGATGTCCGCAATGCGCTGAAGCTGTTGAAGATGGTCTGGCGACTCGCTGGACCACCGACGCGTTAGAGCCTCGTCTCCTGGCTGGTGTTCAGCCAGCGAGGCCGCCCGCAATACCACCGGCGATCGCGACAAAAATGGGATGTTCAAGGAGCTTGGCCAAGCGTGACTTGGCTTCTACCTTTTGTCCCTCTGTCGCACTCGATGCATCGATAGCTTGATGCAATGCCTGGATCGCTCCAACGACATTCTGGGTGTTGTGGTCGCCAATCTGGATGGAGTGCGAGCCTTGAATGTTGATGGTATTCGCTCGCTGCTGGTTTGTAGGGGGAGTTCCAATCTTCAGTTGGAAGTGAGGGCCAAAGCCACCGATGCCGACATCATAGAAAGGGGCGCTCTGGATGTAGGAGCGCTCAGTTTTCCCGCCTGGGAGCGTTCGGGTCACGTAGTCGCCAGAGTCCACGTCTGCGGTTGGGTCATTCAAGATGACGGTGGTTCCCGCAAAGGTGGCTTGGTAAGGGCCTTTAACTTCCCCAGACGGCTTTTCGATGAAGGCTTCCTGCTTCTTGCTGATCATGACGTTGAGCTCCTTTTTCTATCGTTGCGATTTCGGATCACATGAAAAGTCGGTAGGGATAACTATTACCAGGAAGATCTTGGACGTTGGAGATGGTCCTGGCGAGCTTCTGGGAGTAACGGATGCTGACGGGCACTGGGTCGTAGAGTGCGTCATTGTTCCAGTCCATTTTGGTCAGCGCCAACGTTTCGTGGGCGATCGTTTCCAGTGGTCCGCTGCCCGCGTGACGCGTCAGTAGAAGTGGACGTGGGATGCTCTTCCCGCCTTGGTAGTAGTCTGATTTGCTTGAAACGTCTGAAACATTGCCTGCAGCCCAAAGAAGAGCGGACGTGCCCGACCGGGGGACGAAGGTGCCGCGGGGGACTGGGTATCTCGCTGGCTGGGTGCGCGCCGTCCCACCAGAGGATTTGACCAGCCATACTCCCCGCCAAGTCGGTCTGGAGCTGATCTCGATGCATTCCACCTCGGGGACGGCCGTCAAGGCGTCGCGAGCACCGAGAACCTCCTCTTCTTTGAACGCATTGCTCTTGTGAATGACCATTCGCCGGGGGAGAATGCCTCCATTGCGCTGTTGGTAGATCGATAGACTGCGGGCAATAACGGCTCGCATGTCTTCTCGTGACAAGAACGGATTCCTTCGTGCTTCGCGCACGTCCTTGACCGGATCCTTTGCCTCGAACGCCACGAACTGCATGCCGCCCCCGTCCATGTCGAACACCTGCGAGCAGCAGGTGACAAAGTGGGTTTCGTCGTTGACCTTCTTCAGCGCGTATGCCAAACCAATGTAGGCAGTGTCCGCGGGCACCCCCGCCAGAGGGGCGAGCTTCCAGGGAATGCCGCCGGCTTTGACATAGAGCGCGATCGACAGCCTCCAAGCCAGCTGAGCCTTGTTGGAGAAGCTGAAGGTCCGGTCGTTGACCACTTGGGTTGGGATGCCGTGCTTTGCTCCCAATGCCTTGAGGACATCGTGCGCGTCGAACCCGTCCCCGGACGTGTGAGGAAGCCACGCCTCTGGGAGATGGACTAGGACCACGTCAAACTGTTCGTGTCTTGTGCTTAGTTGCGAGAGAGCTGCGTCGAAGGCGGCCACCAGGCGATGCTGAAGCGGGCCAGATCCTGGAAGATCGTTGATGGAGTCGGGCCAGCGGATGTGGTTGGCCTTGTCCGAGGAAGCTAAGTCCACGCCGAATACACTGGCGAAACCGGGAAAATCTGGGGCGTAGCCGCTCCTATCGCTAGCCCCATGTCGCTCTTTCAGCGATGCCATAAGTGCACCCCGAGTCCAGAACGCACTTGCTGGGCCCACTGTGGCGATGCGAACGGTGGGCGTGAACTGGCTGAATGTCTGGGACGAGAAGGGGCCGTAGTGCGCCAGCCCGCGAAGGGGGTGGACGTCTCGCCCCCCGGAGTGCTCAGGAGAAAAGGCCAGCTCCGGTTCCGAAAGCAAGGACAGCGGCGGTAGCTGCGAGCGAGAAACATCTACCATCACTGCCTCCTGTCAAAGTATTTGTCGTGATGTCCAGGACGACTGAAGCCGGTGAGCGGTGAAATGCGAAAGGCTGCATCGACTCCCTCTTGATCTTCTATTCCGAACGCGTGAAAGGTGACGCCGTGTGGGGACGTGAGCAAGCTCGCCCACGCGTCGATGATGTTGGCCCAAGCACCGTTGTACTTGGTCGCCCAGCGCTCTCGTCTCCAGTCAGCGGTCGGATCTGGCTTGCGCTGCGTCGACCAGCCCAGCGGGTCGCCTTGGGCCGTGTCAGAAGGAGCCAGCCGCTCATCTTGCGGTGCTTCTACGGCAGTGTACGGGTCAAACCCGCACCACCAGCGTCCCTCAATCTCTTCCAGCCGAACCGAGATGGCTTCGTTGTAGTTGCGACCGAACTTATTCCCCGTGAGCTCGCTTCCATAGGCCGCCTTGAGCTTGGATAGTTGGCTTTCGCGGCGATGTCGCTGCTCGTCTGTTTCGTTGACCCTTGCGCTGGCAACCATAAGCGAGTGCCCGGAACGCTTAAGTCTCGGAATCAACGGTCGTCGCCGAGCCAATGCGCGAAGGAGGGCATCGTAGATGAGACCTAGCGCCCAGCTGTCTTGGACGGGGTCCAGCGTCCAATGCCCGTTTAGCACTGGTTTCAGACTGTGCAATGAAGCGAGGATTTCTGCATCTTTGCCGAAGGCTGCGAGCTCATTCCCAACCATTGCCACCGCCGACCGGCACTTGGTGGCCTTGAGCATTTCCCGCACCTCAACGATGGAGGATGGGCGGCCCAAGGCCACTCTTCTTGCTGTTGTGGGGAGACTTTCCACCAGCAAAGCGGAGAGGCGCAGCACGGGGAACTTCCGTGCTTCCGCCGTGCGCACCTGGATGGGAGCTGCGAGCTGGGTCGGCTGGAACGACAGGACATGGTCCAGCAGTGGGGCTGGGAGGTTGATTTGATTGAGCAGATCGCCGGCCAACTCGTCGAACGTTGCGGACTCGATGATGAAGACATTGACGCCCTTAGAGGCGGCTTTCTCCAAGAGCACATTCACAGCCGGCAGGAGTTTGGCGCGCGAAGACGCGCACCAGTAGAGGCCGCTGGGGAAGGGGTTCTCGTAGGCCAGGACTGACTCAAGCGCCTCCATCACGGAGGAATCGCGTCCGCTGTAGCCGACTACGACCAGACCGAACCGCTTGCAGGCTTCAACCATAGCCCGGCGCAGATCATGGTCTTGGGAAGCCAGCTCGCTCGTGGTGTTCTTCAGGGATGTTGAACGGTAGTCGCCATGAAGCTTGGCGATGAGGGGCCAGTCAGACTCATCCAGGCAGCGAGTAGCCAGGTGTGCAGAGTCTAGAGTCGCCACCGTAGGCTTGCTCGCGGCTCCTGGGGCCATTAGGGATGCCGCCAGCAGGCTGGATTCTTCAATCAGAGGATCAAAGTTGGTCGTGAAGACGCAGGGAGCCTTTGAGGCGCTTATCAGACCGGCCAGCATGCGGTGCCCAAAACAGGGGGTGCCCTTGCTGATGGCGTCAGCGATGTATTGGCGACGATGGGTCTCTTGCGGATAAATCGCCTCGAACGCGGCCGCATACTCGGTCGGATCGTTAGGGGGCGGAAGGAGAGGGGTGCGAGAGAAGAACTCGTCAATGCGCTGAACCCACAGTGGATCACTCGGATCAACGTTTCGGCGAGGGAAGCGGGTCTCTTGGCAATAGAGCCTGGCTTTGAAGTCCAGGATCATGTCGTAGCCGGTCGGGATGCCGGAGGCCGCAGAAGCGCCGGCACCGAGAAGCCACGCGTGAAGCTCGGGTCGGAGGGCAAAAGTCGTAGCGAACTTAGATGCAGAAATAACCTGGATGGATTTCGTCATCAGGCAGCTGTTGAGTGACCAGGTGAATGGGACAACTCAATCCTACTACCCCTCGTGTCTCATCTCCTCAGACTCCGAGATTGGAATCGATTCCAATCAACAAAAATGGGTCGGGCTTGCTGCAGGGGGCTTGTTGCGACGGTGTTGCGTTTTAAGCGCTGTTCGGCCGCCAATGGGCCGGAGTCATTGCTGCAGAAGGGCTTGCTTGCATATGATTCCGATGAATCCATCGTGCTTCATCAGCGGGGTGTGTTCCTTGGACGCCTTGGCGTTGCTGGTGTTGTCTTTTGTATCAGTCACTTGGGGCGTTTCGCGTCTTGGGCAGGGCGTCGGGGCGTGGCCATGCGGGCATGGCCGGGGGGACCGTTAGTGTAGCGATCTGGACCGATCGATGATCCCGGCCGGAAGCCCAGGGGCAAGCGCGGTTGCCCACGACTGTCCGTACGCCAACGCAGGCCCCCGTACACCTGCGGTTTGGTTGATTTCCACGGGACCCCACGGTAGTGTCAGCCCCGGCGATTTCCGCCAAACGGCCTCCATGGAAACCGGGGCGGCTCATTCCCTGGCGGGCGTTGATGGAAAGAGAAAGAACCAGCATGACTGCAGCCTGCATGGCCGCCGAACCCCGCTGCACCTGGCGTACCCTCCTGCTCAGCATCCTGGTCGCCATTGTCCCGCTTGCCGGATCCGCGCCGTACACCCTGTTGAAGGCGGTGGTACTGCTGGTGCTGCTGGTCACGGGGGTGGTGCTGATCCGCCGCCAGCCCGATGTCCGGCTGCGCTACCGCATCGCACGTTTCATCGTGATCGTCTGCTTCCTGCGCCTGGCCTATGCCTTCTACAGCATCGCCTGGCACGGCCTGCGCTGGAACGAGCTGGACCTGCCGGCGCAGACGCTGCTCTACCTGGGCACGGCGGCCGTATTCGCAACGGTGCTGGACTGGCGCCTGATCTGGAAGATCTTCGCGCTGTCCACCCTGGTCTTCGGCGGGTCGTGCATTGTCCAGCACCACGTGATGGGCCTTGAGCGCGCGCACGGTTTCAGTGGCGGAGAATGGACGGCCATCGAGTTCACCATGGTGACGCTGTGCATGGCGCTGTTCTCGGTCATTCGCCTGATCCAACCGAACGTGCATCCGGCCGAGCGCTGGCTGCATGGCATCGCCATTGCCGTAGGGGTGTACGGCTCGATCCTGGCACAGAGCCGGGGACCGATCCTGGCGTTCGTTCCGGCCATGCTGATGGTGATCGCCGTGCACGTGCGGCGCACCGGGCGCTGGCGCGGCGCGCTGGGCTTCGTCGTGGCGCTGGTCATCGGCGTGGTCGGTGCCACCACGGTGCTCAACCACCAGGTCATCCAGCGCTTTGGAGAGGTCAGTGGCGAGATCTCCGGTTTCAGCCAGGAAAACGAGGTGGGTTCGGTCCGCGAGCGCATCGCCATGTGGGGCGTGGCGATCGACGGATTCGCCGAGCACCCGGTGGCCGGCGTGGGCCTGAACCAGTTCGGCAACTATGCCCGCGAGGGCATCAGCCGCGGCGAGGTGTCCGATTCGATCTCCCGCTACAACCATCCGCACAATGAATATCTGGAAGCGGCGGTGACCGGTGGCGTGCCGTTGCTGGTGATCATGCTGCTGTTGTTCATCCTGCCGGGCTTCCATTTCGTGCGGCGTGTCGGCCATGCCGATGAAACCACGGCGATGATCGCCACCGCTGGGCTTGCCGTGGTCATCGTTTACGCACTGTCGGCGTTCACGGACAACGTGTTCTACCGGGCGATGCCGCATTCGTTCTATTTCTATCTTGTGCTGGGCTTCATGCTGGCCACCGCCCTGCCTGCGCGCGATGTGCGCAGGCAAGGGGGGGCCTGCTGATGGCGCATATCCATCTGCTTGCAGCCGACAACCAGCGTGGCCTGACCCACGACATCCAGGTGATCGAGCGTTCGCTGCAGCAGCTGGGCCACGAGGTGACCGTCAGCCGTCTGGACGCAGTGCGCAACGGTGGCGCGTGGAAACTCCGCGGGATGCGCCTGCGCAGGCTGCTGGCCTCATGGCTGAGCTTGGGGCGCACGCCGGCTCGTTTCGATATCAACATCTCGCTGGAGCATGTGCGGCCGGCGAGCTTCGGCCTGGCCAGGGTCAATCTGCTCATCCCGAATCCGGAATGGGTGTCCGCGCGCAGCCTGCGCATCCTGCCGCGCTTCGATGCGCTGCTGACCAAGACCGAAGACGCGACGCGCATCTTCAATGCGCTGGGCATGCGCGCGCTGGAAGTCGGTTTCTGCAGCCGCGACCGCTACGACCCAGCGGTGCCGCGCAAGCCCCGCAGCTTCCTGCACGCGGCGGGCAGCAGCCACATGAAGGGAACGGCGGCGCTGGTCAAGGTCTGGAAACGGCACCCCGAATGGCCGTTGTTGACCGTCCTGCGCGGCGGGCCTTCGGACGAGGAGGAGGGCGGTGCCGCGAACCTGCGCATCGTCCGTGAACGACTGCCCGACGAGGAGGTGCAACGCCTGCAGAACGAGCATGCGTTCCACTTGTGCCTGTCGCAGACGGAGGGTTGGGGCCACTACCTGGTGGAGGCGATGAGCTGTGCGGCGGTGGTGATCACCTGCGATGGCGCGCCGATGAACCAGATGATCGACGAAAGCCGCGGTCTTCTGGTCGCTGCCCATGAAGGCCCGCCGTGTCACTTGTCCAGGACCTGGCATGTGGATGAAGCAGCGCTGGAACAGGCTGTGGAGCGTGCCTTGGCGATGGACGAGGCTGAATGGCGCCGGCTGGGCGCCAATGCACGCGCGTGGCACCTGGCGACCGAGGTTGCGTTCCCTCTGCGCCTCAGCGAGGCCCTGGCCAAGGTCTGAGGCCAGCGTACCGTTGCCGCAGCGCGCTCAGGCCGGTATCAGGGTGATCTGCGGATGCCCACTGAAGATTTCCATCACGATCTCGAAGTAGGTCTGGCCACGGCCCTGCTCCAATGCTGCCAGCGTGTCGCGGATGGCCGCATGATTGAACCGGCCGGCCTGCTCAAGCTTTGCCTGCAGCCATGCCCGCGTGGTCTCGTAGCCCAGCGCCGCGCGGCTGTGCGCGATATCCCGCCACACCACCGTTGCGGCGGGATGACCGGCGAGCGCGCCATAGCCGCCCCACAGTAGATCATCCAGCGCGTCCAGGCTGGGCCCCAGTCGCCAGTCCTCGCTGGCCATGAATACACGGTTGATTTCCACGTACAGGCTGGCGATGTCGTTGATGGACGTGCCTTCGATGTGCAGGACAAGTGGCATGTGTCGACTCTGGATGAATCTGCCCGGTTGCGGCGGTTGCTGCATTCTGCAGGCCTTGCCCAGATTCATGGTGTAAAGGCGGCGTGATTTTCCTTGTGCGTCGGGATTTCAGTGGTGGAGAAAATCCGTGCGGCACCGCGATTAACTGCCGGATTTCATGCCTGTCTGCACAGTTCCATATATTTGGATCGTTCCATATATAAACTCCCATAAAGTTTCCCTGCGCTGCGCCGCCATCGAACGTACGGCCACGATCAAGGGAATTGAGATGCTTGCCTTACGTAATCTCCGTGTGGGATCCCGGCTTGGCGCCGGCTTCGGTCTGCTGCTGCTGTTCATCATGGCCATCATTGGCCTGGTGCTGTACGGAAATCACCTGAAATCCGCCCAGTTCGAGAAAGTGGTGGACGTCAACATGGTGAAGATGCGGCTGTTGAACGACATGCTGGATACCAACAATGCGGTGCTGATGCATCGGCGCCTGATGGTGATCAAGCGTGGCGAGGATTTCGACAGGGATTATCAGAAGGCGCAGGAGTTGTCGCAGACCTACGACGGCATCTGGGCCAAGTACATCAAGATTCCGCGCGATGCCACCGGCGATGCGCTGGTTGCGAAAATCGACGCGGCACGCAAGGCCACCGATGCCTCCACCCAGCATCTGCACGAGCGCATGAAGGCCGGTGATTTCGACGGCGCGGCCAAGGAACTGCTCGCCGAGCACGGGCTGGCAACCGCGTGGAACGAAGCCATCTCGAGCTTGCTGCGGCATCAGGAGACGCTGACCGCGCGCAGCCGCGAGGAGTACCGATCAACCGAGTCCTGGACCGGCACGTTGTCGATCGTGTTCGGTGTGATGAGCCTGTTGCTCGGTTCGCTGGCCGCCTGGGCGATCACCCGCAGCCTCACCCGCCCGCTGGAAGGGGCGGTGAAGTTGGCTGACGGCATCGCTGGTGGTCGCCTGGACAGTGTCATCGATGCCTCGGGCAACGATGAGGTGACCCAGCTGCTCAGGTCGATGCAGCGCATGCAGGCGCAGCTGCAGTCGGTCATGGCCGCGCAGGGGGAGCTGGCACGCCAGCACGATGCGGGCAGCCTCAGCTACCGCATGGACGAGAGCGCATTCCCCGGCGACTACGGACGCATGGTGCACGAGACGAATGCGCTGGTCGGTTCGCACGTGCAGGTACAGAACCGGCTGATCGAGGTGATGAAGCACTACGCCCGCGGCGATCTGTCGGTGGACATGGATCCGCTGCCCGGCGAGAAGGCGGCGATCACCCAGGCCATGGACGAGACCAAGTCCAGCCTGTCGGCGATCAACAGCGAGATCCGCCGGCTGGCAACCGCTGCAGCGGCCGGTGACTTCAGCCTGCGCGGCGATGAAGACCGCTTCGCCTACGATTTCCGCGACATGGTGGCCGGGCTCAATCGCCTGATGAAGACCACCGACGAGAACCTGGTGCAGGTGTCGACCCTGCTGCAGGCGATCTCGCGCGGCGACCTGACCGTACGCATGCAGGGTGACTTCCACGGCGTGTTCGCCCGCATGCGTGATGACTGCAATGCCACCGTCGATCAGCTCAAGCAGATCGTCGGCCGCATCCAGTCCAGCGCCTCCAGCATCAATCTGGCCGCAGGTGAAATTGCTTCGGGCAACACCGACCTGTCGCGGCGTACCGAACAGCAGGCGGCGAACCTGGAAGAAACGGCGGCATCGATGGAGGAGCTGACCTCCACCGTGAAGCAGAATGCCGAGCATGCACGGCAGGCCAACCAATTGGCCATCGGCGCGCACGGTGTTGCGTCCCAGGGCGGTGAAGTGGTGGGCCAGGTGGTGACCACGATGTCGGCCATCGAGGCCTCGTCGAAGAAGATCGCCGAGATCATTTCGGTCATCGACGGCATCGCCTTCCAGACCAACATCCTGGCATTGAACGCGGCGGTCGAAGCTGCGCGTGCCGGGGAACAGGGCAGGGGCTTTGCAGTGGTGGCCAGCGAAGTGCGTACGCTGGCGCAGCGCTCGGCGGGTGCGGCCAAGGAGATCAAGGGGCTGATCGAGGATTCGGTCGGCAAGGTCGCCGATGGCTCGGCGCTGGTCCGCCAGGCGGGCACCACGATGGGCGAGATCGTGGCCTCGGTGCAGCGCGTGACTGACATCATGGCCGACATCTCCGCCGCTTCGCAGGAACAGAGTTCGGGTATCGAGCAGGTCAACCAGGCGGTGGTGCAGATGGACGAGACCACTCAGCAGAATGCGGCGCTGGTGGAAGAAGCCAGCGCGGCGGCACGTTCGATGGAAGAGCAGGCCAACCTGCTGGCCGAGGCGGTATCGGTGTTCCGCACAGGCGCCGCCACGGCAGCGGCAGTGGTACGCCCTGCGTTGGCAGCGGTGGCTGCGACGGTCACCCCGGTGCGTCGGCCCGCTGCGCTTTCACCCCGCATCGAACCGACACTGGCGGCCAACGCCGGGGGCTGGGAAGAGTTCTAGCAAGGCAGCACGCCGGTAGGGAGACGGCGCCCATCACGATGGCTGGTCGTGATGGGCGCGGATTTTCTTCCTGAACGCGCGATGGCCGATGAGGCGGCGGACACGCGTATTTCACTTCCGGTTGCCAACCGCGGGAGGACACTTGCGCCATACCGGAACGCAGGAGATGGCCATGAAGACCTCGACCCGATTGCTTGTGCTGGGCACGCTGCTGGCGGCTACGTCGGTGGCCGGTGCGCAGACCTACGGGCCGCGCGATGAAGGACGCCGATTCAACGATGGCAGCCGCGTGGTCTGCAAGAACGTGGAAGTGCAGCGCAACTCGCGCGATCCCAATCGCATTGCCGGTACTGCCACCGGCGCGGTGATCGGCGGCCTGCTGGGCAACCAGGTGGGCGGCGGCAATGGCAAGAAACTGGCTACCGTGGCCGGCGCCGTCGCCGGTGGTGCAGCCGGTCGCCAGATCCAGGGCAACAGCCAGCAGAAGAACGGCGACCGCGTGGTGGAACGCCGCTGCGAGCGCGTCTACCGCTGATTGACCGACCTGGTTGGCCCTTCCACGATGCAGTATCCGAACGCCGGCCTCGCGCCGGCGTTCTTCGTTGCAGGAAAAGGGGACGGAGGGGATTAAGTCGTAATTCCCCAAACCGGCCGCTTACGACTTAATCCCCTCCGTCCCCTTTTTTGCGAGGAGGCGCCAGCTGGCAAGGCTGCCGTAGAGCACAAGCAGGACGGTGAGGGTGATCAGTTCGTGGCTGACTTCGGCCAGGCTGGCGTCCATCTGGTTCAGGCGCACCATCAGGTTGATGCCCGAGGTGGTCGGCAACAGCTGCGCCAGCCAGACCAGCGGTTGTGGCGTCATCGCTGCCGGCCACGACAGGTTGGCCAGGAAGAACAGCGGGATCGAGGTGGCGATGATGTACTGGAAGGCGCGTTCGCGGGTGCGGAAAAAGCTGCCGACGAACAGCCCGAAGGCCACGGTGGCGGCGATGAACAAGGTGCCGCCCAGCAGCTGGCCCAGCGGATTGCCGCCGCGCGGGTAGTCCTGCACCCAGGCGGTGAAACCGGCGTAGTAGAACAGGCCGAACAGGCCGATCAGGCCGAAGCCCAGTGCCATGCCAGCCAGGGTCGGCAGGTCGAAGCGCAGGCGCCGGCCGAGTGCGAGACGACGGCCACCGAGCAGGACGCCGATGCCCATCAGCAGGGTCTGGTGCACGATCAGCTCGGCCACTCCCGGCACGATGGCGCTGCCGTAGCCTTCCTGGGTGTTGTACAGCGGGCGCTGCACCAGCGTGACCGGTGGTGCCTGCGGTGCGCCCATGAAGGCGGCCTGGCCGACCACGGCATCACGTCCGAACGCGCCCAGTGCATCGGCCACGCTGCCCAGCACCCAACTGGCACGGCCCAGGTAGGCGCCGTTGCCCAGCAGCACCAGCTTGGCCGGATGGCCGCGCAGGATGTCGCGCTCCAGGTTGGCCGGGATCAGCACGATGCCTTCGGCGTGGCCGGCTTCCAGCTGCTGGCGCGCGCTGTCGATGTCTGCCGGTTGTCCGACCACGCGCGCAACACGGAGTGCATCGAGCTTGCGCAGCAGCTCGCGGCTGGTCGCGCTGTGGTCTTCATCCACCACCAGCACCGGCAGGTTGCCGGCCACCTGGTGGCGATACGCGGCCGGGTAGAAGAACGAGTACAGGATTACCGCGCCGACCATCACCACGATCGCATAGCGGTCGCACAGCACCGCCATCAGGGTCTGCCGCAGGCTGCGCCAGAGTGCGCTCATGCGTCGGCCCCTGCGGGATGTGCGGCGGCAGGCGTGCGCGCAAAGGCGATCAGGCGCAGTCCACCGATGCCGCCGGCCACCACTGACATCAGCAGCAGCGTGGCCAGCGGCCATGCCGAAACCTGCAGCGGCGAACCGATGAACTGCTGCTGGGTCTGCAGCTTGATGTAGGCGCTGAGCGGCAGCAGCTGATGCCAGATGCGGGTGAACAGGGGGCCATCCAGCACCGGGAAGGTGGCGCTGGAGAACGCCAGTGCGGTGCCGATGCTGAGGCCGACCGCGGACAACGCGGTGCCCATGTCGCGGGTGACGCCGACGAAGAACAGCGCGTAGGCGGCGGTGGCCAGATAGAACAGGGGTTGTGCGAGCAGCAGCAGGAGCACGCTGCCCGCCACACCATCGCCGCGCAGCCAGGCCAGGTAACCGATGCCGAGCGCGCCATACAGCGAGAACAGCAGGCTGTACGGCGCGACCTTGCCGGCAATCGCAGCCCACGGCGTGCGGCCCAGCCAGGCGGGCAGGGTGCCGTCGCGGATTTCGCGGCCGAGGCTGCCGGCCACCGCAAGTGCCAGCACCAGCGACAGCACCGCCGGGAAGATCAGCGGCAGCAGGAACAGCTCGTAGCTGCGCGCTGGGTTGTACAGGATGTCCGACTGCACCGCGATCGGTGCCGCACGCAGCTTGCCCGGGCCGACCTGCAGGCCGATGCGGTCGCGCAGCAGGCGCGCGTTCCAGGCCGAGACCGCGTCGCCGATATCGCGCGCCGCGGACTGGCCGGTGGTCATGTAGGTGGCGTTGTAATAGGCGAACACGGTGCCCTGGCGTCCACGCAATGCCTGCCGGGTGACATCGCGCGGCACCAGTACGATGGCGAACACATCCAGCCGACGCAGCTGCGAACGTGCGTCTTCCAGGTCCACCGGCTGGCTGGCGATGCGCACGCCGGGGCTGGCATCGAGCATGCGCAGCAGCAGGCGGCTGTCGCTGCTGTGGTCGAGGTCGACCACGGCGATCGGGATATCGCGCATCACCGAGGGGGTGAACATCCACGCCATCACGGCCAGCATCAGCAGGGGCAGCAGGGTGACCAGCAGCAGGTCGGCGCGGTTGCCGCGCAGTGACCGCAGCTCGCGCCGCCAGCTGACGGCGAAGCCGCTGCTGTCGGGGCTCAGTGCTGGGGCCATGCGAACAGCACGCTCATGCCGGGGCGGAAGCCCTCGATGCGGCGTACCGGGCGCACCCGCACCTCGAAGCTGCGGACGTCGTAGCCGGACGACTGGCGGGTGGTCCGCCAGGTCGCATAGTCACCGGCCGGATTGATGAAATAGACCTCGAACTCGCCTTCCTGGCCAAGCGCCGGCACGCTGCCCCGCAGCTTGCTGCCGACCTTCAGGCCCTGCATCTGCGATTCGCGCAGGTTCATCGCCACCCACATGCGGTCGATGTCGACCAGGGTGAACACCGGATAGCCCGCTGGCACCAGTTCGCCCGGGTCGGCCATGCGCTTGTTGATCTCGCCGGCCACCGGCGCGCGCCCTTCCACTTCGACACGCGCGGCGTTGACTTCGGCCACCGCCCCCTCTGCCTGTTGCACCTGGCCCTGCGCAGCACGCTTGTCCTGCTCGCGCGCGCCGGCCAACGCCATGTCGTACTGCGCGCGGGCGGCACGGGCCAGTTCACGCGAACTGGTGGCCTGGGCATGCGCTTCATCGCGCTTCTGCCGGGTCATCACCCCTTCGTTGAACAGGTTCTGCACGCGCTGGTAGGTGGCTTCGGCCAGCGTCGCACCGGCTTCGGCCCGCTTCCAGTTGGCTTCGGCGGCGCGGATGTCTTCGCTGCGCGCGCCTTCGTCGGCCTTGTCGGCCACCGCCTGTGCGGCGGCCAATGCGCCGTGCGCCTGCTGTTCCTTGGCGGCCACTTCCGGGCTGTCGAGCAGGAACAGCACCTGCCCGGGCTGCACGCGGTCACCCTCGCGTACCTTCAGCTCGGCCACGCGCGCGGTGATCTTGGCGGCCACGTTGATCGTGTCCGCATCGGCCATGCCCTGGATCTGGTCGCCTGGGTTGCGCCAGGCCAGCCACAGGCCCAGCACCACCACGACCAGCAGCACCACTATCAGGATCGGTCCCAACCGGCGCTTGCCCGGGGGCGTCGTCGCATCGTCGTGCAGCACATCACTCATGGTCGATCACCTCGTCCGCACGCCGCCGGAACTCTTCGAAACGGTCCATCTGTCCACTGACCTCCAGCAATTGTGCCAGCGCAATATCGTATTGGTAGGCGGCCTGTGCGCGCTCGACGCGGGCGCCACCGAGGCCGAGCCGCGCGTCGATCACATCCAGCGAGGTGGCCTGGCCTTCGCGGAACGCCAGCTCCTGCAGGCGCAGGTTTTCCTGTGCCTGGGCAATGCTGCTGTCGAGCAGCACGTACTGCTGGCGCGCGGTTTCCAGTTCGTTCCAGGCCTTGCGCACGCCCAGCGCGACCTGGTTCTCGGCCTCGCGCAGGCCCGCTTCGGCCTGGTCCTGCTGCGCACGCGCGGCGCTGATCTGCGCCGGCCGCGAATTCGGCGACAGGAAGGTGTACTTCAGGCCGATGCCAAACGCCCAGTCCGGATCGGTCAGCATTTCGTCGCGGCGGCGGAAGTCGTATTGGCCGAAGGCGAAGATCTGCGGTTTCAGCTTGGCCTGCTGCACGCGCACGCCCTGTTCGGCCTGCGCCACCATCGCCCGCAGGCGTGCGATCTGCGGCTGGCGTGCCTGCGCGGTGCGCTCGAAGCTGGCCACCGGTTCCAGCGGCACGCGCTGCACGAACAGCGGCGACACCGGCTGTACCTCGCCACCACTGCGCAGCAGCGTGGCCAGTGCGGCCTTCAGCGTGGCCAGGTCGTTCACTGTCTTCTGGTATTCGCGCTCGGCCTTGTCGCGGGCCACGGTGGCCTGCAGGCGCTGCGCGCGGGTGGCGAAGCCCTCGCGTTCCAGTTTCTCTGCGTCGGACAGGTGGCGGTTGAGGCCATCGCGCACGTCGCGGCGCACGTCCACCGCCTGCTCGGCCAGGCGCTGGCCGAAATAGGCCTGGGCCAGCTGCACGGTCAACGATTGGCGCTGTGCTTCGCGCTCGGCACTGGCCTGTTCGTGGGCGGCGCTGGCCGCACGTTGCGCGGCCGGAATCACACCGCCGGTGTACAGCGGCAGCACCGCGGTCACCACCGGGCGGGTACGCCAGTCGCGTTCGGTGAACGACAGCGGCGAGTCGATGCCATAGGCCTCGGCCACCGGTGCCAGCGAACCCAGTGGCAGGGTGAGGGTCTTCTGGAACTGCAGTCGGCGCACTTCGCCGGTGATCTCCGGCAGGCGCAGCAGGCGGGTGGCGTCCTGCAGGTCCTGCTTGTTGCGCACCGCTGCATCAGCGGCGGCCAGTGCATCGGAGACCTGCTCCAGGCGCTGCCGTGCCTGTTCCCAGTCCAATGCGGGTGCATCGGTGAGACTCTGCGCCGGCACAGCCAGTGGCAGGCAGGCTGCCAGCGCCAGCGCGGTCTTCGCGCCGTGCATCCTTGTACGTCGGCCGATCACGCCCATGCCGTCCCAATGGTGAAGAAGTGCGCAAACGGTAGTGCGCGCGGCGTGAAGCCCGGGTCTGCGGTCATCGGTTTGTCCTCAACGAAGGGTGCCGCTGGCCGCAGTGCGCAGCGCCTGGGTGATGTGCTGCAGCGTGCTTGAACGTACGGCGGCATGCTGCCAGTACAGCGGCACGTCGAGCCAGCGGCGGGGTTCCAGTACCACCACGCGGCCGGCGCGCACGGCGGGCGCGACCAGGGTTTCCGGGGCCATGCCCCAGCCGAGTCCGCACGCGGCGGCTTCGACGAAACCGGTGGAGGAGGGCAGGTAGTGTAGCGGCGGCTGCAGCCGCGCGCGGGTCAGGCGCCGCACGAAGCGCCACTGCAGTTCATCCTTGCGGTTGAACACCAGCATCGGCGCGCGCGCCAGGGCCGCGGCCTGCATGCCATCGCTGAAGTACTGGCGGGCGAAGCCGGGCGAGGCGATGGCGTGGTAGCGCATCGCGCCGAGCGGGTGCACGTTGCAACCCTTCACCGGCTGGCTTTCGGCAGTGACTGCGCCGAGCACGCTGCCATCGCGCAGCAGCTGCAGGGTATGGTCCTGGTCGTCCATGCGCAGGTCGAACAGGTAGCCATGGCGCTGGTGCAGGTCGGCGATGGCCGGCACGAACCAGGTATCGAGCGAGTCGTCGTTGACCGCCAGCGGGATCGGCGTGCGCGCAGCGTCGCTGCCACGCTCGGGCAGCAGCTCGGCCAATGCCTCGGCCTCCAGCGCCTGCATCGGCCGGACCCGGCGCAGCAGCGCTTCGCCTGCGGCGGTGGGGCGGCACGGTGCCTGACGTACCACCAGTACCTGGCCGAGCCTGTCCTCCAGCGCCTTGATCCGTTGCGACAGGGCCGACGGGCTGATCGACAGGCGGCGTGCCGCGGCCTCGAAGCTGCCTTCTTCCAGCACCGCGGCAAACGCGGCCAGTTGCGGATGTACCAGATCCATGCCGGTGCCTCTTCAGTTTTCCTGCACAGGATAAAGAAAAATCAGATTGTCTAAACAGGGTCGGCGGCCGCACCCTGCGCGTCCCCTCGCTGCCTGGCCTGTCCTGATGTGGATCGCCGCTACCGCCGCCGGCCTGTTCGCAGGTGCCGGCCTGATCATCGCCATCGGCGCGCAGAACGCCTTCGTGCTGC
Organism: Stenotrophomonas sp. MH181796; assembly: GCF_009659995.1. Taxonomy (NCBI): domain Bacteria; kingdom Pseudomonadati; phylum Pseudomonadota; class Gammaproteobacteria; order Lysobacterales; family Lysobacteraceae; genus Stenotrophomonas; species Stenotrophomonas sp. MH181796. The sequence goes on from NZ_RAHU01000009.1 coordinate 94,056, forward strand.
GCCAAGGCCTGCAGCAGCGCCATGTGGGCAGGGTGGTGCTGGCCTGTGCCGGCGCGGACATCGTGCTGATCCTGGCCGGCGTCGGTGGCATGGGCGCGCTGGTGCTGCAGTGGCCGCTGCTGCTGCAGGTGCTGCGCTTCGGTGGCGCGGCCTTCCTGCTCTGGTATGGCCTGCAGGCGGGGCTGCGCGCATGGCGCGGTGGCAGCGCGCTGGCCGCCGCCGAGGCGCAGGGCGGCAGCGGACGGCAGGTACTGCTGACCTGCCTGGCCTTCACCCTGCTCAACCCGCATGTCTATCTGGATACCGTGGTGCTGTTGGGCAGCCTGTCCACGCGTTACCCGGGCGAACTGCGCTGGGCCTTCGCCGCCGGTGCCTGCGCTGCCAGCGTGGCCTGGTTCTGCACGCTGGGCTATGGCGCGCGCCTGTTGCAGCCAGTGTTCCGCAGGCCGGGTGCCTGGCGGATACTGGATGCAGGCGTGGCGATCTTCATGCTCTGCCTCGCCACGCTGCTGCTGTTGCGTCCGCTCTAGGCCGCATCCACCGCGCACAACGGCGTTTCGCCGGGGCGCAGGGTCAATACGCGCACGCCGCTGCGGGTAACCGCCACGGTGTGCTCGAACTGCGCCGACAGCTTGCCGTCGCGGGTGTAGACCGGCCATTCGTCCGGCTGCTGGCGGATGGCCGGCTTGCCCTGGTTGAGCATCGGCTCGATGGTGAACACCATGCCTTCTTCCAGCACCATGCCGGTGTTGGGATGGCCGTAGTGCAGGATCTGCGGTTCCTCGTGCATCTCCTGGCCGATGCCGTGGCCGCAGTACTCCTTCACCACGCTGTAGCCGTGGCTGCGCGCGTGGCGGGCGATGGCGTGGCCGATGTCACCCAGGCGCGCGCCGGGGCGGACCGCAGCGATGCCCTTCCACATCGCCTGGTAGGCGGTCTGCACCAGCCTGCGCGCGGCGTAGTCGACCTCGCCCACCAGGTAGGTGGTGCTGGAGTCGGCGATGTAGCCGTTCTTCTCCAGGGTGATGTCGAGGTTGACGATCTGGCCGTTGCGCAGCACGTCGGTGGTGCTGGGTACGCCGTGGCAGATCACGTTGTCGATCGAGGTATTGAGCACGTAGGGGAAGCCGTACTGGCCCTTGCTGGCCGGCCTCGCCTGCAGTTCATCGACGATCATGCGTTCGACGAAATCGTTGATCTCCATGGTGCTGCGGCCCTGCAGCGGCAGCCGGTCGAGCGCGGCGAACACCTGCGCCAGCAGGCGGCCCGATTCGGCCATCAGCGCGATCTCGTCGGGGCGCTTGATGATCGCCATCTGCTCAGACCTGTCCCGGTGCCAGCAGCGGCGGCTGCACGCCGGCCGCCCGAAGTTCGCTGGCAACGATGTCCTGGAAGCTCAGCGTGGGATTCATCTCGCACAGCATGCCGACCCGGATCCAGAAGTTGGCCTGGGCATTGATCGAGCGGCTGGAGACGGTGCAGGCACGACGCAGCTGGTCGTGCAGGGTGTCATCGATGTTGACGATGCCCATGGGCGGTCCTGGAGGAGTTGATATACGAAGCGTATATGTTTCGTATATCAAGCTCAAGGCCGCCCGGTTCAGCTGGCGTCGGTGGCGAAGCGCAGGCGGTTGCCGTCAGGGTCACGCAGCAGCATCTCGCGGCTGCCCCATTCGGTGTCATGCGGCGGCTGTTCGATGGGGACGCCTGCGGCACTGAAGGCACGATGCAGGGCGTCGACGTCCTCGACGATGAAGTACACCGCGCCGCCGACTTCGCAGTCGCCGCTGTGTTCGGTGAGGAAGATCGTCTGGCCGTCGCGGGTGAGCTGGGCGAACAGTGGGAAGCCGGGTTCGAAGCGGTGTTCCCAGTCAACCACGAAGCCCAGCCCCTGCACGTAGAACGGCAGGGTGGTATCGGCATGGCGCATGCGTAGCTGCGGGATGACGGTCTGGGGCATGGCGAGGGCTCCTGGGGCAGGCGTCCAGTGTAGTGCCGGCCGCTGGCCGGCATCCTCATTGTTCCCGGGCTCACAAGGATGCCGGCCAGCGGCCGGCACTACCGACTCTGCCTGGGTCTGGTAGTTGCCAACCTTGGTTGGCATTGCCGGCCAGCGGCCGGCACTACCGAAGCCACGCCGGCCAGCAGCCGGCACGACCGGAAGCGGTCAGCAGGCCGTCGGTACGGCGGCCATCGCGGCCAGCAGTTCGCGGTTCACCTGCTGGTGCCGCGCCTGCCACACCGGTAGATCCTCTGCGCTGACGTCGGGCTGACCATCCAGCGACGACAGCCAGCGCTTGAAGCGGCTCTGGTAGTTGGCCAGCGACACTTCCCCGGTGATGTCACTGCCGACCAGGCCGCCGGCGCGCAGCGCCTCGATCACCACCAGTGCGTGCTCCAGCTGGAAGCGGCCCTGGTCCCAGTTGCTGCGGGCGACGTCTTCAGCGAACACGTCCTTGTCGATCGACAGGTAGGCTGGCTGCGGCGACTTGGCCTGCTCGGCGGCGAACGCGGCCACCAGCGCTTCGGGATGCTCGAAACGGCGGAAGGCGTGGCCCATGCCGAGGCGGTGCCCCCAGCCCACGTCCACGTCCATGCACCAGTACGTCAACCGCCCGCCCATCAGCGGGCGCCAGTGGTTTTCCCAGGCGTGGCCGAGGCCGATGTCGCTGGAGGTGATGCCGAGCACATGGATGTGCGAGATCTGCGGCAGCTTGCTGGCCGCGTTCACCCATGAACCGCAGTGCATGCCGAACGGGAAACGCATGTTGTCTGGATGGTTGTCCAGCACCACCAGCTGGAACGGCGCCTGCGCGCGCATGCGACGCAGCAGCGGCAGGCTGAGGTGGTGGAAATCGCCACTGCCGAGCATCACCGTGCCGAGCTGGGCCGGCAGCGGTGCCAGCACTTCAGCGGCGAAACGGTCGAGGGTGGCATTGCTGCAGGCGAAGCGCAGTGGATCGTGCCATTGCGGCAGGGCCAGGGTCTGCGCCTGGGGCAGCGGCAGCACGCCACCGTCCAGGTCCAGGATCAACGGGGAGCGCAACGGCATCGTTCAACCGCCTCCATCAGCTTCGCCCTGCAGGTACGGGGCCAGCCTGCGCAGGGCGGCGCGCAGCAGTGGGGAGCGTGCGTGGATCGCGTGCCGGGTGGAGGTGAACCTGGCGCCCAGTTCGGCCTTGATCCGCGAGTCGGTCCAGCCGGCCACGTAGTGGCTCAGGCCGTGCTGCAGTGCGTACTCGAGGTTGTGCATCCAGCTGACCGCGTACAGGTTGTGCTCGCGGGACTGCGGATAGGCCAGGCCGATGTACTTGTCCACCAGCTTGCCGGCGTGGATGTAACACAGGTTCCAGCCGATCAGCTGGCCCTGGTGGCGATACAGGAACATCCGTCCCTGGCCCAGGCTGTCGGCCAGCAGGTGCTGGAAGTAGGGCAGGTCGAGCTGGTCGAAATGCACCGCGCTCTGCGCGTACACGCCCAGGTACAGCGCATACAGTTCGGCCTGCAGCTGCGGGTCGGCCAGGGCCGGATCGCCGGTGGCGATGCAGTCGATCTGCAGCTCGTCACGCGAACGCAGTTTGCGCCGGATGTTCTTGCGGCGCGAGGACGACAGGCGGCCGAGATAGCCATCAAGCGAATCGAAATCGATCGCCACCCAGGCCAGCGGCATGCCTTCCAGTTCAACGAAGCCGCGTGCCAGCAGCGCCTGCAGGAAGGCACCGCTGTGTGCGTTGGCCGCGTCGTCCAGCAGCGGCGAATCGATCGCCAGGTCCTTGACCACCAGCAGCCGGGTATCGCCGATCGCGTGACGCGTCACGTCCTCGGCCAATGCCTCTGGTGCGACGTGCGCGGGCAGCGGGGTGTACTCGGTGCTGGTGGCACCGACGAAGCGGGTCTTCCAGGTGATCCAGGGCCGCCACAGGCGCGACAGCGGCAGGCCAAGCAGCTTGCCGCGCAGGTCGTCGTCCATGGTGGTGGTCAGGTCCAGCGGCGCACGGAAGGTCGGCAGGCCGCTGGGAAGGCGTCCCGCCTCGAATCCGAGCGGCGGGTGGGCCAGGAAGCCCTCCAGCAGCGCGGCCGGTTCCAGCGCGGTGCTGGACGCGCGTGACGTCATCTCCATCGGCACGGGAACCGGCAGCGCATCCGACCTCAGCCCTTGGCCTTGGTCAGCGCCTGGTCGAGCAGGGTGATCGCCAGGTCGATCTCTTCGTAGCTGATGTCCAGCGACGGCGCGAAGGTGATCACGTTCTTGTACCAGCCACCCACGTCGAGCACGAGGCCCATGCGCTTGCCGTCGTGCAGCAGGTCACCGGCCAGGCCGATGTCGACCATGCGGTCCAGCAGTTCCTTGTTCGGGGTGTAGCCGTCGGTCTGGCAGATTTCGGCACGCAGGGCCAGGCCCAGGCCGTCGACATCGCCGATTTCCGGGTGGCGCTTCTGCAGGCCACGCAGGCCGTCGAGGAAGTACGCGCCCTTTTCCGGCACGGTGCGCTCGTAATCCATTTCCTTGCCCAGCTTCAGCACTTCCAGGCCCAGGCGGGTGCCCAGCGGGTTGGAGTTGAAGGTGGAGTGGGTGGAGCCCGGCGGGAACACGGTCGGGTTGATCAGCTCTTCGCGTGCCCACAGGCCCGACAGCGGGTTCAGGCCGTTGGTCAGCGCCTTGCCGAACACCAGCACGTCCGGGGTCACGCCGAAGTGCTCGATCGACCACAGCTTGCCGGTGCGCCAGAAGCCCATCTGGATTTCATCGACCACCATCAGGATGCCGTACTTGTCCAGCACGCGCTTGAGGCCGGTGAAGAAGTTGCGCGGCGGGATGACGTAGCCGCCGGTGCCCTGGATCGGCTCGACATAGAACGCGGCGTACTCCGCCTGGCCGACCTTGGGATCCCACACGCCGTTGTATTCGCTTTCGAACAGGCGCTCGAACTGCCACACGCAGTGGTCGGAATACTCTTCCGGGGTCATGCCCTTCGGGCGACGGAACGGGTACGGGAACGGGATGAACATCGCGCGCTCGCCGAAGTGGCCGTAGCGGCGGCGGTAGCGGTAGCTGGAGGTGATCGACGACGCACCCAGGGTACGGCCGTGGTAACCACCCTCGAAGGCGAACATCAGGCTCTTGCCGCCACGCGCGTTGCGCACGATCTTCAGTGAGTCTTCAATGGCCTGCGCGCCGCCGACGTTGAAATGCACGCGGCCGTCGAGGCCGAATTTCTCGTGCATGTCCACGGCAATGGTCTTGGCCAGCTGCACGCGGGTCGGGTGCAGGTACTGGCTGGCGACCTGCGGCAGGGTGTCGATCTGGTCCTTCAGCGCGTCGTTCAGGCGCTTGTTGCTGTAGCCGAAGTTGCAGGCCGAGTACCACATCTGCAGGTCGAGGTAGGGCACGCCCGCACCGTCGAACATGTAGCTGCCTTCGCCGCGCTGGAAGATCTTCGGCGGGTCGACGTAGTGGACGGTATCGCCGAAGGAGCTGTAACGGGCTTCGTCGGCCAGCAGCTGCGCGTCGGAGGCAGCGGCGTCGGCGTTCTTGTCAAAAATGTTCATGCAGTTCGGTTCCGTGAAGGACGTTCGAAAGAGGTAGCGGGGGCGTGCTTGGAAGGGAGTGCTCAGGCGGTGGCCAGCAGCAGGGGCAGTACGGCGGGCTGCGGGCTGGCGTCGATGCGACGTGGCTGCAGCAGGCTGCCATCGAGCAAGCGCGGCAGCAGTGCGATTGCATCGTGGAAGGTATCGATGGCGGCATGCTCGATGCCGGCATGGGTGCAATGGGTGATCAGGCGGCGCTTGGCGAACACGAAGTCGGCGTCTTCGGACACACAGAAGTCCGAGCTGCCATCGCCGATCATCAGCACGCGCGGCGCTTCGTTGGCGCGCGCCTGTGCGGCGCAGGTGCACTTGCAGGTACCGCTGCGGCAGCCTTCGGCCTGGTAGGGCGATTCCAGTTCCCAGTGGTCATCGCACCAGCGCAGGTGATTGGCCACCACCGGCAGTCGCGACAGGCCGTGGTTGGCGAGGATGCGGTGGATCGCATGGTCCAGGCCGTCGCTGACGATGCGCAGCGGCAGGCCCAGCTGTTCGGCACGGCTGACAAAGGCGGCAAAGCCCGGATCGATCTGCACCTGGTCCAGGTGGGCGTCGAGCGTGGCCGGGTCCAGCTTCAGCAGCCTGACCTGGCCCTGCATGCATTCGCGCGAGCCGATCTTTCCCGCTTTCCACTGGTCTTCCAGTTCCTGCCAGCCCGGCTGGCCGTATTTCTCCAGCAGCGAGTCGATGACATCTTCGAGGCTGATGGTGCCGTCGAAGTCACACAGGATGCTCCAGCGCATGGGCAGGTCCGTCGATGAAAGAAACGTCCGGCGTGATGCCGGGGCAGGCTCAATGTAGGCAGGCAGCCTTTCTCGTTCCTTTCCTGTTGAAAGCCTTCATTTCCGGGCGGGGAAAGCGTTCAGGAATGATCTTTGTGAATGGGCGGATCGCCTGGATGTATCCGCTTTCAAGGCTGTGCGTCAGCCAATGCCTGCAGGATCTGCGCGGTCTCTTCAGGGGTCTGCCAGGCGCTGTTGCCGAGGGTCAGCATGCGTGCGGCGAAGTCGCGCGCGTTCGGCACGTCGGCCTGCGGCACGATGCCACGCAGATAGGCGTAGTCGGGCAGGGCGCGTATGAACATGCGGCTGGCGCCAAGACCGCGTGGCCACAGGTTCTCCAGTGCGGCATCGCGTGCGCGCTCGCTGGGCAGCAGCAGCATCAGCATCGGCCAGGTGCCGCCGGTACCGGCCAGCCCATCGACCACCTCCACCGCTGGCAGCTGTGCCAGCTGCACGCGCAGCTGCAATGCACGCAGCCGTCCGGCCTGCAGGAACGCAGGCAACCGTCGTGCAGCATGGGCACCGATGTTCTGGCGCCACTGGCTGACCCGGTGCTGTGGGATGTCCAGCGGGAAGATGTCACCGACGGCTTCTTCCAGATCGCCACGCTGCAGCGCGCTGCGCAATGGATTGCCATACACCAGTGACAACAGTGCGGGGCGGTAGCAGGCGGCCAGGCCCAGCAGCTGCACGCTGCGCAACAGCTCCCAGCGCAGGCTGAAACGCACCTGTTCGGCGGCATGCCCAGCCAGCGCCGCGCGCAGTTCGTCATCGCGGCTGACCAGCAGGCCGCCTTCGTGCAGGCTCAGGCCCTTGCCGGCGGCCAGGCTGAAGAAACCGATATCGCCACGCAGGCCGACACTGCTGTTGCCAACCCGTGCGCCGAGTGCCTGCGCGGCATCTTCGATCACCCAGGCGCCGGCGCGGTGGGCGATCTCGCAGGCCAGCTCGACGTCGGCGGTGCGACCGCCCAGGTGGGTGGGCAGGATCGCCAGCGTGCGTGCATCGGCCAGCTGCTTGAGCTGGCCGGGATCAAAGTCGAAGTGGCCATGACGGGTGTCGCACAGCTGCACGCGCAGGCCGAGGCTGTGCACCGCGATCGGCACCAGCGGGCAGGTATAGGCCGGCATGATCACAGTGTCGCGCTGGGGCGCGCGCTTGCGCAGCGTACGCAGTGCGATCAGCAGCGCGTGCGTACCGGAACAGGTCAGCTGCAGCGGTGGTGTGCCGAGCTGGCTGGCCAGGATGTCGCGCAGGTCGCCGCCACCGGGAAGGAAATCGCTGGCCTGCATCGGCAGGCCTGCCGTCGGTGGCAGTTCGCGCGCGAACAGGCTCATCGCAGCCCGCTCACGAGGTGCTTTCAGCGGGGCTGTGCGGGTCGTCCGCTTCAGCGCGGCCAAGGCAGACGATGCCGGCCACGATCAGGACCGCACCGAGCAGATGGTGCAGCGTCAGCGGCTCGTTCAACAGCCACGCCGACAGCAGCAGCACGCTGATCACTTCCAGGTGCGAGGCAGCAAAGGCGGGACCGATCGGCGCGTGCCGCAGCAGGCTCATCCAGGTGAAGAACGCACCCACGTAGCCGAGGATGGCGCCGTACACCCACGGCTGCGACAACACGCGCAGCAGCCACGCGGTGTTGGCCTCGACCGGCAGCGCGGCATCACCGGCGTACTTGAAGCACAGCTGGGCCAGCGTGTCGAAGGCCATCAGCAGCGGGAAGCCGATGACATACAGGCGCCTCATGAGCCGGCTCCCACCACCGCCACGCCCGCAGTGACCAGCAGCATGCCGGTCACCCGCAGCGGCGTGAGCTTTTCGCGGAACAGGAAGCGGCCGGCAATCATCAGCGCGACGATGTTGATCGAGCCCAGCAGCACGCCCTTGGACAGCGGTACCAACGACAGGAACGCGATCCAGGCCACGAACTCAAGCACGTAGCAGGCGATGCCGATCCACAGCCAGGGGCGGCTGAGCATGTGTTTCCAGCGCTGCAGTCCTTCGCCATCCTGTGGGTCGCTGGCAGCGGCCTTGAAGGCGAGCTGGCCACCGGTATCGAGCACGACATTGGCCAGCCACAGCAGCGTGGCGAGTGCCCCCATCTCAGGCCACCGCCTTGAGGACGCCGCTGCGTTCACCGATTTCGGTGAAGAAGCGCGCGCTGCGGCGGATCACGTCGCGGCGTTCGCGGTCGATGGTGATCATGTGGTAGCTGTCTTCCAGCACCACCAGTTCCTTCGGGCCGCTGACCCGCGACATCACCAGCTCGGCATTGCCCATGCTGGCCACGTCGTCCTCGCGGGCGTGCATCACCAGGCACGGCGCGGTGACCTGGTGCAGATGGCGGCGGGTCCAGTTGCTCAGCGCACGCATCTCGGCCAGCGCATGCCAGGGATTGCCCGGGAGGCCGGCGGCGGCGCTGTCGCCGGACAGCATGGCGGCGCTGACCTGCGCACGTAGGCGCTCGTCACGCAGGCCGTACGGCGGCTCTTCCATGAACATGCGGTCGCGGCCGATGTTGAAGCGCTTGAACCACGGCAGCAGGAACGACAGCCGCGCCACGGCGGGAATGTTCCAGCCGTCGTAGCGGAAGGTGGCGCCGTACACGCCGACGCCGGACACCCACTCGGGGCGGCGTGCAGCCAGCGCCAGCGACAATACCGCACCCATCGACAGACCACCGACGAACAGCTGGTCAACCTTGCCGCGCAGGCTCGCCGCCGCATCTTCCACGCCCTGGTACCACTGTTCCCAGGTGGTCGCCAGCAGGTCATCCACGGTGCCGCAATGACCGGGCAGCTGCACGCCGTGGACGGTGAAGCCGGCATTGTTCAGCCCCTTGCCCAGCATGCGCATTTCCGCCGGGGTGCCGGTCAGGCCATGGACCAGCAGCACGCCCTGTGGGCCACCGGGGAGGAAGAAGTCGTGCGATTCGGTCACCTGGCGGCTCCGGGACGGCAGTGGGGATGGCAGGATCGCAAGCGCGATTTTCGCCAGCCTTTCAACGCCCCGGACCGGGTCAGGGCGCCTTCAGCAGCGGCAGCGTGATGGCGACCTTGAGCCCGCCACCAGGGCGGTTGAGGAAACGCAGGCGCCCGCCGAAGTGCTCCACCGCCTCGTGGGCGATGGCCAGCCCCAGCCCGGTGCCGCTGGCGGTGGTGCCGGGCGCGCGGAAGAAGCGCTCGCCCAGCCGCGGCATCACGTCGTCCGGTACGCCGGGGCCGTTGTCCTCCACGTACAGCTCGACATCATTGTCATCCAATGCGTGGACGCCGACCGTGACGGTCGCATCACGGCCGGCATAGCGCAGGGCATTGTCGATCAGGTTGTCCAGCGCCTCCTGCAGCATGGCGCCGTTGCCAAGCACGCGCTGCGGCTGGTGGCTGCCGCGGTAGCCGAGGTCGATGCCGTCGCGGATCGCTTCGGGCACGCGCATGCCGACCCACCGCGGTACCAGCTCGCACAGGTCCAGTGCCTCCACGGTATCGGGCACGGTCTGCGCCCGGCTCAGTGCCAGCAGCTGGGTGCTGACCCGGGCGGTGCGCTGGTTGAGCCGGCGGATGTGCTGCAGCGCCTCGCGCACAGTATCGGGGTCGCCATGTGCCAGTGCCTGGTCCACATGCAGGGCCATGCCCGCCAGCGGCGAACGCAGCTGGTGCGCGGCATCGGCGATGAAACGGTTCTGCAGGGTGATCATTTCCGCCTGGCGGGCAAACAGATCATCGATGGTGCTGATCAGTGGCTGGATCTCCTCGGGCACGTCGGCATCGGAGATCGGCGCCAGTTCGCCGCGGCGCTGCGCCAGGCGGGTCCTCAGCGGGGTCAGGATACGCAGGCCATAGGTCACGCCGAACCAGACCAGCGCTGCGGTACCCAGCGCCAGCATGGTCATCAGCGGGATGATGATCATCAGGATCTCGCGCGCACGCTGCCGGCGGTCAGCCATGCTCTCGGCCACGGTCACCGCCAGCTGGTCCTGCGGATCGTTCATCGCCTGCGTACAGACGGTGGCCATGCGCACCTGCTGGCCGTTGAGGTTGCCGTCATACAGGGCCGGATGCACCCCGGTGCAATCCTGCGAGGGGGCATACGGGCTGAAATCAGCATTGCCGCTCAGCGTGCCCTTGCGGCTGCTGTCGACGTTGAAATAGCGATGGCCGTCGGGGTCGTACTCGATCAGGAAGCGCGCCTGCGGAGACAGGTCGCTGGTCACCGGCATGGTGCTCAGCATCTGCGCGAACGAGTGGGTGTCGTCGATCAGGTTGCGGTCGTGGATGCGGTTGGAATAATCCAGCGCAACGTAATAGGCCAGGATCGTATTGAAGGTAAGCAGGCCCAGCATCGGCAACGCCAGGAAGGCGAGCAGGCGCCGGCGCAGGCTGGGGGGGCCACTGATCACGGGGTGCTGTCGTCCTGCGCGTCTTCCAGCATGTAGCCCAGCCCGCGCACGGTGCGGATGCCCATGCCGCCGGGTTGCAGCTTGCGGCGCAGGCGGTGCAGGGCGATGTCCAGGCCGTTGTCGGTCAGATCCTGGCCCCAGTCGCACAGCGCTTCCACCAGCTGCGCGCGCGAGACGATGCGCTCGGCGCGCACCGCCAGTGCCGACAGCAGGCCGAACTCGCGCGCGGTCAGTTCCAGCGACTGGTCGTCGATCCACACCCGATGCCCGGCCAGATCGATACGCAGGCGGCCGATGCGCAGGTCCGGGTTGCCATTGCTGGTGACCCGGCGCAGCTGCGCACGCACGCGTGCTTCGAACTCGTCCAGCGCGAACGGCTTGACCAGGTAGTCATCGGCGCCGAGGTCGAGCACGCGCACGCGCTCGGCCAGGCCGTCGCGGGCGGTCACCACCAGCACCGCCAGGCCATCGCCGCGCTGGCGCAGGCGCTGCAGCACATCACGGCCATCCAGCTGCGGCAGGCCCAGGTCCAGCACCAGCAGCGCGTACTGGGTCGAGCCCAACGCGGCGTCGGCGTGCGCGCCGTTGTCGACGTGGTCGACCACATGTCCCTGTCGGCGCAACGAGGCGCACAGGCCGGAAGCGATGTCCGGGTCGTCTTCTGCAATCAGAACGCGCATGCGCGGGGGCTCCTGTAGCGGTCAGGCCCACCGGATGGACGGGGTGGGCCTCTCGGCTGCCGAGGGTAGCCGCAAACCGGGTGAAGGTGGAGCGCGGCGCCGCCGCCGGGCGCGGCCGCGCTGTCCCTTCATTCAGTCCTGCAGGCCGGGCTCGCCCTGTGCCAATGGCACCCGCGAGCCATCCAGCAGGCCACGGCTGAGCCTGCCATCTTCGATGAACAGCAGTTCGCCGTTCTCGCCATTCTTGATGCTGCTGTCGATGGCGATCACGCGGTCGCCATGGAAGCTGCTGACGTGCGGCATCGAGGTGTGGCCGACCACGATGCGCTTGAGCTTCAGGCGGTCGAGCACGGTCTGCACCCCCGCCGTGTCGAGCCGCCCATCGAAGTAGCCGCGGTACCAGATCGGGCTGGTCTTGCCGTCATACAACGGCGCGGTGGCCGGGTCGGCCTTCACTTCGGCCTTGGGCAGGCCCAGCGATGCCTGGTAGGCCGCGTTGGTGCGCGCCGGGTCCAGCGCCAGCTGCACTGCCTCGGGCGAGATGCCGCCGTGCAGGAACAGGGTATCGCCGATCTGCAGCAGCACCGGGCGGGTGCGCAGCCACTGCCCGATCACCGAGTCGGCGCCATACAGTTGCGGGTAGCTGCGGCCGAGCAGCTGGGCGCTGCGCAGGTACTTCGGGTTGACGTAGCGCAGGTCGTCGTACAGCACCATGGTTTCGTGGTTGCCGAGCACGAAGTGCACTGCGCCACCGGCGGCGGCGGCCTGCTGCTGCAGGCCGTACAGCAGCCAGAAGGCCTCGGTCACCTGCGGACCGCGGTCGAACACATCGCCGGCGATGACCAGCGTGTCCTTGCCCAATGCCCAGCGGTCCTGTGCGTCGATGACCTGGTGGGCGCGCAGCAGGCGCACCAGCAGCCCGTACTGGCCATGGATGTCGGACAGCGCAACGATGCGCGGCACGGCCGGCAGCACGGAAACCGAAGGCGCATTCGGGGCAGCCACATGCACCGTGTGCTCGTAGCCACAGCGCGGGGCGATGTCGGTACCTGCGGCCTGAGTGGCGAGCGTGTGCGACTCGACCTTGTCGTCGCAGATCCACTTGGCCTGCAACTGCGTGCCCTTGCGGAATACATAGGGGCCATCGGCCTGGACGTGGTCGGCGGGCGCGGCAACCTCGCGGGCCTGCGTGGCTCCGGCGCTGCAGGCCAGCAGCGGCAGCAGCAGGGCGGTCATCAGGGAAGGGCGATAGCACGGCATCGGCGGCGTCCGGCGGCGGAAACATCCGATGCTAACCGGCGCGGCCGGATCGTGGTGTGCGCGAATGGGCGGATCAGGCGCCGCGCCCGTCGTCCTTGAGCTTGCGCACGCGGGTCGCGGCGGCCTGCAGGGGCTGACCGTCGCGCCCGCACGGCTGCATGTAGGGCAACGGTCGCCGTGTGCTCGATTCGATCAGCTGGGAGTGCGCTTCACCGGCCTCGAAGCGATGGCGTTCACCCCATTGGCGCAGCGCGACCAGCAGCGGAAACAGTTCCTGGCCGGCGTGGGTGAGCACGTATTCCTGGTAGGCCGAGCCATCGGAGGCGGGCTGCAATTGCAGGATGCCTGCCTCGACCAGCCTGCGCAGGCGATCACTGAGGATGTTGCGCGCCGCACCGAGGCTGCGCTGGAAGTCGCCAAAGCGGGTGATGCCATCGAACGCATCGCGGATGACCAGCAACGCCCATCGGTCGCCGAGCAGGTCGGCGCTGCGGGCGACGGGGCAGGGACTGTTAGCGTGCATGCTGGGGCCTCTGGATGTGGTTGCAGTTTAAAACCAATGGCGATAGCCTGCATCAAGTTTCAAATTGCAACTACATAATGAATGCTCCATTGATTCCCCGCCCATTGCTGGCCCTGCTCGCGGTCGCGGCCGGTGCCAGCGTTGCCAACGTCTATTACGCGCAACCGCTGCTGGATCGGCTGGCGCAGGCCTTCGCACTGGACCGTGCCGTGGCGGGCGCAGTGTTGGCGGCAACCCAGGCCGGCAGCGTGCTGGCATTGCTTGGCCTGCTGCCGTTGGCTGATCGCGGTGACCGGCGACGTTTGCTGCGGCTGCAGTTGATGGCGCTGGTGCTGGGCCTGCTGTGGCTGGCGGCTGCCCGGACTGCGGCATGGCTGTTGTCGGGCATGCTGCTGGCCGGCCTGCTGGGCACCGCGCTGACCCAGGGGCTGATCGCCTATACCGCCACGCTGGCGCCGCCGGAGCAGCGCGGCCGCGTGGTGGGCGTGGTGCAGGGCGGTGTGTTCATCGGCCTGTTGCTGGCGCGCGTGGTATCGGGCGCGGTCGCGGCCACCATCGGCTGGCGGGCGGTCTATCTGCTGTCGGCAGCGGTGATGACGGCCTTGACCGTGCTGTTGTGGCGGCGCCTGCCGGCGGTGCCGGTACCGGTGGTACGACCGCGCTGGCGCGAACTGCTGTGGTCGATGCTGGGCATGCTGCGCCGGGACCGCAGTCTGCGCGAGCGTGGGCCGCTGGCGTTGCTGCTGTTTGCTGGCCTCAACGTGTTCTGGGCGGCGGCGCCGCTGCCCTTGTCGGCGCCTCCGCTGCAGTGGTCCACCGCGGCCATCGGTGCGCTCGGCCTGGCCGGCGTAGTGGGCGCATTGATGGCGGCGCGGGTCGGGCACTGGATGGACTGCGGTTTCGCCGATCGGGTCAGTCTTGGCGCGTTGCTGCTGATGCTGGCCGCGTGGTGGCCGCTGCTGGGCCTGCCGCAGTCGCTGTCGTTGCTGCTGTTGGGCGTGATCGTGCTCGACCTCGGTGGGCAGGCACTGCACGTATCGAACCAGGCGCTGCTGCTGCGTGCACCGGCAGAACAGCATGGGCGTCTGGTGGCGCTGTACATGCTGTTCTATGCGGTGGGCAGTGGTTCCGGTGCGGTTGCCGGACCCTGGATGCAGGCCCGGCATGGCTGGCCTGCCGTGTGCCTGCTGGGTGCAGGCATCGCGTTGCTGGCGCTGCTGTGGTGGGCCGCGTGGCGGGTGGCGGCGGTGAAAGCAGCGGCTGGCGCTCGCATCGGTAGTGCCGGTTGTCGGTAGAGTCGACTGTCAGTCGACTGCTCTTTACCCAACGTGCGAAAAATCCCGCGCTGCGCGCGATAGTCGACCAGCGGTCGACTCTACCTGTCCTGCCGTCATCGCTGCAGTGCGCGCCGCCCCGGGGCTTCCTGCAGGTCCGCACTGGCCACCACCACGCGGTTGCGGCCGCTGCGCTTGGCCTCGTACATCGCGGCGTCGGCACGTGCCATCAGCCGCTCGTAGTCCGGATGGCCATCGTGGCCGGCCACGCCGATGCTGGCGGTCAGTGCCAGCACCTGGCCGTTGGCCAGTGCCACCGGCGACTGCGCGATCTGCCTGCGCAGGCTTTCGGCGATGACCTGTGCCTGCGATTCGCTGGCGGCGACCAGCACCACCACGAACTCTTCGCCGCCATAGCGGAACAGGTAGTCGCTGCCGCGCGTGAGCTGGCCGAGCAGGCCGGCGACGTGCTGCAACGCGCGGTCGCCGGCATCGTGGCCATGGCCATCGTTGATCACCTTGAAATGATCCAGGTCGAGCAGCAGCAGCGAAAAGGGCGTCTGGTTGCGCGTGGCCAGCTCGATCTCGCGACGCAGCACTGTTGGCAGGAATCGGCGGTTGAGCAGGTTGGTCAAGGCATCGCTGCCGGCGTCGAGTTCGCCGATGCGTTCGAACAGCAGGGTCATCAGGGTCCGGATGGCAGCCAGGTCGTCACGGATGGCGGGCAACACCGCCAGGCGCTGTGCAGCATCGCTGTCTGCGCGCTGCAGGTTGCCATCGATGCGCGCCATCAGCTGGCCGACCTGTTGGGTCTCGCTGCTTTCGCCGAAGCTGGGGATGCCCTTGTGGGTGAACCACAGGCCGAATTCCGAGGTGGCGAGGCTGGCGCTGTCACTGCCCTGCACATGGCCGGCCAACGCGTAGAGCAGGGCGTTTTCCCAGTCCAGCAGCAATGCGCGCTGGCGCTCGCGTTCGGTGCTGACGTTCTGCACCAGCGAGAACAGGCGGTAGGCCGCATCGGCTCGGGTCGAGCGTTCGCGCGCATGGGTGTAGGCCAGGGTCATGCCTTCCATGGCGATGTCCATGATCGCGCTGAGGCAGTCGATGGCGGCGAATGCGGTGTCGCTGTCCGGCGCATCGTCGCGCAGGCGCACGAACAGTTCGTGCTTGAGCACGCGTGCGCCACGGGTGACCAGGTCGACAGGAATGCCGACCCGGGCGTGGACATCGCCGATCACCCGCTGTGAGGCGACGGTGGTGACGATACCGGCGGCATCGGTGGTCAACAGTTGCACCAGCCAGCGTTGCATGGCCGGTTGCAGGCGCAGCTTGACCTGCTCGTGGGACAGGAAGCGGCGTGCCCGCCCATCCTGCAGCAGCACTTCATAGAAGCGCTGGGCCAGCGCGGGCGGGGCATCGATGGCAGCGGCGCGCAGCAGCGCGGTGGCGGCAGGGCCGGCCTGCAGCAGACACTGCTGCCAGGCCTCGGCCAGCGGCTGGCTGGCATCGTCCAATTGGGGTGGTTCCACGTCGATCTCTGACTGCGTACGGCAAACCACGGGTATCGGCCGCGGCGGCATACGGTTGATGGCGGGTTAGCCGGCCAGTTTACGCGCGGTGCAGGGTTGCACGGTGCGCAAACCACATCGGCGCCGCTGCGGCAATGAGTGAACGCATTTGAGAATCAATCGCATTGATGGGAGAATGCGCGCACGGAACGGGCTGCAGGTGCCTGCTGCAGGACTGCTCCGCCTCCCCCTCGTCGTTGCCTCAAGCCCTTTGCCAGAGGCCCCGTAGCCCTGCCAGAAGGTCCTGATCATGTCCCCTGCCGTTGTCCTTTCGCCGCGCCCGCTGGCGCTTGCCGTTGCCGCCCTGCTGGCCGGCAGCGCTCTGACCGCCCACGCCGAAACCGACGCCACCGATATCGACACGGTGCACGTCACCGCCTCGCAGATCGCGCGCCAGGCCCTGGGTACCTCGACCATCACCGCAGAGGACATCGCCAGGCGCCCGCCGGCCAACGACATCGCCGAGCTGCTGCGGACCATGCCCGGCGTCAACCTGACCGGCAACAGTGCCTCGGGCCAGTACGGCAACAACCGCCAGATCGATCTGCGTGGCATGGGCCCGGAAAACACCCTGATCCTGGTCGACGGCAAGCGCATCGGTGCGCGTGATGCCGTGCGCATGGGCCGCAGCGGTGAGCGCAATACCCGCGGCGATACCAACTGGGTGCCGGCGGAAATGATCGAGCGCATCGAAGTGCTGCGTGGCCCTGCAGCGGCACGTTATGGCTCGGGTGCTTCCGGTGGCGTGGTCAACATCATCACCAAGCGCCCGACCGGCGACCTGACCGGCGCGGTCGACCTGTATGGCCTGGTGCCCGAGCACAGCGCCGAAGGCGGCAGCGAGCGCGTTGGCCTGCAGCTGAGCGGTCCGATGACCGACACGTTGTCGTTCCGCCTGTACGGCAATCTCAACAAGACCGACGCGGACTCGCTGGAGCTCAACCGCCAGTACGCTACCACTCCCAACGCGGTGCCGCCGGCCGGTCGTGAGGGCGTCAAGAACCGCGATGTCAACGCGCTGCTGCGCTGGGACGTGACAGCCGATCAGGTGGTCGAATTCGAAGCCGGCACCAGCCGCCAGGGCAACATCTACGCCGGCGACCGCGCGGTCAGCACCACCGGCACGTCGACCGGGATCGATCTGGCCGCCCTGGCCGACGACAAGGCGGAGACCAACCGCATGTACCGCAACACCGGCGCGATCACCCATCGTGGCCGCTGGGGCGACGTGACCTCGCGGGTAACGGCTGCAGTGGAGGCGGTGAACAACTCACGCATCAACGAAGGCCTGGCCGGTGGCCCGGAGGGCAGCTTCAACGGCACCGACTGGTCGACCTCGCGCCTGCGCAACTACCAGCTGGACGGCGAAGTCAGTTTCCCGACCACGCTGGGTGGTGCCGAGAACATCTGGACGCTGGGCTTTGAATACCTGGACAGCCGCCTGACCGACCCGTACTCGATGAGCCAGTCCAGCAGCAGCGGCGGCGGCATCCCGGGGCTGTCGGCCGATCGCGCACGCGGCAAGTCCGACGCGCAGACCACCGCCGTGTTCGTGGAAGACAACATCTACCTGGGCGAGCGCTGGATCGTCACCCCGGGCCTGCGCTTCGACCACCACAGCCAGTTCGGCAACAACACCAGCCCCAGCCTCAACGCGCAGTTCCGCATCAACAGCGACTGGGTGGTGAAGGGCGGTATCGCCCGTGCATTCAAGGCGCCGAACCTGTACCAGTCGAATCCGGACTACCTGTACTACACCCGGGGCAATGGTTGCCCGAATGCACTGCCGAGCCTGGGCGCCGGCTGCTACATGCGCGGCAACTCGGACCTGAAGGCGGAAACCAGCCTGAACAAGGAACTGGGTATCGAGTGGGCACCGCAGAGCGGCTGGCAAGCGTCGTTGACCTACTTCCACAACGACTACAAGGACAAGATCCAGGCCGGGTACAACCAGATCGGGCTGACCGCCGACACCAAGGGTCGCATCTTCCGCTGGGAGAACGCACCCAAGGCGATCGTGCAGGGGCTGGAAGGCAACCTGGTGGTCCCGCTGCTGGGCGAGCAGGGCAACCGCCTGAAGTGGAGCAACAACTTCACCTACATGGTGGAGAACGAGAACAAGAGCACCGGCCAGCCGCTGTCGGTGATTCCGAAGTACACCGTCAACACGATGCTGGACTGGCAGGCCACCGACAAGCTGTCGGTGCTGCTGACCGGCACCTTCTACGGCAAGCAGAAGCCGGCCACCACCAACATCAACAATGATCCGCGCTGCACCGGCACCTGCGATCCGTCGATCGCGCTGCAGGACCGTGGTGCGTACAACATCTGGGGCGTGAGCGCGCGCTACAAGGTGACCGAGACGGTCAGCTTCGGTTTCGGCGTCAACAACCTGGCCGACAAGCGCCTGTTCCGCGAGGCCAACAGCAGCGATGCCGGCGCGGCGACCTACAACGAGCCGGGCCGCGCGTACTGGGCCAGCCTGCGCTTCGGGTTCTGACCGCAGGCGGACGTCGGTCCGCTGCGTCCGCCAGGCGTGGCCTGGCGTTGCCGGCCGCGCTCCGGTAGCGCCGGGCCATGCCCGGTGAGGGACCGCGTGGCCTGCAATGTTATAAACACCGTGATAGTTTCCCAACGCCCTCCGGCGTAGCCTGCCTCCCATCGCAAAGGAGCTGTTGCCATGGGCCACGACCACGATCACCTGCCATCCGAGATCCGCCACGAGAAACCCTTGTGGTGGGCGCTCGGCCTGACCTCCACCTTCCTCGTCGTCGAAGTGGTAGGCGCGTTCTGGACCAACAGCCTGGCGCTGCTGTCCGACGCGGCGCACATGGCTACCGACGCTTTAGCGCTGATGATCGCGCTGGTCGCGGTGCGGCTGAGCCGGCGCCCGCCGGACGCGCGCCGCACCTACGGCTATGCACGCCTGGAAGCGCTGGGCGCGATGATCAATGGCGCGATGCTGTTCGTGGTCGCCGGCTATATCCTGTGGGAGGCCATTGGACGTTTCCGCGAGCCGCAGGAGATTGCCTCGTCGGGCATGCTGGTGATTGCCGCGGCGGGCCTGGTCATCAACCTGATCTCGATGCGCCTGCTGCAGGCCGGCAGCGGCGAGAGCCTCAACGTGAAGGGTGCCTACCTGGAAGTGTGGGCAGACATGCTCGGCTCGGTGGCCGTGATTGCTGGCGCGCTGTTGATCAAGTGGACCGGCTGGAAGCCGATCGACCCGATCCTGGCGGTGCTGATCGGCCTGTGGGTACTGCCGCGCACCTATGTGCTGATGCGCGAAGCGATCAACGTGCTGCTGGAAGGCGTGCCCAAGGGCATGGACGTGGCCAAGGTGCGCGACAGCCTGTCCGGCCACGCTGCGGTACTGGACGTGCATGACCTGCATGTGTGGGCGCTGGCCTCCAGCACCCCGGCGCTGACCGCGCACATCGTGATGCGCGACGGCACCGATGCCGATGCGCTGCGTCGTGATCTGGGCGGGCGCCTGCACGATGACTTCGGCATCGAGCACGTGACACTGCAGATCGAAGCGGACCACTGCGGCGAAGCCTGTGGTGAGCCGGCGCCGGCCAAGGCCGGCGAGCACGAGGGCCATGAAGGCCATGACCACGGCGAGGACGCGCAGGGCCATCGCGGCCACGTGCATCGCTGATCGAGGATGGCGACCGCGCCGGGTGATGCCCGGTGCGGTCATTCGTCCCGTCGCGAGGCCAGCCGGTCTGCCAGCCGCGTCGGCTCCGGCAGCCGGTAACCGCGCAGCGTGCGCTGCACCCAGTCCAGCGCGGTATCCGCACTGACCCGATGGCCACCGGCCACGAACAGCGGCTTGCAGCGAATCTTGCTGCGCAGCACCCAACCCAGTTGCTCATCGCCGTCCAGCAGCGGCGTATGCGCACCGGCCTCGGCACCCGGTTCGACGAACCGGCCCACCAGTTTCGACTTGGCGACGCCGATGCTTGGCAGGTCGGTGACCACACCGAGGTGAGCGGCCACCCCCAGCCGGCGCGGGTGGCTGATGCCATGGCCATCGACGAACACCAGGTCCGGCGTGCGCGGCAGCAGCGCCAGCGCGGCCAGCAGTGCCGGCAGCTCGCGGAAGCTGAGCAGGCCGGGGATATAGGGCATCACAGTGGGGATGCGCGCGATCTCCTGCGCCACGGGCTGCAGCGTCTCTGCGTCCAGCAGTACCGCCGCGGCGCGGGTGATGGCGCCATCGTCCTCGAAGCCGACATCCAGCCCGGCCAGCCAGCGCACGTTGCGTGGCAGGCGGTCCTGGCGCTCCACGCGGCCGGCCAGCTGGAGCTGCTGCGCGCGTGCAGCGGCGACGCTGCCTTCCCAGCGCCCGGGGTCGATCACCGTATTCATTGGTCACAGCATCGCATGCGCGGTGCCACGGCCCGGTGAGCGGCGCCCGGGGCTACAATGGCGGCCTGCCTTTCCTCGCGTTGGAGACCCTGCAGTGACCCGTAAACTCGTACTGTTGCGCCATGGCCAGAGCCAGTGGAACCTGGACAACCGCTTCACCGGCTGGGTCGATGTCGACCTGACCGAGCAGGGGCGCCGGGAAGCGGCCGCTGCGGGTCGCCTGATGCGCGAGGAAGGCCTGCAGTTCGACGTCGCCCACACTTCCGTGCTCAAGCGCGCCATCCACACCCTGCAGGGTGCACTGGCCGAGCTGGAACAGGACTGGCTGCCGGTGAACAAGTCCTGGCGCCTCAACGAACGCCATTACGGCGGCCTGCAGGGCCTGGACAAGGCCGAGACCGCCGCCAAGCACGGCGAGGACCAGGTCAAGGTGTGGCGTCGTTCGTACGATATCCCGCCGCCGGCCATGGACCTGGAGGATCCGGGCCACCCGATCCATGACCGCCGCTACGCTGGCCTGGACCGCAACGCGCTGCCGGGCACCGAATCGCTGGCCACCACGCTGGACCGCGTGCTGCCGTACTGGCACGACGCCATCGCGCCGCAGCTGAAGGACGGCAAGACCGTGCTGGTCACCGCCCACGGCAATTCGCTGCGCGCGCTGTACAAGTACCTCAACAACGTCTCGCGCGAGGAAATCCTCGAGCTGAACATCCCGACCGGCATCCCGCTGCTGTTCGAACTGAACGACGACCTGACGGTGAAGTCGTTCCGCTACCTGGGCGACCCGGAAGCAGCGCGCAAGGCCGCTGAAGCCGTGGCCAACCAGGGCAAGGCGAAATAAAACAGAAGGCCGGCGCAAGCCGGCCTTCGCTTTTTGTAGAGTCGAGCCATGCTCGACTGCTGTTGGCCTCTTGCCGCAAGGACAATAAACCCGGAACGGAGAGCAGTCGAGCATGGCTCGACTCTACATAAGCGCGTCCTGTGACCTTTGGCCGGTCCCACCGCAGGCCTCCCCGGCTACCCTGTGAAATTACCCGCAGGAGAGCCTCATGAACGTCCGCAACCTGGTCCCGCTGGGCCTGACCATCGCCATCGCTGCCTCGCTGGCGGCCTGTGGCAAGAATGAAACCGCGCCGGCGGCCAGCGCCGACGCCAAGCCGGCCTTCGACCTGTCGCAGATCAAGACGCCGCTGATCTCGCTCAACAGCGCCGACCTGGATCCGGCCATTTCGGCCTGTACCGACCTCAATGGCTTCGTCAACAGCAAGTGGCTGAAGGCCAACCCGGTGCCGGGCGACCAGACCACCTGGGGCAGCTTCGAGATCCTGCGCGAGCGCTCGTTGGAAGTGCAGCACGCACTGGTGCAGCAGGCCGCGGCCAGCCAGGCCAAGGCCGGCTCGGTGGAAGCCAAGATCGGCGACATCTGGAAGACCGGCAACGATGAAGCCAAGATCGAAGCCGCCGGCCTGGCGCCGCTGCAGCCGCAGCTGGACAAGATCACCGCGCTGAACGATACCGCCGCCATCACCCAGTACCTGCGCGACAGCCAGGCCGAGGGCAAGGGCGTGCTGTTCTCGCTGTTCGCCAATGCCGACTACAAGGATTCGGCCAACGTCATCGCCTATGTCGGCCAGGGCGGCCTGGGCCTGCCGGAGAAGGGCTACTACTTCGATGACGCGCAGGCCAAGATCCGCGACGCCTACGTGGCCTACATCGCGCAGGTGCTGACGCTGTCCGGCGTGGACGCGGCGCAGGCTGCCGAGCAGGCCAAGGCCGTGATGGCCTTCGAAACCCGTCTGGCCAAGGCCTCGATGTCGCGCATCGAAATGCGTGACCCGGCCAAGCGCTACAACCCGCTCAGCGCGGCTGACGCCGATAAGCTGACCCCGAACTTCAGCTGGACCGCGCTGTTCGACACCCTGAAGGTGCCGGCCGCGCAGAAGTTCTCGCTGGCGCAGCCGGGCTTCTTCGGTGAAATGGACAAGATGCTCGCCGATGTGCCGGCCAGCACCTGGCAGGCCTACCTGCGCTTCCACACCATCGACGACGCCTCGCCGTACCTGAGCAGCCAGTTCGAGAAGGCCAACTTCGAGTTCTATGGCAAGACCCTGCGCGGCCAGCAGGAAATGCAGCCGCGCTGGAAGCGCGTGCTGGAGTCGGTCAACGGTGGCATGGGTGAAGCCCTGGGCCAGCTGTACGTTGACGCCGTGTTCCCGGCCGAATCCAAGGTGGCCATGCAGCACCTGGTGGAGAACCTCTCGGTGGCGCTGAAGGCGCGCCTGGAGCAGCTGCCGTGGATGGGCGAAGAAACCAAGAAGAAGGCGCTGGAAAAGTGGGCCAGCTTCACCCCGAAGATCGGTTACCCGGACAAGTGGCGCGAGTGGACCGGCCTGCAGACCAACGGTGACAGCTACCTGGGCAACATGCAGGCGGCACGTGCGTTCAATTACCGCTACATGCTGGACAAGATCGGCAAGCCGGTGGACAAGACCGAGTGGGGCATGACCCCGCAGACCGTCAACGCGTACTACAACGCCACCAAGAACGAGATCGTGTTCCCGGCGGCGATCCTGCAGGCGCCGTTCTTCGACGCCAAGGCCGATCCGGCGCTGAACTACGGCGGCATCGGTGCGGTCATCGGCCACGAGATGATGCACGGCTACGATGACTCGGGCAGCCAGTTTGCCGCCAACGGCAACTTCGACAACTGGTGGACCGACGCCGACCGCAAGGCCTTCACCGAACGTACCGACCAGCTGGTCGCGCAGTTCGATGGCTATGAATCGGTGCCAGGCGTGTTCGTGAAGGGCAAGCTGACCCTGGGTGAGAACATCGGCGACCTGGGCGGCCTGACCGTGGCCTACGACGCGCTGCAGATGGCGCTGAAGGAAGATCCGAAGGCGAATGTCGAAGTCGATGGTCACAGCCAGGACCAGCGCTTCTTCATGAACTGGGCCACCGTGTGGCGCCGCAACTTCACCGACGGTGAGCTGCGCGTCCGCTTGAACACCGACCCGCACGCGCCGGCCAACTTCCGTGCCAACGGTGCGCCGTCGAACATGCCGTCGTATGCCGCTGCGTTCCAGTGCAAGGCCGGCGACGCGATGGTGCGTGCCGACGACAAGCGCGTAGTGATCTGGTAATCGATCATCCGTGATGCGTGAAGCGAAAGGCCCGGCGAACGCCGGGCCTTTCGTCTGTCCGCTCGGAGGCGCCGGGACGTGCCCGGCGGATCTCAGGCCAGCGCAGGCTCCTGCGCCAGCATGCGATGGAAGCGCTGCAGCACATAGGGATCGATCAGGCCGCCGGACTGCTCGTCGATGATGCGCAACGCGGTCTCGCGTTCCATCGCTGCGCGGTAGGGGCGCACGCTGGTCATGGCATCGTAGGCATCAGCAACGGTGACGATGCGTGAGCCCAGCGGAATGCTCTCGCCACGCAGGCCGTCGGGATAGCCGCTGCCATCGAAGGCTTCGTGATGGGCGCGGATCAGTCGCGCGACCGGTGCTGCATCGCTGCGGCCGGTGGCCAGGAAGATGTGTTCGCCGCGCACCGGATGCTCGCGCATGATCGCGCGTTCCTCGTCGGTATGCCGACGCGGTGTCAGCAGTACATCGTCGGGGATGCCGATCTTGCCGATGTCATGGAAGCGCGCGGCCAGGCCGATCTGCGAGCAGGCATCGTCATCGAGATCGCAGTGCGTGGCCAGGCGCTGCGCGAGCAGTCCGACGCGGTCGCAGTGGTGGCGGGTGTAGGCGTCGCGCATCTGCAGCGACATCGAGAGGGCATCGATCAGGCAGGCCTGCGCGTGCAGCAGGTCGGGGGCGGGTACGGCGTCAGGAAACATGGTCATCCGCCCGCACCGGGTGGGGACCGGTGCGGGGTGTTCGGGGGGGCGATCAACCCGGGGCGAGGGTGGTCAGAAGGGCGCGGGCCGCATTGAAGCGGTCTTCCGGCAACGGCAGCGGGTGCTTGATGCGCAGCTTGTCAGGCCCTTCCATGGCGTAGAGATTGGGTTGTTTCTGGATCAGCTGGATCACCGCCATCGGGTCGATGTTCGGCTTGGACTCGAACACGATGCGGCCACCGTTCTCGCCCAGGTCCAGCTTGCGGATGCCCAGCGTATTGGCCTTCAGCTTCAGCTCGGCGATGGCGAACAGGTGCTTGGCCGCATCCGGCAGCAGGCCGAAGCGGTCGATCATCTCCACCTGCAGTTCGCGCAGCGCATCACTGTCGCGCGCGCTGGAAATGCGCTTGTACAGGGTCAGGCGGGTGTGCACGTCCGGCAGGTAGTCTTCCGGAATCAGCGCCGGCACATGCAGCTCGACCTCGGCACCGCGCACTTCCTCGCCGGCATCCAGGTCGGGCAGTTTGCCCTGCTTGATGCTGCGCACCGCGCGCTCCAGCAGCTCGGTGTAGAGGCTGAAGCCGACCTCGGCCATCTGCCCGCTCTGGTCCTCGCCCAGCAGTTCACCGGCACCGCGGATTTCCAGATCGTGCGTGGCCAGGGTGAAGCCGGCACCGAGCTCGTCCATCGACGCGATCGCTTCCAGGCGCTTTTCCGCATCCGGGGTGATCGAGCGGCGGTCGGGCGCCACCAGGTAGGCGTAGGCGCGGTGGTGCGAACGACCGACGCGGCCACGCAGCTGGTGCAGCTGGGCCAGGCCGAAGCGATCGGCGCGGTTGATGATGATGGTATTGGCGTTGGGGATGTCGATGCCCGATTCGATGATCGTGGTCGACAGCAGTACGTTGAAGCGCTGCTTCTGGAAATCAAGCATCACCTTTTCCAGCTCGCGCTCCGGCATCTGCCCGTGGGCGATGCCGATGCGCGCCTCCGGCACCAGCTCGGACAGCTCGCGCTGCATGCGGCCGATGCTTTCCACGTCGTTGTGCAGGAAGTACAGCTGGCCACCACGCGCCAGCTCGCGCTGGAAGGCTTCGCGCAGCAGCGCATTGTCCCACTGGGTGATGAAGGTCTGCACCGCCAGCCGGTTCGGCGGCGGCGTGGCGATGATCGACAGGTCGCGCAGGCCGGCCATGGCCATGTTCAGCGTGCGCGGGATCGGCGTGGCGGTCAGGGTCAGCAGGTGCACGTTGGCGCGCAGCGCCTTCAGCGCTTCCTTCTGGCGCACGCCGAAGCGCTGTTCCTCGTCGACGATGACCATGCCCAGGTCCTTGAACTTCACGTCCGGCTGCAGCAGGCGATGGGTACCGACGATGACGTCGATGGTGCCGGCGGCGACCTTTTCCAGCTCGGCCTTGATTTCCTTGGTGGTCTTGAAGCGCGACAGCACCTCGACCTTCAGCGGGTAATCGGCGAAGCGATCGCGGAAGTTGCGGTAATGCTGTTCGGCCAGCAGCGTGGTCGGCACCAGCACGGCCACCTGCTTGCCGGCACTGGCGGCGGCGAATGCCGCACGCACCGCCACCTCGGTCTTGCCGAAGCCTACGTCGCCGCAGACCACGCGGTCCATCGGCTGGCTGCTGGCCAGGTCGCGCAGGGTGGCGTCGATCGCGGCCAGCTGGTCCGGGGTTTCCTCGAACGGGAAACCGGCCGCGAACGGTTCGTACATCGCGCGGTCTACCTGCAGCGCCAGGCCAGCACGGGCCTGACGGCGGGCTTGGATCTCCAGCAGCTCTGCAGCCACGTCGCGCACCTTCTCAGCGGCCTTGCGCTTGGCCTTGCTCCACTGTTCGCCGCCCAGCGAATGCAGCGGCGCGGTTTCCGCCGAAGCACCGGAGTAGCGGCTGATCAGGTGCAGCTGGGCGACCGGCACATACAGGCGGTCGCCCTTGGCATATTCGATTTCCAGGAACTCGCCGGGCATGCCGCCGACGTCCATCGCAATCAGGCCGCGGTAGCGACCGACGCCATGGTCCTCGTGCACGATCGGCGCACCCTCGGTCAGTTCACCGAGGTCGCGGATGATCGCTTCCGGCTCGCGGCCGGCACGGCGCGTGCGGCGGGTGCTGCCGGCGCGCTCGGGGAACAGCTGGCGCTCGGTCAGCACCGCGATGCGCGGATCGTCCAGTGCGAAGCCATCCTCCAGCGGCGCCACCGCGATCGCGAAGCGCGCATCGTCGGCGAGGAAGCTGGGCAGGTCGGCCACCACCGGCGGCTTCAGCTCGGCGGCCTGCAACACTTCCAGCAGCGCCTCGCGACGCCCGGGCGAATCGGCGGCAATCAGCACCCGGCCCGGATAATGGCCGAGGAAGGATTTCAGCGCGTCGCCAGCGGGGGCCTCGCGCGCGGCCACCGGCAGCGGCGGCAGCGGCTGGTCGCCCAACGCATGGGCATCGGCGATGCGCGCGTGGTCAGCCGACCACACTTCGATGCGCGGGGCATCGTTCAGACGCTCGCGCAGCAGCTCCGGCGACAGGTACAGCGCCGACGGCGGCAGCAGCGGCCGTTCCACATCGTGGCGGCGCTGTTCATAGCGCTCGCCGGTCTGCGCCCAGAACGCCTCGGCGGCTTCGCCGGCCCCGGCGCAGACCACCGGCAGGCTGCCGTCGGGCAGGTAGTCGAACAGGGTCGCGGTGCGTTCGAAGAACAGCGGCAGGTAGTACTCGACGCCGGCCGGGGCCAGCCCGGACTTCAGATCCTGGTACAGCGCGCTGCGCCGGGTATCGACATCGAAGCGTTCGCGCAGCGTGGCCAGCACGCGGGCGATGCTGGCATCGTCCATCGGCACTTCGCGGCCGGGCAGCATGTGCACCGACTCGACCTTGTCCAGCGAGCGCTGGCTTTCCGGGTCGAACGCACGAATCGAATCAATGTCCTCGTCCAGCAGTTCCACCCGCAGCGGCTCGTCGGCGCCCATCGGGAACACGTCGAGCAGGCCACCACGCACGGCGAAATCGCCCGGGTCCATCACCTGCGGCACGTTGCGGTAGCCGGCGCTTTCCAGACGGCGCTTCTCGGCTTCCAGGTCCAGGCGCTGGCCGACCTTCAGGTCGAAACTGCCACCGATCACGTAGCTGCGCGGGGCCAGCTGCTGCAGCAGGGTCTGCACCGGCACGATCACCAGGCCGCGCTTCAGCGTGGGCAGGCGGTGCAGGGCGGACAGGCGCTGCGAAATGATGTCCGGATGCGGGCTGAAGCGGTCGTAGGGCAGGGTTTCCCAGTCCGGGAAGGCCACCACCGGCAGGGCCGGATCGCCGCCGAGCAGGGTCTGCAGGTCGGCTTCGAGCTGGTTGGCACCGTGGTTGTCACGGGCGATCACCAGCAGCGGGGCGTCGTGCGCACGCGCGGCCTGGGCCAGATACCAGGCCAGGGCGGTCGGCGATGCGGGGGCGCGCCACCAGGCGCGGAGCTGGCCGGCGCGCGGCAGCGGCGGGGCGGGGTATGAGGTACGCGACATGGACCCCGGATTTTAGCAGAAGCCCGATCGAAGCCCGGTGAGTCGTGCCGGCCGCTGGCCGGCCGCCTCATGTGCCGTTGGGGTAGCGCAATGCCGGCCAGCGGCCGGCACTACCGGGAGGCATCGCCGGGCAGAGCCCGGCGCATCCGTCAGTTGTCCAGCTCCAGCACCATCCGCACCAGGCCTTCGGCACCGGTCGGGTGCGGCACCGGCTTGAAGCCCAGCGAGGCGGCCAGCTGCTTCATCGGCTCGTTCTCGGCGGCAACGTCGCCGTACAGACGGTCCAGGTACTTGCCGCGGCCCCACTTCACCAGCTTGCGCATCAGCTGCCGGCCCAGGCCCTGGCCAATGAGGAAGCGGCTGATCAGGATCGCGTACTCGGCTTCACGGGTACCGGGGATGATCGAGGCCCGGGCGACCGCGCCGACCACCGCCTCACCGGCGGGCAGGGATTCGGCAGCGACCAGGGTGATCTCGGTCTTGGGATTCGGGTGGGTCAGGCGCTGGGTGGTTTCCGGCGACAGCTCGGTCACCGCCTGCAGGAAACGATCACGGATTTCTTCCGGCCCGAACAGGCTGAACGCCGCTTGCAGCGGTGCGCCATCTTCCGGGCGGATGGGGCGGATCAGCAGCTCGTGGCCGCTGGGAGCCTTGAAGATCTCATGCCAGGGCGGCATGCGGTTGCGAGTGGCCATACCGGGTGATTCCTTGGTGGTCCATCGATTGTGGCATCACCGGGGCTGCATTCCGTGAACGAAAGGCTCACGGCGGTACAGCCTCGTGAAGGCCGTTATTCGGGTGCTTTGAGCCAATCCAGGCGGGTGCTGGCCCCGGGTTCACCCAGGTGCTGGCGCAGCGCCGGCAGGGCCGGGCCGACCACCCGGTCGAACTGCCAGGGCGGGTTGAGCAGCAGCATGCCGCTGCCGTTGAGGCGCAGCGGTGAGTCGTCCGGGCGCACCAGGAACTCGATCGTCATCGCCGATTTCACCGGCAGGGCGGTGGCCTTGCGCAGGAAATGCAGGATGGTGCGGCGCTGCTTGATCGGGAACCAGACGGCACACGTGGCCTGCGGCCAGCGCGCCAGGGTCTCGCCCAGCGCGGCCAGGACCGCCTGGTATTCGGCGTCCTGGGCCTCGTAGGGCGGGTCGATCAGCACCAGGCCACGGCCGATCTTGCTGCCGTTGAACTTCGGCGGCAGCAGCGAACGCAGCAGCGCATAGCCATCGCCCGCCCGCACGTCGACGCGGCTGTCATGGGCGAACAGGGCCTTCAGCGTGGCCGTTTCGGCTTCCTGCAGCTCACAGACCGCCATGCGGTCCTGCGCACGCATCGCCTGCGCGCTCAACAGCGGCGAGCCGGGGTAGTTGGTCAGCGCGCCGACCGGATTGTCGGCCTGCACCGCCTTCAGGTAGCGCTCGACCACCTCGGGCAGCTTGGGCTGGGCCATCAAGCGCATGATCCCGGACTCGGCCTCCAGGGTCTTGCGGCTCTCTTCGCTGGCCAGCAGGTAGCGGCCGGCACCGCCGTGGGTGTCGAGCACGAAGAACGGGCTGTCCTTGCGCTTGAAGCTGTCGATCAGGGCCAGCTGCACGATGTGCTTGAGCACATCGGCGTGGTTGCCGGCATGGAAGGCGTGGCGATAGTTCATGGGCGGCAGTGTACGGGGCGGCGGCCGCAGCGGCTATGCTGCGCGCCATGACAGCTCCTGTTGCCCATGTCCTGGTGGTCGAGGACGAAGCCGCCATCGCCGAAACCGTGCTCTATGCGCTGCGCAGCGAGGGCTATGCCGCCAGTCACTGCCTGTTGGGCGGTGAGGCCCTGCAGCGGCTGCAGGCCGGCGATATCGATGTGCTGGTGCTGGACGTGGGCCTGCCCGATCTCGGCGGCTTCGAGGTCTGCCGGCGGCTGCGTGCACAGCCGGGGCCGGCGGCGCAGCTGCCGGTGATCTTCCTGACCGCGCGCAACGACGAAGTGGACCGCGTGCTCGGCCTGGAGCTGGGCGCCGACGACTACATGACCAAGCCGTTCTCGCCGCGCGAGCTGGTGGCACGGGTGCGTGCACGCCTGCGCCGTGCGGCGCCGGTCGTCGCAGCGCCCAGCGCCGATGCGGGCTGGCAGGAACATGGCGCGTTCGCCATCGACCGCGAAGGCCGGCGCATCCGCTTCCGCGGACAGGCGCTGGACCTCACCCGCTACGAGTACGCACTGCTGGAAGCATTGCTGCAGCGCCCGGGTGCCATCCTCAGCCGCGCGCAGTTGATGGACCGGGGCTGGGACAGCAGTGCCGACAGTGCTGACCGCACCGTCGACACCCATGTAAAGACGCTGCGCGCCAAGCTGCGAGCGGCGGGGGCCAGCGACGATCCTATCCGCACCCACCGTGGCCTCGGCTACGCGCTGGAGGTCTAGCCGATGCGCCTGGTGCTGAAGCTGTTCCTCGGCTTCTTCCTGATCACCGGCATCGCGGCCTTCTTCGTGATGCGCGTGTTCGTCAACGAAGTGAAGCCGGGTGTGCGCCAGGCGATGGAATCGACCCTGGTCGACGCGGCCAACGTGCTGGCCGAGATGGCCGCCGCCGACGTCAAGGACGGCACCATCCGCAGCGGCAGCTTCACCCGCAACCTGGCCAAGGCACGGCAGCGCGACCTGAAGGCGATGGTCTGGCGTTTTCCCAAGCGCTCGCTGGATTACCGGGTGACCATCACCGATGCCAAGGGCATCGTCATCTACGACTCGCTGGGCCGTGACCTGGGGCGCGACAATTCGCGCTGGAACGATGTCTACCGCACCCTGCGTGGCGAGTACGGTGCCCGTTCCAGCCCCGAGATTCCGGGCGAGGACGGCGATACGGTGATGCATGTGGCGGCGCCGGTGTACGACCCGGCCGACGGCCGCACGCTGATCGGCGTGCTCAGCCTGGCCCAGCCGAACCGCAGCATCGATCCGTTCATCGCCGCCAGCCAGCGCGCCATCATCGAGCGCGGTGCGTGGCTGATCGGGCTGTCGGCGCTGGTCGGCGTGCTGGTGACGATGTGGCTGACCACCGGCCTCGGCCAGCTCAGCCGCTATGCACGCGCGGTCAGCGCGGGCGAACCGGTGCCACCACCACGGCGCCGCCGCGATGAGATCGGCGATCTCGGCCAGGCGCTGGAAACGATGCGCCAGAAGCTCGAAGGCAAGGCCTACGTCGAGCAGTACGTGCAGTCGCTGACGCACGAGATGAAGAGTCCGCTGGCGGCGATCCGCGGTGCCGCCGAACTGCTGCAGGAGCCATTGCCGGAGGCCGATCGCGTGCATTTCGCCCGCAGCATCGTCGACCAGCAGGAGCGGCTGACCGAGACCATCGACAAGCTGCTGGCGCTGGCCGAAGTGGAACAGCACGGCTGGCTGCAGACGCGTGACCCGATCGCGCTGCCGGCATTGCTGGCCGATGCGGCGGCGGCCGCGCAGGTGCGCGCGCAGGCGGCCGGCGTGCAGGTCCGCATCGGCAGCGTGCCCGACCTGCGGGTGCAGGGCGACGCCTACCTGCTGCGGCAGGCACTGCACAACCTGATCGACAACGCGATTGCCTTCTCGCCGGCCGGCGCGGAGATCGCGCTGCAGGCCGAGGTGGACGGGCAGGGCGTGCGCCTGCAGGTGGCCGACCGTGGCGCCGGCATTCCCGACTACGCGCGTGAGCGGGTGTTCGAGCGCTTCTATTCGCTGGCCCGCCCCGGCAGCGGGCGGCGCAGCTCCGGCCTGGGCCTGCCGTTCGTGCAGGAGGTCGCGCGCCTGCATGATGGGCGCGCCAGCGTGGATATCCGCGAGGGCGGCGGCACCGTGGCCAGCCTGTGGCTGCCTTTGGGTGTGCCAGGCCAGCGCCCGCGCCGCTGACTTCACACTCGCTTCAAATTCGCCACAAACCCTGCTCACCGCGGCGGTCCATCCTGCAGCCCTCTCCAACGAGGATGGACCATGAAATCCCTGAAGATGCTGCTGCGGTTCGCCATTGTCGGCGGGCTGATCCTGCTGCTGCTGGTGCCGCTGACCATGATCCGCGGGGTCATCAACGAACGCAGCGCGTACCGCGACGAGGCCTTCTCGCGGGTGGCCGACAGCCGCGCCGGTGCACAGCAGCTGGTGGGCCCGGTGCGGGTGGTGCCGTGGGTGGAACGCAAGCAGGTTGAACTGGTCGACCCGCTGGGCGTCAAGAAGACCGAGGTGCAGGTCACCGAGGGGCACTGGCTGCAGATGCCAGCGTCGCTGGAGGTGGGCGGCGAGATGCTGCCGAGCCAGCGTGAGGTCGGCCTGTTCAAGGTGCCGGTATACAGCTGGAACGGCCAGATGAAGGCGACGTTCGCTGCAGACGACTATCCGGTGAAGGCCGGCCGCAGCTACGGCCAGCCGTATGTGGCGGTGGGCATTTCCGATGTGCGTGGCCTGGTCGGTACGCCGAACCTGCGCGTGGATGGCAAGCAACTGCGCCTGCTGCCGGGGGTTGGTGCGGCCAGCGAGGTGGGCCGCGGTCTGCATGCACCGGTGGCCGGATTCGCCGAAGACCATGGCGGCACGCTGGCTGCCAGCACCGTCGAACTCGAGCTGCGCCTGGATGGCAGCCGCATGCTGTCGGTGGTGCCGGTGGGCGATGACACCAAGATCGCACTGCGTTCGAGCTGGCCGCATCCGTCATTCAGCGGTGCGTTCCTGCCCAACGAGCGTCGCGTCGACGCACAGGGCTTCGATGCGCGCTGGGCGGTGTCTTCGCTGGCCTCCGATGCACAGCGACAGCTGCGCAATGATGGTGCGGTCGAGTCGCAGGCGGTGACGGTGTCGCTGGTTGATCCGGTCGATGCCTACACCCAGGCCGACCGTGCCTCGAAATACGGCGTGCTGTTCGTGCTGCTCACCTTCGTCGGCTTCATCCTGTTCGAGCTGATCAGGTCGCTGCGCATCCACCCGCTGCAGTACCTCATGGTGGGCCTGGCGCTGGCGATCTTCTTCCTGCTGCTGATCAGCCTGTCCGAGCACATCGCGTTCTGGAAGGCCTATCTGGTCTCGGCGGTGGCCTGTATCGGCCTGCAGGCGGTGTACCTGGCCAACGTGCTGGGCCACTGGAAGCGCGGCCTCGGCTTCGCTGCGCTGCTGACCGTGTTGTATGGCGCGCTGTATGGCCTGCTGGTGTCGGAGAACAACGCGCTGCTGATGGGTTCGCTGCTGCTGTTCGTGATCCTGGCGCTGGCGATGTGGGTGACCCGCCGGGTGGACTGGTACGCGCTCGGCGCGGACCTGAAGTAAGGAGTACGCCATGGGCTGGCGCCAGGGATTGCGGCAACGGGCACGGCAGGGCATTCCGGCCCTGCTGGAAGTGGATGCACTGCTGCAGGCACATGGCGTGCTGGCGGCCCTGCCCGGGGCACGGATCGCCCCCGGTCTGGTCCGCTTCCAGCTGGCAGCGGTGACCTGCGAGGGATTGCAGGGCCAGGGACTGGCCTGGCTGCACGGCGCGCGGCAGGGACGCGGCGCGCTGGCTGGCCGGGTGCCGCGCTACCGGCCATGGAAGGCCGGGGCGGAGGCGCTGGCCGAGATCGGCATCGGCGGCCTGCCCGAGGACTGGCCCGCGCATGCGGCGGTGTACGGCTGCAGCAGCATCGACCGGCGGCACTGGTTGCTGCTGCTGCCGGAACGGGCGCAGTTGTGGCTGGGATGGAGTGGATGAGGTGGCGTGGCAGGTGCGAACCAACCACTCTCCTGTGGCTGCGAACCAACCACCTCTCCTGTGGGTGCGAACCTTGGTTCGCACGCTTCCGCGCTGTCCATGACCGATGGGACGGTATCGGCGCGCCCCTGCTGGCTAGACTCGATGGGTTGATGATCGAGCCGAAGGGCAGGGGTGCGATGTGTTGAAGTGGGGCATGCTGGCCGCAGCGCTGGCGATGGGTGGCAATGCAGGCGCGCAGCAGCGCGAGCCGGTGGACCTGGACATGGTCAGCCGCATCCGCCAGGAGGCCTTCCACCGTTCGCAGGTGATGGACACTTTCAGCTACCTCACCGAACGCATCGGCCCGCGACTGACCAACTCGCCGGCGATGGGCCGCGCCAATGCCTGGACCCGCGGCAAGTTCAACGAATGGAAGCTGGACAACGTCCACGACGAAGCCTTCGACGACTTCGGGCGCGGCTGGGAGTTCACCTCGGCCAGCGTGGAGATGCTGGGGGACCGTGTACAGCCGCTGCATGCACTGCCGAAGGCGTGGACGCCGGGCACCAAGGGACCGGTTGAAGGCGAACTGGTGCAGGTCGAGATCAAGAAGCCCGAGGACATCGAGAAGTACCGCGGCAAGCTGCGCGGCAAGATCCTGCTGCTGGGCGAGGCGCGCGAGTACAAGCGCGGCACCGAGGCGGATTCGCACCGCCACGACGCCACCTCGCTGGAGGGCCTGCAGGAGTTCACCCTGCCCAAGGACAAGGACGCCACCGCCGAGCGTGCCAAGCGGGTCAAGGAATACCAGGAACGCCAGCAGCTGGCGACCAAGGTCAATGCGTTCTTCGTGGAAGAAGGCGCGCTGGCCTCGATCAGCATCAGCAGCTGGGACAACGGCATCATCCGCGTTGCCGGTGGCGGCTCGCGCAAGGCCGGTGAATCGGTGGGCATCCCCGAACTGGCGATGATCAGCGAACACTTCAATCCGCTGGTGCGCGCGCTGGAGGCCAAGCAGACCGTGCGCCTGCGCGTGGATGTGGCCGCGCGCTTCACCGACGAGGCCGACCAGCCGGGTTACAACACGCTGGCCGAGATCCGTGGCAGCAGCAGGCCCGATGAAGTGGTGATGATCGGCGCGCACCTGGATTCCTGGCACAGTGGTACCGGTGCGGCCGACAACGCGGCCGGCGTGGCGGTGATGATGGAAGCGATGCGCATCCTCAAGGCCACCGGCGCCAAGCCCAAGCGCACCATCCGGGTGGCGCTGTGGAGCGGCGAGGAGCAGGGCCTGATCGGCTCGCAGGCCTATGTGGCCAAGCACTTCGGCCGTTTCCCGGAACCCACCGACCCGGCGCAGAAGGCGCTGCCAGCCTCGCTGCGCGAGCCGACCGGCGCGCTGCAGAAGACCCGCGACTACGGCAAGTTCCAGGTCTACTTCAACATGGACAACGGCTCTGGCCGCTTCCGTGGCATCTATGCACAGGAAAACCTGGCGGCGATGCCGATCTTCGAAGCCTGGCTGGCCCCGTTCCATGACGTCGGCGCCACCACCGTGGCCACCCGCAACACCGGCAGCACCGACCACATCAGCTTCGACCGCATCGGCCTGCCGGGCTTCCAGTTCATCCAGGACCGGCTGGACTACTTCACCAATGTCCACCACAGTCACCTGGACACCTGGGACCACGCCGAACCGGAAGACCTGAAGCAGGCCGCAGCCATCGTCGCCTCGTTCGCCTACAACGCCGCGATGCGCGAGCAGTCCTTCCCGCGCAAGGTAGAACCGTAAAAGGGGACGGAGGGGATTAAGTCGTTTCTCCCCTCCGTTTCCCGGTTGCAGGCCCAGCGACTGGGCAATCGCGACTTAATCCCCTCCGTCCCCTTTTTCCGTCGGGGGCGGCGGGCTGGTAAAATCGGGGGATTCCCGTTCCTCGAGCCGTCCATGACCTGCCGCACCCGCTTCGCCCCCAGCCCCACCGGTTATCTGCACATCGGCGGTGCCCGCACCGCGCTGTACTGCTGGCTGGAGGCCCGCCACCGTGGCGGCGAGTTCGTGCTGCGCATCGAGGACACAGACCGTGAACGCAGCACCCAGGGCGCGATCGACGCGATCCTGGAGGCGATGGAGTGGCTGGGCCTGGACTATGACGAAGGCCCGATCTACCAGACCGACCGCGTCGCCCGTTACCTGGAAGTGGCCGAGCAGCTGGTGGCGGACGGCAAGGCGTACTACGCCTATGAGACCCGCGAAGAGCTGGACGCGATGCGCGAGGCCGCCATGGCCAAGCAGGAGAAGCCGCGCTACAACGGCGCTGCACGCGAACTGGGCCTGCCGCGCAAGGACGACCCGAACCGCGTCATCCGCTTCAAGAACCCGCTGCAAGGCACGGTGGTGTTCGACGACCTGATCAAGGGCCGCATCGAGATCGCCAACAGCGAGCTGGATGACATGGTCATCTTCCGCCCGGACGGCTACCCCACCTACAACTTCGCGGTGGTGGTGGACGACTGGGACATGGGCATCACCGAGGTCATCCGCGGCGACGACCACATCAACAACACCCCGCGCCAGATCAACCTGTACGAAGGCATCGGCGCGCCGGTGCCGAAGTTCGGCCACATGCCGATGATCCTCGACGAGCAGGGCGCCAAGCTGTCCAAGCGCACCGGTGCGGCCGACGTGATGCAGTACAAGGACGCCGGCTACCTGCCCGATGCGCTGCTGAGCTACCTGGCCCGCCTGGGCTGGTCGCACGGCGACCAGGAGCTGTTCAGCCGCCAGGAGCTGATCGACCTGTTCGACGTGAAGGACTGCAACTCCAAGGCCTCGCGCCTGGACATGGCCAAGCTGGGCTGGGTCAACCAGCACTTCCTGAAGACCGAGGATGTGGCCGCGATCGTGCCGCACCTGGTCTACCAGCTGCAGAAGCTGGGCCTGGACGTGGCCGCCGGCCCCGCCCCGGAGGACGTGGTGGTCGCCCTGCGTGAACGCGTGCAGACCCTGAAGGAAATGGCCGAGAAGGCGGTGGTCTGGTACCAGCCGCTGACCGAGTACGACGAAGCGGCGGTGGCCAAGCACTTCAAGGCCGGTGCCGAGGTGGCGCTGGGCAAGGCCCGCGAGCTGCTGGCAGCGTTGCCGGAGTGGACCGCCGAATCGGTGGGCGTCGCCCTGCACGACGCGGCCGCCGCGCTGGAGATCGGCATGGGCAAGGTCGCCCAGCCGCTGCGCGTGGCCATCACCGGTACCCAGGTCAGTCCTGACATTTCCCATACCGTGTACCTGGCCGGCCGCGAGCAGGCCTTGAAACGCATTGATGTGGCCATCACCAAGGTAGCAACGGCCTGAGGCATCCTTGCCAGGCCCGAACCGGAGAACACGCATGCCCGCCAAGACCGCCACTGCCTGTACCGCCCCGCACCACCACGTCCACGACGCGTCGGATTTCGTGGCGGTGGTCGAGCGTGTCTCGCGCGAACGCGGGCTGCGCCTGACCCCGATCCGCGCCAATGTACTGAAGCTGATCGCCGAGGCCGGCAAGCCGGTCAAGGCCTACGAGCTGCTGGAATGGGTGCGCAACGGCAAGGGCGTGGGCGCTGATGCCCCGCCCACCGTGTACCGCGCGCTGGATTTCCTGATGGCCAATGGCTTTGTGCACAAGCTGGAATCGGTCAATGCCTTCGTGGCCTGCCACCATCCCAGCAGTGCCGCGCACTCGGTGCCGTTCCTGATCTGCAACAGCTGCCACAGTGCTGTGGAGCTGGAAGACCGCGAGATCGTCACCCAGCTGGAGAAGCGCGCCAAGGAGCTGGGCTTCCAGCCGCAGGCGCAGACCCTGGAAGTGCACGGCCTCTGCGCGCGCTGCGCGGGCTGAGTCGCGGCGCATACCCGGACTGAGCCGCACGCTCAGTCCCGGGCGGCGTGCTCTTTCAGACGTTTCAGGACGCTGCGCTGTGCGTCGACCAGTACAGGGTCGTCCACCCGCAACTGCTCGACCCAGGCGAGCGCTGGTACCGGGTCGGCATGGCGCACGAAATACAGTGCCTGCGCCAGGAAATGCACATTGGGCACCCTGGCGTCCCAGATGAGCTTGGCGATACGCAGCATCGACGCCTGCATGCCGGGTGTAACCTCAACGCCGGTCTTCCCCGAAAGCGCAGTATTGAGGCAGTAAATCGCCTGGCAGGGCAGATCACGCGGTGTGCCCGCACGCGACCAGTCAGCGCGTTCGGCAAAGTCCAGCAGGACGGCAATGGCTGCGGGGCCACTCACATCGGCCAGTGTGCCGAGCGCGAACACTGCCAGCTGGGGGTCACCCAGCATATCGCGCAGGCCTTCAACGCCCTGGCGTCCCCAGGCGGTACAGGCCTTGGCCCAGCCGCCGAACGGTACGACCCGGCTACCATCGCCCAGCAGGCCATCATCCGGCCAACCGTGCAGTATCCGCAGCCGCTCAATCTCCTCGCCACCTTCGGCGCCGTGCTCCTGCACGAAGGCGATCAGATCTTCCGCTTCCAGCATGTCCTTGGCCGCCCGCCTGGCCAGTGTCGTGAATTTCATCGTCTTCCAGCGATCCTGATCCAGATCCGCAACGGTAGCGGATCAATGGGGTGAAGGCAGTCAGCAGCCTGCACCCTAGTCCATCGGCTTGGACCGGGTATCCACCCGGACGATCACCGACATGCCGGGCCGCAGCTGCGCGGCCAGCGTCTGACCTTCATTGATCGATATCCGCACCGGCAGCCGCTGCACCACCTTGGTGAAGTTGCCGCTGGCGTTGTCCGGGCGCAGCACGCTGAACTCCGAACCTGTGGCGGGTGCGATCTCCTGCACGCGGCCGCGCAGCACCTGGCCCTGGAACGCGTCCACCGAGAACGTGGCCGGCTGACCGATCGCCATGCCCCAGGTCTGGCCTTCCTTGTAGTTGGCCACCACCCATAGCGTGTCAGGCACCAGGAACAGCAGCTGCGAACCGGCGGCGACGTACTGGCCCACGCGCACGCTGGCTTCGCTGATCTGGCCGTCGCGCGGTGCGTGGATCACCGTGTTGGCCAGGTCGATGCGCGCCAGTTCCAGTTGTGCCTGTGCACTTTCCACCTGGGCCTCCAGGCTCTTGCGCGCCACCTGGGTCGACACCAGCGTTTCCTCGGCGATGCGGATCTGCGCCTGCGACTGCTGCACGCTGGCCTGTGCCGAGGCCTGGGTGGTGCGGAACTTGTCGCGGTCGTTGACCGACACCAGTTGCTGCGCGGCCAGTTCCTCGTAGCGCTTCAGCTCGTTGCGCGAGCGTTGCAGCTCCGCCTGGCCGGCCGACAATGTGGCGTGTGCGGAGGCGATCTGCGCACGGTTCTGCGCCTGCGACTGGTCCGAGTTGGCCAGTGCCGCACGTGCGCTGTCCAGCGTCGCCTGCGCCTGGGCGACACGCTGCGTGTAAATGCGGTCATCGATGCGCAGCAGCGGCTCGCCCTCCCTCACGTGCTGGAAGTCCTTCACCAGCACTTCGGTCACGTAGCCGTTCACCTGTGGCGCCATCACCGTGATCTGCCCGCGCACATAGGCGTTGTCGGTCACCATCACGCTGCTGGTGAACGGCCACAGGTGCCAGGCGCGCAGGATCAGCGCAATGCCCAGCAAGGCCACCACCACCATCACCACCACGCTGCGCGCGCTGGGCTTGAGGTACTTCGGCGCGACCGCAGGTTCTACCGGCGTGGGCGCGGGCGCCGCGTCGGTCGGTGGCGGAGGGGTCACGTTGTCGGTGTCGTCGGGTCGGGGCGGGACGGGAGGCATGGAGGAGGACTCAGCGGGGCGCGGCCGGCGTGACCGCAGCGGGGGAAGTGGGGTGGCGCTTGCGCCATTGCTTGAGCACGGCGGTGCGCAGCGACAGCAGCAGCAACCAGCACAGGAAGCCGATCGCCAGCCATCCGCTCAGCGTGAACACGTCATTGAAGCCTCGCACATTGGCTTCGCGGCGCGTGGTCTGCGCCAGCTGCGCGCTGCCCTGCGCGCTGCGCAGCACCGGGTCGGTGATCTGTGCGCTGTACAGCTGCTGCTGGATGCGCAGGCGCTGCGCCACCACCGGGTCGGCCGGGTCGAGCTGGCTGGTCAATGCACTGGAGTACAGCTGCTCGCGGTGCAGCTGGAAGGTGCCCAGCACCGCCGAGCCGGCCAGGCCACCCAGCGTCTGTGTGATCGACAGCGTCACCAGGAAGGTGATCATGTGGTCCACGCCCTGTTTCAGCGCGGCGGAAATGCCGAGCATGATCAACGGGCCCATGAACATGCCGGCACCCACCGAGGCCAGGAACTGGCTGACGTAGAAGTCGTGCGGCCGATCCATGCTGGTGCGGTGCTGATCGAAGAAGGCGGCAGCGCCGAGCAGCAGGATCGCCATCAGCAGCTGCGCGATCAGCCGCTTCGGGCCGAAGGTCAGCGAGGCACCGGCGATGCCGGTGACCACGCCCGCGAGGATCACTACGAACAGCGGGCGCATCTGGTCCGGGCCCATGCCCAGCGTGCGCATCAGGTTGACCACGCCATAGGACTGCTCGGTGGTCAGGAAGCGGATCAGGAACGCGCCGACGATGAAGTGCAGCACCGGCAGCTTCGACAGCCAGCGGATCTGCAGCAGTGGATTGCGCCGGTAGTGTTCGATGATGAAGGCAGTGGTGGAGAGCACGATCGAGGCGACCAGCGCCCAGCCCAGCCATGGCGTGTTGAGCCACCAGCGGGTGTAGCCCTGCGCCAGCACGATCACCAGCAGTGCGACGGCCGGTGCAAGCAGGGCGAACGTGAGGAAGTCCAGCGGTTCGAACGCCTTCACCTGGATGCCGGGCGGCAGCTTCAGCAC
The DNA here is from genome assembly GCF_009659995.1 of Stenotrophomonas sp. MH181796. NCBI lineage: Bacteria > Pseudomonadati > Pseudomonadota > Gammaproteobacteria > Lysobacterales > Lysobacteraceae > Stenotrophomonas > Stenotrophomonas sp. MH181796. Next base: position 134,397 of record NZ_RAHU01000009.1, read on the forward strand.
CACCACTGCCGCGAACGCGCACAGTGCCAGCCCGGCTTCGAATGAGTAGAGCTGGTGCCATTGGCCGGTATCGACCAGGCCTGGTGAAACGATCCAGGCGATCGGCACCGCCAGCTGCGAAAGGCCGACGCCAACCACCAGCAGATTGCCGGTAAAGCGGCGCGGCAGCGCCTGCAGCATGTAGAGCGTGCCCAGTGTCGAACAGGCCGCACCCGCGAAGCCGCTGGCGGCGCGGGTCAGCATCGTGGTCTCGAAGCTGCCGACGAACAGGTGCAGTACCGCCAGCGCCGCGTACAGGCCCAGCCCGATCTCGGCGAACAGGCGGATGCCGTACTGCTGGCGGAACTTGAAGGCCAGCAGGTTGGCCGTGACGTTGACCATTGCATAGGCCGCCACCAGCCAGCTGCCCTGGGTCGGGGTCAGTGCCAGCTGGCCCTGCAGGAAGGGCAGGTTGGCGGTGACCAGCGCATTGCCGAGGCCACCGGTGATCGCCACCAGCAGCGACACCAGTGCATAGGCCACGCGTCGATACGGTGGGTGCCAGGGCATCGACGCCGAACCGGGCATGGTCGGCTTCTCGTGCTCCTCCCAATCCGGAACCGGCTTCAGATACGGCTGGACCATCAGCGGGCCTCGCTGGTTGCTCCCTGGAGACCCCCGCGCAGCAGCTGCAGGGCACGCCCGGCCAGGTGGGCGCGCTCGTCGCGGGTCTTGCCGCGCAGGGCCGCGCCCAGCATGCCCGAGATCAGTGAAATATCCGTCTTCTCCAGGTCGGCACGGCACAGGCCGGCGGCCTTGGCACGGGCGATCGGTGCTTCCAGCAGATCGCGCACGGTCTCGCGCGCGGTGCGCATGGCCGGCACGTCCGAATCGACTGCACGCCAGTAATCGGCCAGTGCCGGCGAATCGATGATGCGCTGGGCCATACCCTCGAACACTTCGAACAGGGCATCGTCGCGGTCGCCTAGCTGCTCGACCTGGCGCCGGATACGGTCGACCGTACGTTGCAGCAGGGCCTGGATCAGCGCGGTGCGGTCGGGGAAGTTGCGGTACAGGGTGGCGCGGCCCACCTGGGCGCGTTCGACCACCAGGTCCAGCGGGGCGGTGACACCATGTTGGCCGAACACGTGATCGGCGGCATCGAGGATGAGGGCACGGCGGGCAGCAGCATCGGCACGTTGGGCAGTCATGGAATTATTTTCGGACAAAAGTGTCCGATTGGCGAGACTTTGAGTGACGGGATTGTCCGCTTGTTGTGGTACGCACATCTTTGTGACGGGTGTGTGATGGATCCTGCTGGAACGAAGACGGAAGCTCGAACGCTCCTTCAGGACGCAGTAGATCCACGCCATGCGTGGATGAAAAGCTGGCGCAGAAGGGATCTGGCTAGTGGCTGGCTGATCCGCTCATCAAGTCTTCTTCCTGTTCTTGATGAAAGCGATGAACTCTTTCTTGTGGCCCTCGAAGACGCGACGGCCGTACTTCCGGTACTGGGGTTCGAACAAGGCGTAGGCCGCATCCAGATTTCCCGATTCGAACTGGATGGTGGCTGCAAGTTCATCCATGTACTCGCTCGAGGCTTCGCCTTCTCCATAGATGCCTCTGGCGACCATCGCCCACTCTCTGGCCTTTTCAAACTGAGCGGTATCGCGATAGAAGATGGCTATTCCATACGATGAAATCTGGCCGTATTCATAAGCAGATTTCGGCTCCGGAATCATGTCCCAGCTTTCAAGGAAGCGATGCTCTGCCTCCGCAATGTCGCCGGCCAGCCAAGCGGTTCTCCCACGCTTGGCGGTTGCAAGGAAGCGTTCTTCCAGTTCGGCATCGAGACTCATGGCCATGCAGGTGTTTCCGCTCAGTTTGTCTATTGAATTGACGCCTGATTGAGTCTAGCTGCGCAACGGATGGTGTCGCGGAGGCATAGCACCATTTTCACCAGTTCATGCCATATGCGACAGAAAAAGGGGGCCTTCCGGCCCCCTTAGGTAACGTTCCGACGGCGTAGCCCGGTCAGAAGAACGCGCGGATGCCGAATGCGACACCACGGCCCGGCAGCGGCGAGTAATCACGCAGCAGCGAGGTATGCGGACGCACTTCGCGGTTGGTCAGGTTGCTGCCATCCAGGAACACCTCGTAGCTGTTGCTCGCGTTGCGATCCCAGCGGTAGGCCAGATGCGCGTCGACCAGGGTGTAGCCGTCGCTCGGCGCTTCGTTCTGGGCGACATCCTTCTGGCGGCTGTAGCGGACCGCACCGACCGAGGCGCGCCAGCCGTCCTTCGACCAGCGCAGGTCGGCGCCGACGCGGGCCGGGGCGATGCGCGGCAGGTAGCCGGTGTTGGCCAGCTCCACGCTGTAGTTGTGGTTGTGGTCGCCATGCGGCACGGCGATGTCCAGGTTGCGGCTGCCGTTGCCATCAAGCTTGGCCTTCACGTAGTCGCCGAACACGCGCAGGTCCCAATCACCGGCGCCGCCTTCGAACAGATGCACCAGCGCTTCGGCTTCGGCACCGCGGAACACCGCATCCTGTTGCGTCCAGGCGCGGACCGGCAGACCCTCGGTAACGCCGGTGTCGGCCAGGTAGATGAAGTCCTTGAATTTGGTCTGGTAGACCGACGCCGAGAAGTCCAGGCGTTCGCTGTGGGTGTGGATGCCCAGTTCCACGCGCTGGCCGCGCTCGGTCTTCAGGTTGGCGTCACCGATTTCCAGCGAGCGGGTGGCGATGTGTGCGCCGGCGGCATACAGCTCTTCGTTGGTCGGTGCACGCTCGGAGCTGTCCACGCCGATGCGCAGGTCAACGGCATCGTTGAGCTTCCAGATGCCGGCCGCAGACAGGTTGGTGGCGCCGAAGGTGCGGCGGCGATAGTCACCGGTCGGGTCCAGCTTGACCTGGTCGTGGCGGCCGCCCAGTTCCAGCTTGAACGGACCGAACTGCTTTTCCTGCAGCACGAACAGGCCGATGTTCTTCGTGCCGGTATCCGGAACGAACGCCTCTTCGCCCTTGGCACCGAAATCACTGTTGCCGAACTGCAGGCCGAAGGCGCCGTCCCAGCCGCCGATCTGTTGCTGCACGGCCTCCAGGCGCGCCTCGATGCCACGGTTGGTGAAGCGGGTGGACGGCGTGCCGGCTTCCAGCTCCACGTGTTCGTAGTCGGTGTAGGCCACGCGTGCATTGATGTTCTTCAGGAACGAGACCGGGTTGTAGATGCCGGCCTTGGTCTCGAAGCGGTTCTGCACCATGTCGATGCGCACGTCATGCTCGTCGCCGCCTTCCTCTTCATCGCCATGGTCGTGGCCGTGGTCATGGCCATGATCATCGCCATCGGCATGCACGTGCGCGCCATTGGGAATGCCGTAGTTGGTGCGATAGGTGCTGGCCGATACGCCGAAGTAGCCGCCGTCGCCCAGCCAGGTCGCGCCGACGCCGCCGGCGCGGGTGCGGATCGAGCTGTTGTCGAGGCGGCCGCGGCGCGGTTCTTCGCCTTCTTCGCCCGCGTGGTCATGGTCGTGATCGTGATGGTCTTCAAGGCTGTCGATCACTGCATAGCCGGGAATGCGGTAGTCGTCGCCATTGCGCACCAGGCCGTCCACATGCAGCACGACATTGCCGCTGACGCCATCGAGGCGGAACATGCCGCTGCGCTCGTTGTTCACCGAATTGCCGCGCAGCTCGGCGCGGCCGCTGAGCGGGCGCTCCGGCAGCTCGCGGGCGATGCGGCCATCCACCACATTGACCGCGCCACCGATGGCGCCACTGCCGAACAGCAGCGTGGCCGGGCCCTTCAGCACTTCGATCTGGTCGGCCAGGAACGGCTCGATGCTGGTGGCATGGTCGGCGCTGACGGTGGAGGCATCCATGTTGCCCATGCCATTGGACAGCACGGCCACGCGCGGGCCTTCCTGGCCGCGGATGATCGGGCGGCCGACGCCCGGGCCGAAGAAGGTGCTCTGCACGCCGGGCAGCTTGGCCACGGTATCGCCGAGGGTGCCGGCCTTCTGCTCGTCCAGGCGTTCGCCGGCCAGCACCTCGACCGGGCGCGCCAGCGATTCGGCATCGCCCTGCAGCGGCGAGGCAGTCACCTGCACCGACGACAGTTCGGTCAGGTGGCGGTCACGATGAGCGCTGTCATCGCCGGCGGCAAAGGCAACCGAAGGCAGCAGGGCGGCGAGGGCCAGAGCAAGGGAATGCGGCTTCAACCGCGGGGTGTGGGCGGGCATGGAGCGGGTCCTTTGTTACAGTGTATCAATCGCTGGGCGCACGTATCCCGTCAGCGGGACAGGGGGAGGGAAACCGTGCGGGTCGGGAACGGATGTTATATTATTCCATAACGATTCGCCGACCCTGCTGGAAGTCATGTCCCTGTCCTCACGCCTGCGCCACCTGCTAGACCGTTTCGGCGCCACCGGTTCGATGCTGTGCGCGGTGCACTGCGCGGTGATCCCCGTGCTGCTGGCCGCGGCGCCGTCGCTGGGCCTGTCGTTCTGGCTGAGCGATGGGGTGGAACAGGCGCTGGTGGTGTTCGTCACCCTGCTCGGATTGTTCAGCCTGGTCTGGGGCTACCGCCGGCACGGTGCGCTGCGTGCGCTGGGCTTCCTGATTCCCGGCCTGGTCGCGTTGTGGGCCGGCGTGCTGTACGACCCGCTGCACCACAATGCGGTGCCACACGCGGTGGTGATGACCATCGGCGGACTGCTGGTGGGTGTGGCCCACCTGGTCAACCTGCGCCTCAACCACGGTCACGTGCACGACGCCAGCTGCGCGCACTAGGCGCTCCGTGATAGGATTTTCGATCGTGCGCGGGGGCGCCCAGCAAGGCGGCCCCGCCGAACCCGTGTCAGTACGGGGTAACCAGATTTCACATTTGAGGAGTTGAAGACATGGGTAAGGGTGACCGCAAGACCGCCAAGGGCAAGCGCTACAACGCCAGCTACGGCAACGCCCGTTCGCACACCGCGAGCAAGGTCGCCGTAGGCGCCGCTGCTCCGGTTGCCAAGAAGACCGTGGCCAAGGCTCCGGCGAAGAAGGCTGTGGCGAAGAAGGCCGTCGCCAAGGCCTGATCCGGCCCAGGCCGGTTCAACGAAAAACGCGGCGCCTGGCGCCGCGTTTTTTTGTGCCCGCGCGCAGGCCGGCACACGATTCTATGTAGAGCCGAGCCCATGCTCGGCTGCATTCGGCCAGCCGAGCATGGGCTCGGCTCTACAGGAGCGTCAGCGCAGGGTTTTCTTCAGCGTTTCCGGATTGCCATCGTTCGGCGCGGCCGGCACCTGCAGCAGGTGCGCCAGCAGTGGGTAGACGTCGACATTGTCGAAGCCGTCGATCACCAGGCCCTGGCGGAACGACGGGCCGCTGGCCACGAACACCGCGCGCATGGAGGGCAGGGCATTGTCGTAGCCATGCGAGCCGCGATCCTGATGGTCTCGCTTGGCGATCTTTTCCTGATGCAGGGCGTCCCAGCCTTCATCCATCATGCAGACAATGGCGGGAATGCGCGGGTGGGTGCCGTAGTGCAGCCGCGGCGGCAGGTTCTCTTTTTTCCAGCACTCGTAGTGCGCGTGACGACCGAGCAGGGCGTGCTCGGCGGCGGCCTCATGGCCAGCCACCGGCGCGAAGCCCACCGACTGGCCCTGGCTGACATTGCGCGCGATGGCCGGGGCGGCCATTGATTCGGTGGAGATCACCTGGCCGACCGGGACGCTGGCCATGCCATGGTCGGAGACCACGATCACGTTGGTGGTCGCGGCCAGGCCGCGCTGCTGCAGGCCATCGAGCACCTGGCCGACGATCTGGTCCGCGCGCACGATGGCGTTGGCATACTGCTTCGATTCGGGGCCGTAGTTGTGGCCGGCCTTGTCCACGTGTTCCATGTACAGCGTGGTCAGGCGGGGGGCATCGGCGTCGGTCTGTGCAAGCCAATCGAGCACGATGCCGGCGCGCTGCTCCAGCGGTTCCTTGCCGTCGTAGACGCGCCACTGGCTCGGGCGCACACCGCGGATTTCCGATTCGCTGCCCGGCCACGAGGTGGTGGCCGAACGAACCCCGGCGTTCTCGGCGCCGACCCAGATCGGTTCGCCGCCCCACCAGCCGCTGGTGGTGACCGCTTCGCGGTTGCTCAGCTCGAACCGGCCCAGTGCTTCATCGTCCATGCTGTTGTTGACGATGCCGTGGTGGTCCGGGCGCAGGCCGGTGACGATGGTGTAGTGGTTGGGGAAGGTCAGCGAGGGATAGGACGGGGTCATCCAGCGTGCACGCACGCCGCCGTCGATCAGGCGCTGCAGGTTCGGGGTCAGGCCGCGATCGAGTGCGTCGGCGCGCAGGCCGTCGATCGAGATCAGCAGCAGCTTCGGCGGCGCGGCCGCAGCGACGGACGTGGGAACGGAGGCGGTAGGGGCGGGCGTGGTGGTGCAGGCGGCCAATGGCAGCAGCAGCGCCAGCGCGCAGGTCAGGCGTACGGAAGTCATCCGCGCATGATAAGCCGGTGCAATGACGCGCCCAAGACACGGCGCGCTATCGCGCGCCGTGTCCGCGCATTTTTCCTTATCCCCGCGCCTGTCGGCGCGCCCCCTTCAACAAGAAGGGGGCTTTTCTCCAGACATATTCCTGATGCTTCCATCCACGCATGGCGTGTATCTGTCGTGTCGACCAAGGTCGACATCTACCCACAGCCGCGCAGAATGACGTTCGGACAGATCGCAGGAACCTGTCGAAGGCGGGGTGGGTCCGCGCAGGAAGCCCGCTGTTGCTGTTGCTCTAGCCTCTGCGGGTGCCGGGCGCAGCCGGGCCAACCCTCTCAGGCGAACAGCGGTGCCTGGCGTTGTTCCAGTCGCAGCAGCGCGGCCTTGGTTTCCAGGCCACCGCCGAAGCCGGTCAGTGCCCCGTTGCTGCCGATCACGCGATGGCAGGGCAGGATGATCGGCAGTGGATTGCGGCCATTGGCCGCGCCCACCGCGCGGGTCGCGCTGGGCTGCCCCAGGTGCTGGGCCAGCTGCAGGTAACTCCAGGTCTCGCCGAACGGAATCAACGCCAGCGCTTGCCACACCCGCAGCTGGAACGGCGTGCCGCGTGGCGCCAGCTCCAGGTCGAAGCTGCAGCGTTCACCGTGCAGGAACTGCAGCAGCTGTTCGCGCGCTTCGGGCAGTGCATCCGGCGCGTAGTGCCAGTCGTCGCGCCCGCGCGCCGGGTGGCGGTTCTCCGGGAACAGCACATGGGACAGGCCACGCTCGTCACCGGCGATGGTCAGCACGCCGATCGGGCTGTCGAAACGATCGAACAACAGGGTCATGTCGGTTCTCCAACGAAAGTGCCGGACAGGTGCCACAGGTGCAGCACGGCATAGGCGCGCCACGGCCGCCAGGGTTGCGAGCGCGCTTCGGTCGCGCGTTCGCTCAGGCGCTGGCCCTGTGCGTGGCCGAGGACCTGCTGCAGCACCAGGTCGCCGGCAGGGAAGGCATCGGGCTGGCCGAGGCCACGCAAGGCGATGTACTGCGCGGTCCACGGACCAATGCCGGGCAGTGCCACGCAGCGCGCAACGAATTCCTCCAATGCCTGACCGGGCTCGAAGTCGAGCTGGCCGCTGGCGCAGGCGGCGGCCAGTGCGCGTACGGTGGCGGCGCGGCTGCGCGGCAGGCCGATCGATTCCAGCGGCGCCCCAGCCAGCACCTCGGGGGCGGGGAACTGGCGATCGAATTCCGACGGCATGCCCGGCAGGTGCGCGCCATAAGCATCGACCAGTCGCCGCGCAAAGGTCGTGGCTGCGGCAACGGTGACCTGCTGGCCGAGTACGGCGCGCACGCCGACCTCGAAGCCGTCCCAGCCGCCGGGTACGCGCAGGCCGGGGCGCTCGGCGATGCCACGCGCCAGCAAGGGTTCCTCATCCAGTGCGGCGTGGACCTGCTGCAGGTCGGCATCCAGATCGAACACGCGACGCACGCGGCGCACGATGTCGGGGATCAGGCGCGGATCGACCGCGCCCAGCTGCAGGCGCAGTTCCGGGCGCTTCGGGTCGGCGGTGACGCGCAGCAGGGTGGGGCGCTCCGGCGTGCCGAGCACGCGCTGGTAGCTGTCTTCGCCGATCAGCTCGATGCCGGGCAAGCTGCGCTTGCGCAGGAAGGCCAGCATGCGCGGGAAATCCAGCGGTGGCCGGTATGCCAGACGCAGTACCAGGCAGCCATCGTCGGCGGCCAGCGGCTGGTGCTGGCGACGCAGTGCGGTCGGCGCCATGCCGCAGCCCTGCAGGAAGGCCGTGTTGAAACGACGCAGGCTGTTGTAGCCGGCGGCCAGTGCGACGTCGGTCACCGGCAGCGTGGTCTCGGTCAGCAGCTGCTTGGCCAGCAGCAGCCGATGGGTGGCGTGGATCTGCCCTGGCGTTGCGCCCAGATGTTCAACGAACAGGCGCTGCAGCTGGCGCGCGCTGAGGCCGATCTTCTCTGCGAGGTCCGCGACGGGCTGCTCCTGCAGGTAGCCGCCATGGATCAGGGCCAGTGCGCGCTGCACGGTCTGCCCGGCCAATGCCTGCTGCGCCTGCGGTGCCAGCTCGGGGCGGCAGCGCAGGCACGGGCGGTAACCGGCTGCCGCAGCCGCGGCCGTGGTCGGGTAGTAAGTGATGTTGCGCGGCTTCGGTGGCGGTGCCGGGCACACGGGACGGCAATAGATGCCGGTGCTGCGCACGGCGGTGAAGAACACGCCGTCGAAGCGTGCGTCGCGGGCCAGGCGGGCGCGGTCGCAGGCGGCGGTGTCGAGGGCGAGGGCGGTGTCCATGGCGCCAGTCTAGGCGTGTGCGGGCGGGGATACTCGCCGGATTCGGACATGGATGCTGGAGGGGGTTCTGGCAGGGCTTGCAGCCCTGCACCCGCAGAGGCCAGAGCAACAGCAACAGCGGGCTTCCTGCGGGTGGGCGGGGTGGGTCCGGTTGCAGGGGGCGCTGCAAGTACGTCCCTGTAAGCTCGGTCGCGCCATCCATGGCGCTCACGCCCCTGCAACCGGACCCACCCCGCCTTCGACAGGTTCCTGCGACCTGTTGGGACGGCGTTCCGCAATGCTGTTGGTGGGTGGCGACCTTGGTCGGCACGCTTTTTCCCAAGGGTCAGAAGGGGTTCAGTGCCACGCGCTGAATGCGCGCCCTGGACGGGTAGACTGTGGCTCTTGCTCCCATGAATCCCGGTTGCCCGATGTCCGCCAAATTCCGCTGGTTGCCCCTGTTGTGCCTGGCCCTGGCGGGCTGCAGTCAGCTGGAGAATCCGGGCAATGTGACCGCTGCCGACAAGGCGGCGCGGGCGCCGGCCAGCGATGGCGAGAACATGGTGTCGATCAATGCGGCTGACGCACCGCCACCGCCGGCGCCGCCGCGCAGCCGGGCGGATCGGCCGTGGCCGCAGGCGCAGTTGGAGAATGGCCGCGCCTGGGTCAGCTGCAGTACCGAGTACGCCGGTGAGGCGGGCGATGGCGTCGAGCTGGAGGGCCTGCAGCGCGAGCAGATTGCCCAGGCCCTGGCGCCGTGTGCCGAGCGTGGTCTGATGCGGGTGCGTTACGCCGGCAAGATCAATCCGGGCTTCGCCGAAATGATGTGGCGACTTGCCGTGGTCGCCGATGAACAGAAGATCCACAAGCGCATCCTCGATCTGGACTCCAGCGGCGGCCAGGTGGAATCGGCGATCGTCGCCGGTGACAGCATCGGTGAATCGGGCTGGACCATCTGGGTGCGCGAGGGCTCGATCTGCCACAGCGCGTGCGTGTTCGTGCTGGCCGCCGGTGACAACCGCCTGCTGTCGGGCAAGGTCGGCATCCACCGCATGATGCGCATCAGTTCCAAGGCCACCTCGCGCGCCGAGCTCAACCGCGAGCTGCACGAGGTCTACGACAACGTAAAGGACTACCTGCAGCGCAACGGCGTGGCGGTGGGCGTGGCCGATCTGATGATGACGGTGCCCAACCGCAGCCTGCGCCTGCTGACGCCGGACGAACTACGCCAGTACGGTCTGGATGGCACCAACGCGGTGCAGGACGATCTGGAACGGATCAAGCAGATGCGCGCCTGCGGCGATGACTTCGTGCAGCGCAAGGACGCGTTCCTGATCGCCTTCGACCAGCAGTGCAAGCGCGAAGGCGCCGACATGGAATCGATCAACAGCTGCGGCCAGGCACTGAAGCAGCGCTTCGGTTTCCCGGATGCGGTGTGCCCGGAAGAAAGCCCGCTGTCGGAGATCGATGTGGCAACGCTGCCGCCTGCGCCTTCGGAGCCACCGCCGGTGGCCGAACAGGCGCCAGCAGACGCCGGCACGCCTGCCGCGCAGGCCGATGCCGCAGCGGTGGAAGGCAGCGCCCACGCGCGCTGACGAACGGCTCACCGCGCTGGCGTAGACTGCGGTTCTTTCCCGAGAACCGGCGGTGTCCATGAAGCGCGTGCTCCTGCTGCTGTCCCTGCTGCCCCTGACCGCATTGGCGCAGGCACCCGCGCCGGCCACGCCTGCACCGGCACCCGCGCGCCCCGCACCGGCATCGCCGGCGGCTGCGAAACCGGCCACGGCCGGCGCTCCGGCGTTGACTGCCGCGCAGCAGGCGCAGGTGCAGAAGCAGGATGCGGAAATGGGCGCGGCCGCAGTGAAGGCGGCGCAGCTGGTCGATGCCAACCGCGCAGGCGAGTTGTGGGATGGCGCTTCGGCCGTCGCGCGCCGTGCAGTACCGAAGGCCGCCTTCGTCAGCCAGTTGACTGCCGAGCGCACGCGCCTGGGCGCGCTGGCCGGGCGTGGCCAGCCGACCATCACCCGGGTCAAGTACAGCGCCGGTGCCGCGGTGCCGGAGGGGCTGTACATCAACGTCAGCTTCCCGACCCGTTTCGCCAACAGCGCGCAGCCGGTACGCGAGCTCGTCTCGTTCCGTTTCGACGAGGACCAGGTGTGGCGCCTGGCCGGTTACAGCCTGCGTGCGTCGGCACCCTGAGGAGATGATCGATGGCAACTGAACTGACGATGCTGGCCTGGTCGGTGCTGCTGGGCTTTGTCTACATCTTCGCTACCTCCACCGTGGTCACCCGCGAGCGCGGGATGAAGTGGAATGCCTCGGCGCGTGATGGCGAAGCCAGGCCACTCAGCCCGCTGGCCGGGCGCCTGCAGCGTGCGCAGGCCAACTTCCTGGAGACGTTCCCGTTCTTCGCTGCCGCCGCCATCGCAGTGGTCGTGGCCGGGCGCGGCAACGACACCACGGCGCTGGCCGCGCAGGCCTACTTCTGGGCGCGCGTGGTCTACCTGCCGCTGTATGCCGCGGGCGTGCCCTACGTGCGCAGCCTGGTCTGGGCGGTGTCGCTGCTGTCGATCCTGGCGCTGGTGTTCGCGTTGTTGTGATCCCGGCCTGATCCAGATCAAGGCCGGTCAGGTGCGCGGCGCTATGCTGGCCCGGACTGAATCAACGGCAGGAGGCGCGCATGCGCAGGATGGACGTGGTGGTGGTCGGCGCTGGACCGGCGGGTCTGTGCTTCGCACGCGCGCTGGCCGGCAGTGGCCTGCAGGTCGGGCTGGTCGAAGTTCAACCGCGCCAGGCCCTGGCCGAAGCCGCCTTCGATGGCCGTGAGATCGCGCTGACCCATGCCTCGCGGCAGAGCATGGAGCAGCTGGGGCTGTGGCAGCGCCTGCCGCAGGCCGAAGTCGCTGAACTGCGCGATGCCAAGGTGATGAACGGCGGCTCGCCGTTCGCGCTGACCTTCGCCAGCAGCCAGGTCGACGGCCAGCCGCTGGGCTGGCTGGTACCCAACCATCTGATCCGCCGCGCTGCGTGGGATGCCGTGCAGGGGCAGGACGGCCTGGAACTGTTCGACGGGCGCAAGGTGCTGGGCGTGCAGGCCGATGCGCAGGGCCACGTGGTCACACTCGATGACGGCAGCCAACTGCACGCGCGCCTGCTGGTCGCCGCTGACAGCCGCTTCTCCGCCACCCGCCGCATGCTCGGCATCGGTGCGCAGATGCGTGACTTCGGCAAGTCGATGCTGGTGTGCCGCATGCAGGTCGAGCGCGACCATCACCACACTGCCTGGGAATGGTTCGGCTACGGCCGCACCATGGCGCTGCTGCCACTCAACGAGGGCCAGGCATCGGCGGTGATCACGCTGCCGCCGCGGCAGATCGAGGAGCTGCTGGCGATGGACGAGGTGGCCTTCGGTGAGGCCATCAGCGGTTGCTTTGAGCACCGCCTGGGCCGGATGCAGCCGGTGGCCACGCCGCAGGCGTATCCGCTGGTGGGTGTGTACGCGCACCGTTTCGTCGGCGAGCGTTCGGCGCTGATCGGTGATGCCGCCGTCGGCATGCACCCGGTCACCGCGCATGGCTTCAACCTGGGACTGGCCAGCGCACAGCGGCTCGCACAGGGCATCGTCGCGCAGCAGCGACGTGGTGCCGACATTGCCGCCGCTGGCATGCTGGCCAGCTACCAGCGTGGTCACCGGCTGGCGTCGCGGCCGCTGTACGAGGCCACCAATGCAATCGCCAGCCTGTATACCGACGATCGTCGCCCGGCGCGGCTGCTGCGCGCGGCGGGCCTGCGTCTGGCACAAGGCGTGGCACCGTTCAGGCAGCTGATCGCCTCACACCTGACCCAGCGCGTGGCCTGAACCGGTTCAGATCAGCCCGTTCAGATCATCCGGCGGCCAGCACCCGGATCTGGCTGTCGGCGAATTCGACCACCTGGCCTGCGCGGATCTTGCAGGCCTTGCGCAGTTCGACTTCGCCATCGACCCGCACCTGGCCATCGCCGATGACCATCTTGGCCTCGCCGCCGCTGGTGACCAGGTCGGCCAGCTTGAGCAGCTGCTTGAGTTCGACGTAGTCACCGTCGAGGTCGAATTCGAGAATCTGCATGGAGCGGGGTTCCTGGGAAGAGGGCGCAGGCCAGTGGCCGGGCCGGGGAAGAGGGCGCGTATTGTGCGCCAGCGCGGGGCATGACGGCACGCGCACGGAAAGCTGTACGCGTTGTTCAGGATCAATGCGGTATCATTCCGCTCTGAGCGAGTGAAATCTCCTCCGACCGAGCAGCGCCAGGGCACGCGATAAGAAGGGCGCCCAAAGCGCGGACCATCCCTTTTTTATCGCACTGCCAGGAAGACGGCAGTGCCTTCGGAGTTCCCCATGTCCCAAGATTCCCAAGCGCCGCTGCAGTTTGCGCAGCTCGGCCTGTCCGAGCCCGTGATGCAGGCAGTCACTGCCATCGGCTACGAAACCCCGTCGCCGATCCAGGCCGCCACCATCCCGGCGATGCTGGAAGGCCGCGACGTGCTGGGCCAGGCCCAGACCGGCACCGGCAAGACCGCTGCCTTCGCGCTGCCGGTACTGTCCAACATCGACCTGCAGCAGATCAAGCCGCAGGCCCTGATCCTGGCACCGACCCGCGAACTGGCCATCCAGGTTGCCGAGGCGTTCCAGTCCTATTCTTCGAAGATCCCGGGCTTCCGCGTGCTGCCGGTGTACGGCGGCCAGCCGTACGGCCAGCAGCTGTCGGCGCTGCGTCGCGGTGTGCACATCGTGGTCGGTACCCCCGGCCGCGTGATCGACCACCTGGACCGCAGCACCCTGGACCTGTCCGAGCTGAAGACGCTGGTGCTGGACGAAGCCGATGAAATGCTGCGCATGGGCTTCATCGACGACGTCGAAGCCGTGCTGAAGAAGCTGCCGGAGCAGCGCCAGGTGGCCCTGTTCTCGGCCACCATGCCGCCGCAGATCCGCCGCATCGCGCAGACCTACCTGCAGGACCCGGTGGAAGTGACCATCGCGGCCAAGACCACCACCTCGGCCAACATCCGCCAGCGTTACTGGTGGGTGAGCGGCATGCACAAGCTGGACGCGCTGACCCGCATCCTGGAAGTCGAGCCGTTCGACGCGATGATCATCTTCGCGCGTACCAAGGCCGGCACTGAAGAACTGGCCAGCAAGCTGCAGGCCCGTGGCCTGGCCGCTGCCGCGATCAACGGTGACATGCAGCAGGCCCAGCGTGAGCGCACCATCGCCATGCTGAAGGAAGGCAAGCTGGACATCCTGGTCGCCACCGACGTGGCTGCCCGCGGTCTGGACGTGGAGCGCATCAGCCACGTGCTGAACTACGACATCCCGTACGACACCGAAAGCTACGTGCACCGCATCGGCCGTACCGGTCGTGCCGGCCGCAGCGGCGAGGCGATCCTGTTCGCCACCCCGCGCGAGAAGGGCATGCTGCGCCAGATCGAGCGCGCCACCCGCCAGCCGATTGAAGAAATGCAGCTGCCGAGCGTGGAAGCGGTCAACGACACCCGCATCAACAAGTTCACCTCGCGCATCAGCGAAACCCTCGGCGCCGGTGGCCTGGACTTCTACCGCCAGCTGCTGGAGCGTTTCGAGAACGAGCAGAACGTGCCGGCCATTGAAGTGGCTGCCGCGCTGGCCAAGATGCTGCAGGGTGACACCCCGTTCCTGCTGCAGCCGCCGGTGCGTGCCCCGCGTGAAGAGCGCGCACCGCGCGAACGCTTCGACCGTGGTGACCGCCCGGAACGCGGTGATCGCTTCGACCGCAACGAGCGTGGTCCGCGCTTCGAGCGTGGCCCGCGCCGTGACGACGCCGAGGGTGGTTTCGAGCAGCGCCCGCGCCGCGAGGTTCCGCCGCGTGGTGCGCCGGAGCAGGGCATGGAGACCTACCGTATTTCGGTCGGCCACCAGCACGGCGTGAAGCCGGCCAACATCGTCGGCGCCATCGCCAACGAAGCTGGCCTGGAAAGCCGTTTCATCGGCCGCATCGACATCCACGATGACTTCTCGCTGCTGGACCTTCCGGCACAGATGCCGCCGGACGTGCTGTCGCACCTGCAGAAGGTCTGGGTGTCCGGCCAGCAGCTGCAGATGCGTGCGCTGGCCCCGGGTGAAGACACCAACCCGGCCCCGCGTCCGTTCAAGCCGCGCTTTGACAAGCGTGGTCCGGGCGGCCCGGGTGGCCCGCGTCGTGGTGGCCCGGGCGGTCCGGGTGGCCACGGTGGCGACCGCGGCGGTGACCGCGACAGCCGCCCGCCGCGTCGTGACGGCTTCAAGCCGCGCGGCCCGCGCAGCTACTGAGCGGCAACGTAGCGATGACAACGCCAGCCTTCGGGCTGGCGTTGTCCGTTCCGGGGCTGGGAAAGGGGACGGAGGGGATCAAGTCGTATATGGCAGGCCACGCGCTTATGCCGAAAACGACTTAATCCCCTCCGTCCCTTTTTTCGCATGGCCAACACATTGCCGGTCATAGGCTGGGCCGGTTCCAAGGGAGGTTGTCACCGCAGCACATTCGGGGGGATCCGGGATGGGTAGAAGTGGCACGGACCAGCAGAGCCGGCGGGTGCCGATGACCCGTGGCCTGGGATTGCGCTTTGCGTTGTTGACGGGCATGGCGATCGGATTGGTCGCGTTGTCCGCCTTGATTCAGGAACTGCAGGCGGCCTCCACCGCCTGGATCGCCGGCCAGGGCTACTGGTCGCGTGGTCAGCAGGAAGCCACCGCCGCGCTCAGCCGTTATCTGGCGCGGGGGAATGCCCAGGACCTGGACGATGCACGCCAGGCCCTGCAGGTGCCATTGGGTGATCTGCAGGCGCGGCTTGCGCTGGAACAGGCCGAGCCGGATGAAGCCAAAGCCCGGCAGGGTTTCCTGCAGGGCGGCAACGCGCGTGCCGACATTCCGCGGCTGGTGTTCTCCTTCCGCCATGCACGTGACATCGGCGCATTCCGCGAGGCGACCGCGTTGTGGCGGCAGACCGATGGTGACCTGATGGCGGTGCAGCGCCTGGTCGACGA
This sequence comes from Stenotrophomonas sp. MH181796, assembly GCF_009659995.1. Lineage (NCBI taxonomy): Bacteria > Pseudomonadati > Pseudomonadota > Gammaproteobacteria > Lysobacterales > Lysobacteraceae > Stenotrophomonas > Stenotrophomonas sp. MH181796. Next base: position 150,165 of record NZ_RAHU01000009.1, read on the forward strand.
GCTGCAGCTGCGGCATGACGAAAGCGCCTTGCCTGCGCCTGTCCGTGACCGTTACCTGCAGCAGCTGCGCGATCTCGATCGTCGGCTGCAGGTACTGGCGCAGGCGTTCTCGCAGGCGCTGCTGCGGATGGCCACGATGGTACGGATCGCGACGCTGGTGGTCGGTGGCCTGTCGGTGCTGGCGATCAGCCTGATGGCGGTGGCGCTGGCGCGTCGTGTCGGCAAGGATCTGACCGAGCACGAAAGCCGCTTTCGTGCGGCCTTCTACCAGGCCAACGTGGGCATGCTCAAGCTCGACACCGATGGCAAGGTGATCGAAGCCAACCAGGCGATGGCCGATATCCTCGATTATCGACGTGACATGCTGCTGCAGATGTCACTGCACGACCTGCTGATGGAAGGCGAGCTGGTCATCGATGGGGTGGGCCGCATCGACTGGGACCGGCAGCTGCGGCCAAGCGAACTGCGCTTCCGGCGCCGCGACGGCAGCCTGGTCTGGGGGCGTTGGAGTGGTACCGGCGTGCACAGCAGTGGTGGCCTGTCGGTGTTCGCGATCATCGAGGATGTCAGCCAGAACCACGCATTGGCACGTGAGATCGAGCATCACGCCAGCCACGATCCGCTGACCGGCCTGATCAACCGTCGCGAGATCGAGCGGCTGCTGGAACGTTCGCTGCTGCAGGTGCGCAGCGAGGGCGGCACGCATTCGCTGTGCTACATCAACCTGGATCACTTCAAGCTGGTCAACGACAGCTTCGGCCATGCTGCGGGTGACCAGATGCTGCGCAGTTTCGCCGATTACCTGGTGGCGGCGGTGCGTGATGGCGACTGGGTCGGCCGGCTGGGTGCCGACGAGTTCGCGGTGTTTCTCGCCCATGCCGGCCAGGACGAAGCCAAGCGCGTGCTGCAACGGGTGATCCGCAACCTGGGGCAGGCGACCTTCCCGATCAGCGAGGGCAGTCCGCAGCTGAGCTGCAGCATCGGCGTGGTCGAGGTCAGTGCCGATGCGCCGGACGTGAACTGGTTGATGAGTGCCGCCGACAGCGCCTGCTATGCGGCCAAGCAGGCCGGGCGCAACCGCGTGCACTGCTTCAATGAGAACCGCATGGCGCTGGAGGAGCGGCGGCAGGAGGCCGAGCGCCTGCAGGGCGTCAGCCTGGCGATGGCCGAAAACCGCATGCTGCTGTATGCACAGCGCATCGCCCGCGTGGGCGATCCGTCCTACCTGCACTACGAGGTGCTGGTGCGCATGCGTGGTACCGATGGCAGCCTGCATCTGCCCGGCCAGTTCATGCCGGCGGTGGAGCGATACGGCATGGCGGTGGCGCTGGACCGGCACGTGCTCGGGCTGCTGTTCCGCCACCTGCAGGTATGCCCGGCGCACGTGCGCCAGCTGGGCCTGTGCAACGTCAATGTGTCCGCGCAGTCGATCGCCGAACCGGGGTTCCTTGCCTTCGTCTGCGACCTGCTCGAGCGCAACCGCGCATTGGCCTCCAAGCTGTGCTTCGAGATCACCGAGACCGCAGCGATCAGCAATCTCAGTCAGGCCCGGGCGTTCATCGACGCCGTGAAGGCGCGCGGCTGCCGGATGGCGCTGGATGACTTCGGCTCCGGCCTGTCCTCGTTCGGCTACCTGCGCCAGCTGCCGGCCGACATCCTGAAGATCGATGGTGCGTTCGTGCGCGACATGGATACCGACCCGGTCAGCCACGCCACCGTGCGCGCGATCAGCGAGCTGGGACGTGAGCTGCAGATGGAGGTGGTGGCCGAATGGGTGGAGACCGCCGAAGTGGCGGGTGCGCTGACCCGGCTCGGTGTGCAGGGCCTGCAGGGCTACGCGATCGAGCGGCCGCAGCCGCTGGAACGGATGACCCTGGCCGATCTGCGCCCGGTGCGGCTGGTCGCGGTGAAAGGGCCGCAGGGGGCTGGCTGAATGGCTTGGCGGCGACTTTGGTCTACACGTGCGACGCACGTCCGGCTGCGATAATGCGCGCCAGGGGCGACGCGCAGTGGGCGCGGACGTAAGCAGGAACAGGATGTGGCGTGGGCGTCAGGCAGTGGCAGTACGGAACAGGAGCGGTGCTGGTCGTACTGCTGGTGTGGTTGGCGATGCCGTGGCCGCTTCAGGCCGCCGTGGCCGTGTCGGGCCGCGATTATCTGCTGGTGGGGGGCGCCACCGACGAACCGACCCCACATCGAGCATGCACGCCGCAGATGCTGTCCGGTTCCCGCCAGCAGGTGCTGGTACCGGCTCCGCAGGAAGGCTGGTCGGGCCAGCCACAGGCGCTGGATGTATTCAATGTCTTTGCCGGCGAAGTGCGGGTCCAGCACGGCGACCGCGAAATCTGCGGCAACATGCACGACGCCCGCACCCGCGACTCGCGCTTCCGCGCAGGCATCGGCCTGGTTGCGGTGCCGCCGGCGGGCAGCCACGCGCCGTTCCTGGTCTCCTGGCAGACGCCGCTGAAGGCGCGCTGGGTACCGACCCTGCGGCTGGGCGCGCCCAGCCCGGTACAGCAGAACGACACCGCCCGCCTGCTGATGCGTGCTGCCTGCATCGCTGTGGCGATCGCATTGGCGCTGTCGGCATTGATGGCCTTCCTGACCACGCGCGATCGCAGTTTCCTGGTCTACGTTGCCGGCACCACGGTGCTGGTGCTGTGGCAGGCCATCCTCGGCGGCCTCAGTGGCTACCCGGAGCCGTGGCTGCCGGTTGGGGAGCGCGGGGCCTGGTGGCTGCTCTCGCTGACCGCTGCCACCCAGGCGCTGGTACTGCCGGCACTGTGGCGGCTGAACGGCGGTGACCGCGTATGGCCACGATCGCGGCCACTGCAGGCGACCGTGCTGTGGGGCCTGCTGGCGCTGGCCGTACTGGTGCCGTGGCTGCGCTGGGAACAGCTGGCCTGGGTCGCGCAGGGCCTGCAGGTGTCCTATCTGCTGGGGTGTGGTCTGGCATTGCTGATGGGCGTATGGGCCCGCTGGCGTGGCGACCGTTGGGCGCAGGCTGGACTGGCCGCATTGGCACCGATGCTGGTCCTGATCATCGCCGATGCCTGCCGTGCGGAATGGCTGCTGGAGTATCGGGTCGAAGCACTGCAGCTGTCGGTGACCTGGCTGTTGATGATGGCCGCCTATGCCATGAACCAGCGGCTGGGCCGGCTGCGCCAGCAGCGCGATGAACTGCGCCAGCTGGCCGAAACCGACGGCCTGACCGGACTGCCGAATCGCCGCGCCGGCCTGCAGCAGCTGGCCCGTCACCTGGCACAGGTTGACCGTGAGCGCGGCCCGCTGGTGATCGGCTTCCTCGATATCGATCTGTTCAAGGACATCAACGACCGTCACGGCCATGCCGTGGGTGATCAGGTACTGGTGGCGGTGGCACGCGCGCTGCGCGCTGCGGTGCGCAGCCAGGACGAAGTGGTGCGGATGGGCGGCGAGGAGTTCCTGCTGCTGATGCCCGGCATGCCGCGCGAGGCGGCGTCGGCGCGGCTGGACCGCCTGCGCCAGCGCATCACCGAGGCCGGGCGGGCGCTGCAGGTGCCGGGGCTGGAGGTGACCGCCAGCATCGGACTGGCGCAGTGGCGGCCCGGCGAGGACGACCTGGCCGGGCTGCTGCGGCGGGCCGACCATGCCATGTACGTGGCCAAGCGCGCCGGTCGCAACCGGGTGTTCGACGGCGAAGAGCTCGATCCGCCGGCCCCGGCATGAAGCGCAGCGGGCGGCGATGCCGGATAATAGGGCGATGACCACCCGACTCAACAAACATATCGCCGACACCGGCTTCTGCTCCCGCCGCGAGGCCGATCGCCTGATCGCCGCCCGCCGCGTCACCGTCAACGGCCACGCGGCCGGCACCGGTGCGGTGGTGGGCGAGGAAGACCAGGTGCTGGTCGACGGCCAGCCGCTGCGCGCGCGCGTCGCACGCAAGCCCGGCGCCCGCCGCCACGTCTACATCGCGCTGAACAAGCCGGTGGGCGTCACCTGCACGACCGAAACCTCGGTCAAGGGCAACATCGTCGACTTCGTCGGCCATGAACAGCGCATCTTCCCGATCGGCCGCCTGGACAAGGAGTCCGAAGGCCTGATCCTGATGACCAGCAACGGCGACATCGTCAACCAGATCCTGCGTGCCGAGAACGGCCACCAGAAGGAGTACCTGGTGGCGGTGAACAAGCCGGTTACCGACGAGTTCCTGCGTGGCATGGCGCGCGGCGTACGCATCCACGACCAGATGACGTTGCCGTGCAAGACCTCGCGCATCGCCAAGTTCGGTTTCCGCATCACCCTGCAGCAGGGCCTGAACCGGCAGATCCGCCTGATGGCCGCCGAATTCGGCTATCGCGTGACCCAGTTGCGCCGCGTGCGCATCGACAACATCAAGATCGGTGCGCTGAAGCCGGGCCAGTGGCGCAACCTGACCGAGCAGGAGCTGCAGGGCCTGCTGCCGAAGCAGCTGGACTGGTAACGCGCGGTAGTGCCGGCCGCTGGCCGGCTGCACCAGGCATCGAATGAGCGCGGGATGCCGGCCAGCGGCCGGCACTCCCCGTTGTGCGGATTGCGCACCGGCATCAGCTAGACTCCGCAGTGACCTGCCGGAATGTGACGCTGCATGATCAAGCCCGACAAGCCTGCCAACGAAGCCCTTCGGCTCGAGGCGCTGTACCGCTACCGGATCCTTGATTCGCAGCGCGAGAAGTCATTCGACGACCTGGTGGCGATCGCCAAGGCGGTCTGCGGTACCTCGATGGCGGCGGTGACCCTCATCGACGTCGAACGGCAGTGGTTCAAGTCGATCCAGGGCATCGACGCGGCGGAGAACCTGCGCAGCGAATCGATGTGTGGCCACGCCATCCTGCAGCCGCAGGAAATCATGGTGGTCGAGGACGCGTTGCAGGACATCCGCTTCCACGACAACCCGGTAGTGACCGGCGACCCGCACATCCGCTTCTACGCCGGTGCGCCATTGATCAGTTCCGATGGACTGCCTCTGGGCACGCTGTGCGTGTTCGATGCACATCCGCAGCACCTGCCCAGCGACAAGGCCGAGGCACTGGCCGCACTGTCACGGCAGGTGATGCTGGTGATGGAGCTGCGCCGTTTCGCGCTCGACATCCAGAAGCACATGCTGGAACGCGATGACTACGAGCGCCTGCTGTCGGAGTACCAGGACGTGCTGCTGGCGCAGAATGCCGACCTGGCCGAGCAGAGCCGCACCGATGCGTTGACCGGCCTGCCCAACCGCCGCGCGATGGCGGCGGCACTGGAAGAGGCGGTGGTGGAGATCGATGGGCAACCGGGCGTGGCCTGCGTGGCGCTGCTCGACATCGACCATTTCAAGCACATCAACGATTTCCAGGGGCATGCCACCGGCGACCGGGTGCTGGCCGAGCTCGGCGTGCTGCTGCGCTCGCATTTCGCTGGCCGTGGCATGGCGGCGCGCTATGGCGGCGAAGAGTTCGTGGCGGTGATGCCGGGCACCGATCTGCGCACGGCCGAACTGCAATGCGAATTCCTGCGCCTGGCCGTGGCGGATCTTCCGCTGGGTTTCCCGGTCACGATCAGCATCGGCGTTGCCCAGCATCACGCCGGTGAAAGCGTGGACGCGATGCTGGCCCGTGCCGACAAGGCGCTGTACCGCGCCAAGGGCAATGGCCGCAACCGGGTGGAGCTGGCGGGCTGAAACACCGGCGACTCGCGCGCTGAACGCATGCGACGTGCGGATGATTCGATGCCGTTCCAGTAGATCCACGCCATGCGTGGATGCTCTTCCCGATTCACGTCGCGTCGCAGCTCCTGCGATCAGAACCGGCCAGCATGACGTCCCTGTTTCCACGGACACCAGCCATGCTGCAGACCCTGGCCATCGCCCACTATCGCTCGCTGCACGGGCTGGTACTGCCGTTGCAGCAGTTGAACGTGGTGACCGGTGACAACGGTAGTGGCAAGTCCAGCCTGTACCGCGCGCTGCGCCTGCTGGCGGAGACCGCGCAGGGCGGCGTCGCGGCGGTGCTGGCCCGTGAAGGTGGGCTCGGTTCGGCGCTGTGGGCCGGTCCCGAATCCATCGATCGTCGGGTCGCGGCCGGCGAGATCCCGCTGCAGGGAGGGCCCCGGCAGTCATCGGTGGGGCTGAAGCTGGGCTTCACCACCGACGAGTTCGGCTATGCCATCGACCTGGGCTACCCGCCACCCAGCCGTTCGGCGTTTGCGCTGGATCCGCAGATCAAGGCCGAGGCGATCTGGGCCGGGCCGTTCCTGCGCAGCGCCAATCTGCTGGTCGATCGTCGCGGGGCGATGGTACGGCAACGCCATGCGCGCGGCTGGGATCTCGTGGATGACCGGTTGTCGCTGTTCGACAGCCTGTTCACCCAGGTCGGCGATCCGCAGCGCATGCCGGAAACCATCGCCTTGCGTGAGTACATCCGCCGCTGGCGCTTCTACGACCATTTCCGCAGTGATGCCGATGCCCCGGCGCGGCAGCCGGCGATGGCTACGCGCACGCCGGTACTGCACCACGACGGGCGGGATCTGGCGGCGGCCTGGGTGACCATTCTCGAGGTCGGAGATCCGGTCGCGTTGGCACGCAGCGTTGATGATGCCTTCCCCGGCGCCACGGTCGGCTTCGGGGAACTGGACGGTCGATTGGCCCTGCGCTTCCACCAGCCGGGGCTGCTGCGGCCGCTGTCGATGGCCGAACTGTCCGACGGCACGCTGCGCTTCCTGCTGCTGGCCGCTGCGTTGCACACGCCACGCCCGCCACCGCTGCTGGTGCTCAACGAGCCGGAGACCAGCCTGCATCCGGACCTGCTGCCAGCGCTGGCGCGACTGATCATCGCTGCAAGTGCACGCAGCCAGGTGTGGGTGGTCTCACACGCCAGCCGCCTGATCGCAGCACTGGAGCAGGCGCCCGGCTGTCATTCGCTGCATCTGCACAAGGAACAGGGGCGCACGCTGTTGAGCGGGAAGGGCCTGCTGGATGCCCCTGCATGGCACTGGCCGCAGCGTTGATACGGCCATCCACGCCCGGCGCGGAGGCACTCAATCGGCGATGTTGCGTGCTTCGGCCGTACCAAGAATTTCCGGATGCTGCACCGGCTTGCGGCGGTTCAACAACGGATGCAGGAATACCGCGCCGACGATGATCGCCACGCCCAGGTAGAACCACGGGGTGACTTCGTGCTGCTCGCGCAGCAGCACCACCGCCAGCACCACCGCATAGACCGGCTCCAGGTTGGTCACCAGCTGCACCGTATAGGCGCTCAGGTGGCGCAGTGCGACCAGGGCCAGGGCGAACGGCAGCAGCGTGCAGAACCCGGCCAGCACCAGCAGCAGGATGCCGTCGTGCAGGTCCGGGACCACCCACAGTGGGCTGGCCAGCGCCGGCAGCAGGTAGGGCATCAGCGGTGCCAGCAGGGTCAGGGTGAGGGTGCCCGCACCCAGCTCCAGCGCGGTGACCGTGAGCGGATCGGCGTGGCTGACCATGCGCTTGTTGAGCGAGCCGAACACCGCCACCAGCAGCGCCGATATCGCGCCGATCAACACGCCCAGGCGCATGCCATCGGGCACGCCACCGACCACCAGTGCCACGCCCGGCAGCACCGCCAGGCCGAACGCCAGTTCACGCAGCTGGAACGGCCGCTTGGCCACCCAGGGTTCGATGATCGAGGTGAACACCGGGGCCAGTGCAATGCAGGTGGCGGCCACCGAGGCATTGGCCAGTTTCACCGCGCCGTAGAAGGTCAGCCAGTGCAGGGCGACCAGCGCGCCGATGCCGGCATAACCGGCCACCAGTCGCAGTGGCAGGGTACGCAACCCGCGCCAGACCCGCGGCAGCAGGGCCAGCATCGCCGTCACCAGCAGCATGCGCCACCACACCAGCGGCAGCGCCGGCAGGGTGATCAGCTTGCCGAGGATAGCGGTGACGCCCCACAGCAGGACACAGAAGTGGATCTGCCACAGCGCTTTGCGGGTGTCGGGTGTGCTCATCCGCCTATTGTGAGGCAAGGCGATGACCGCAGCGCTATCCGCGTGAGGATTTGCTGGCCCCATCTACCCGCCGCTGCAGGGCCATCGCCGCCGCCGGGTTGCGTGCCTTGCCAGCACCGATGCACAGCAGGTAGACCTCGCGCGGAGTTTCCGGAGCCGGCGCGGCCAGGCAGGGCAGGTCCTCCACCGGCTCGCCCTGTGACCAGCGCGTTGCGCGTTCCACCCAACGCTGCTGCACCGGCGCCGGCAGGCCCTCGTTCAAGCGGGCCTGGCTGCGCTTGATCCGTGCGTAGACGAAACCGGCACTGACGTCACCGTGCAGGGGGGCCTCGTCGCTGTCCTCGATCACCAGCGCCACGCCGTGTCGACGGGCGGCGGCGACCAGTGCCGGGCCATGTGCCTCGGCGTTGCGGACCTCCAGCGCATGCTGCAGCGACACCCCTTCCAGCTGTTTCGGCAGCTGCGCCATCAGCGCGCACAATGCATCGGCATCGGCCGGATGGCGCGGATCGAACTGCCACAGCAACGGGCCGAGCCGGTCACCGAGCGCCAACGCCGCCTCAAGGAACGGTGCGGCCGCCTCCACGGTGCTGGACAGGTCACGGCGCTGTACCAGGTAGCGTGGCGCCTTCATCGAAAACCGGAAGCCTTCCGGCGTCTGCGCGGCCCAGTGCGCACACTGCGCCGCAGTGGGCGTGCGGTAGAAGGTGCCGTTGATTTCGATGCAGCGCAGGGCGCGGCTGGCATGGGCCAGCTCTTCGCGCTGCGGCAGGCCTGGCGGATAGAACATGCCGCCACGCCATTCGGGAAACACCCAGCCACCGATGCCGCAGCGGATCTCCGCCGGACGGGCGGTCGCGGTCACTGGTCGTGGTCCGCGCGCCACGGGTCGTAGCTGCCGAACCACCACAGATAGCCTTCCGGGTCGGCGCAGGCGTAGCCGCGTCCGCCGTAGTCCTGGTCAGCAATGTCGATGACGATGCGTGCCCCGGCGGCCTTGGCCCGGGCGTAGTGCGCATCGGCATCGGTGACGATCACGCAGGCGCTCTGGGTCTGGCGGCCGCCGACCTCGTCAGGCATCGCCGCATGCTGGTTCCACTCGCTTTCCTTGTCGGCCGAGCCGAGCATGATCATGCCGTGGCCGAAGGTGAGCTGCGCATGGAACACCGTATCGCCCTCCGCGTAGACGGCCTGGGCATGGAAGCCGAAGGCGCGCTGCAGCCAGTCGATGGCCGCCTGCGCGTCGCGATAGCGCAGGCATGGAATGATGGTGGATCCGTTGTCTGGTTGGCCGTTCCCGCCCATGGCACCCCTCCTATGGCACAGGGCAGGCTGCGCCGCAGACCGTTACCATCCTGCGAAACCCTGGTGACGGCCTGCACATGGCCGCTACCCCTGTTCGGAGATGGTGCTGGATGAAAACCTGGATTGGAGGAGCCGTGCTGCTGGCATGCACGACCATGGCAAGCGCGGCGACCCCGGCGCAGCTGCAGGACCTGGATGCGACCGTCGAGCGCGTGCGCACGCAGTTCGACGTGCCCGGCGTCGCCGTGGCCGTGGTCAAGGACGGCCAGGTGGTGCTGGAACGCGGCTGGGGCGTGCGCGAGCAGGGCAAGCCGGAACCGGTGCAGGCCGATACGCTGTTCGCCATTGCTTCCAACACCAAGGCGTTCACCGCCACTTCGCTGAACCTGCTGGCCGAGGACGGCAAACTGAAGATGGACGACAAGGTGATCGACCACCTGCCGTCGTTCCGCATGTCCGACCCGTTCGTGACCGGGCAGATGACGATCCGCGACCTGCTGTCGCATCGCAGCGGACTGAGCCTGGGCGCCGGTGACCTGTTGTTCTGGCCGACCACCTCCTACAGCAATGCCGAAGTGGTGGAACGGCTGGGCAAGGTGCCGCTGAAGGGTGGATTCCGCGAGGGCTATGCGTACGACAACATCCTGTACGCGGTCGCCCAGCAGGTGATCGAGCATGTTTCCGGCATGAGTTACCAGCAGTTCCTGCAGACCCGCATCTTCGACAAGGTGGGCATGGTTGGCACGCGCTACAACGCCGACCACCTGAAGCCGGGCGACAAGGCGGCGGTCGGCCACGCCAAGTACGATTTCAAGGACCTGCGCACTGTCGCGCCGCTGACCTGGTCGAACAATGCCGGCGCCGGCGGCATCTATTCCAGCGCGCACGACATGGCGCGCTGGATGCAGGTGCAGCTGGCCGAAGGCAAACTGGCCGACGGCACGCCGTTGTTCTCCGAGAAGAGCCAGCAGCAGATGTGGCGGATGATCACCCCGCAGTCGATCCCGGCGCCGAGCGTGCCGGAGCTGGCACCGGCGCGGGCCAACTTCGCCGGCTATGGCGAAGGCTGGAGCCTGAGCGACTACCGCGGGCAGAAGCTGGTCTGGCACACCGGTGGCTGGCCGGGCATGGTCTCGCGGCTGACCCTGGTACCGGGCGAGAAACTGGGCGTGGTGGTGCTGACCAATCAGGAAGTGGGCGCGGCGTTCAATGCGATCACCCTGAGTGTGCTCGATGCCTACCTGGGCGGTGAAAAGCATGACTGGGTGGACGCCTATGCCAAGGCCGTGGCCAAGGGACAGGACAAGGCCGACGAGGCGTGGGCCAAGCACCAGAGCGCGCGCGACAAGGGCAGCAGGCCGTCGCTGGCGCTGGCCGGCTACACAGGCACGTTCCGCGACCGCTGGTATGGCGACATGCAGGTCAGTGCCGAGGGCAAGGGACTGCGCCTGCGCTTTGCCAAGACCGCGCAGTTGAGCGGTCGCCTGGAGCACTGGCAGCACGACACCTTCATCGTGCGCTGGGACGACCGTTCGCTCAACGCCGACGCGTTCGTGAACTTCAGCCTGGACCCGGACGGCAAGGTGCGCGAGGTGCGCATGCAGCCGATTTCCGACCTGACCGATTTCAGTTTCGATTTCCAGGACCTGCTGTTCACCCCAGTGAAATGACGCCGCCGGGCGTGGCCCGGCGCTGACGTTTGACGAATCCGATGGGTAGTGCCGGCCGCTGGCCGGCAACCTCATGATCCCCGGATGCGTCACAAGGTTGCCGGCCAGCGGCCGGCACGACCGCAGCCGCAGCGATCGTCGGCCGGCGTACACATGCGGCATGGGATACTCCGCCAGCTAAAGATGGCGAGGGAATGCGATGTTCCGTTGGTTTGAATCCCTGATTCCGGTGTTCCCGCCCGTGGACGGGCGGATGCCTCCGCGCAAGGTGCTGCCGTTCTACCTGCACTACCTGCGCCCGGTGTGGCCGGTGCTGCTGGCCACGCTCATCGCCGGCCTGCTGCTGGCGCTGGTGGAAGTGGCGATGTTCGATTACCTGGGCCGCATCGTCGACATGGTCGCCGAGCAGCCCGGTGCCGACTTCTTCAAGCGCCATGCCAACGACCTGGGCTGGATGCTGTTCATCACGGTCATCGCGCGGCCGATCCTGGTCGGCCTGCACAACCTGCTGGTCAACCAGGCCATCGTGCCCGGCCTGAGCAACCGCTCGCGCTGGCTGATGCACAACTACGTGGTGCGGCAGAGCCTGAGCTTCTTCCAGAACGACTTTGCCGGCAGCGTCGCCAACCGGGTGATGCAGACCGGTACCTCGCTGCGCGAATCGGCGGTGCAGATGGTCGATTCGCTCTGGTACATCGTGGTCTACACCGGCACCGCGCTGTACCTGTTCGCGCAGGCCGACTGGCGGCTGATGGTGCCGCTGATCCTGTGGCTGCTGGCCTATGCGGTGATCCTGGTCTACTTCGTGCCGCGCGCGAAGGAACGGGCCTGGATTGCGTCCGAAGCGCGTTCCAAGGCGATGGGCCGCATCGTCGATGGCTACACCAACATTCCCACGTTGAAGCTGTTCGCCCATGGCGGGCGCGAGCAGGCCTACGTGGCCGAGTCGATCCAGGAACTGGCGGTCAAGCACCGCGCGCAGACCCGGGTGACCACCGGCATGGACCTGACCATCGCCATCGTCAACGGTTTCCTGATCGCCGGTACCTGCGGGCTGGCGCTGTGGCTGTGGAATGGCGGCCACATCACCGTCGGTGCGATCACCCTGGCGACCGGTCTGGTGATCCGCATCCACAACATGTCCGGCTGGATCATGTGGACCATCAACGGCATCTTCGAGGACATCGGCACGGTGCAGGACGGCATCACCACCATCGCGCAGCCGCTGACGGTGCAGGATCGCGAGGATGCGGTCCCGTTGCAGGTGACCCGTGGTGGCGTGCACTTCCAGGACATCCATTTCCACTACGGCAAGAAGGGCGGCGTGATCGCCGGCCTCGACCTGGTGGTGAAGCCGGGCGAGAAGATCGGCCTGGTCGGTCCCTCGGGTGCCGGCAAGTCGACCCTGGTCAATGTGCTGCTGCGCCTGTACGACCTGGAAAGCGGCCGCATCCTGATCGACGGCCAGGACATTGCCTACGTCACCCAGGAAAGCCTGCGCCAGCAGATCGGCGTGGTTACCCAGGACACGTCGCTGCTGCATCGCTCGATCCGCGACAACCTGCTGTACGGTCGCCCCGACGCGACCGATGCGCAGTTGCGCGCAGCCGTGGCCAAGGCGCGTGCCGAAGCCTTCATCGATACGCTGGTGGACGGGCAGGGGCGTCGTGGCTACGACGCACATGTCGGCGAGCGCGGCGTGAAGCTGTCCGGTGGCCAGCGCCAACGCATCGCCATTGCCCGCGTGCTGCTGAAGGACGCACCGATCCTGGTGCTGGACGAAGCAACCTCGGCACTGGACTCGGAAGTGGAAGCGGCGATCCAGGACAGCCTGGATGAGCTGATGGGCGGCAAGACGGTGATCGCGATCGCGCACCGGCTGTCGACCATCGCGCGCATGGACCGGTTGGTGGTGATGGACCAGGGACGCATCGTCGAGACCGGCACCCATGCCGAGCTGATTGCAGCCGGTGGCCTGTACGCACGGTTGTGGGCGCGGCAGACCGGTGGATTTGTTGCTGCCGATCAATGATCGCTTCGGGGTCGGATCCCTTTCCGCAGGAAAGGGCTCTGACCCCAGCGTGTTTCCGGAGACCTGCATGATCCGCCCCCTGCGCTCCCTGTTGCTGGCACTCAGCCTGGTTGCCACGGTTGCCACGGTTGCCACGGCTGCGCCGGCACCCATGGACGGCGACCAGCTCAAGCAGGTCGTCCTGCTCAGCCGTCACAACCTGCGCGCGCCGGTGGTAGCCTCCGGCGCGCTGGCCAATGCGACGCCCGAGGCCTGGCCGCGCTGGGAGGTGGCACCGGGCGAGCTGACTACCAAGGGAGGCGTGCTGGAGGTCTACATGGGCCGCTACATCGCCCAGTGGCTGCGCCAGGCGCAGCTGTTGCCGGTGTCGGGTTGCCCGCAGGAGGATGACTTCCACGCGTACGCCAACAGCCTGCAGCGCACCCAGGCCACCGCGCAGTTCTTCGTTGCCGGTGCCTTCCCGGGCTGCCATGTTGCGGTCGAGCAACGCATGCCGCTGGGCACGATGGACCCGCTGTTCAATCCGGTGATCCACCGCGATGACGCGGCGTTCCGCGCACGTGCGGCATCGGCGATGCAGCAGGCGCTGTCCGCATCCGATCTGGCACCGGCACTGTCCGTGGTGGAGGAGATCACCCGCTATCCGCAGTCGGCGGCATGCAAGGGGCACAACGACTGCCATCTGGCGCTGTCCGACACCACCTTCAGCGCGGAACCGGGAAAGGAGCCACGCGTCTCCGGATCACTGGCTCTGGCCAGCGGGCTGGTCGATGCCTTGTTGATGGAGCACTACCAGGGCAGTGGCATCCCCCGCGAAGGCTGGGGCCGGTTGACCACCGAGGCGCAATGGCAGGCGCTGGCGCAGATCCGCAACCGCTACCAGGACATCCTGTTCGGAACGCCCGAGGTGGCGCGGGATGTGGCCGGACCGTTGCTGGCACGCGTGGATGCGTTGCTGGAAGATCCCGCATCGCCGAAAGTGAGCCTGCTGGTCGGTCACGATTCCAATATCGGTTCGGTGCTGGCGGCGTTGGGAATCAGCGACTACAGCCTGCCGGGCCAGTACGAGAAGACGCCGATCGGCGGCCTGCTGCAGTTCGAGCGCTGGCGTGATCGCCACAGCGGGCTGGAACGGATCCGCCTGGCCTACGTCTACCCGACCACCGCGCAGCTGCGCGATGCGCTGTCGCTGACCAACGCGCAGCCGCCGGGCCGCGTCGCGCTTCGTGTGCCGGGGTGCGCGGCTCAGGGGTGCACCGTCGCCGAGTTCCAACGCCTGCTGCATCCGGCATCGCGCTGAGGCACGCTGCTAACGCAGCGGCGTGCGCACGATGCCATGCGTGGCCATCAGCGTAAGGTCGCCGCCGAGCCGTGGCGAGTGGAACGGGCCGCGTGCATGCGCGGCATTGAACAGGCCGCCATCCGGTGATCGCAACCGGTAGAACTCGACCCAGCCGCTGGCCTGCAGGGGCAGCTGTGCAACGCCGGTGTGTTCGTTGAACCATGCAGGGTCCTTGCTGCCTTCGATGACGCGGCGGGCAAGGCGGTCGATGGCGTGATCCCCGCTGGCGTACCCGTCCTGGCCGTGCAGCCGCGCCAGCTCAGCCATCATCACCAGCGGCGCCAATGCGTAGTCGTGGTAGTGCAGGGCACGCTGTCCACGGGTCATCTCCAGCGGCAGGCTGCCATCGTCCTGGATGTCATCGATGCCCTTCTGGAAGGCGGCGTGGCCGGCCTGCCACAAGGCCTCGTCGTCGGTGGCCAGGCCGGTGGCCAGTACGCCCAGACCGCCCCAGTAGTAGTGGTTGTTGCGGCGCCGTTTCGGGTTGTCCCAGTACGCCAGGTTGGCCCGTGCCAGCTTCTGCAGCCACGGATCGATACGCGCGCGCTGCTGCGGGTTGGCCTGGTCATGCACCTTCAGGTAAGCCATGGCTACCGCATCGAGCATCCACTGCCGCATGTAGAACGACTGATCGTTGTTGACCCGGATCATCTGCCCGAGCATGGCGCCATCATCGGCCCACGCACCCAGCCAGCTCAGCGTGCACTGTGCCGCTGCCGGGTCACCGGTGCGCAGGTAGTCATCGCTCATGCGCGCCACGTCGGCGGCATAGCGGTCCAGCGGCGCAGTGGCGTCCTTGTTCTGCTGGTGCAGTACCGGGTCGATCACCGATCCAGCCTTGTCGGTGTAGTAGCCCAGGGCGCGGATGTCGGGGTATCCAGCCGGTGGCGGGGGGCAGGCGGCGTAGGCAGGGGCGGCCGCCAAGGCAGCGGAGAGGAGGCCAAGGCGTAGCACCAGGGAGGGCATGGGAACCTGCAGGGACGGGGAGGCGATGCGAACGATGCGCCCGGAGTCGTTTGCCAGTTGTGAGGCCGCACAGGCCCGGTTTGCAGGTGTTCAGGACCGGAGTGGCGCCTGAAGCTCAAGAGTCGGCTAGTCTGTCGTCATCAATTCAGCCGGAGGGAGTGGCGATGAGAATCACTGATTTTCTCGTGATGGACGGTGAGGGTGACGAGATCCCTGCTGATCCGCATGGCAACCATGTGGCTTTCAACTGTTTCGAGTGCGGATACCCGGTAGTGGCTGGCTCATTGGAAAACGAGCGGGGCAGCGATGAGGATTGCCCTGCAGCCTGTCGTGGCTGTGGTGCCGAGTACTTCGTGGATCTGCGGCTGGGCTCAAAGAAAATGTACATCCATCTGCTCTGACCCGGCAGTAGCCCAAGCAGGGGCGAATAAAAAAAGCGGCCCGGGTTTCCCCGGGCCGCTCCGCTTCATCTCACACCGTCCCGATCACTCGATCGGCTGGTCCAGCATCAGCTGGCGTGCGAAACGCACCGGCGGGGCGCCGTAGGACAGCACCTGGTCGTGGTAGGCCTTCAGGTTGAACTTGTCGCCCAGCTTCTCCTGCACCGCCTTGCGGGTGTCGAAGTGTTCCTGCGCACCGACGAAGTAGGTCGGCAGCTGCGCCGACGTCAGCTGCGCGCGCACCCACTTGCCGGCGGCTTCGCTTTCCTGCTGGAACGCGTCGTGGGTCATCAGGTGCATCGCCTTCTCGCGATCCCAGTTGTCCACGTGCACGCCCTGGTCGAGGATCGCGTTGGAGATCGTGCGCAGGTAGAACTTCAGCTGTACCAGGTGGAACAGCGGGTCGTTGTTGAGGTAACCCTGCTCCTGCATCATGCGCTCGGTGTAGACCGCCCAGCCTTCGGCGAACAGGCCCGAACGCAGCACCGCACGCAGGGTCGAGGGGAACTTGGCCGAGTGCCAGCCTTCCAGGTAGTGGCCCGGGGTGCCTTCGTGGATGCTCAGCAGGTGGATCATGCGCGAGTTGTATTCACGCAGGAACGAGTCGACCTGCTTCTCGTTCCAGTCGTCCGGAATCGGCGACACGGCGTAGAAGGTCTTCAGGTTCTTGTCCAGCGGGCCCGGCGAATCGCAGTAGGCCACGGCCACGCCACGCTGGAATTCCGGCATCAGGATGATGTCCACCGGCGCATCGGGCAGGGTCACCAGGTCGTGCTCGCGCACGAACGCGGTGGACTGCTCCAGCGCGGCCTTCGCATCGTCGACCACCTTGTCGCGCGCTGGCTTGTCGGCGTAGGCCAGTTCCAGTGCCGCCTCGATCGCCTTCTGCTGCTGCTCGTCGGTCGGCTGGGCCGGCATTTCCGGCGCACCCGGCTTGTCCTTCAGCACGGTCTGCGCGATGCCGTACATGTCTTCGCGCACGCGCTTGAGTTCGGCGCGTGCACGCTCACCGATCTCCTGGCGCGACAGCGAGGAGCTCAGCGCGAACTTCAGCTTCTGGTCGTACTTTTCCGCACCGATGCGGAAGTCGCCCTTGGCATTCGGCACCAGGGTCTTGTCCAGCCAGGTCTGCTGTTCGTCCACGGCCTTCTTCAGGCCGTCGATGGCGGCCTGCAGGCGCTGCTGGTCGGCCTGCGGCAGTTCACCGATGTGCGGGGTGATGAAGGTATCGACGATGCTGAGGATGCCCTTGTTCTGCTTGGCCACCGTCTCGGCATGGATCTTCGGCACGCGGGCCGGATCCAGGTTCTCGCGGGCCTGGGCGAAGATCGCCGGCAGCTTTTCCATGCGTGCGGTGGCCGACTTCAGGCGCTCCGGCAGCGGCGCGAACTCGCGCGCCATCAGGCCGTAGATCGCGCTGCCGGCGATGCCGTTGTACAGCTGCGGGTCCCACTTGCCGGACTGCAGCACTTCGGCGTTCCAGATTTCCGACTGCAGCTGGTTGCGCAGGATCGCTGCGTCCACCTGGTTCTCGCGGCCCAGCTTGGCCACCTCGATCTTGTCCAGCTCGCCCAGCAATGCCTTGTAGGCGGCCACGGTCTTCTGCTGGCCGGCGGCGCTCAGGTCGTCCAGCTCGCTGTCGTAGCGGTGGTCACCGATCTGGGTGGCGCTGACCGGCGAAAGCTGCATCCAGGTGTCCAGGGCGCGCTTGGACAGGTCGGCGAAGGCGGCATCGACCGCCGCGTCACCGGCCTGCTGGCTGGCGGCCGGGGTGGAACCGTTGGTCGGGGCGTCGGCCGGCTGGCAACCGGCCAGGGCGGCGACCAGGGCGAGGGCAAGGAGATGCGGGCGCATCGGCGTTCCTGTACAGGGTCAAACCCCGAGCATAGGGCCCCGGGGCTGCTTTGTCCCCGTGCCATAGGATTACCATGGGCGCAGACAGGGACTCTCCAGCGGAGCGCAGGACATGGAATACCAGGGAAGCTGCCATTGCGGCAGGATCGCATTCACCGTACAGGCCGAGGCGCCAATCAGCGATGTCATCGACTGCAACTGCTCGATGTGCCGCCGCCGCGGCAGCCTGCTGTGGTTCGCCCCGCGCGAGGCGTTCCAGCTGACCACCGATCCGGCGGACGTGGCCACCTATCATTTCAACAAGGCGCATATCGATCACCACCACTGCCGCGAGTGTGGCGTCGCGCCGTACAGTGAAGCGGTGGATCCGCGCACCGGCACGCCGATGGTGGCGGTGAACGTGCGCTGCGTACCGCAGGTGGATCTGGCCACATTGGCCGTCATGTCCTACGACGGAGCGGCACTGTGAGGCCGCTGCACGCGTGGACGCGCGTGGTGGCGATGCCGGTGCTGCTGCTTGCATTGGCAGCCTGCGCCAAACACGGCGATGTGGCGGCCGATGCAGGCGCTACTGCCGCCGAAGCGGCCGTTGCTTCACCGGAGGGCGCATTCCTCGCCTACGAACACGACGTGCAGGTGCAGCTGGAAGCGGCGCAGATCGCACCCCGCATCCAGCAGGTGGCACAGGCCTGCCAGAGCGCGAAGTTCGGTGACTGCGCGGTGCTGCAGGTCGACCAGCGCAGTGGCGAGCAGCCCAGCGGCGAGGTCAAGGTACGCATCGCGCCGAAGGGCGCCGAGCCGTTGATCGCGATGGCCGGTGAAGGTGGCAAACTGCAGTCGCGCAACACGCGTGCCGAGGACCTCGCGCAGGCGGTGGCCGATACGGCACTGACCAAGGCGCGGCTGGAGAAGGAACACGCGCGGCTGCTGTCCTACCAGGACCGCAAGGACCTGAAGATCGAAGACCTGATGGCGATCACCACGCGGCTGTCGGAGATCGAGGCGGGTGTCGAGCAGGCCAACAAGGATGCCGCGCAGCAGCGCCGGCGCATCGATACACAGCTGGTCACGATGCACTTCGACACCACCTCGGGCCAGCGCAGTCGCAGCGAGATCGGTGAGGCGCTGAGCGAGTCGGGCAGCATCCTCAGCACCAGCGTTGCGTTCCTGATCCGCGCGGTCGCAGCGTTGCTGCCGGTGGGCGTGCTGGCCCTGGTCGTGGCCTGGGGTATCCGGGCGTGGTGGCGTCGCCGCCGTCGCACGCTGCCGCCCACCCTTTGAGGAAAAGGTCGATGCCGGCAGCCCGCCGGCATCAGCCCTCGTCGGTCTCGTACTCGACGAACACATCCAGCTCCAGCGCCAGTTCCTGCACCGCATCGCGCACCTTCTGCGCGGTACTTTCGTTGCCGACTTCCACTTCCAGTTCGTGGATGCCCGGGCCGATGTCATCGGACAGCCCGGCCGAACTGGAATCGTCGTCGTCCATGTGCGGCATCAGGTCGTCGGTTTCCTCGACATGTTCGATGCCCTCCAGGCCGAGCAGCAGGTCGCTGATCGCGCGGGCGTCGTCTTCGGTTCCGGTGATGCGCAGTCGCAGCATGGCCATGGCGTTGATACGGTGTGGGGTTGCCTGCAGCCTAGCCAGCGTGAAGCAAAGAGCGGGTGAGGGCGCAGTCAGCCGTGCGTGGCCGGGCGCCCGAGCAGGCTTTCCGGCAACGCGGGAATCGGCGTGCGTTCGTCCTGCGCCTGCTCCAGCAACCAGTCGATGAACAGGCGCGCGGCGTGGCTCGGCGGTTGCCCTTCGGCGTGCACTACGTGATACGCATAGCGCGCTTTCAGTGCCGGGCCGGGCAGGCGTACCACTTCGTAGCGCTGCAGGTAGGGCTGCGCGATGTGGGTGCGTGCCAGCACCGCGCCCATGCCGTACACCGCAGCACGCATCGCATCGGTACTGTCGGCGAAGGTGTGCATCGGCGGCAGTGGCGACGGCGGGCGCACGCCGGCATGGCGGAACCAGTCACGCCAGCCCTGCGGCGACAGATCGGTCAGCAGCGGCAGGTCGGCGATGCGCGCCGGATCGACCAGCGCTTCGACTCCGGCCAGTGCCGGTGAGGCCACCGGGAACAGGTAGTCGTCCATCAGGTGCTGCGCACGCAGGCCCGGCCATTGGCCCAGGCCATAGCGGATACCGACTTCCGGACCGTTGTCGTCGTAGCGGTCCAGCCCGCTGCCGGTGTGCAGTTCGATTCGGATGTGCGGATAGGCCTGGGTGAAGCGTGGCAGCCGTGGCAGCAACCAGCAGTAGGACAGCGAGCGCAGCGTGGTGATCCGCAACGGCACGCTGTCGGCATCCGGTTGCAGGTGATGGGCGACGGCCGCGACATCGGAGAAGGCGGCGCTGGCGGCGTCGGCCAGCTGCCGGCCCTCGGCAGTCAGGCGCACGCCACGGGCGTGGCGCAGGAACAGCCGGGTCTCCAGCACCTCCTCCAGGCGGCGCACATGGTGGCTGACCGCGCTGGCGGTCAGGTGCAGTTCCTGCGCGGCCTGGGCGAAGTTCTGGTGGCGCGCGGCGACCGCGAACACGGCCAGTGCGGGGAGCAGGGAAGGGCGTAGCTGCATGTCGAGCCTCAAACCATATTTGTGGCTGGCAGCGATACTACGCGCTTGTGCGGCGGGCGTCTGCGCCCGATCCTGTCTGCCTTGGCGAGGAACAGACGATGGACGGAGGCAGGGCATGAATGCGGTCCCACAGGTGGCCGAGCGCGACTGGCGCACGCCGCTGGAATTGACCCTGCTGGGCGCCATCTGGGGCTGCTCGTTCCTGTTCATGCGGGTGGCGGTGCCGTCATTCGGCCCGTTCGCGCTGGTCGAGGTGCGGCTGGTGCTGGGTGCGCTGGTGCTGCTGCCGTTCCTGTGGCGGGCGCGTGCGCAGTTTCCGCCGCGGCGCTGGCTGTGGCTGGCACCGATCGGCTTGATCAACTCGGCGCTGCCGTTCGTGCTGTTCGCCTATGCCGCCGAACAGGCACCGGCCGCGATCGGTGCGATCTGCAATGCGATGACGGTGCTGTTCGCCGCGCTGATCGCCTTCCTGTTCTTCGGTGAGAAGATCGGCATGCGCCGTGCTGGCGCGTTGCTGGTCGGATTCGCCGGCGTGGTGGTACTGGCCACGGCCAAGGTCTCTGGCCTGAGTATCGGCACCGCGGTGCTGGCCGGTGCGGCGGCCTCGCTGCTGTACGGTCTGGGCGTGAACCTGGTGAAGCGGCACATGACCGGGCTGCCGTCGGCGGCTGCTGCGGCGGCAACGCTGTCCTGCGCTTCGCTGTGGATGCTGCCGATGGCGGTCAGCCACTGGCCGCAGGCGGCGATTCCGGCCAAGGCGTGGGGCGCGGCGATTGCCCTGGGCGTGGCCTGTACCGGCCTGGCGTTCCTGATGTTCTATCGTTTGATCGGCCGTATCGGCCCGTCGCGTGCGTCGACGGTGACCTACCTGATTCCGCTGTTCGGCGCGGCGTTCGCGTGGTTGTTCCTGGGGGAAGCGGTGACGGTGCAGATGTTGATTGCCGGTGCGTTGATCCTGGGTAGTGTGGCGGTGAGTCAGAAGGGTTGAGGTGTTTTGCACGTGGCGCGTGCTGAAGGCGCTTCATTGTTCATGGGCGTTACTTTTCTTTGTACGCAAAGAAAAGTAACCAAAAGAAACGTTCCGCCGGTCACGAGCCGATGCTGCGCATCGGTGCCCTGCGCTCCTCGGCCCGTCGAGGGACGGCGCGGGAACTCGCTGCGCTCAGACACCCGCGCCTCTTCGCCCTCGCCGGACCTGCGGTGCTCGGCTCGCTCAAGGCGGACCCAGATCAAAGGCCACAGCTGCACCCAGTAGATCCACGCCATGCGTGGATGCTTTTGCGGTTGATCTTGACCTTCCAGTCCGCCTTGAGCGAGCCGAGCATCGCAGGGGAATCAGGGGCGAAGAGGCGCCGATGTCTGAGCGCAGCGAGTTCGGCGCCGTCCCCTGATTCACCGAGAAGCGCAGGGGAACGGCGTGCGAAGCACGGCGGCTCGCGACCTGGCGGCGCGTTTCTTTTGGTTACTTTTCTTTTCGCGCGAAAAGAAAAGTGACGCCCATGAACGATGAAGCACCTTCAGCACGCGCCACGCGCAGAACCCGCGACGGCGTTACTTCACCGGCACCGGAATATTGCAGAGATCGATATGCCCCGCCGGGCGCTTGTAGAAATCATCCACGCGATTGCGACGCGCCTCCACTGTATCGGCGAACGTCTTCGAATCGGTGCGCAGCACCTGGATCGGCGTGCGCTCGGCCGCCGGCACATCGCTGGCGCGGCGGATCGACACGATCGGCGTGCGCAGCTTCGGGTCGGTGTAGAAGCCCATCGGCGCCGGGCCGCGCGGGATCGCGCTGAGCAGTTCCATGCCCTTCAACACGCGACCGACCAGGGTGATGTTGCGGTCCAGCTGGCGCGGCGACTGGCCGGTTACCACATAGAGTTCGGCGCCGATGCTGCTGTCTTCCTCGTTGCTGCGGCCCGCGCCGAGCATGCCGTAGCAATGCGCCAGCCAGGCCTTGCCGGCCTGCGGGTCCTGGCCGACCGGGAAGCCGTCGACGAATCCAGTCTGCGCCGCCCAGCCATCGCGGTCCGGCAGCACGTTCACCTTCAGTCCGGTGCTGGCGCGTTCGAATTCGGCCGGCAGCTTGCGCGCGGCGCTGCCGAACGGTTTGGCCCTGGTCGCGTCATCGGCGTTGGCATCGCCGAACTGCACCACGAAATTGTCCTGCGAGCGGTAGATGCTGGTGCCGTCCCAGAAGTGCTCGTGGGCGAAGGTCTGGATGTTGGCGACATGGCGCGGGGCGAACTGCGGCGCCAGCTCGATGATCACCCGCCCGGCCGGCAGGTCCATGTACAGCAGGTTGGCCGGGTCCGGGGTGCGCCAGTCGCTGGCCGCTGACGCATCGAGGATCTGCTGCGGGCTGCGGTAGGGCATGGCCGCGCCGGCCAGGACGGGCAGCAGGCAGGACAGGGCGAGGGCGGTCAGGGCAAGGCGACGACGGTGCGGCATGGGAACCCCGGAACATGAACGAGGCTTCGATTCTGCGCGAGCGGCCCGGCCACGCCAACCGGCACGATGACTAACGACACATTCGCTATACCGAACTTCGCACTACTGTGGACTTCAACGTAGTGGAGGGCCGGTCATGTCCGAGGACGATGTCCAGCTGAAGAAGTTCCAGAAGGAGCTCAGCGCCGGAACGGTGTCGCTGGCCCTGCTGGCGGTGCTGGCCCGGGCCGGGGAGCCGCTGTACGGCTACCTCATTGCCAAGGAGCTGGAGCGGGTGGGCGAGGGCGTGCTGAGCGGCAAGCAGAGCGCGCTGTACCCGGTGCTGCGCAACCTGGAGGGCGCTGGCCTGCTGGAAAGCCATGTGGAGCCGTCCAGCAGCGGGCCGCCGCGGCGCTACTACCGCATCAATGAACGTGGCCGCGAGGTGCTGGCGCAATGGCGCCAGGCCTGGCAGGCCACACGCGATTCCGTCGATTCCGTGTTGGAGGGGGTACCGCAATGAACGACCCGAGCCTGGCAGGCCGAGCCCTGCCCACGACCATCCCGCAGTACCTGGCGCAGCTGCGCGAGGCGCTGGAAGGCGCCGACCCGGCGATGGTGCAGGACGCCCTGTACGACGCCGAGGAATACCTGCGCTCGGAACTGGCCGCGCAGCCCGGCCGCAGCGAGGCCGAGGTGATCGCCGACGTTGCCGGCAGCTACGGTGCGCCGGACGAGGTAGCCGAAATCTACCGCGAGACCGAAGTGACGGTGAATCGCGCGCTGCGTACACCGCGTGCGGATACCGCACCGGTGCTGCGTGCGGCGGCGGAAGCCAGTGGCGTCGAGCCGGCCGCACCCCCGCCGGTACCGGTGCCGCGTTCGCAGCTGGCGCGCTTCTTCGGCGTGGTGACGGATCCGCATACCTACGGTGCGCTGTTCTACATGCTGCTGTCGCTGGCCACCGGCATCTTCTTCTTCACCTGGGTGGTGACTGGCCTGTCGCTGTCGCTGGGCCTGCTGATCCTGATCATCGGCATCCCGCTGACCGTGCTGTTCTTCGGTTCGGTGCGCGGGCTGGCACTGCTGGAAGGGCGGCTGGTGGAAGCGCTGCTGGGCGAGCGCATGCCGCGCCGGCCGCAGTACACCGACCGCAGCCGCACGTGGCCGCAGCGCATCGGTGACATGTTCACCGATGGCCGCACCTGGCTGACGCTGCTGTACTTCGTGCTGATGCTGCCGCTGGGCGTGATCTACTTCACCATCGCGGTGACGCTGCTGTCGCTGTCGCTGAGCCTGATCTGGGCGCCGGTCGCGGCGATCTTCAGTGGCGACATCCCCGGCGTGTACATCAACGACGTGAACGTACTGCCGATGGCGGCCTCGCCGCTGGTGGCAATCGCGGTTGCCGCGGCGGGGGCGCTGCTGCTGCTGCTGACGATGCATCTGGCACGCGGCATCGGCAAACTGCACGGGCTGATCGCCAAGAACCTGCTCGTGCGGCTGTAAGCGGTCAGGGGTCGGATCCCTGTTCGCAGAACAGGGCTCTGACCCCGGATCCGATCGTGCTGGGGTCAGAGCCCTTTCCGCTGGAAAGGGATCCGACCCCGGGAGCGCCAACCAAGGTTGGCATCTACCAGGGCGTACCGACCAAGGTCGGCACCCACCCTGGGCGAGTTACCCCGCCTTTCGCCGCAACGGGGTAAC
Organism: Stenotrophomonas sp. MH181796; assembly: GCF_009659995.1. Classification (NCBI taxonomy): domain Bacteria; kingdom Pseudomonadati; phylum Pseudomonadota; class Gammaproteobacteria; order Lysobacterales; family Lysobacteraceae; genus Stenotrophomonas; species Stenotrophomonas sp. MH181796. The sequence continues at coordinate 174,516 of NZ_RAHU01000009.1, forward strand.
GTTGCTCTTCTTCTTCGTAGCCTTCGCCGCAGGTGCTTCGGCATGCGCGGCGAAGAAATCGCGCACTTTCGGGTACACCACCTCGCGCCAGCGACGGCCGCTGAAGATGCCGTAGTGGCCGGCACCTTCGACGATGAAATGCTCGCGGCGGTCTGCAGTGATGCCGGTGCACAGCGCCTGCGCGGCTTCGGTCTGGCCGAGGCCGGCGATGTCGTCCAGCTCGCCTTCGATGCTCAGCAGCGCGGTATCGCGGATCGCCGACGGATCGACCTTCTCGCCGTTGACCACCCACTCGCCACGCGGCAGCAGGAAGTCCTGGAACACCACGGAAATCGTATCCAGGTAGTACTTGGCCGGCATGTCCAGCACCGCGTTGTACTCGTCGTAGAAACGACGGTGTGCGTCGGCGTCTTCCAGGTCGCCCTTGACCAGGTCGGTGTAGAAGTCCCAGTGCGAGCTGAAGTGGCGGCTCGGGTTCATCGACAGGAAGCCTGCGTGCTGCAGGAAGCCCGGGTACACGCGACGGCCGGCGCCGGGATAGCTGGCCGGCACGGTGTGGATGACGTTGTTCTCGAACCACGACAGCGGGTTCTGCGTGGCCAGGTTGTTCACTGCGGTCGGGCTGCAGCGTGCATCGATCGGGCCACCCATCATCACCAGCGTGCGCGGCGTCGGCTCGCCACGGCTGGCCATCAGCGAAACTGCCGCCAGCACCGGCACGGTCGGCTGGCACACGCTGACCACGTGCAGGCGCTCCACGCCGAGGTGGCGGATGAACTCCTGGATGTAGGCAATGTAGTCGTCCAGGCCGAACTCGCCTTCGCTGGACGGCACCATGCGCGCATCGACCCAGTCGGTGACGTACACGCGGTGGTCGCGCAGCAGGGTGCGCACGGTATCGCGCAGCAGCGTGGCGTGGTGGCCGGACAGCGGCGCCACCACCAGCACGAACGGCTGGTTGAGCATGGTGTGCAGCTGGTCGGCTTCATTGCTGTGGCGCTTGAAGCGCAGCAGCTTGCAGAACGGCTTGCTCACTTCCTCGTGCACGACGATCGGCACGCGCTCGCCCTCGACGTCGATTTCGTTGATGCCCCACTCGGGCTTCTCGTAATCCTTGCCGATGCGATGGAAGAGTTCATTGACCGCCGCCAGGCGATCAGCGCCGGGCATCTGCGACCACCAGTGGCCCTGGTTGGCGAAGAACCTGGCGTTGGCCTGGGCCTGGTGCACCCAGGGGGCGAGCAGGTTGCGGGTCAGTTCGTGCAGTTGATAGAGCATGACGACCGAATATGTATGGTCATATGTTGCCGCGCAGCATATCCCATCCGGGTGTCCCGCAGGTTAAGTTGGCTGAAAATAATGAATCCGGATTCACATCCGTTCCAGCGCGGCCGCATCGCCTGCCAGGGCGGGACCGAGCCAGCAATGCGACCCTACCGGCTGCAGACCGTGCCGGGCCAGCGTCCGCCGGTACCAGCGCGCCGGGCGGGCCTGGAAACCCTCGTGGTCGCCCTCGAACGCGTCCTCGGCGGCGAAGGTCTCCAGGAAGGCCACGCCGCCGGTCAGCTCCGCCACGCCGGCCAGTCCGGCACGCAGCTCACGGTCGGGCACGTAGTGCATCACGTCCGAGCAGATCAGCAGGTCGACCGGGGCGCAGGGCCGCAGCCAGGCGAAATCACCGAAGCGGGCCAGGTGCAGGTTGCGGGTGCGGCCGTAGCGGCGCACAGCGTACTCGCTGCTGTCGAAGCCGAGGTATTCGACCTTCGGACGCAGCTTCAGCAGCGGCGCGCGCCAGGCGCCTTCGCCGCAGCCGATATCCAGCACGCTGCGGATCGGTCGCTCCAGGTAGTACTCGGCGCTGGCCACAGCCAATGCCACCTTGCGTGCCAGGCGGGCGCTGCCACCGATGTCGGCACGGCGGTACCAGCGTTGGAAGTAGGCGGCGTCGTAGGTCTTGTCCATGGGCGGCGTGCGGTCAGGATCGGGAAAGCGGTGCCTATCGTACGGTGTTGCGGCGCGCCATGCGTCGATGTGTCGCGGCGCTGGCGCGTGGGGTGGCCCGTTCACGTCATGCGAGAATGACGGCCAACCTACGCCAGCCGCCGGAGCGAGCGCATGCAGAGCTACTACTGGGTCAAGACCTTCCACATCGTGTTCGTGGTGGCGTGGATGGCCACGGTGTTCTACCTGCCGCGCATCCTGGTGAATCTGGCCGAGACTGCAGGCCAGCCGGCGGTGACCGAGCGCCTGCAGCTGATGGGCCTGCGCCTGTACCGCTTCGGCCACTCGATGTTCGGCCTGGCGTTCCTGCTGGGTCTGGTGCTGTGGCTGGGCTACAAGGTCATTCCGGATTTCCCGACCATGGTCGCGCCCGGCGGCGCCGGTTGGCTGCATGCCAAACTGGGGCTGGTGGTGGTGCTGCTGGCGTATTTCATCTGGATCGGGCGGTTGCTGAAGGGCGCGTCCAAGGGCAGGGCGCTGCCGTCGTCGCGCGCGTTGCGCTGGATCAACGAGATCCCGCTGCTGGCGTTCATTCCGATCGTGTGGCTGGTGCTGGCCAAGCCGTTCTGAGTGGGGTCATCTGTACCCGGTAGATCCACGCCATGCGTGGATGCCGCCAGGGCGCAAACGAAAGAGCCGGGCATCTGCCCGGCTCTTTCGTTTCTGCAATCACCTGCGTGTTGCCGGCCAGCGGCCGGCACTACCGGGCTTAGGCCGCTTCGTACGTGCCGTAGCTGCGCAGGCGGGTGTAGCGCTGCTCCAGCAGCTGCTCGGTGGACAGCTTTTCCAGCGNAGGCCGCTTCGTACGTGCCGTAGCTGCGCAGGCGGGTGTAGCGCTGCTCCAGCAGCTGCTCGGTGGACAGCTTTTCCAGCGCATCCAGTTCGTTCAGCAGCACGGCCTTCAGGCGCTTGGCCATCTGCGTCGGGTTGCGGTGGGCGCCACCGGTCGGCTCGCGCACGACCTTGTCGACCAGGCCCAGGCTCTTCAGGCGCGGGGCGGTCAGGCCCAGCTGCTCGGCGGCATCCTTGGCCTTGCCGGCGTCCTTCCACAGGATCGAGGCGCAGCCTTCCGGGGTGATGGTCGAGTACACCGAGTACTCCAGCATCACGGTGCGGTCGCCCACGCCCAGCGCCAGCGCGCCGCCGGAGCCGCCTTCACCGATCACGGTGCAGATGATCGGCACCTTCAGTTCGGCCATCTCGATCAGGTTGCGTGCGATCGCTTCGGACTGGCCACGCGATTCGGCATCGATGCCCGGCCAGGCGCCGGCGGTGTCGATCAGGGTCAGCACCGGCAGGCCGAAGCGCTCGGCCATCTTCATCAGGCGCAGGGCCTTGCGGTAGCCCTCCGGCTTGGGCATGCCGAAGTTGCGCTTGATCTTTTCCTTGGTGTCACGGCCCTTCTGGTGGCCGATCACCATCACCGCGCGGCCGTTGATGCGGGCCAGGCCACCCATGATGGCCTTGTCGTCGGCGAAGGCGCGGTCGCCTGCCAGCTCCTGGAACTCATCGCAGATGATGCGGATGTAGTCGGCGGTGTACGGGCGCGACGGATGACGGGCCAGCTGCAGCACCTGCCACGAGGTCAGGTTGCGGAAGATCTGCGCGGTGCGCATGCGCAGCTTGTCCTGCAGCGCGTGCACTTCCGCCTCGACATTGACCGCCGGCCCGGCACTGGCGTTGCGCAGTTCCTGGATCTTGGCTTCCAGGTCGGCGATGGGTTGCTCGAAGTCGAGGTAGTTCGGATTCATCGGAAGCCGTCGTGTAAAGAAGAGGGGAATTCTAGCCGAATGCGTGCAAACCACCCGTACGCCTTCGTCTGGAAGGCGACGGTAGCGCAGCCGGGCAGGGGGCGCCAGTCAGCTCAGGGCACCACCAGGGCGCTGCGGCCCATCAGCTGGCTGCGCTGGGAGACGAAGTCGTTGTAGGCCTCGTTGGCCTCCCGGCCCAGGTTGCCGCCGAGGGTGGCAGTGGCCGAGGTGAAGGCCATCTGCGCGGCGAAGTCCTGCTTGCGCAGGGCCTTCTGTTCTTCGGCGGTGGTGGCCCTCAGCCAGCGCGCATAGACCTCGCGCAGCGGCGCGGCATGCGCCTCGAAGGCCGGCACCAGCGCCGGCAGGCTGGCCGGGGCCGGTTCCAGGCTGAATGCCGGCGCCACGTAGCCGGCGGGCTGCTCGCGCTTGAACGCGCCGGGTTCACCCATGCCTTCTTCCACGTAGGCGATGAAATCCGGCGCGGTGAATACCTTGGCCACGATCTGCCCGCCGCTGGAATCGACGTGGGCGACCACCTTTTCCTTCGGGAACGGTTCGCGCACGCCGTAGGTCCAGGTCTTGTCGATGAACAGTTCGTGGCTCTTCTCGAACGGACCTTCGAAGTCGACCCCGCCCAGCTCGATGCCCTTGTTGCCGACGCCGAAGTTCTTCAGCTTGCTCTCGTCGGTGACATAGACCTCGCGGGCGATCACGTACTCGCTGAGGGTCGGATTGATCAGGCCGCCACGACCGTCGACGTAGACGATGAAGCGCACGTCGCCGAGCTTGTCGGTGTGCAGGCGGTGCTCGCCGATGGCCAGCGAGACCGGGCGCGAGCCCTGCGCGGCCACCGGCAGGTCCTGGCCGTCGATGCTCAACGCCAGCGGCGTGTCGGTCGGGTTGTCGATCTGGAACTCGATCTTCGACGGGGAGCAGGCGGCCAGGACCAGTGCGGCAGCGAACGGGAACAGCAGGGTCTTCATTGGCAATCGTCCTTGATACTTGGAACGGGGAAACAGGAACACGAGGGCGCCCGACTCAACTGGCCCACGGCGGGCTGTAGCGCACCTTCAGGGTGCGCACGGCCGGGTCGGCGCGCAGCGCCTCCATCAGCTTGGAGTCGATGCGTACCGCGCTCTGCCCGGACACATCGAGCATGCCGGCGACACCGCCGTGTGGTCCCTTCAGCAGCAGGTCCAGGCGCAGTGGCGTTCGCCCCGGGCGATGGCGGTCGAGCAGCGCATCGATGCGTTCCCAGACCGGGCGCTGTTGGCGCAGGTCCAGGCGCAGCGACAGGCGCGTGGCGTAGTTGGCGCAGACTTCGTCGAAGTCCCAGCACTGGCGGATGCGCAGCGCGAAGCCGCCGTTGAATTCGTCCTCGCGCAGGCCGCCCTTGACCACCAGGATGCGGTCCTTGGTCATCAGGTGGCCGAACTCGGCCATCGCGTCGGAGAATGCGCTGCACTCGACGCGGCCGCGGCCATCCTCGAGCTGGATGAAGATCTGGCTCTCGCCCTTGCGGCGCACGCCGACCACCTGGCCGGCCAGCACGGTCTGCACTTCCGGGCGCCAGCGCTTCTCACCGCCACCACCGCCGCCACTGTTGGCGCTCCAGATCTTCTCCACCGAGCCCAGGTCGTTGCCGACCAGGTCGCGCACATCGTCGCGCCACGGGTCGAACGGGTGGCCGCTGAGGTAGAAGCCCAGCGTGTCGCGCTCGCCGTTCAGGCGCTGGAGCAGCGGCCATTCCTCGGCTTCAGGCAGATCCAGCTGGATCGTGGTCGCGCTCGGGTCGGGGCCGCCGAACAGCGAGTTCTGGCCCGACGCACGTTCGCGCGCCATCTGGTCGGTGGCCTTGATCACCTCCGGCAGCTGCAGCATCAGCGAGGCGCGGTTATGGCCGAGTTCGTCCAGTGCGCCGCAGTTGATCATCGCTTCCAGCGTGCGCCGGTTGAGCTTGGCCGAACCGACGCGGGTACAGAAGTCGAGCAGGTCCTTGTACTCGCCGCCCTTCAGGCGTTCGTCGACCACCGCTTCGCAGGCACCCTGGCCGACGCCCTTGATTGCGCCCAGACCGTACTGGATGGTGTCCGGCGTCACCGCCTCGAACATGAAGGCCGATTGGTTCACCTTCGGCGGCAGCACGGTCAGGCCGAGATTGCGCACCTCGTCGAGGAAGCCGACCACCTTGTCGGTGTTGTCGAGGTCGGAAGACAGCGTGGCCGCCATGAACTCGGCGGGGTAGTGGCGCTTCAGCCACGCGGTCTGGTAGCTGACCAGTGCATATGCAGCGGCGTGGGACTTGTTGAAGCCGTAACCGGCGAACTTCTCCATCAGGTCGAAGATCGCATCGGCCTTGGCTTCGTCCACACCATCCTTGGCCGCACCTTCGCGGAAGATCTCGCGGTGCTTGGCCATTTCCGCCGGCACCTTCTTGCCCATCGCGCGGCGCAGCAGGTCAGCGCCGCCCAGCGAGTAGCCGCCGACGATCTGCGCCATCTGCATCACCTGCTCCTGGTACACCATGATGCCGTAGGTGTCCTTCAGGATCGCTTCGGTGCGCGGATCGGGATAGATGATTTCTTCCTGGCCGTGCTTACGCGCGTTGAAGGAGGGAATCAGGTCCATCGGGCCGGGTCGGTACAGCGACACCAGCGCGATCAGGTCTTCGAAACGGTCGGGGCGCGCGTCCTTCAGCAGGCGGCGCATGCCCGAGGATTCGAACTGGAACACCGCGCCGGTATTGCCGTTGGCGAAGATGTCCTTGTAGGTGGGCGTGTCGTCCAGCGGGATCGCGGCGATGTCCACCGGCGGGATGCCGGCGCGCTCATGGCGCTTGTTGATCGCCTTCACCGCCCAGTCGATGATGGTCAGCGTGCGCAGGCCAAGGAAGTCGAACTTCACCAGGCCCACTTCTTCCACGTCGTTCTTGTCGAACTGGGTGACCGGGTTCTTGCCGAGTCCGTTCTCGTCGTGTTCGGCGTACAGCGGGCAGAACTCGCTCAGCGGCTCGGGACCGATCACCACGCCACCGGCGTGCTTGCCGGCGTTGCGGGTCAGGTCTTCCAGCTGCAGCGCCAGATCGATCAGGTCGCGGACATCGTCCTCGGTCTCGTAGCGCTGGATCAGTTCGGCCGAGGCCATTTCCGAGCTCGGGCCTTCCTTGCCCTTGCCCAGCGCATCCTTCAGGTGGATGCCGAGGATGTTCGGGATCAGCTTGGAGACGCCGTCGACCAGGCCGTACGGGAAACCGAGCACGCGGCCGGAGTCGCGCACCACCGCCTTGGCGGCCATGGTGCCGTAGGTGATGATCTGGCTGACGCGCTCGCGCCCGTACTTGCGTGCGACGTAGTCGATCACTTCATCGCGGCGGTCCATGCAGAAGTCGATGTCGAAGTCGGGCATCGACACGCGTTCCGGGTTCAGGAAGCGCTCGAACAGCAGGTTGTACGGCAGCGGGTCCAGATCGGTGATCTTCAGCGCCCACGCCACCAGCGAACCGGCACCCGAACCACGGCCGGGACCGATCGGAATGCCCTGGTTCTTGCCCCACTGGATGAAGTCGGCCACGATCAGGAAGTAGCCCGGGAAGCCCATCTTGATGATGGTGTTGAGCTCGAATTCCAGGCGCTCGAAGTACTCTTCGCGGGTCTTGCCCGGCGCCAGCGGATTCTTCTCCAAGCGCTCTTCCAGGCCGTCGCGCGACATCTTCTGGATCCAGGTGTCCAGGGTCTCGTCGTCCGGCACCGGGTAGTTGGGCAGGAAGTAGGTGCCCAGCCGCATCTCGATGTTGCAGCGCTCGGCCAGCGCCAGCGTGTTGTCGATCGCATCGGGAATGTCGGCGAACAGCGCGCACATCTCCTCGGCCGACTTCAGGTACTGCTGGTCGCTGTATTCGCGTGGGCGCTTGGGGTCGTCCAGCACGCGGCCGGTGGAAATGCACACGCGCGCTTCGTGCGCGCTGAAATCCGATGGCGACAGGAAGCGCACGTCATTGCTGGCCACCACCGGCAACCCGCGCTGGCCGGCGGCCATCAGCGCGAACTGGTTGAAGGTTTCCTCGCCCTCGCGGCCGGTGCGGGTCAGCTCCAGGTGCAGGCCATCGCCGAACACGCGCTGCCAGTCGGCCAGCTGCTGCTCGGCCAGCTCATGCTTTCCGTCCAGCGCCAGGCGCCCGGCCAGGCTCTGCCGGCCGGCCAGCGCGAACAGGTTGGCATTGCCTGCCTTCAACCAGTCCGGGTGCACAGCCACGCCGCCTTCCGGGCGATGGCCTTCCATCCAGGCGCGGGTCAGCAGGCGCGACAGGCTCAGGTAGCCCTCACGGTCGCGGCACAGCAGGGTCATCCGCCACGGGTCCTGGCCTTCCTCGGCGATCAGCACGTCGGCGCCGGCGATCGGCTTGATGCCCACGCCTTCGGCGGCCTTGTAGAACTTGACCAGGGCGAACAGGTTGTTGAGGTCGGTTACCGCCAGCGCGGGCATGCCGAGTTCGACCGAGCGCGACAGCAGGTTGGCCTGCTTGGCCTTCTTCGGGTCCGCCTGGTCGGGCTTGGCCGGCACGCGGATGGTCGAGTCCGCCAGCGAGAACTCGGTGTGGACGTGGAGATGTACGAAGCGGGAGTTGGACATGCCGGACCAGGTTGGAGCGCGCGGGCCCCGGGTGCTGACGGAAGATCGTCGCCGGGGTCGGGATGCGCTGGAGTGCCCGGTCAGGGTAGCGAGGGCAGGGGGAAGCGACAAGGACTTGACGGTGCGCCGATTGCGCGAATGTCGCCGGGCATGGCCCGGCGCCAGCGGAGGCGTTCACATTGCCGTGAAAGCGCCGGACGATACCCGGCAGCCGTTGTTCAAGCGATGGCTGTGATCGCGGGGGCTGGCGCTGTTTCCGGGCACTCGCGCACCGGGGCGAAGCTGCGCCGGTGCTCCACGCAGGGGCCGTGCTCGCGCAGGGCGGCCAGGTGGGCCGGGGTGCCATAGCCCTTGTGCTGCTCGAAGCCGTACTGCGGGTGGCGGGCATGCACCTCCTGCATGTAGCGGTCGCGCGAGACCTTGGCCAGGATCGAGGCGGCCATGATCGCGCGGTCGATGCCATCGCCGCCGACCAGCGCCTGCGCCGGCAGTACCAGCCCCTTGGGCACCACGTTGCCATCGATGCGCGCGAAGCCGGCCACGTGGGCGACCGCTGCGACCACGTCGCGCATGCCCTGCAGGGTGGCCTGGTAGATGTTCAGACGGTCGATGGTGTCCACGTCCACCAGCACCACATGCCAGGCCAGGGCGCGCTCGATGATGCGGTCATGCAGCTGCTCGCGGCGCGCCGCGGTCAGCTGCTTGGAATCGTCCAGGCCGTTGATCCGCGGCCGTGCCGGGTCGAACACCACGGCCGCCACCGCGACCGGCCCGGCCAGCGGGCCACGACCGGCTTCGTCGACGCCGGCGACCAGGCGCTCCGGTTCGACCACCGCCGCGCCATCGAACAGGGTCAGGCTGGCCGCTGCGGCGTGGCGGCGGCTCATGCCTGGGCCTGGTCGCGCATCAGCAGCTCGCCGACGGCGTCGGCGGCACGTGCCGACGCATTGCGGCGCAGGCGCTCATGCAGGCGCGCGTAGGTATCCTGCAGGTCGGTCACCCGTTGCGGATGGTCGAACCATTGCTGGATGGCGGCGGCCAGCTTGTCCGGGGTGCAGTCGTGCTGCATCAGCTCCGGCGCCAGGTCCTGGCCGGCCAGGATGTTGGGCAGGGCAAAGCGGTCGACCTTGATCAGGCCCAGCGCCTTGACCAGGCGATAGGTCAGTTCGTTGACGCGGTAACCAACCACCATCGGCCGCTTCACCAGCATGGCTTCCAGGGTTGCGGTGCCGGAGGCCAGCACCACCACGTCGGCAGCGATCATCGCGTTGCGCGCCTGGCCGTCCAGCACATGCGAGTACGCGACCGGCAACGCCGAGCGTGACAGCTGCTCTTCGATCAGGCGCTTGCAGGCGGGGTTGGCGGCAGGCACTACCACGTGCAGGCCGGGGATGCGCTCGGAGACCTGCCAGGCGGCCTCGAAGAACGGTTCACCGAGGCGCGAGATTTCGCCCAGGCGGCTGCCTGGCAGCACCGCCAGCACCTTGGCCGAGGTCGGCAGGCCAAGCGCTGCGCGCGCTTCCTCGCGGTTGCCCTGCAGGGGGATGTCATCGGCCATCGGATGGCCAACGAAGCGTGCGTCGATGCCGTGCTTGGCATAGATCGGGGGTTCCATCGGGAACAGGCACAGCACCAGGTCAGCGCTGCTGCCGATCTTCTCGGCGCGCTTCTCGCGCCAGGCCCAGACCGAGGGGCTCACGTAATGCACGGTGCGCACGCCGCGCTGCTTCAGCCAGCGTTCGATGCCCAGGTTGAAGTCGGGCGCGTCGATGCCGATGAACACGTCCGGCTGCCATTCCAGTGCACGCTGGCGAAACGCGGAACGCAGTTTCAGCAGGCGTGGCAGGTGGCGCAGTACTTCGGTCAGGCCCATCACCGCCAGCTCGCTGGCATCGTGCCAGGTCAGGCAGCCGGCGCTGCGCATGGCATCGCCACCGATGCCGGCGAATTCGGCATTCGGAAAGCGTGCCTTCAGCTCGCGCACCAGGCCCGCACCCAGCAGATCACCGGAGGCCTCACCGGCCACCAGTGCGATCCGCAACGGGCGCTCGCTGAGCACCCGCTGCGCGGGGACGCTGCCGGCCATCGAGGCCAGCGGAATCACGGCGGCGCCGGCCGGCGCCTGGCCGGTCGTGCTGCTCATCGCAGCAAGGGCCTCTCGGCGTGCTCGATGAAGTCCAGCATGGCCTTCACGTCATCGCTGTCGCGTGCCTGTTCGGTCAGCTGCACCTTGGCTTCGGCCAGCGGCAGGCCCGCCACGTACAGGGTGCGGTAGGCGCGCTTGATGGCGGAGATGCGCTCGGCGTCGAAACCACGACGCTTCAGGCCTTCGCTGTTGATGCCGCGCGGGCGGCCCAGCGAATCGGTGCCGACCATGGTGAACGGCGGAACGTCGCCGTTGGTCAGCGCGCCCATGCCGAGGAATGCGTGGGCACCGATGCGGCAGAACTGGTGGGCACCGGCGAAGCCGCTGATGATCACGTAGTCGCCCACGGTGACGTGGCCGGCCAGGGTGGTGTTGTTGGAGAACACGCAGAAGTTGCCGACATGGCAGTCGTGCGCCACGTGCGTGTAGGCCAGCATCCAGTTGTCGTTGCCGATCGTGGTGATGCCGCCGCCGCCGCCGGTGCCACGGTTCAGGGTGACGAACTCGCGGAACACGTTGCGGTCGCCGATCACCAGTTCGGTGCGCTCGCCGGCAAACTTCTTGTCCTGCGGCTCGCCACCGATCGCGGCGTGGCCGATGAAGCGGTTGTCACGGCCGATCCTGGTCGGGCCGTGGATGCTGCAATGGGGGCCGACCACTGTGCCGGCGCCGATTTCCACATCGGCCCCGATCAGGGTGAAGGCGCCCACCTGGACGTCATCGGCCAGGCGCGCGGCCGGATCGATGACGGCGGTCGGGTGGATCCGCGGTGTGTTGTCAGTCATTCCTGCCTCCAGTGGATCAGCCCTTGGCGCCGGCGCACATGACTTCGGCCGAGGCAACGACTTCACCGTTGACCTTGGCTTCGCCGTAGTACCAGCCCATGTTGCGGATCAGGCGCTTCATCTGCACATCCAGCATCAGCACGTCGCCGGGGACGACCTGCTTGTTGAAGCGGGCATTTTCCACCTTGACCATGTAGAACAGCTTGGACTGCGCATCGCGGCCGAGCGTCAGCTGGGTCATCACGCCACCGGCCTGCGCCAGCGCTTCGATGATCAGCACGCCGGGCATGATCGGGCGGCCCGGGAAGTGGCCCTGGAAGAACGGCTCGTTGATGCTGACGTTCTTCTGCGCCAGGATGCGCTTGGCGTCGATGTCGAGTTCAAGCACCCGGTCCACCAGCAGGAACGGGTAACGGTGCGGGAGCAGTTCCTGGATCTGGCAGACGTCGATAGGAAGCTGCAGCGTGTCGTTCATTCTTTCTCCTTGCCAGCGGCCAGGACGCGGCGAGCCAATGCGTCCAGCTGCTTGAAGCGCGCGGCGTTCTTGCGCCACGTGCGGTTGTCGGTCAACGGGGTGCCGGACGAGTACTCGCCCGGCTCATGGATGGAATTGCGGACCACGGACTTGCCGGTGATCACGACCTTGTCGCAGATCTCGAGGTGGCCGACCACGCCGACGTGGCCGCCGAGCAGGCAGTAGCGGCCGATCCTGGCGCTGCCGGCGATGCCGGTGCAGCCGGCGATGGCCGAATGCGCGCCGATCTGCACGTTGTGCGCGATCTGCACCAGGTTGTCCAGGCGCACGTCTTCGTCCAGCACGGTGTCTTCCAGCGCACCGCGGTCGACGCAGGTATTGGCGCCGATCTCGCAATCGTCGCCGATGCGCACACCGCCCAGCTGCGGCACCTTGATCCACTTGCCGGCGTCCATCGCCAGGCCGAAGCCATCGGCGCCGAGCACTGCACCGGGATGCACGCGCACGCGCTTGCCAAGCTTGACCCGGGTAACCAGGGTGACCCGCGCGATCAGCTCGCAGCCGTTGTCCAGGCTGCAGTCTTCGCCGATCACGCTGCCGGTGCCGATGATGCAGTTCTCGCCGACCACGCTGTGTGCGCCGATGGAGACGAACGGGCCGATATGCGCGCTGGCGGCGACCTGGGCGCTGGGGTCGATCACGGCGCTGGGGTGGATGCCGGGTGGCCGTGTCGGCGCGATGTCGAACAGCGCGGCGATCTTGGCGAAGGTGGTGTACGGGTCCTTGGCCACGAGCGCGGCGCCCGGAGCGGCCTCGGCGTCGTCGGCACGCAGGACCACCAGCGAGGCCTGGCTGTCGGCCAGCTGGGCGCGGTAGCGCGGGTTGGCGAGGAAGGTCAGCTGGCCAGGACCGGCATGGGCGAGGGTGGCCACGCCATGGATGGCGGTAGCGGGATCGCCATGGACCTGCAGGCCGAACTGCTCGGCGAGTTGCTGGGCGGTGTAGGTGGGAGTATTCACGGCGGGAGTTTAGCGTGTGGAGCCATTGCGGTCATGCGGGGCGGTCATGCAGCCAACGGCAGGGCCCCTCGCGGCCGGCAGAGCCAGTGTCATGGGCTGGGTCGGACGGGGCGGGGCTGCGGGGGACGGCGCAAGTACGTCC